>NZ_JAPPTJ010000010.1:0-170313 GCF_027586995.1 Vibrio sp. La 4.2.2
GATACCGAAGTATCTAATTTGATTATCATCAACGAGTGCCCACACAGATTGATAGGTTTATATTGTTAAAGAACATTCTCTTCAGAACTCTGCGTTTCGCTTTCCGTTTGAAGAGGCGGCTATTCTAGCGAGATGATTCTCAGTGTCAAACACTTTTTTCTAATTATTTTTGATTTTTTCAAACTTAACTAGAAGACCATCTTGTCAGCTGAACGCCTTACTGACTCTTGCCTTGAACCCTTGTGGGCTCTGCCGTGTCAGTGAGGACGCATTATAGAGATCCGGATCACATTGGCAAGCGTTTTTTAAAGAAAATCTTTAAAAATAGGTCATTTGTAACTTTATTGACCAATAATGGCTAAAACAGAACGTTTTTCACTCATTAATCCTTTAACTTACCCCATATTGCATCTTGGTAAAGCCTCAGATGTCTGTTACACATACGAATTCTATAGTAACTAAAGAGCGTTATTGTCTTCAAAGTAGTAAGAAATTCGAGCTCGTGGGTTTAAGTATTCCCGAATCTCTTCTGGCAGCCTATCAGGGTGAATCACTGACTCCACTTTCAGCTCCTTCTCTTCAAGTGGAACGATGGGAGCTTGCAGTTTGGGTACGGTAGGATCGTAGATGAGTACATTCGGGCACAGTAAATTACCACTATTAATAGAAACGACGAGACCGACCATCTCATTAGAGAGTTTGACTACCGTACCAGGAGGATACACCCCCATATACTTAATAAGAATGTTTAGGTTTTCTTGGTTATACAACGCCTTTGTATGCTTATATAGATAAGACAAGGCGGTAAAAGGAATCTTTTTCTCACTCGGTATTTGGTGATGACATAGGTTATCAAACGCATTGGCAACAGAGATTATTTGTGCGAACGCATCAATTTCATCGCCTTTGAGACCCAACGGATAGCCACTGCCATCCAACAACTCGTGATGTTGTTCGATGACGGTAATGACTTCTTGAGGCAGTGTATCCATCATACCAGCGATGTTGCTACCATACTTGGTGTGAAGTTTTAGGTAGTTAGCTTCTGGCTCCGTGAGCGGCGTAGTTTTTCTCAAAATTGCCGGTGGAATCTTCACTTTACCAATATCATGAAACAGTGCAGAAAGCGCTACTAGTTTGATCTCCTCGGCCTCTAATCCCCTTGCTTTAGCAATCATCATAGACAGCACCGAAACATTTAAACTGTGAAAGTAGATGTCTTCAAATTCACTTTTACTGCCCATTAAATGCAAGGTCACTTCATCTTCAGATAAGAGAGTATCGACAATATCATCTACTAACAAACGTGCTTCTTTCGTCGCTTGTTCTGGCCGACTTCTGAGTTTGGCCATGACATTTCTAATTCGAGCCAAAGAGCGATCAAACTCTTTTTCGCAACGAGAAACTCTTCTTCGATAAGCGCTTAGTTGTTCTATACGCCTTTGCTTTTCTTCCCAGAGTAGATCCGAGCTTGCTTGAACATAAGCATTAGGTTCTTGAGAGGCTTGTTGAATAGGGAGCGGTAAAACATCACTTAAATCAGGGTTAACGTGGACGTACTTCACCCCTAACTGCTTAATAATGTGTACCTGCTCTTCTGATTTAATCTTAAAAACATTAAATAGAAACGGGTGGTCATTCCATTTGAGGGGAAGCCGGACATGAAGCCCAGGCTGAATTCGGTCCACTGAAATCTTGATACTTGCCACAATCCAACTGCAACTGACTGTAAAACACTCAGCGAGTTTAAAGAACTTCGTGCGCTAATTCATCTAATTATTATTAAAGTGTGACCAAATAATAAATTTGTAAACTAGCGCCTTTTCTATTGAGGGACGCTACTCTTGCTCTTTTTCGCGATTACTAAGAATAGCCGCAATTCTAGGATCTAGCGATTTACCATGTTGCTGCTCAAACTCTTCTCGCTTGAGATCAACGAGGTTTTTCACAGAGTGCTGAGCAAGGCCTTTTGGCACTTCTGTCACTAACTTGCCCTTCTCTTGCAAGCTCATCGCCTCACGATAAAACTCTTTAAAGCGACGGACAATCAGAGATTGTGGCAATCGACGAAGCTCATAGCCTTTGTTTTGCATAATCCACTTTTCCAGTTGATTATTGGGCTCTTTATTAACAACACGATTCAAAGCTTCCAAAGACTCTGATTCTGTAAGCTGAGTCTTGAGCAATGTCAATTCACCCATAATAGGTGGCCATTTTTCGCCAGCTTGAAGTCTCTCTCGGCAATGCTGCATGACACGCATTAACTCCGCTTCCGTTAAGCTATCTGCAAAATCGAGAAAACGTCCTGTTGGGCGTCGCCCGTAAGACTTAATCCACGTCGACTCATAAATACTCAGTAATGTACCGAATATATAGTTACACCAGTCACTAGGTTGACGTTCTTGTTCGACCTCGTTGATGCTTAAAGCCTGAGACGATGGCGAAGTTGTCGTTGAGACTTGAGTCGACTGCGGCTCACGGCGACCCTTATCAACTTTTGGAGTAACAGCATTAGAAGCCTTTAAATGCTCAAGGCTACCATTGACCCCCATTTCTCTGAGTTTCTTTTCCATTGTGCCAAAATCAACGTTTTTTGGCTTATTGCTGTTACTCATGTCTATTACCTATGTAAAGTGCGCACGTTGCGAGTCTTAAAAATTCGGATTCTTACCTTGTCCTCGTAAGTACTCACGAAACTCTTCTGAAGGACTCACATCACCAGACTTATTTGACGTTTGGTAAGATTGGCGACGTCTTTCTTCTGCTTGCTTACGTCGATCTTCCGCTTGTTTCTCGTTAACAATCCACAATCGAAGTTTATTAAGCATTTGAGTGACATTGGTGTACTCATTTGCTCGGGTTTTGTAGTAAACCACAAACTTTTCCCAGAACAAGTTAGGATCAATCTCAAGTCGAGAAAAAGCGATCGTCTGCGACGCCCAGTCTGGTATTTCAAACTCATTGAGATCATGAGTTGATAAATATTGGCTGTTGGTGGCAGGCTGCGACTCTTTCTTACTAGAAGAAAACCCACTACTTTTATCCTTACGATAATTGGGTTGCTGCTCGCCAATCACCGCTTGTAAACTTCCCGAGCGTTTCGAGTATTCTAGCCAATCTTCTAGCTGACGCGCCAAACGAGTGATGTTCGTGGTGTTCGTCCCATGTTCACGTACAAAGTTTTGCCATACGCTGTCTCTGCTATTCGGCGGTACTTTATAGAGATCAAAGGAGGGTACCGCCCAACCTGGAGCACTCGATTCTTGCATCGTCGTAACGCGAGATGGCTGACGGACAACTGGAGCGGCACTTGAGGTTTCAATCACTGGCAATCGATTTGGTTCAGAACTCGCTAAAGTAAAGTGGTGCCTTTGCCCTTGGGGGGTAGATTCAACCTGACCTTTGGTCAACAACCCTTTATTCGCAAGCGCAGTGAGCACATCTGCTAGTCCAAACTCTCCAAGTAAGCACTCTTTAGCAACATCTGACAGTGCAAAAGCCACATTCCCATCATTGCCAGAAATATCCGCTAACTTTAATAGTACTAACTTCTCACTAGCTGTGATGTCAGTTTGTTGCCAAGCAATATGGGTAAATTTTGCACTCACAGTAATTCTCCTATCTGTTACCTAGATTCTAGCGCTTCGACTGTTCATAAACAAACAGAGAAAAAGTGACCTTTGAGATTGGAACAGTATCAACGCTTATAAACGAGATCTATCGTCAATAGTTGGTAAGAGTTCGAAAAGAATAGGCTGCTGGATATGAGTCATCTTGCCGCAACGTGTTGGACGTATCACAAGGTTTACATCTCGCAAAACGACGAAAGGCCGCTTAAATAAGCGACCTTTCTAATATGGTACCGGTGGGCGGACTTGAACCGCCACGCCCGAAGGCAACGGATTTTGAATCCGTCGTGTATACCAATTTCACCACACCGGCATCTTGGACTGATGTCCTTTGATGTTTGGCATTATACGTAAGCTCTCGTTGCGTGCAACAACAAAACGCTGAATATTCTATTGTTTGCTGATATTTTCGCCACAATGTGATGCTATTCGGGCAAAGAGGCTTTCTTCACGTCGATAGAATCGCTATCCTGTGGCCAGTTTTGGTTATTAAATGATGTATTCAATGGAAACTCAATCTCTTCCACCAGCGGGCTTTTTCAGACGACTTGGGGCGCTGTTTTATGACAGCTTAATTATACTTGCGGTTGTGATGATGGCCGGTGGCGTTGTTGTGGCAATCATGGAAGCGTTGGTCGCGGCAGGGCTAATGAGCTATGCACCGTATGCCGATGCCAGTGACTTTCTCGGCAGCCATCCCTTTTGGAGTCCTGTTTACACCGCTTACCTAGCGTTCGCGTGGATTTACTTCCTTGTGTTCTTCTGGACTCGCGCCGGACAAACATTGGGAATGCGAGCTTGGAAGATTGAGCTTCAAAACTTAGATGGTGGACGTATTACCGTGACTCAAGCGCTAATCCGTATCGCTACATCCGCGTTTGGTTTGGCAAACTTGTCAGTCCCTATCGACCCTCAAAAGCGAGGGTTTCATGATATTTGGGCGAAGACCAAGGTAGTTGTCTTACCTAAAGCAAAATAAATAGCGACGAATATAAAAAAGGTGCCGAAAGGCACCTTTTTTATTACAAACGGCTAAGCAGACAAAAGTTAAGCTTTGTATGCTTTAAACGCGTTGATTAGACCATTAGTCGAGCTGTCGTGAGAAGTGACTTCACTGTCGTCAGCTAGTTCAGGTAGGATTTGGTTAGCCAGTTGCTTACCAAGTTCTACACCCCATTGGTCAAAGCTGAAGATGTTCCAAATAATACCTTGAGTGAAGATCTTGTGCTCGTACATCGCGATTAGGTTACCTAGAGTACGAGGTGTGATCTGCTTCACTAGGATTGAGTTCGTTGGACGGTTACCTTCAAAAATCTTAAATGGTACAAGATCTTTGACTTCTTCCGCTGTCTTACCTGCTTTTGCAAACTCAGCTTCAACCGTCTCTTTAGACTTACCGAATGCAAGTGCTTCAGTTTGAGCAAAGAAGTTAGACATTAGTTTCTGGTGATGATCACTCACTTGGTTGTGAGAGATAGCAGGCGCGATGAAATCACATGGGATCAGCTTAGTACCTTGGTGAATTAGCTGATAGAACGCGTGTTGGCCATTTGTGCCTGGCTCACCCCAAATAATAGGACCAGTTTGGTAATCAACGGCTTCACCATTGCGGTCAGTGAACTTACCGTTAGACTCCATGTTGCCTTGCTGGAAGTATGCAGCAAAACGGTGCATGTATTGGTCGTAAGGCAGAATCGCTTCAGATTCAGCACCGTGGAAGTTGTTGTACCAAATACCGATAAGTGCAAGTAGTACTGGAATGTTGCTTTCTAGATCAGTTTCAGCAAAGTGCTTATCCATCTCATGAGCACCAGCAAGAAGCTCAACGAAATTGTCGAAGCCTACAGCTAGAACGATAGATAGACCGATTGCAGACCAAAGTGAGTAACGACCGCCGACCCAATCCCAGAATTCGAACATGTTGTCAGTATCGATACCAAACTCAGAAACGGCAGTTGCGTTAGTCGATAGCGCCGCAAAGTGCTTAGCCACGTGAGCGTCATCTTGAGCCGAAGCTAGGAACCAATCGCGAGCAGAGTGCGCGTTAGTCATCGTTTCTTGAGTAGTAAATGTCTTAGAAGCAACCAAGAATAGCGTTGTTTCTGGATTTACTTTCTTAAGAGTTTCAGCGATATGTGTACCATCTACGTTTGACACAAAGTGCATGTTCAGATGGTTCGTGTAAGGCGCTAGCGCTTCAGTCACCATGTAAGGACCAAGGTCAGAACCACCGATACCGATGTTTACTACGTCAGTGATCGCTTTACCTGTGTAACCTTTCCAATCACCAGAAATAATGCGCTCAGAGAAACCTTTCATCTTCTCTAATACTGCGTTTACCGCTGGCATAACGTCTTCGCCGTTAACCATGATTGGCGTGTTGCTGCGGTTACGTAGTGCAACGTGAAGAACAGAACGACCTTCTGTTTGGTTGATTGTGTCACCAGCAAACATGGCTTTGATTGCGCCTTTAAGCTCAGTCTCGTTCGCTAGAGCAAATAGGTTCTTCATTGTTTCATCGTTGATTAGGTTCTTAGAGTAATCAACAAGAATGTCAGAGCCGAAGCGCGTAGAGAATTTGCCAAAACGGTCAGCGTCTTGTGCAAATAACTCTGCTAAGTCCATATCTTGCGCAGATTCGAAATGCGCAGTCAGTGCTTTCCAAGCTTCAGTTTGCGTTGGATTGATGTTTTTCAACATGGTCTCTATCCCAATTTTTAGTCGGTTTTATTCCCAATCCCCCCAAGGAAAAGGAACCCCCAGTTTAGCGAATAATAAACAGTATATTCTAAATACAGCCCAGTGCCTTTTTAGGTTCACTAGACGTTACAAACTTGTCTGTGGTTTACAAAGTGTAGACTTTGTTTTCGTAATAATTTTTCAGGCGTAATTATGAACCAGAGCCATTGCACTCACCTTGAGTTAGGTCACGTAACGGTTCACAATATAAACAAAATAGGTAAACACCCTACCATTAAGCAGCACTATAATACATAGGAGTGATTATGTGGCAACAAAAGACATTGTACCTCAGCGCTAAGGCGCGCGGTTTTCATCTGATTACTGATGAAATTGAACAACAACTGCCACAGTTAAAAGACTACTCTGTAGGTTTACTACATCTCTTTATTCAACATACTTCGGCTAGTTTAACGTTGAATGAAAACGCGGATCCGACGGTACGTAGTGATATGGAAAGTCACTTCAATCGCTATGTCCCAGAGAATGCACCTTATTACAAACATACGTACGAAGGCAGCGACGACATGCCTGCTCATATTAAGAGCTCTCTTCTTGGAGCGAGCGTGACCATTCCAATTAGCCAAGGACAGTTAGCTTTGGGGACATGGCAGGGCATTTACTTAGGTGAACATCGAGACTTTGGTGGGGAGCGACGAATTATTGCAACGTTGCAAGGGCAGATTTGAGGTAAAAACCCTTGCGATGCCTTTGATGGTTTACACCTTGCCTGCCTGTTGTGACGAGGCAGACAAAGGTTGGTTTGAAAGGCGCAGTAAGTAGATCCCTGCCTGCGCAGGAATGACAATACTTGGGTCTGGTATTGAAGTTCGGTATCAAATAGAGACCGACGTCACTTCGTACTGCTATAGCTCATTTCAACGCGGGAAGTGAGCTTAGTCACCAGCTCATAAGCAATAGTACCAATGTGCTCGGCGACTTCTTCAGATGGGAGCGCTTCCCCCCATAAGATGGCTTCATCGCCCACTTGATCTAGGGCATCAGGACCCAAGTCAACAGTAAGCATATCCATCGATACTCGACCGGCTATTGGGACTTTACGACCATTAACTAGTACTGGTGTACCATTGGGTGCTGTTCGAGGATAGCCATCACCATAACCAATCGCAATCACCCCTACTTTGGTGTCCCTTTGACTAGTCCAAGTCGCCCCATAACCCACACTTTCGCCTTTCTTTACATCGCGCACAGCAATCAAGTGAGACTTTAAAGTCATAACTGGCTTAAAGCCCATATCGGCTGCGGTCTTATCTCCAAAAGGAGACACTCCATACATAATGATACCTGGACGCACCCAATCTAAGCGACTTTGCTGCCACTCAAGTAGGCCAGCAGAGGCAGCCATAGAACGCTCCCCATTACAGCCTTCTGTTAGTGACAGAAATAGTTCGATTTGCTGTTGAGTCATGGTGTTATCAAGCTCATCGGCACAACCGAAATGGCTCATATAACGTAGCGGCTTAGCCACGTTATCACAGCGATGTAAACGCTCGACGAACTCTTGGTATTGTTCTTCTCGAACGCCTAGACGGTGCATGCCGCTATCCACTTTAAGCCAAACAACGACCGGAGTTTCTAGCTCTGCCTGCTCTAGTGCATCGAGCTGTTCATAACAATGCACCACCGTTTGAATATTATTGGTCACCAACACAGGGAGATCATTGGGTGAGTAGAAACCCTCAAGCAGTAATATGGGTTTCACCACACCGCTTGCTCTTAGCTGCAGCGCCTCTTCGATGCGAGCTACACCAAATGCATCCGCACCCGTGGCATTTTTAGCAATGTGTCTCAAACCATGACCATAACCATTAGCTTTGACTACCGCCATGACTTTGCTATTCGGCGCTTTCTGTTTAATGCATGCTAGATTGTGCGCCAGCGCATCCAAATTAATGTGCGCTGTCGCTGCTTTCATATAACTCATACGTCTGCCCTACTACTCTTCGTCAAACGCAGGACCTGCGTAGTTATCAAAGCGAGAATATTGACCTTGGAAGGTTAAGCGAACCGAACCGATAGGACCGTTACGCTGCTTACCGATAATGATTTCTGCAATCCCTTTTAATGCACTGTCAGGGTGATAAACCTCATCACGATAAATGAACATAATTAAGTCGGCATCCTGCTCAATAGAGCCCGATTCACGAAGGTCTGAGTTAACTGGACGTTTATCGGCACGCTGCTCCAAGGAACGGTTAAGCTGCGACAAAGCAACAACAGGAACATTCAACTCCTTCGCCAATGCTTTAAGTGAGCGTGAAATCTCAGCGATCTCAAGGGTACGGTTATCAGAGAGTGACGGTACGCGCATCAACTGAAGGTAGTCCACCATGATAAGGCTAAGGCCACCGTGTTCCCGAGCAATGCGTCGAGCACGAGAACGCACCTCGGTTGGGGTCAAACCAGAACTGTCATCAATGTACATATTCTTTTTCTCCATGAGCATGCCCATGGTCGTTGAAATCTTCGCCCAATCCTCATCATCTAATTGACCAGTACGGATCTTAGTTTGGTCAACACGAGACAGCGACGCCAACATACGCATCATGATCTGTTCGGCAGGCATCTCCAAGGAGAAGATAAGTACTGGCTTATCATCCGACATCGCCGCATTTTCACATAAGTTCATCGCAAATGTCGTCTTACCCATCGATGGACGTGCTGCGACAATGATAAGATCCGAACCTTGAAGGCCAGCCGTTTTCTTATTTAAGTCATTAAAGCCCGTAGTCACCCCTGTTACACCATCTTGTGGCGTTTTATACAGGATTTCGATTCGTTCTAGTGTTTTTTCAAGTATGTTATCGACATTTTGAGGGCCTTCATTCTCGCTGGTTCTTTCTTCCGCGATTTTAAAGACCTTACTCTCAGCCATATCAAGCAGATCTTCTGAGGAGCGACCTTGTGGGTCATAACCCGCATCAGCGATCTCGTTAGCCACACCAATTAGATTTCGTACCAGAGCACGCTCAGCAACAATATCCGCATAAGCATTGATGTTTGCTGCACTTGGGGTGTTTTTCGCTAGATCGGCAAGGTAGGCAAACCCACCAACATCGTCCAACTGCTCTCGCAGTTCAAGGAATTCAGATAAGGTAATCAAGTCAAGCGGCTTGCTCTCTTCTAACAGAGCTTGAATGCCTTCAAAGATTAGACGGTGAGGACGACTATAGAAATCACTGCTGATCACCTTCTCGGCAACGGTATCCCATCGTTGATTGTCTAACAACAGACCACCCAGTACAGACTGCTCCGCTTCCAATGAATGAGGAGGGACCTTCACTGATTCCACTTGAGCATCTTTTACTTTTTGATTTCGGATATCCGCCATGACTCTACTCGATAACACATTATGACCAGACATTATATACTCAACTAAGTGTGGGCTAAAGCAAAGAAAACGCGACTAAAACGAGGATTACTCCTTCAAAATTTGACCTATTGCTGACGATGGTCGAATATGCCACACATATAATCCCGAACCCCGTATCCGCTCCGAGAGGTTTTTGTGTCAAAGAAGGTACTTTTTGGTCTAGTATTGCTTGCTTCGCCTGCGATCTATGCTGAAGAATTTCTCCCGCCAAGCGACACGGAAGACTCGCCGCCCTCACCACTTCAATCCGAAGTGGAATTTGGCTATCAAGCACACTCAGGCAATACCGACTCTCAATCACTTAATGCGCGTGTTGCTGCGGAATATACCGAGGGACGCCATCGTACCAGTGGGGAATGGAAATATTACCAACTCTATAAAGACGGTGATGAAGATAAAAATCAGCAGAACTATTTATTGCAAACTGACTACAAGTTAGGCCCTAAAGCGTATTTGTACGGAAACTATAACGGCTTCTCTTCACTTTATAGCTCATATTATGAAGATCATACCGTTTCAGGTGGTTTAGGTTATCAGCTCGCCAATCGAGACAATTTCCTGTTTGAAGTCGAAGTCGGTCCGGGTTTTCGTTATCAAGAACCTAATCTTGATGAGATAGACGATAAAGACATTATTTTTAAGAACGTGGTTAAAGAAGCTATTATTCGAGGCAACATCAATTTGATTTGGAAGCCTTTGGATACTCTCACCGTCGGTACCAAGCTAACCGCTACATCTGGTAAAAGTAACACCCGTTTTGATACAGAATTAAATGTCACCAACGCCATTACTGAAACCATCGCGTTAAAGCTATCTTATGACAGCCAATACCACAGTAAAGTCCCTAGCCCTACTCTAAGCAAGCGCGACTCTATTTTCACCGTCAACCTGCTGTTCAGCTTCTAACCTTATAAAAATTGTAAAAAAAAAACACCAGCCGAAGCTGGTGTTTTTCATTGTTCTTCTGACTGAGATTACTCAGCAGCAACAACTTGTAGGTTGATAGCAGCGAAAACTTCAGAGTGAAGTTGGATGCTGATTTCGAACTCACCAGTTGTGCGTAGAGCACCTTCAGGTAGGCGAACTTCGCTCTTAACTACTTCAACGCCAGCTGCAGTGATTGCATCAGCGATGTCGCGAGTACCGATAGAACCGAATAGTTTGCCTTCGTCACCAGCTTTAGAAGCGATAACAACAGCTTCTAGAGCGTTAACTTTCTCAGCACGAGCTTCAGCAGCAGTTAGTTGCTCAGCAACTTTAGCTTCTAGTTCAGCGCGACGAGCTTCGAACATTTCAACGTTACCTTTAGTAGCCATTACTGCCTTACCTTGTGGGATAAGGAAGTTACGTGCGTAACCAGATTTAACGTTAACTGTATCGCCAAGACCACCTAGGTTACCGATTTTATCAAGTAGAATAACTTGCATTGTTTAATCCTCTATCTAAATAAACGGTGCCGATTACTGATGCTTATCAGTGTATGGCAGTAGAGCTAGGTAGCGTGAACGCTTGATAGCGCGCGCTAGCTGACGCTGATATTTAGCGCTTGTACCAGTGATACGGCTAGGTACGATTTTACCAGCTTCAGTGATGTAGTTTTTAAGAGTTGCTACGTCTTTGTAATCAATCTCTTGTACGCCTTCTGCAGTGAAACGGCAGAATTTACGACGACGGAAGAAACGAGCCATGGGCTATCTCCTGATCTAAATTAAAGTCTTGTTGTCGGCAATTGAATCAATTACCAAGTACTAAATGAGTAACGAATTACTCTGCAGCTGCTTCTGGCTTAGCTTCAGTACGCTCTTCGCGACGTGGAGCACGCTCTTCTTTCTGCTTAAGCATGATAGAAGGCTCAGTGATTGCTGCTTTAGTACGCATAATCATGTTACGTAGAACTGCATCGTTGAAACGGAAAGCAGTCTCTAGCTCATCAATAGCTTCTTGTGGAGCTTCAACGTTCATTAGAACGTAGTGAGCTTTGTGAAGCTTGTTGATTGGGTAAGCCAGTTGACGACGACCCCAGTCTTCTAGACGGTGAACAGTACCGTTAGCTTCAGTGATAGAACCAGTGTAACGCTCGATCATGCCAGCAACTTGCTCGCTTTGATCAGGGTGCACCATGAATACGATTTCGTAATGACGCATTGGTTGCTCCTTACGGATTATTAGCTTCCACGTTTGGCTCGGTCGTCCAGAGGAAGCAAGGAACGAATAAAAAAGACCGAGAATTAAGGACCGCGAATGTTACAGAAAGGACGGAAAATAAGCAAGCAATTTTAGAGGTTTAAGAGGCTAAGCAATACTCCTCAATGCTTAGCCATCCAAAAAGCCTTGTTATTCATCAGCATAGATCTTTACAGTTAATTCACCATGGCAATCTACCGAGGCGCGGTACATGCCTGAGCTATTCATACCAAAATGAACATCACCTTGAGCATCCACTGCAATTAAGCCACCCTCGCCACCCATGGTTTTCAGTTCACCTTGAATTACCGCTTCACACGCCGTATGAACGTCTTCTTTTAGATAGCGCATTCGCGCCGCGACATCACCTGCAACGGTTTTACGGATAAAGTACTCACCCATTCCGGTAGTTGAAACCGCAACATTGCCGTTTTCAGCGAAGGTACCTGCGCCGATAATCGCAGTATCGCCAACACGGCCGTACTTTTTATTGGTTACACCACCAGTACTTGTCGCAGCAGCCAAGTTTCCATGGCGGTCCAGTGCCACCGCCCCTACCGTGCCGTACTTTTTGTCATCTGGATATTTCGATTCAGACAGGGCAAACAATCCTTTCTCTTTCATCGAAAGTAATTGTTCGTAGCGACGCTCAGTAAAGAAGTAATCTTGCTCGGTATATTCGTGTTGATGTTCAAACGCAAACTTCTCCGCGCCTTCTCCGATTAATAACACATGATCGCTATCGCGCATCACATCTCGCGCCAGCTCAATCGGGTTACGAATATGACGAACGCCAGCGACCGCGCCTGCATCCATAGCCGCGCCATGCATCACAGAGGCATCCATCTCAACCATTTCATCATGAGTTAATACCGAGCCTTTTCCCGCATTAAAATGTGGCGAGTCTTCCATCACTTTAACCGCTGCTACTGTTGCATCTAGAGCGTCACCACCCGCTTCCAATATCGCAGCGCCCGCCTGAACTGATTGAGTCAGTGCTGCCAATATCTCTTGCTTCAACGTCTCGGTCATCTGTTCACGCAATATGGTTCCAGCGCCACCATGAATCGCAATTGCAAAAGGCTTAGTCATACCGTTCGTTCCTACTTCCCTACTGTTTAAAACCAAAAAGACCTCCCATAGGGAGGCCTTTCAAAACTCAACGATTAGTGAGAACCACAACCACCGCCACCGCAGCAACCGTCTTCTTTTTTCTCACCGTGGTCGTCACCACCGCAACAGCCACCTTCTTCACCGTGACCTTCGCCGCCACAACAGCCGCCACCTTGGTGAATATGACCATGTTCAATTTCTTCTGCCTTAGCTTCGCGAATCGCAACCACTTCAACATCAAACGTTAGTGTTTGGCCTGCAAGCATGTGGTTACCGTCAACCACAACTTCGTCACCGTCTACTTCGGTTACTTCAACAGGGATTGGACCTTGGTCTGTATCCGCTAGAAAACGCATGCCGACTTCGATAGTGTCAACGCCTTGGAATACATTCGCTGGTACACGTTGTACTAATGCATCATTGTGTTCACCGTAAGCATCCTCTGGAGAAACAGTAGCTGTGAATTTATCACCCGCTTCTTTGCCTTCAAGTTCCTTTTCTAGACCAACGATTAGGTTGTTGTGACCGTGTAGGTAATCTAGAGGTGCTTCTACTGTTGATTGATCAACGACAACACCGTCTTCTGTTTTTACTTGGTACGCTAGGCTAACTACTGCGTTCTGAGTAACTTTCATGTGAGCTCCAAAGGATTGGCCTTGAGAGATCATTAAAGCAAAGCCTTTTTGCGAACAGCAAACCGACTCAAATGATCATCTCATCAAAAATTAATCCGCCTTTAAGCGGCGTGTTCGCATATTATGGGGTCAGAAATAAGAAACTCAATCATTCAGGCTTAAAAATTCCGATTAATTCCTCATCACTGCGTTCAGTTTTCTCTACAGCTTTTGGCGTGCGTTGTTCCTTGAACTCACACTCTACACACTCCACCCACTCAACATTGTTGTCTATCCACCAGCGCAAACTGTCTTGCTGGCTACACTTAGGGCAGCTTGCCCCCGCAATAAAACGTTTCTTGGTACTGCTCATGTTACTTCCTAATTCCGACCTTCAACCGCAATAGCTTTAACTTCAACGTTAATCCCAGAAATTACGCGATTGGCGATCATTTTCCATTTCACGGCCAAAGATTTCTTCGAGTTCTTTACGAGCTTCTTTCGATCTTTGTGCCAATTCTTTATCTTCACTGTGTTGAGGCAACAACTCTTTAAGCATGGCATTATCCAGCTTTCTAAAGTGCGCTTCTGCGCGCTTTGCCTCATAAGGATGAAATCCTAGCTCCACTAATGCCTGTCGACCTAAATCTAGGGCGCCCAAAAATGTCTCTCGCGAATAACATTGCACGCCATGATTCATAAGCTGATAGGCCTCTACTCGACTTCGAGCCCTCGCTAAGACTCTAAGCTTAGGAAAATGGTTATGACAAAGGTCCACCACTTCCATGATCTCCTCAGGAGAATCGGTACAGATAATGATAGCCTCGGCTTTATCGGCGCCCGCCGCTCTTAACAAATCCACCTGAGTCGCATCACCATAAAACACCTTATAACCGTATTTTCTTAACAGGTGAATTTGGCTCGCATCACTTTCTAATACGGTAACTTTGACCTTATTGGCGTACATCAAACGACCGACAATTTGTCCAAATCGTCCGAAGCCAGCAATGATCACTCTAGGCTGTCGATCCTCAACATCGGTTTTAATGGTGGTTTCTTCTACATGATTGAGTGATTTCTCAAACCATTTTTTCTGTCCCATAAGCAGCAATGGTGTGGTTACCATGGACAAACTCACCACAACTAGCAGAAAGGCAGACTCTTCGGCAGGCAATAGCCCTTGCGCACTCGCCGCCGTAAAGATGACAAAGGCAAACTCACCGCCTTGGCTTAAAATCGCCGCCATTTTACTGCGCGATTTCGGTCCGATACCAAACAAACGGGCCAGTACGTACAAGATAAGCCCTTTGATAATGACCAAAGACACCACAGCAAACAGCACAGCGAGTGGTTCAGAAATCAGTAATCCAAGGTTTACCGCCATACCCACCGCGATAAAGAATAACCCTAGCAGCAGACCTTTGAATGGCTCAATGGCGATTTCCAACTCATGCCGGTACTCACTTTCGGCCAGTAACACCCCTGCTAAAAACGTACCTAAAGCCATGGATAACCCAAGCTTTTGCATAAAGGCAGCAATACCAATCACTAGCAGCAATGCGGCCACGGTAAACAACTCACGCACACCGCTCATGACGACATAACGAAACAGAGGACGAATCAGAAAGTGGCCGCCCACCAGCAAGCCTAAAACACCCGCTAACATCCAAATAATGTCTGCCCAGTTGCCCGCTGTGTTGCCTGCTAATAATGGCAGTAATGCCAACATTGGAATAACCGCAATATCTTGAAACAGCAGAACGGCAAAGCCGGACTGTCCGGTCTCGCCGCCTCCTAGCCCTTGTTCTTCAATAACTCGAAGGGCTATCGCGGTAGATGAAAGCGCGAGGCCCATTCCTATCGCTAAACTGGTTTGCCAAGAGAGATTAAATAAAGAAGCAATCGCAGAAAGAATCAAAGTAGTGACGACAACCTGTGCGCCACCTAAACCAAGGATGGGAACTCGCATCTGCCACAGCTTCTTAGGATTCAGTTCCAAGCCAATTAAAAACAGCAGCAGTACGACACCAAATTCGGAGAAATGAAGTATTTCATCCACATCGCTAATAAGCCCTAGTCCCCATGGGCCAATGGCAACACCAGCCAACAGATAGCCGAGAACACTGCCCAATCCAAGGCGCTGGGCAATGGGAACCGCAACCACAGCAGCAGAGAGGAAAATAACACCGCTTTGCAAGAAATCGTTAGTCATCGCCATGTTCCACCTCCGCACCTTGCAGTGTGGACATCATCAAAGATTCATCAAACGGATGCATTAACCATTGGCGGTACAATTCCGCATGTTGATATCGCTCCATATCACCGACACGTCGTGACCAATAGAGCACCAGCGGCTCCATCCACTGCATTTTACATAAGGCAGCCGTCAGCTCGAATGGCTGCAAAATCTGCTCTAACGGGTACTTATTGTAGCCCGATTGACTAAAGGCAGACTCTTTACCACCAGTGGTAATGACGCTGCGCCAGTACTTACCTTCCAATGCGCAATCATCACCAAATGCAAAGCCTTTACCCAGCACACGGTCAATCCACTCCTTTAATAAAGAGGGGCAGGAATACATATAAAGTGGATGCTGAAGCACAATCACATCATGCTCGAGCAAAAGCTGGTGCTCAGCTTTAACGTCAATAAAGAAGTCAGGATACAGAGCGTACAGATCTCTTAGGGTGACATTATCAAGAGATTGAATCTTCTTGAGCATAACCTGATTGGCAATCGAGTTTTGCGGCTCTGGATGGGCATAGATGACCAGAACCTTGGGGGATGTGTTGGTGCTTTCGAGTATGGAAGTCATTCCTAGACGTCTATCCTTAAACCTAGCGATACCCTTAAAGCTTAAGGGTAGATAGATATGATTGTTATTTAAATCATTCTATTTTTGTTATCAGTTTGTTCCATCATAACCCAAACTTACGCCAAGGTGCAGGTTAGTTTGCGATGAGTAGGATCGGATAATGATCGACATTTAAACACTTTGCCCCTAGTATTCGTTGGTCAAAAACTCAATAACAAGCTAGCTGTATTCATATGATCACCTTCTCTGATATTCAATTGCTTCGAGGTGGTAAACCACTCCTCGATCAAGCCTCTGCAACCATTCACCCAGGTGATAAAGTAGGTTTAGTAGGTAAAAATGGCTGTGGTAAATCCACGCTCTTTGCTCTGCTAAAAGATGAGCTTTCCATCGACGCTGGCTCGTTTAGCCAACCTGCGCATTGGGAGTTAGCTTGGGTAGCACAGGAAACCCCTGCGTTAGACCGCAGTGCTATCGAATATGTCATTGATGGTGATAGAGAATATCGTGCACTAGAACAAGATCTGGTTGAAGCCGAGAAACAAGACAACGGCACACTAGTGGCAGAGCTTCACGGTAAGATTGAAGTGATTGGTGGCTACAGCATCCGTGCACGTGCCGCTGAACTGCTTGATGGCCTTGGCTTTAGTCAAGCACAAATGAGTTGGAGCCTAACGCAGTTCTCAGGTGGTTGGCGCATGCGTTTAAACCTCGCACAAGCTCTACTATGCCGCTCTGATCTATTGCTACTCGACGAACCAACCAACCACTTAGATCTAGACGCCGTCATGTGGCTAGAGCGTTGGCTGCAAAACTATCCGGGTACCTTGGTTCTGATCTCGCACGACCGAGACTTTTTGGATCCGATCGTTGGTCGCATTATTCATATCGAAAACCAACTGCTAAATGAGTACACGGGGAACTATTCTTCGTTCGAAGATCAGCGTGCGCAAAAACTGATCTTGCAACAAGCGCAGTATCAGAAGCAACAAAAGCAGATGGCTCACATGCAAAGCTATATTGACCGCTTCCGTTATAAGGCGTCTAAAGCTCGCCAAGCACAAAGCCGTATTAAAGCGTTAGAACGCATGGAGAAGGTACTTCCCGCTCAGTTTGATAATCCATTCAGTTTCGAATTTAGAGAGCCAGCCGCGCTTCCTAACCCTATCATTATGATGGATGATGTCTCGGCCGGTTACGACGATAACGTCATATTAGAGAAGATTCGTTTAAATCTCGTTCCCGGTAGCCGCATTGGTCTGCTAGGTCGTAATGGCGCAGGTAAATCGACACTGATTAAGCTGCTTTCTGGAGAGCTCAACGCAAAGGGTGGCGATCTCAACTACTCGCAAGGCGTGAAAATCGGTTACTTTGCTCAGCATCAATTAGAGACACTTCATCCGGAAGAAACACCTTTACAGCACATGATGCAAATTGCGCCTCAACATACCGAGCAGCAGCTTCGTGACTACTTAGGTAGTTTTGGTTTCCAAGGCGAAAAAGCGCTGGAGAAAGTCGCGCCTTTTTCTGGCGGTGAAAAAGCACGTCTGGTGTTGGCTCTGATCGTGTGGCAAAAACCAAACTTACTACTACTCGATGAACCGACCAACCACTTAGATCTTGATATGCGCCAAGCGCTAACTTTGGCACTGCAAACCTTTGAAGGTGCGATGGTTATCGTCAGTCACGACCGCTATTTATTGCGCGCGACCACCGATGATCTTTATCTTGTGCACGATCGCCAAGTGGCACCATTTAATGGTGATTTGGTGGACTACTATAAGTGGCTCACCGACCAGCAGCGACTAGAGCGCAAAGAAGCCCAAGAGAACGAGCCAGAGAAAAGCTCTAACAATAGCGCAGCAGCGAAGAAAGAACAGAAACGTAAAGAAGCTGAGTTTAGAAAGCAAACTGCACCAATTCGCAAAACACTGACAAAACTTGAAGAAAAAATGGATAAGTTATCCGCCCTTGTCGCTGAGGCAGAAAAGCAATTGTCCGATACTTCTCTGTATGATGCGGAAAATAAAGCTAAACTCAATGAAGTACTTGCCAAACAGGCTTCTAGCAAATCCGAGCTCGAAGACGTAGAAATGGAGTGGATGGTCCAGCAAGAAGTTCTTGAGCAAATGGAACAGGAATTTAATCAGTAATGACAACAGAGCACGTATCTTCCACACTCACCCTAGAACACCTTTGGCAGTTTAGCCTGCAATATTACGGTGTGCGTGAAGTGAAAGAAGCGTGCTTAAATTTGCAAAATCAATTTCATGGTAATGTGAATCTGCTGCTGTTGCTGAAATGGCTCGATGAACAATCGGTTCGCTTTCAATCTGAAGACTGGCATCTAGTCCAGTCTTGCTTAGGGCGAACCGAACAGCTCCTGCACCAATATCGCGATATCCGTCGCCAACTCAAACATAACGTAGTTGATAGCCTTTATCGTGAAGCCCTAGAATTTGAGCTCAGTCTGGAAAAACAACAGCAGTCCGATCTCGTTGACTGCATCAATAGCCTTGCACTGATCCCCCACGATCACGAGCCACTAGTATTGATCTACTGTCGACAACTTGGCGCCGAACATCTGGGATTGATCTTTGCTAAGCCTATCAGCGAACTCCCTACCAGATAAACACCACACAAGAAGCCGTCAGCGCCGCCATGCTAGAGTTAAAGCGTCGCCACGCAGTGGGAGTCGACAACCAACGACGAATAAAGGTGCCAAAACCAACCCACACAGACGAAGTTTGTAGCTGAACCACTAGAAAAATCACCGAAATGCCAATCAAGGACCACCAATAATACTCACCAGTAATGGCAAATGAACTGACCGCCGTAACTGACATAACCCACGCCTTAGGATTCAGATATTGAAACAACATGGCTTCCAAGCATGTCATAGGCTTTGCCTGCTGAGCACCCTCTCCTTTGTTAATGCCAGCGGTTAGAATGCGCCAAGCCAAATACAACAAGTATGCACTACCAAGCCATTTCAAAACTTCTTGCACCACTGGGTAAGTCTTAAACACCACACCTAAACCCACCCCATTGAGCAAGATGAGGCTAATCAAGCCAAATCCAATACCGAAAAAATGAGGTATCGAGCGCATGTAGCCAAAGTTCGCGCCTGAAGCTGTCAGCATGACATTATTTGGGCCTGGGGTCCCAGTCATGACAACGGCAAAAAGTGCCACAGACAAGAAAAATGACCAATCCATATGATTCCTCCAAAATTGTACCGATACAATTACAAAAATTACGTTGCTTTATTGTTAATTAGCGACCAAAATAACCCTAACAAACGATCAAAACAGACGCAAAAGGTTTATTGTCACCATGACAATCGAAACAATTACGGTATACAAGCAGGATCCAACACCGATCTACAAACAGATCGCCGATCAGATCGCACATCAAATTGAGTCAGGAGAATTGGCAAGCAACAGCAAGTTGCCGACCCATCGTTGGCTTGCTGATCAGCTGCATGTCACGGTTGGCACCATTACTCGCGCCTATTCTGAAATTGAGCGTCGTGGCTTAGTTGAAGCTCGAGTAGGTGCCGGCACTTATGTGGCTGATAGCAATAAACCCAGCTGGGCGTTTGAAGAAAGCAGTGTCGATCCAAATGAATACAATTTTGGTTATAACATTCCACCGCAGCTGGATCGCAGTGACATGCTGAAGCAAGCGATGCAGAGGATCTCCACCTCTCCGGCTCATTTGAACCAACTAATGATCTATCAGCCTCCTTCTGGTCTGGATGCACATCGTTCAATTGTCACTAAGTGGTTAAACAGCAAAGGCATCAAACTGCACGCCCACAAGTTACTATTTAGCTCAGGGGCTCAACATGCCATTCAAATGGTTTTAGATACTTTCACCAGAGCAGGTGATACGGTGTTGGTTGAAAAGTACACTTATCCAGGCGTCATTAGCCTAGCGCGCCAGAACCAATTGACCCTAAAAGGGGTTGAGATGGATGAGTTTGGTGTCACTCCAGAATCGCTTGAAGTCTGTTGTCAGCGCTATTCACCACGATTTATTTATCTCACGCCGACACTACAAAACCCGACCACGGCAATCATGCCTGAAGATCGTCGACTCGATATTATTCGTGTGTGTGAGCAGTACAATGTTTACATCATTGAAGATGAAATCAACGGATTGCTACTCGAATCTCCACCCGCCCCTATGGTGAATTACGCCCCAGAACGAGTGGTTCATATTGGCGCTTTCTCAAAATGTCTCGCTCCCGGGTTAAGGGTGGGCTATATCCATGCACCAGAAAAACTGTATCAAAAGCTATTGGTGACGCTACAAACTCATAGCTGGATGATTAGCCCTCTACTCACTGCACTAACCTGTGAAATGCTCACCTCTGGTGACGCAGAACGTAACTTAACGCTCATACACAGAGAGATGAAAGCGCGTATTGATATTGCGACACGTGCCCTCGATGGTTTTGAGCTAGGCTATCAAACAGGTGGGTTTCATATTTGGTTAACCCTCCCAGAAAACTGGCGCCTTAGTGAGTTCGTAAGCAAAGCCCAAGACATGGGTATTATCGTTAAATCCGGTGAATTATTTGCCCCACCCGGTGGATCGGTAGCACCAGCAGTGCGTTTGTCGTTAAGCTCACCACAAACGATCGAACAACTTCAAATCGGCGTAGACAAATTAAAAGCCCTGTTATTATCCAACACAGTCGATGAATTCACCTTATGAGTACCGCTAAATTTATTGCCGCCAAAGGACTTGGTAACCCACACATACAAACCTTGATTCCTCGCTTCGTAAGAAGAAAGCCTCTGTTTGAACCAATTTGGGAGACGTTGGACACGCCAGATGGTGACTTTGTTGAGCTTGCATGGAGTGAAGACCCTCATTCATCAAGCGCAAAAAGCAAACCTGTTTTTGTTCTGTTTCATGGGCTAGAAGGTTGTTTCAATAGCCCTTATGCCAATGGCTTGATGCACGCTTTTGCTCAGCAAGGCTGGCTCTCTGTTATGATGCACTTTCGCGGCTGCGGTCCCAACCCGAACCGGCTAGCTCGTGCCTATCACTCTGGTGAAATTGGTGACGCTAGGCAGTTCATCGAGCTTTTGGATCATCGTTACCCAAATGCCAAAAAGGCTGCTGTGGGCATTTCGTTAGGGGGCAACATGCTGACGAATTATCTTGCTCACTACCAGAATGACAGCAAGCTGGATGGTGCGACGATTGTCTCTGCACCATTGGACCTTGGTGCATGTGCTCGACGAATTGAACAGGGCTTTTCCAAGCTATATCGCTCATACCTACTCAGCTCAATGAAAAAGAACGCGCTAAACAAACTGCACCTTCTCAGTGATGTATTAGGTCTTACGGCAGAAAAAATCCAAAACATGCGCAAACTGTACGAGTTTGATGACCTAATCACCGCACCACTGCATGGTTTTCGGGATGCTGAAGACTATTACAATCAATGCTCTGGATTACAAAGAATGTGTGATATTACTGTTCCCACTCAATTTATCCACGCAAAGGATGACCCATTTATGAGCCATGAAGTCATTCCAAACTTCGCCCTCCCTGCTCATATTGACTATCGCTTACACGAACGTGGCGGCCATGTGGGTTTTATGTCTGGCAGTCTGCGTCAACCTAAGTTTTGGCTAGAAGAAACCTTACCAAACTACTATCGCCACCTACTCCACTCGTCCACATGACGGTATACTCTCCCGTATCATAGAGTGATGAGGTATTTATGATTATTCCATGGCAACAAATCGCAGCAGAAACGCTGGATAATTTGATCAAAGAATTCGTATTGCGTGAAGGTACTGACTACGGCGACACTGAGTGGTCGTTGGACGATAAGGTATCGCACGTCAAAGCTCAACTAGAGAGCGGAGAGGCTGTAATTGTCTTCTCCGAATTACATGAAACCGTCGATATTCAGCTACGTCGTTCGATGTAAATGACGTGAGCATGACAATCTAGTGCTATAGTAAAACGCTATTGAACCTAAATGAACAAACAACGTCTAAATAGTTCATAGGATTAGCAAAACAAAATTATAACTATCATTACACAGGAAGTGTTATGTCTGCAAAACACCCCATTATTGCGGTGACCGGCTCTTCTGGAGCAGGTACAACAACAACATCAGAAGCGTTTCGCAAAATGTTCAACATGATGAGCGTGAAGCCCGCTTTTATTGAAGGTGACAGCTTTCACCGCTTTACTCGTCCAGAAATGGATATCGAGATCCGCAAAGCCAAAGAGCAAGGAAAACACATCAGTTACTTTGGCCCGCAAGCAAATGACTTCCCTGCGTTAGAAGAATTCTTCCGCAACTACGGACAAAATGGCACAGGTCAGTTCCGTCGTTACCTGCATACGTTTGATGAAGCTGTACCATACAATCAAATGCCTGGCACATTCACGCCTTGGCAAGATCTGCCTGAAAATTCCGATGTACTGTTTTATGAAGGCTTACACGGTGGTGTTGTCGACGGAGAGGTAAACGCAGCTCAACATGTCGACTTACTTATCGGCATGGTGCCGATAGTCAACTTGGAGTGGATTCAGAAATTTGTTCGTGATACTCGCGATAGAGGGCATTCCAGAGAAGCGGTTACCGACTCTATTGTCCGTTCAATGGATGATTACCTTAGTTATATTACCCCGCAATTCTCACGCACTCATATTAACTTTCAACGCGTCCCTACGGTGGATACCTCCAACCCACTCAACGCCAAAGGCATTCCAAGCTTAGATGAAAGCTTCGTGGTGATTCGTCTACGTGGTATCAAAAATGTCGATTTCCCTTATCTATTGGCAATGATAGATGGCTCGTTCATGTCGCGACATGACACCATAGTGGTACCGGGCGGTAAGATGAGTTTTGCGATGGAATTAATCGTCAGACCAATACTTCAACAGCTCATAGAAACTGGAAAAATAGGTTAGCTTTCACGCTTTAACCGTAGATGATTTTTTATACCGTGATCATGTGCACAGTTTTGTATAGAAAAATGGTCTGATGACACGATTAAAATCAAGAAAAATGGCGCAAAAAAGGATACTATTTCTAGGAAACAGAAGATCGCTTGCGCCATCTTCAAAGTGCTTTTATGCTAGTAAGTCTTAACCAACGGGCTTGCTAACAAATATGGAAAGCAGCAAGCATACCCTGCAGAGGAAGTAAGATATATGGTTCTAGGTAAACCTCAAACCGACCCAACGTTAGAGTGGTTCCTTTCACACTGCCACATTCACAAGTATCCTTCTAAAAGCACGCTAATCCATGCGGGCGAGAAAGCGGAAACTCTTTACTACATCGTAAAAGGTTCTGTAGCGGTACTGATCAAAGATGAAGAAGGCAAAGAGATGATCTTGTCTTACCTTAACCAAGGTGACTTCATTGGTGAACTTGGCTTGTTCGAAGAAGACCAAGAACGTACGGCATGGGTACGTGCAAAATCTCCTTGTGAAGTTGCGGAAATCTCATTCAAGAAATTCCGTCAGCTGATTCAAGTTAACCCTGATATTCTAATGCGCTTATCTGCTCAAATGGCAAGCCGTCTACAAGTGACTAGCCAAAAAGTAGGTGACTTAGCGTTCCTAGACGTAACAGGCCGCATTGCTCAAACGCTACTAAACCTAGCGAAGCAACCAGACGCAATGACTCACCCAGATGGCATGCAAATCAAGATCACTCGTCAAGAGATCGGCCAAATTGTTGGCTGTTCACGTGAGACAGTGGGACGCATTCTTAAGATGCTAGAAGAGCAGAACCTAATCTCTGCTCACGGTAAGACTATTGTTGTTTACGGTACTCGTTAATTTCTAGCGACGTTACTTTTACAAAAGCTAATAGCTAAAAAGCCACCGCAAGGTGGCTTTTTTATTATTTATTGGTGCGTACTCTCAAAAATCTTATCCGCAGATGCTGCGACGAAGCCTTGATAGTAACTGCCGTCCGCCATTTGATATCGCTTAGCAAACTCATAGAAGCCGCCAGGGATAGCCTGTTCACCATCGGTGAACATCACCGGCACTTTATCCGCCATTGTTGAAGACTGCTCAAGTAACACCTCAGGAGAACCTTTCACTTCGCCGCCAGATTCATTGATAGCAAAACCGGCCTCACGAAGGTGTTGGTTTACTTCTACGACTTCCTGAAAACGATCCAGCTGATTTACGCTCACCGTAAAGTGGTTCGCGCCATAACCGTGGGCAGCCAACCACGATGCATACTCGCTCTCTTCGGCTAGCGTCTGAAAATCAGCGTAACTCAAGTCCCATAGACGCCCACCATAAAGGAAGTCTGCGCTATCCAACTTCGCTGCTTCAACTTGAGCCACCAGCTTAGCGACAATATCTTGCAGCTGCTGCGAACACAGTTCGACTCTAAGCTCACTAATAAACACTTTTGGTAATAGAGCATTACTATGCTCTAAATGAATCGCAGAGAGCTTCTTAGCCTCAAACACATAATCACCAGAGACTTTGTAGCCAAGAGCGATAAAGTGCTTTGCCAACGAATCGATGCCCAGAGGGCCGACATTAAAAGTACGTAGCGCAATGTGGTCGTTAATCAGCGCTTCATCCTCTTTGAGCAGAGCGTGGACTTTATCAGCAGAAGGGCAAAGACGGCGAATATAGTCTTGCCATAAATGGTTAAATAGAGCGTCTACAGTCATAACAGAAGTTCCTTAGAGTTCAATACCAGGGCTTAGCGTTGCAGGAAGCACGGTATTGTCTCCTTCCATGGACGCCATAGGGTATGCACAGTAATCGGCCGCATAGAAAGCACTTGGTCTTAGGTTACCTGATGCACCAGGTCCTCCGAATGGCGCATCACCACTCGCTCCAGTAAGCTGACGGTTACGGTTTACAATGCCTGCACGAATATGGTCAACGAAGTACTGCCACTCTTCATCGCTTTGCGAAATCAAACCTGCCGACAAACCAAAGCGAGTATCGTTTGCGAGTTCTACTGCTTGTGGTAGCGTTTCATAGCGTACTAGCTGTAACAAGGGACCAAAGTACTCTTCATCTGGTAGCTGCTCGATATTCGTTGCATCAATCAACGCAGGCGTAACGAAAGCGGCTTGTAGGCGTTTCGCTTCCACTAAGCTCTTGCCACCTAGTTTCAGGAGCTCAGCTTGCGCCGCAATAATATGATCAGCTGCTTGTTCAGAGATTTGTGGCCCCATAAATGGTGCTGGTTCGGCGAAAGGCTCATCGATACGAATCTTACCAATTGCAGAAACTAAGTGTTCAACCAGTTGATCACCTCTTTGCCCAAATGGTACATAAAGGCGTCTTGCACAGGTACAGCGTTGTCCAGCACTGATGTATGCCGATTGCAAAATGGTATAAACCGCAGCATCAATATCCCCAAAGTCTTCACTGATCACCAGCGGGTTATTGCCGCCCATTTCTAGCGCTAACATCTTGCCCGGTTGCCCCGCGAATTGCCTATGCAGAATGTGTCCCGTATTGGCGCTACCTGTGAACAGTACGCCATCAATGCCTTTTGAATCAGCAAGCGCAATACCCGTCTCCTTGCCGCCCTGAACAAGATTAATGACACCAGAAGGAAGACCAACCTCTTCCCAAAGTTTCATGGCTAACTCACCAACTAGCGGCGTCTGCTCAGACGGTTTAAAGACCACTGTGTTCCCTGCTAGTAACGCAGGCACAATGTGACCGTTAGGTAGGTGACCAGGGAAATTATAAGGCCCAAAGACAGCCATGACACCAAGAGGCCTGTGACGGAGGACGATTTGGTTGCCAGCGGCTTCGCGTTGGGTCTCGCCGGTACGCTGATGATAAGCACGAATAGAAATCGCAATTTTGCCAGCCATCGCTCCCGCTTCAGTGCGCGTTTCCCATAACGGTTTACCCGTTTCTTTGGCGATGGCGATGGCAATATCTTCACTACGTTCTTTCACTTTCTCTGCGAAAGACAAAACGATGGCTTCACGCTCTTCAAATGGACACTTCTTCCACTCGACAAATGCCTGACGAGCAGCAGAGACGGCGCTTTCAACCTGTTGAGCAGTGGCTGACTGACCTTCCCAAATAGTTTGATTGTTGTATGGGGATAGTGACTGAAAAGTGTCACCTTGGCCTGCAACCCAGTTACCTGCGATCCATTGAGTCATAGTGAAGTTCCTTAAATTGAATGAGCTAAGAGCAAGCGGAACTTCCGCTTCTCTTAAACCGTGGTGGTAATCGACCACCATCTTATTATTTGACTGTTATTGAGCCAGCATACGCACCATATCGCCCTCGGCGACATTCAGTGCTTGAGCTGCTTCTGCTGTAAGTAATACCTTGCCACTTTCTGGGTCGTATGCCGCTTTGGCGGCGACCGCTCGGAAGTTCTCAAACGAGGTATTTGCCACCAAATAATCTTGAGAGCTCGAATGCTCTGCAATCGCTACTTGAGCTCGGAAAGAGTCACGAACCGCTTGAATATTGCGAAGGTCACATTCAACCGTTGGGCCAGCATCGAAAATGTCGACATAGTTACGGCAAGTAAAGCCTTCGTTTTCAAGCAGCTTCAAAGCCGGACGCGTATTCTCATGCACCTGCCCAATCACCTCTTGCGCTTCTTTGCTGAGCAAGTTGATATAGATAGGAAGCTTTGGCATTAGATCTGCGATAAAACCTTTTTTACCAATTCCGGTCAGATAATCTGCCAAGGTAAAATCGATAGAAAAGAAATGCTCTTGTAACCACTTCCAAAATGGAGAATTGCCTTCCGCATCGGACACACCGCGCATTTCAGCAAAAATCGTTTTAGAGAAACGTTCTGGGTGCTCTGCCATCATCAAAAAGCGGCATTTAGACATCAATCGACCATTCAATCCGCCACGGAATTCAGGGCGTAAGAACAGGGTACAAATCTCACTGCATCCAGTGTAATTATTCCCAAAAGTCAGAAGCTTAACAACATTGTTGACGTTGAGTTTTGGTGACGAGTGCACCACCGTACTAATGTGATAAGAATAGAAAGGGACATCCCAGCCAATCGCACCTTCTATACCTGTGGTACCCGCCACTTCACCAGTTTCTGTATCAACACCCACCATCAAATAACCTTCATCGGTCGGCGTCGTCACGTCTTGCTTGGCAAAACTGTATTCAGAATGGGTAATTCGGTTAGTAAGAAGCTCTTCATTCACAGGAAGAGAAGTAAAACCGTGTCCTGATTCTACCGCGCAAGTATGCAGCGCGTCGTAATCAGACATAGAGATAGGACGAACAACAAGCATCAATAATCCCTCCTGACGCAAACTCTCCCGGCACATCCAAACATCCGAGAGAGTATTTAATTGCTAACTAAGTTTACGACGCCACTAAGGTGCTGATCGCTTTATCTAGTTTAGCTAATCCTTCTTCAACTTCTTGTTTGGTAATCACCAATGATGGGGTAAAACGAACCACATTTGCACCCGCAACCAAGACCATTAGGCCTTGTTGGCCTGCAGCTACTAGAACATCACGAGCACGACCTTGCCACTCTTCATTCAGCGCAGCACCAAGAAGTAGGCCTTTTCCACGAATTTCGCTGAAAATACCGTATTTTGCGTTTATTTTTTGTAGACCATCGCGGAACCACGCTTCGCGCTCAGCGACACCAGCCAGAACATCTGGGCTCGACACCACATCTACAACCGCTTCTGCTACCGCACACGCTAACGGGTTACCGCCATAAGTAGAACCGTGCGTCCCCACTTTCATGTGTGCAGCAAGTTTCTCAGTCGTTAGCATAGCGCCAATCGGGAAACCACCACCAAGAGATTTCGCAGTGCTCAAAATATCGGGCGTTACACCTAGACCTTGATAGGCATAAAAGTGACCAGTACGGCCATTACCCGTTTGCACTTCATCAAAAATAAGCAGTGCATTATATTTATCACATAACTCACGAACTGCTTGAACAAACTCAGGCTGAGGAGAAACAATACCACCCTCACCTTGTAGCGGCTCCATCATCACTGCACAGGTTTTCTCTGACATCTGAGCTTCAAGCGCAGCGATATCATTATAAGGAATGTGTGATACGTCGCCCGGCTTAGGACCAAAACCGTCAGAATAAGCGGCTTGACCACCAACAGTGACCGTAAAGAAAGTACGACCGTGGAAACCTTGGTTAAAAGCAATGATTTCTGACTTTTCAGTACCATGAACATCTGCCGCCCAGCGGCGTGCTAGTTTCAGCGCCGCTTCATTGGCTTCCGCACCTGAGTTAGCGAAGAAAACTCGTTCAGCAAAGCTAACTTCCGTGAGTTTTTTCGCCAAGCGCAGTGCTGGCTCGTTGGTCATGACATTACTCAGATGCCAAATCTTGTTAGCTTGTTCAGTAACTGCAGTTACCATCGCCGGATGGCAGTGGCCTAAACAACTCACGGCAATACCACCCGCGAAGTCGATATATTCATTCCCCTGCTGGTCCCAAACGCGAGCACCCTCGCCTTTTACTGGAATCATTTCCATTGGGTTGTAGCAAGGTACCATTACCTCATCAAACCACTCGCGAGTTACCGCTTTTTCCGTTGTCATAACACATTCCTTCTCATTACAGCATGTTGGAGAAAGGCGCTTCACTCTTCCATTTTAAGTTACGGACCAAGAGCGATCCCTCGAACTCATAAAGAAAGAAAAGATTTTCTATCGCTTTTCCACAGATGCAGCATTGTATTTACAATTATTTAACCATAGCAATAGTGAAAAATACTTTTTAAGTAGCTAAAGAACAAAATTCACCGCTGCCTCATGAGTATTTATGCATCAAAATTGAATGGGAATGAAGCGTTTTTTCCTGCATCAACCAAGAAAGTCAGCAAATAAGGTTTTGCTCACTTTGATATCAGTAAAGACGAATAATCTTTCAATTTAATAAGTAAAACTTATGATGGATAAGAAAACAGAAAAGAGTGATCAAGATCGACTATTTTTGAGACAGGAAATTGTTAAGAAGCTCGTGACCTTGTTCAGTTTTGATAGATTCTGGGTGAAATTGAACCGCATGTAGACAAAGCGACTTGTGCTGGTAACCCATAATTTCGTCGAAATCGCCACTCTCTAACTCAGTCCAAGCCGTTACTTCAAAGCAATCAGGAAGCGACTCTTTTTCGACGATTAATGAGTGATAACGGGTAACAATTAATGGGTTATTGAGGCCAGCAAACACACTTTTGTTGTTATGACGAATTGGTGAGGTTTTGCCATGCATCACTTCACGAGCACGAATCACCTTACCACCAAAGACCTGAGCGATCGCCTGATGACCTAAACAAACACCGAGTAGTGGCAATTTACCAGCAAAGTGCTTGATCACCTCTAAGGAGATCCCTGCCTCATTAGGTGTACAAGGTCCTGGAGAGATAACTATATGAGAAGGGTTTAACGCTTCAATACCAGCAATATCAATTTCATCATTGCGCACCACTTTTACTTCGGCACCCAGTTCAGAAAAATACTGAAACAGGTTAAAAGTAAAGGAGTCGTAATTATCAATGATGAGTAGCATAGCGCTCGCTGTGGTATTGAGTTTGCGAAAAATAAGGCGGTATTTTGCAACAAGATGGCAGAAAGGCAAGTAAAAATGGGGAGAAAAAAAGCAGCAAGGCTGTAAACACCTTGCTGCAGAGGATAATTATCCTTGTTTACGTCGACGTAGACCTAACAGCAGCATCGCTGATAAACCCACTAAGCCAACCGAACCACCACGCATATTCAGATCAATTACCGCAGGATCATGGTCAGAAGAACGGTAATGGTCTTGATACTTAGGCAAATCACCTTTGTACTCATCGTTATAGTCAAACAGCGTCGACTCCGCCGCATTGATGTGCCACTCAGTGGCATCAACGACACGCTTCGACAAGCTTGGACTAATAAGGATATGGTCGAGCGCGCCGACTTCATCATTGTATGAGTAACTCCAACCTTGTGGATGCATCTCTCCGAGTACGTTGACGTAACCATAGCTGTGGTCAATGACCGCACCGTCATCACCAAATTGCTCTTGCTCACCAATAAAGGTATTGCGAGCAGCACGAATGGTTTTGCCATACTTCTCTTGACTGTAGTCAGTCAGAATTAGCAGTGGATCTTCTTTTCCATACGCATTGAAGTCACCCAAGACAATTTTATGTCCTTTAATCGCTTCCAACGCATCACCTAACGCAACAGCCGCTGCGACACGGAAGTTTTCACATGACCCTTGCTGATCAGTATCTTTGCCTGCTTGACCACCTTCAGCAACAGGAGCTGCATCTTCCCAACATTTAGAGCCTTTTGATTTGAAGTGATTGACCGCTACCGTCAGCTTCTCCTTCGCCCCTTTCACCTTAAAGGTTGGTGCCAGAGTATTACGTTGATAGTTCTTACCGTCTTCAATGACTTTGCCATCGTCATCCAGCACTTCAGGCGCAACCTGACGAGGCATTTCCAGTACATTAACTTGTTTTAGTTTCACTTGCTTAGGACGATAAATAACGCCAGTTGTAATGGCATCGGTACCCACTGCATCAAGCTTATCAATGACACCATCTTGATTGCTGTCTACCGAAACGAAGTCATAGTGCAATTTCTTGTTATCTATACGAGCGTTAAGCTCTCTGACTAACTGAGCAATGGCTCCATTGTCACCAAAGCCGTTGTTCTCTATTTCCATCAAACCAACAATGTCGGCATCAAGCTTGATAAGCGCATTGAGTATTTTCTCTTGCTGAACTTCAAACTCAGCAAAGTTGCTAGCACCTCGATTGCTGCCGAAGCGGTTTTCATCACCACCGAATGGCGAGGTAAAGTAGTTAAGAACGTTAAAGGTCGCAACACGTAGGTCTTTCTTGTTCCATGGCTGCTCAGCAAGCTCAGGAGCTTCAGTGCGCGGTGTATTACGAACGAAGTTATCAGCAGAAATAGTATTCGTCACAAACAGGCGGTAATCACCGTAGCTGTACCCAATGACCCCTTCAATATCGAACAAGGTATCGTTGATACGAATATAATCTTCCGTGCTGCCATCTTGGTCCACATCGGTACGACCAAATTCAGGGTAGTACGGCACTTTGCCATTTGGTGCTGCCGTTGGTGACTCAACAAATAGTCGACGTAAGCCGTTATCTTCGCTTTGCGCTTTAGCTTCATCAGAACCTGCGGCAAACTGCTGATTTGGATGCAGATTCACGCGTTCATGCGCCAACACCATATTGTTGCGACGTGCGCCATAGTCATAACCAAAGGTGCGACTAATACGCATATCAAGCGCTTTTGGTAGGCGCACTAGCATGCCTTCGTAACGCTCTAATGTCTGCTCAAAGTTCTCATCAGACTCAAGCACTTCAATTGCTGTTGCTTGTGGGGCTGCCTGTTCTCCTTGCTTAAACCAATCTTGTTCATTGAGCTTAAGCTGAGTCTGTCCATAGAACTCTTGGATTTGACCACGAACACAAACCACATCGCCAGCAGCTAGGCTTGGATTTGCTTGAGTGTAAACATACAAACCATTAGACGTTAACGGGTTATGATCATCCTGCAATGCCTCTAAATAGAAGCCTTGATTAATGCCCGTGCTTACCGCCGAGACCACGCCTTGAACAAAATACTGTTCACTAGTGATATATGGGTAGCCATTGATATAAGGAGAACTGCTGCCTTCACCCTGAATCGCTTGAATGTCAGTAAAGGTTGGTGCAGAACCGTTGTCGAGACATTGGAAAGGTGCTGGTGGTGTTAGGTCCTCCAACTGACCTAAACCGGTAACATCGTTCTTACTCAATGTTGCCCATTGTTCTGGTTGGTAAGTCACCGATGGTTGATGATAAGGCGTGTAACGCACTAAGGTTTTATCTGCACCAAAGTTGTCGCCCATCGTGCCAATCATATCGATGATTTGACCATTGCTATCCATCAGTGCAATCGGGTCGTCACCATTAAAATTCAATACTTGATCAGAGGTTGAAAGCGTTGCGACACCCAGAATGGCATCGTCTGCGCGAGAGTTTGCGAACACAAGTACTGACTTAGCTGGAATGACATAACTAGAGAGATCTAGTGTGCTCCAACTGCCGTTCCCATTTGGCGATTTAGCCAGTTGGTAACCCACCAACTGAACTTCTGAGTCACCAGAGTTGGCTATCTCAACTGCCTTGTTATAACCACTTCCCTCCACATATTGCGAAAGAAAGATCTCTGCGTTGGCACCTCCGGCTAATGCGGACGCTATCGCTAACGCTAACCACTGCTTTTTATTTGTGCGTGTCATCATTCACCTCGAATTAACTGGCAATGTTATCCCTTGCCTTTATTGCACTTTGTTGAATATAAAAATGATTATTTTCGAGACGAGTGTTGTCATTTAGAGTGCAAATGAACAATGAATATTCAGTTAACTGAGATACAGCTCTCATTCAAAGTTTGAACAATTTAGCCTGTGCCAAAAATTCAACAGGAAACGTTAGTAAGAGAATGCAGTGCGATAACACAAAAAAAAAGCCCTTTGGCGAACCAAAGGGCTTTTCAATATCTGGAGTATAACTTGTGCTATGGGCGAGTCACAAAACCTACCGCTTTGTAGGCTTCAGCCAGTGTCACTGCTGCACGAGCAGAGGCCTTTTCAGCGCCTTGGCGCATGACTTCATCCATATAAGTACGGTCGGCACGAATACGGTGGTATTCCGCTTGAATTGGCTCAAGCATAGCAACCAGCGCTTCACCTACATCTTTCTTAAACGGACCGTACATCTCCACACCAGCATATTGCGCTTCAATTTCTTCAAACGTTTTGCCCGTTGCTGCAGAGTAAAGGCCCATTAGGTTAGAGATGCCCGCTTTGTTTTCCCAATCGTTGGCAATGCGTGGCGGTGTCTCGGCATCGGTTTGCGCTTTATTGATCTTCTTGATGATCGACTTAGGCTCCTCGAGCAGAGTAATCACGTTCTTGCGGTTATCATCCGACTTAGACATCTTCTTAGTCGCATCTTGTAAGCTCATAACACGAGCGTTCACCGTTGGGATATAAGGCTCAGGAATAGTGAAAATCGGTGCTTCAGGGCTGTAGATATTGTTGAAACGAGTCGCGATATCACGCGCTAACTCTAAGTGCTGCTTCTGGTCACTACCCACTGGTACTTGGTGTGCACCGTAAAGCAGAATATCTGCAGCCATTAGCACTGGATAATCATAAAGACCAACGTTAACGTCATTAGCGTAACGCTGTGATTTGTCTTTAAACTGAGTCATGCGATTCAGTTCGCCCATTTGGGTATAACAGTTAAGAAGCCAACCAAGTTGAGCATGCTCAGGTACGTGTGACTGTACAAATAACGTGCTCTTCTTCGGATCAACACCAACTGCAAGGCAGATTGCGAGTGCGTCTAGTGTCGCTTCATGCAGTGCTTTTGGATCTTGACGAACCGTAATCGCATGAAGGTCAACAACGCAGTACTGGCAATCGTAATCATCTTGCATCTGTTGCCATTGACGTAGAGCACCCAAGTAGTTTCCGATACTTAGTTCACCTGACGGCTGAACACCACTCAATACGATGGGTTTGCTCATGATAATGATTCCTTCGACTTCTTAACGAGATAATTAGGATAATGAAAAACCGCGTAATTCCTTACGCGGTTCTAGCAGTGTACTCATTGGCGAGTATATTTCTAGTACTTTACTTGGCTTTTCACTCAGCAACGCACTTTTTGTCGAGATTTAGCCGTCAATTCCCACGGCTTCAAGCACGTCCGACACGATATCAGCAACAAAGTCAGGATTCGCATTGGCAATAGGTTCACCGTGGTTGTAACCATAAGTGAGTCCGAACGCTTGGCAACCTGCGTTACGCGCCGCCAAGATATCGTTTTTAGAATCCCCGACCATCAACACTTGTTCGGCAGATAACTGCTCTTGTTCCATCAACCAATGTAATGCAATTGGATCCGGTTTGCGTTTCGGGAACGCATCGCCGCCCAGTACATGCTTAAAGTACTTATCGAGCTTATGTTGCTCTAGCAATTCTGGAACAAACTTCGATGGTTTGTTGGTGAGCAGAGCTAAAGTAAAGCCATTCGCTACCAAGGTATCCAAGGTTTGATGTACAGCTGGATATAAGTGACTTAGCTTATGCCCACTGGCTTTATAAAAGTCATCAAACAAAGTACGAGCCTTCGCGAGCAACTCCGGCGACAGCTCAGGGTCAACAGTGATGCTTTGGCTTAATGAGCGACCAATTAAAATATCGGCACCGTTACCTACATAGTCACGAACTTGTTCTTCGGTGACACTCGGATAACCTAACTCTTGAACCGCCTGATCAGCCGCTAATGCCAAATCAGGTACGCTGTCGAGTAACGTCCCATCTAAATCAAAAACAACGAGTTTAATTGCGCTCATTTCTACTAATTCCAAATCTATTTGCTGTTTACTTTTGCCAGTTCAGCACGCATCTCGTCGATAACTTCTTTGTAATCTGGACGATTAAAGATAGCGCTACCGGCAACAAACATGTCTGCGCCCGCTTCGGCAATTTCTCGAATATTATCGACTTTCACGCCACCATCAATTTCTAAGCGAATGTTACGACCAGAAGCATCAATGCGTTTACGAACTTCACGTAACTTGTCTAGTGTCGACGGAATGAAAGATTGACCACCAAAGCCTGGGTTCACTGACATCAGTAGAATCAAGTCCACTTTGTCCATAATGTAATCAAGGCAAGAAAGAGGTGTGGCTGGGTTGAGTACTACACCAGCCTGACAACCGTGTTCTTTGATAAGTTGCAGTGTACGATCTACGTGCTCAGACGCTTCAACGTGGAAAGTAATCATACTCGCACCTGCTTTAGCAAAATCAGGAACAATGCTATCGACAGGTTTAACCATTAAGTGGACATCGATTGGAGCGGTAATGCCGTAGTCGCGTAGTGCTTTACAGATTGGTGCACCAAACGTCAGGTTAGGAACATAGTGATTGTCCATCACATCAAAGTGAACCACGTCAGCACCCGCAGCGAGTACTTTTTCAACGTCCTCACCTAGGCGAGCAAAATCTGCAGAGAGAATGGATGGAGCAATTAAAAAGTCTTTCATACCTAACCTCAGTTGAATTCAAAGCAAGCGAGTATCGCCAAGTTCGCGCAATTCTACCGAAGCGGTTGATTAAATCCTAGCCCTTACCAAGCAGTTATTGATCTTGCGGCTCAAATAACGCCAATAATTCGTCAACCTTATTACGACCTGCACCATTACGGCTGATGGTTCGCTTAACCTTGACCACATTCAGTTGCGCACCGTGATACAGGCGACGTGTCAAAGTGGTGTCGTGGTTAGAAATCAGCACCGGAATACCACGATCAAACGCGGCGTGCTCAGCCACGTCAGCAAGCGCTGCTTGGTCATCAAGACTAAACCCATTACCTGCATAAGAGGTAAAGTTGGCTGTGTTCGATAGTGGTGCGTATGGCGGATCGCAATATATTACGCTGCCTTTGCGCGCTCGTTTAAAGGTGTCGTGATATCCTTCGCAAACAAACGTGGCTTTCTTCGCTTTCTCAGCAAAGAAAATCAGCTCATTTTCTGGGAAATACGGTTTTTTATAAGAGCCGAAGGGCACGTTAAAGCCACCTTTTTTGTTGTAACGGCACAAGCCGTTAAAACCAAAACGGTTCATATAAAGAAAGGCGACGGAGCGAAACAAGACGTCGTCAGTCTGATTAAACTGGGCGCGAATATCCAAATACACTTCTTTGCGATTGTGTTCAGCAGTGAATAGGCGCTTTGCTTCAGCGACGTAGGTCTCGGGATCTGTTTTTAACAGATTATAGAGGTTAATTAAATCGGGATTGATATCGGCAAGTAAATACTGATCGTAGTCCGTATTTAGGAAGATAGACCCAGCACCAACGAAAGGCTCTACCAGCTTTCTTGCGTCTGGCAAATGCTTTTGAATGTCTTCAACCAAGCCATATTTTCCACCAGCCCACTTAAGAAAGGCGCGTTGCTTTTTCATTACTTGCTCTATCTACTGCCACCCCAAAAATTAAGGCTGGGGAATATATCATAATTCAATTTGTTATGTTGACCTTTCTAGCAGAAAGGTCAGCGAAAATCACCCACAGTGTTCACTGGAAGGTTACTCTTTCCAACGAGTAATTTCTCGCTGTACTTGGCTAAGAGATTTTGGCCAAGGTCCAAGAGACTGGATTTCTTCCGGTAACGCTTCCGCTGCATCACGTGCCGTTTGAATACTTGGATACACATCGTAAGTCACGATGTACCACTTCTCATCTCCACGCAACGTTGGATAAACACGGACTGGTTTGTCAAACGTGTGTTGGTTCAAAAACAACTGAACGTCTTTTAGCTCAGTCATCGCGGCGATTTGCAACGTGTAGTTATTTGCAGGCAAGGCATTGAGTTCTTCACGCGCGAAGGAAAACGTAATTGGAGTCTGCAGTTTCTGCGTACTATCCACATCAACTACTTCCACTTTTGGTGTGACCACATTTTGAACCTCAGCCGCTTTTGCCACTGCGACAGCAGTATTGTCATCTAATAAGGCATCTACAACGTCCGAGGTAATTACTACGCGCTCACCAGATTCTGCTACACCGACACTCGCGGTTTCTGATGTTACCGAAGGCGGTAGCGAAGCGGTATCATCCGTGGGCTCTAACTGGGACGGCATTTCTTTGTTAGCCCCTTCCGCTTGTTCTTCAGTAGCGGCATCGACTGGCCCATCTAAGGTAGGAATCACCGTTTGCTCAATCGTTACTTCGCTAGGCTCTGTGCTCTGCGGCGTTGGCGATTTTAGTAGCCAGCTGTAACCTAAAAATAGCAGCAAAACGATAACTGCCACTGTTGCTGCAATCTTGGCAGGTGAACCAACCAATGAACGAATAATCACCTTCTTTTCCATTTTTTGCTCTCCTAACGCCAAAATTTCACCCGGAAGCGGTTTAATGCTAGTAAACGCGCTTTTGACTCTTTTTTCAACGCTTTCATCAATATAGCGCAACACAAGAGTATCAAAAAAACGCTCAGCCTCCGCGTCGGTCAGTTCATCAACATCCAACTCTACCGGTTTACTATCAAGGCCATGACTCAATCGCGCTAGTCGGGAACTGAGCGAATCGCTAGCACTGAATAATACGATACTGATGTTCTGTTTAGTGACATGCAAAGAGGCGGTATACAGCAGCCATAGCTCGGCAAGTAAGGCTTGTGAGATGTGCTGAGCATCATCGACAACAATCACAATATTGCTCGCCTCACCCTCCAGAATACGCTCAACGCTGTCATGCAGTGAGTCGGTAGCGCTGTACATTGAATGAGGAAAGAGTTGACGAAGAATATTACTGCGGTTCACTTCATCATCTTGATTCGCGAAACAGGTAATCAGTGATTGGTTTTTGCCATGTGCCCAGGCTTCGAGATAGCGGTGTGCAAGCCAAGTTTTTCCGGCGCCAGACTCACCTTTGATAACGACAAAACTCGACGCAAATTGAGTCAGTAGCTGCACACGCTCTAGTAGTTGGGTCTGCGAATCTAATTCCAATACTCGCAGCTCATACGACAAACTCATTCTGATCCTATCTACCTAGTCATTAAACCTAAAAAAGGCCCCATTACGGAGCCTCACATCTAACTTACCTTCAATAGCATCGACAATATCGAACTACTGTCGGCACAAGTCGATAGCTTGTTTGATGATGTCACTCGGAACGTCAGAAACCACCTGAGCAGTACCAACAGACGTTGGTAGCACGAGACGTAACTTACCCGATAAGACTTTTTTATCACGCATCATATGCTTGATAAAGTCTTCAAAACTCATTGATTCCGGAGTGTGTACAGGCAATTTAGCGCGCTCTAGCAAAGTGATAATACGTGTCACTTGCTCTGCGGTTATATCACCAAGCAAATGCGCGGTATGGGCGGCCATAGCTGTACCGGAAGAGACTGCCTCTCCATGTAACCATTTACCATACCCTAGTTCTGCTTCAATCGCATGACCAAATGTATGACCTAGATTCAATAACGCGCGAATACCCGACTCTTTCTCATCTTGAGCCACAACCTCAGCTTTAATCTGACAGCAGCGAGCAATAGCATAAGTCAGGGCTTGTTGATCCAATGCATAAAGCTTATCGAGGTTTTGCTCTAGCCATTCAAAGAAGGCTTCATCATAGATGATGCCATACTTGATCACCTCAGCAACACCCGCGGCGAATTCACGCGCTGGTAAGGTCTTAAGACAGTTGGTATCAATGATGACAGATTGAGGCTGATAGAAAGCACCAATCATGTTTTTGCCAAGCTCGTGGTTAACGGCGGTTTTGCCGCCCACAGATGAGTCGACTTGGGATAATAGCGTGGTTGGGATTTGAACAAAATCCACGCCACGTTGATAGCAAGCGGCAGAAAAACCGACAAGATCGCCAATCACACCACCACCAAGGGCAACAACTACTACATCACGACCATAGTTACCTGACAGTAAATGTGTCATAACCGTATTGAAGGTGTCTAGTGTCTTGTATTGCTCACCATCAGGCAGTTCGAGTAATGAGGTTTTGCAACCTTTATTATCAAGCTGCTTCAGAATAGCATCAGCGTAGAGGGGGGAAACGGTGGTGTTAGTGATAACAACCACTGATTTTCCATCTGGAATTTGGGCAAATTGAGCCGAGTCATTAAATAACCCGGCACCAATTGAAATTGGGTAGCTACGCTCACCAAGTTCGACCGTAATCCGTTCCATGGTTTGCTCTCCTATTGAAGAAAGAAAGTTAGACTTGACCTTCTTCTAGCATTTTTACGATCTGGTTGGCTACCACTTTTGCACTTTGATCATCAGTACGAACCACATAGTCCGCCACATCTTTGTAAAGATCATTGCGCTCGTCCGCTAAAGACTCAAGTACTTCGCGCGGGTTGTCCGTTTGAAGCAGCGGTCGTTTTTTGTCGCGATTTGTGCGAGCAAGCTGTTTTTCGATGGTTGTTTCCAGATAGACAACAATACCACGCGCAGAAAGGCGATTACGGTTGTCTTTACTTTTAACTGAACCACCACCTGTAGCAAGTACAATACCTTGCTGTTCGGTTAGATCGTTAATAACGGTTTCTTCGCGTTTGCGGAAACCTTCTTCACCTTCAACGTCAAACACCCATGCGATGTCTGCGCCTGTACGCTCTTCAATTACTGTATCAGAGTCAACAAACTCCATGTGTAGTTGTTGAGCTAGGTGTCTACCGATTGTACTTTTGCCGGCACCCATAGGGCCAACAAGAAAAATATTACGTTTCTCAGCCATGTTTAGCATTAATTTACAACGTTAATTCAATGACATCGCCACAAGAAAAGACCGAAAAGGAGCCTCGGAAAAAGGGCTTGTGGCACCAATTCCTCACAGATAAGTCGTGATAAGACCCGAAATTATCAAGGTAAGGTGCCTTGAATGCAACTTTATTTTTAGTCCTTTTGAATTATTTGATACTTTACAGATAGTTACTGAGTAATAATCTTAGGAGTTACGAAGATCAGTAACTCATTCTTACCGATGTTTTCATAGGTTCGTCTAAATAATGCCCCTAACCCCGGAATATCACCAAGAACTGGCACTTTATCTACCTTGCTGGTCATGGCATGTTGAAAAATACCGCCTAGCACCACAGTTTCGCCATCATTAACCAGAACTTGAGTCCCTATCCTTTGAGTATCAATCGCCACAGTTTCACCCTCTAGGGTTTTCAGCACTTCACCAACCCTGTCTTGAGTCACATCTAAGTCGAGAATAAGTCGATTGTCGGGCGTGATCTGCGGAGTCACCGTCAAGGAAAGCACCGCTTTTTTGAACTCAACTGCTGTCGCTCCACTCGATGTCGATTTCAAATATGGAATTTCTGTTCCCTGCTCTATATAAGCAGACTTTTTATTGGTAGTGATAAGACGTGGACTGGATATGATTTCGGCTTTCGATTCACTTTGTAATGCGGACAACTCTAGATCAAGTAACGTATTTGAGCCGAGGCTTGCTACTTGAAATGCGATACTGGCGGCATTGTCAGACAGCGCCCCCAAGTTAACATTAAGGAAGTCATCAATGTCCACTTCTCCCCCACCGATGCCAGACGAAGCAAGGTTGCCTTCTATCGTACTGCCGATCGTGGTGTCACCATTTATCGATGTATAACCCCACCGTATCCCCAACTCTTCAATATTACCCTCTTTGATAGTGACCACTCGCGCTTCAATTTGTACCTGTTTCACGGGTATATCGAGTGAGGCAATAATCTCTTTAATCACGCGAAGATTTTCAGGCAGTTCTCGCACCAATAAGGCGTTGGTGCGCTCATCGATAGCCACTGAACCTCGTTCAGATAACATACTGACATCACTATCTCCACCAATCATGGCCGCTACATCCGCCGCTTTAGCATAGTTAATATTAATGATTTCCGATTTTAGTTGACCGATTTGCTCGGCCAAGCGACTCTTTTCTAACGCCTGCTTCTCTTGTAAATCTAACTCTGTTTTAGGGGCCACCATGATGATGTTGCCCTTGACCCGTTTGTCTAACCCTTTTACTCGCAGGATAATGTCGAGGACTTCCGTCCATGGCACGCCATCTAAACGCAAGGTTAAGTTACCTTGGACACTATCGGATACCACTAAATTAAAGTGGTTATAGTCAGCCAGAAGCTGTAATACACTGCGCACAGGAATGTCTTGGAAATTGATTGAAGTGAGCTTGCCACTATGACTACCAAACAATTTTTGTTCATCACTTTGTTGCTGAGACAGAGGTAAAATTGTCACTTTCAGTTGTTTACCATGCATCGTATATTGATATTGAACTGCCATAGCGGTCTCGACAAAGATCCGAACATCGGGACTATCATCAAATAGTTCTATCTGATTCACTGCGGTAGAAAAATCCGTGACATCCAAAATCGCCAGCTTGTCTGACGCTATTTGGGTTTGCTTTACCACAATCTTTATTCCTTGCGACTCTGCGCTAATATCTACGACACTGCCAACATGAGAAAGCTCAACAACGACTACTGCGCGCTTCTGTTTATCCAGTTCAAATGAGACATCAACAAGTTGATTAGTTTGGGGCGTGGCGATCAAATCAGTACTGATGATTAACACCCACAAATAGACAGTCCCCCTCCAAGTGGACAACTTTTTTCTCGTCACTGTTTGTATCTCCATTACTTCAGTGCCAATGTAATTTGCCTTTGACGCCAACACCCTAATCCATCGGGAAGCGTCTCATGAATAATTAGCTTATCTGCTGTTATCTGTTTAATTAGGCCGCTGTTTTCACCTATGTATTGTCCCGCGCTAACTGTCACTATTCGATTTATAGGTAAAGCCACTAGTCCTCTGCGCTGCTCCCCTTTCCCCATCACTCCTTTCAATTGCATGTCATTAAGCGAGTAACGCTCTAAAGGCACTTTGCTACGGATCTTAGGCTGCCAGCAAGATAAGTTGGCCACAGATTGAGAGTGATTCTGAATCATTGCAGGCAAGTCAAAAGGCGAGCTCCGATTTGTGGGCGTAAACTTAATAACCTCGATAGTAGAGAAAAGCGGCGTATCGGCTTGTGTTGTTTTCGCCTCTCGCAACACCTGAGTAACGAACTCATTCAATGGGTCCTGTTTTGCTCGACAACCCATTAACACTGAGGTGCTGATAAGCATCAAACTAATTCTTACCAGCATCGCCTTTCTCCCCAAAATCCTCATGCAGTTGATAGGTTGCAGCTTGAACTCGGAAATGTAATACACTGCTTTCCTGACTCACTCGCTGCCACTCAGCATCTTCGATAAGCACCATTCGAGACAACTCGGCAATGGCCTGACTAAAGTGACCAATGTCGTTGTAATTTCCGGTGAGTTCTATATTTATTGGCAGCTTATAGAGAAAGTGCTCCGAAGCGCGCTTGCCCCAGTCAATTCGAGTGAAAGTGAGTTGGTTGTGCAGCCCTTCTTGGTTGACACCGGCAAGTAGTGTCGCGAGTTCTTGTTGAACTGGTAGTAAATGAAGTAACCGTTGATAGCGACTTCTCACCAGCTCAAGTTGCTGCTTTTTATTAGGCAGGTTCGCCGTTTGCGCAACTACTGTTTTTAGCTCTAGTTTTAACCGTTGTTCCAACTGCACAGCTCGTTCTAACTCATCAGAATTAGACTTTGTTGAAAACCAAAACCATGCATAAGTCGATGACATGAAAACCAATAGGCCGATAACAAGCTGGTAGTTAAATGGCCAATCTTTTATGTCATCCAGTTCAAAGTCCAACACTTGTCGTTACCCTACTTCTTTCGACTGAAATATCTTTAGTGCTGGCGGCAACAAAGTACTCAGAGATACTTGAAACGAGAGTTCAAATGCTTGGTAGCTTTTATCAAACCGCTGACGCCCATGAACAATAGAGTGAATTTCGACATAACTAACGGTGGGTTCCTGTTCAAATCGTTCCAACATTTCGGCCAGCAGCGCTGTATTTTCACTGATACCAAACAATTTAAAGCGCTGTCCTCGCATACGAATCCTATCGATGTACACACCTTGAGGAATCAGGGCTGGAATCAGATTCATTACTGCTGTTGTTTTTCCCCGCTCCGCTTGCAGTGTTTGCACCAACTCTAGACGCTGCAGAAGATTTTCGTATTGAGTGGTTACATCCGATAGCTGATTCATCCGCAGCCTTTGCTCAGTGATAGCCTTTTGAAGATAGACAACACGCTGATTCTGAATCGCCACCTCCGACTCGAAATGGTGCAGCGCCAATGTAGAAATAAAGTAGCCACCTAATACAGCAGTGATGATCAATATTACAAAGCGCTGTCGGTGATGATGACGCTGCTGCTCACGCCAAGGCAGTAAATTAATCACTGACATTTAGTGCTCCTGAGTCCAGTGAATCGCGTTAAGCGCGATGCCCAACGCAGTAGCATAAGTACTGCCTAATTTATATTGGTTATCACTCAGCGAGGTGAGATAGTCACTGATGCACTCAACGCTCATATTGGTGCGGGTGGTAATCAAGTCCACCACATCGCTGTCTTGAACATGACCACCGGTAAGGAACAGCCCTCCAACTTGATGTCCTTCAAGCATGGAACGGAATAATTGTAATTGCGCACTCACTTTATGCAGCACGGTCCCAAACTGCGTTGAAATTGCGGAGTTATAAGGCGCTTGAATAGCGAGATGAGCGTCTTGATCGCACGTTATGCTCCAAGCTTTGTGCAGCTCTAAAGGCAGTTGAAGCGGCGGCAGTAATGACACATTTTTCTGTCCTACATCTAGTAACACCCAATTACTGAACTGTGGGTAGGTCGTCAACACTAACTTCTGAACACTGCGCAACGCATGAATATTAGTGCTAATCAGTTGTGGTTTAAAACCAAGTGCTTTCACTACTTGAATCCGATTATCAATGATATTGTGACGCGCTACATGAACTTGATAGGCTGCTGTCTCTTGATTGGGATTTGGCTCGTTTTGGGGTGGCACAGCGACATAGTCAATCGCTAAAGCCTCTGAATCATACGGCGTTTGATAGCTCATTGCTTGGTGAACGGCGTACTCAAGTTCATCATTAACAAGTCTAGCGTCCAGGTTAATCACTTTGCTCACCACGGTACTTTCTGGAATCGCTATGGCTGCCTGTTTACGAAAAATGGGCACGATCTTTCGGAGAATTTTAAGTTTCTTAACAGTTTCTTGATGTTTGAGCGTATAGGGATCAGCGAAAATGGCGGCGCAACCATTAAGCTCTAGTTGGTTTACAATTTTGATGTCAGAACCTTCATACGCCAGCACGACTGCTTTCGTACTGTGATGACCGATATCGATACCTGTAATCCATTTTCTTGCCATTTAAATAACCTCAACGAATGCATTAACAACGTGAAAAGGTTGAGATCGACGCTCAAATAAGCGTTAATTAACCCTAATAGGTAAATTTTTGGTCTAGAGTACAAGTAATTGCCTACCCATAACCTTAATTAATCAGGGAATCTCCGGTGAAGTTCATAAAGAGACTGTTGGTTTTTGCATTGATTTGCATGCTGCTTGGAGTCGGTACCATCTTCGGGTTTTACTACTACGTAAAACCTGAGTTACCCGACGTTGCAACGTTAAAAGATGTACAGCTACAAACTCCAATGCAGGTGTTTAGCCAAGATGGGAAGTTGATCGCACAGTTTGGCGAAAAGCGTCGTATTCCAATATCTTACGATGAGATCCCTCAAGAGCTTATCGATGCGCTGATTGCGACGGAAGACAGTCGCTACTACGACCACTATGGTTTTGACCCAATTGGTATTACACGTGCTGCAGTAGCCGTCATTGCTTCAGGTAGCGCGTCTCAAGGTGCGAGTACCATTACCCAACAGTTAGCTCGTAACTTCTTCTTATCTAACGAGAAGAAGGTCATGCGTAAAATTAAAGAGATCTTTATTGCGGTACACATTGAGCAATTGCTAAGCAAGCAAGAGATCATGGAGTTGTACGTCAATAAAATCTTCCTAGGTTATCGCTCATACGGCTTTGGTGCAGCAGCACAAGCTTATTTTGGACGCGACCTTAAAGATCTAACGCTAAGTGAAATTGCTGTGCTGGCTGGTTTGCCTAAAGCGCCATCAACAATGAACCCGATCTATTCGGTCGAACGTGCAACGCAGCGCCGCAACGTGGTGCTGTCTCGTATGTTGTCAGAGAAGTACATCACTCAAGCGCAATTTGATGAAGCTCGTGCCGAACCTATTATTTCTCAATATCATGGTGCAGAGATCGAACTCAGCGCACCTTATGTAGCAGAAATTGCTCGAGCTTGGATGGTAAATCGCTATGGTGAAGCAGCATATGAATCTGGTATGCGCATCACCACAACAATTGACTCTAAGCTGCAAAAAGCGGCTCATATTGCAGCCATCAAAAACTTGCTTAGCTACGATGAACGTCACGGTTATCGTGGTGCTGAAAAAGTACTTTGGAAACCAGACCAAACAGCAATGAGTCAAGAAGAGATCGCCAAACATCTTCGCAGCCAACCAACGTATGGCGAGCTACGCCCAGCCGTTGTTGAGAAGGTCGAAGGTAAAACAGCTACGGTATACGTTAAGAGCTACGGCGAGCAGACCATTGATTGGGACAACATGAAATGGGCACGTAAGTTTAGAACCGATGACCGTCAGGGCGATGCACCAAAAACAGCGTCAGATATCGTAGCGGTTGGCCAGCAAATTTGGGTGCGCGCTGCCGATTTAGACGGTACGCCAGATGTGGCTCCTGAGGATAAAGAAGTACAAACCGAAGAAGGCGAGACACCAGAACCTGTAGCGATTACATGGCGCTTAAGCCAAGTTCCGAATGCAAATACCGCTTTCGTCGCTATCAACCCTGAAAATGGTGCTGTGCTTTCTTTAGTTGGTGGCTTTAACTTTGTTCACAGCAAGTTTAACCGTGCTACTCAGTCGGTGAGGCAAGTAGGTTCTAGTATCAAACCATTTATCTATGCCGCTGCATTGGATAAAGGGATGACACTGGCAAGCCTAGTCAATGATGCCCCAATCAACAAATGGGACAAGAGTGCAGGTACCGCATGGCGCCCGAAAAACTCACCACCGACCTATACTGGCCCTACTCGTCTAAGAATTGGTCTAGCACAATCTAAAAACGTCATGGCTGTACGCGTACTACGTGAAGTTGGTTTAGATGAAACTCGTGATTACCTGACTCGTTTTGGCTTTGATAAATCGAAGCTACCACGTTCAGAAACGATTGCTTTAGGTGCAGGTAGTTTGACACCTATCCAGATGGCACAAGGTTTCTCAGTGTTTGCCAATGGTGGCTACTATGTAGAGCCCTATTACATCAGTAAGGTTGAAGACCCATTTGGTAAGGTCGAGTTCGAAGCGAATCCAAAAGTAGTGTGTCACCAAAACTGTCCAGAAATGCAAGCACCAGAAATGAACAGTGCAAGCTATGATGACAACAGTGCAGCACCAAGCATTGAAGAAGCGACAAATGCGACAGAGCTAACACCAGTCGACATCGCTCAGTTCAATGAGGAGGACATGAACTCGGACGAACCACGCTATGCGCCAAAAGTTCTATCGGAACAAACTGCGTTCTTAACTCGAGAAATGCTCTACAGCAACGTCTGGGGTGGCGGTAACTGGCGAGAAGGCACTGGCTGGAACGGCACTGGTTGGCGAGCTCAGAAGCTCAAGCGTCGTGATATCGGCGGTAAAACCGGTACGACTAATGACTCGAAAGATGCATGGTACAACGGTTATGGTCCAGGTATTGTTGCCACTGCGTGGGTTGGCTTTGATGACCACCAGCGCAAGCTAGGTCGTACCACAGCAAACCCGAACCTAGGTAAAGACCAAATTACTGGCGCAGAAGCTGGTGCTAAGACTGCGCAACCAGCTTGGGTTGACTTTATGCATGTTGCTTTAGAAGGTCACCCTCAACAAGCGAAGCAAATCCCGAATGACATTACTCGTGTTCGTATTGATCGTGATTCAGGAATGCTAACCAATAAGACCGATGGTTCTACCATGTTTGAATACTTCAAAATTGGTACCGAACCAAAAGAGTATGTCCAAGACAGCCTTACTGACACCTTATATTCAAGCGATGAATCGGGTGGCGATAGTCTGTTCTAAGTTTGAACGATAAATAAGAAAAAAGGGGCGTTTACGCCCCTTTATGATATCTGAGAGTTGCTATTTAGAGCAGTCTCAAAGCTAGCCTGATCGTTAGCTTAAATACTCGCTAATCGCCTTAGCCAACTTTTCAAACCTTGCGCGAAGCGGCGAGCCTGGTCGATAAGCAAGGACAATACTTCGAGAAGGCGTTGGATTAATAGCAGTCACATAACAAACACCATCTTTCACTTTTTCTGTCGGTAAGGAGAGCTCCGGCAATAAAGTAATACCTGCACCAGCTGCCACCATATTTCGTAGAGTCTCAAGGCTCGTCGCTTTAAAACGCTCATCATCCCGAGCGCCAGCAGCAAAACAGAAACCCAACGCTTGGTCGCGTAAACAGTGTCCATCGCCTAATGAGAGTACGGTCTGACCATTCAACTCTGCCATTTCGATCTGGTCCTTGTTAGCCCATTCATGATCACAAGGTACAGCCACACTCATTGGCTCGTTATATACTTCAATTTCTTTAAAAGGTGCCGTTTCGGGTACCGAAGCCAGAACTAAACAGTCCAATTTACCTTCTTCCAACTGTCTTACTAGCTGATGAGTTTGCGCTTCATGCAAATAAAGCTCTAGCTCCGGAAACGCATCTTTCAGTTTAGGGATGATTTTAGGAAGTAAATAAGGTCCAACGGTGGGAATGAAACCAATATGCATAGGTCCAGTCATTTCACCACTCTGCCCTGCCGCCATCTCACGAAAGGTTTTTACTTCTTTTAACACACGCTTAGCCTGCTCCACCAACTGCAAACCCGCATCGGTGAACAACACTCTTCGACTGCTGCGTTCGAGCAGTGACGTGCCAATTTCATCTTCGAGTTTACGAATTTGACCACTTAAGGTCGGTTGACTGACAAAACATGCCTCAGCAGCCTTACGAAAGTGCTTATGTTCCGCTAGAGCGACGAGGTACTCAAAATCGCGAATGTTCATTGCTGACTCCGATAGAATATAGCTATCGATACCATAACAATAAACGATTAGAACTATCAATCCATTTTTTTGATAATGGTCTCAACGAAGCACAGCAGTAAGCGCTAAGCTCACAGAGATTTTCAAGTTAATCGAATTTAAGATTCCATAAGGACAAGATTATGTTTGCATCTAAAGAAGGCCAAGCCGTTCCTCAAGTGACATTTCCAACTCGTCAAGGTGACGCATGGGTTAATGTAACCACTGATGAACTTTTTAAAGGTAAAACGGTTATCGTATTCAGCTTGCCGGGTGCTTTCACACCAACCTGTTCTTCTAGCCACTTACCACGTTACAATGAACTTTTCCCAGTCTTCAAAGAGCATGGCGTAGATGAAATTCTTTGTGTGTCTGTAAATGATACATTTGTAATGAACGCTTGGAAGAACGACCAAGAAGCTGAGAACATCACCTTCATCCCAGATGGCAATGGTGACTTCACTGAAGGCATGGGTATGCTGGTTGAGAAAAACGATCTTGGCTTTGGTAAGCGCTCGTGGCGCTACAGCATGTTGGTGAAAGATGGCATCGTAGAAAAAATGTTTATCGAACCAAACGAGCCGGGTGACCCGTTCAAAGTCTCTGACGCAGATACTATGTTGGGCTACATTGCACCTGATTACCGAACTCAAGAATCAATCACAGTATTCAGTAAACCTGGTTGTCCGTTCTGTATGAAAGCAAAACAGAACCTGATTGACCACGGCTTGCAATATGAAGAGGTCATTCTGGGTAAGGATGCAACAACGGTAACACTGCGCGCTATCTCTGGCCGTACAACAGTTCCGCAAGTCTTTATCGGCGGTAAACACATTGGTGGTAGCGAGGAACTAGAAGCTTATCTAGGCTAAAGTTTCTTATACTCAAATAGACACTAAAAAAGCGAGTCCCATATGGGCTCGCTTTTTGGTTTCATCTTAGGATAGCTTTTGGCTTACTTTGTCTCAATTTCAGCGGCAATAACAGAAATCTCTACCAACAACGCTTCACGCGCCATATCACCAGTCACACACGCACGAGCTGGAGCAAAACCAGCGGGGACCCAAGCATCCCATACCGCGTTCATTGCTTGGAAATCTTGCATGTCTTTTAGGTAGATAGTTGCCGACAGCATGTGCTCTTTGTCACTACCTGCTTCCAAGAGCAACGCTTCAACCTTATCGAGCATGGTTTGTGTCTGCTCTGTAATATCTTTCGTCGCGTCTGCACAAACCTGACCACATAGGTAAATAGTACCGTTGTGCTTAACAATGCGGCTCATGCGCTCTTTCGTATGGATGCGTTCAATCATTCTTCTCTTCTTAGTCTCAGGGGACGGCTTATAGTGAAACAGGAAAGCGTATTCTAACGGATTCAATAGAAGTTCAACACGGCTACACTGTGACATGCTTGGCGATAACAGAATTCAATCAAGGATTTACCGAACGGCAGAAAGAAAAAAGCCCCGTAGTCAACCTTGACTCGGGGCCTTCTTAGATTCTTCTAAGAAAAAGCAGTGGTACTTTAATAGACCGCGCCTTTTCTTATTTGTTCCCAGAAAAATGATCTTTTTTTAAAATTTTTTCGATCTTTTTCTTACTCAGTTATTTTTCAATGAGTTAGGCAACATTCATCTTAGTAATTATTTGCTCTACTAAGTTAACTTCCAGCGCTACCTCATCACAAGCATGCTGTCTTGGACACTGATCACAGTCTTTCAGAACTTTCTCAGGCAATAGCGTCTTCGACGTTGGAATGAAATCATGCTTCATAAAGAACTCTGGCGTACGGGTCAGTACAAAGACCTTCTTAATCGCCATCTTACGCGCTTTCTCAACCAGGTGTTGCACAATAGCAGTACCTTGCCCTTGACCTTGCCAACCTGCTTCAACACCTAGCGAGCGAATTTCAGCCAGTCCTGAGTCATACACATACAAGGATGCACAGCCTGTTACTTCCCCATGATGTTCTGCTACCGCAAATGAGCCAATGTCACGCACCAATTCATTACGACTGCGCGGTAAGTTCTCTCCAAGGTTGGCCCAATAAGCCACCATGCTTTCCAACGCATCGATATCAGTGAGTCTTGCAGAACGGACTTTCACTGCCGAGTTATCACGAGCACTTAGACGCTTTTCTGCCTGATCAACTGCATAAGCCACTTGCTGAGGCGCAACACCACCTAAGGCACTACGTTTCTCAAGACAGCTTTCAATAGTAAGAATGTCATACACGTCTTGTTCAATGACTGGAGAGAACTCTTGCAGCTCAGCAATAGATAATTCTTCTAAAGCACAGCCCTTAGCAATTGCACTCACCACCGCAACGCCAACAATATGGTGCGCCTCACGGAACGGAATACCTTTAGCAACCAGATAATCAGCAAGCTCGGTCGAGTTTGCGTAACCTTGCTTCGCCGCTTCAAGAGTACGTTCACCATTTACCTTGATACCATCAAAACACAGTGCTGCCATTTCCATGCAGTCGTTCCAGGTATCTAGTGCATCGAATAGACCTTCTTTGTCTTCCTGCATATCTTTGTTGTAAGCAAGTGGCAACGCCTTTACTGTCATCATCATGCCAGCCAATGAACCGTAAACACGGCCCGTTTTACCACGAATTAACTCAAGCGCATCCGGGTTCTTTTTCTGTGGCATTAGAGAAGAGCCAGACGTCACTGTATCTGCGAGCTCAATGAAATTAGATTCACCAGAATTGTAGAAGATCATGTCTTCAGCGAGACGAGATAGGTGCAACATCGAGATAGATGCGATAGACATCAGCTCCATAACATGGTCACGGTCTGATACGGAATCCAGACTATTACGTGTTGCTCTTCTGAAACCAAGGTTATGAGCTAGCTGCTCACGATCCATCGGATAAGCTGTCCCAGCAAGTGCTCCTGAGCCTAATGGGCATGTATCCAGACGCTTGATAGCATCTTCCAAACGCGAATAATCACGCTCAAACATCTCTACGTAAGCCAAACACCAATGTGCAAATGTCACCGGTTGAGCACGCTGCAAGTGAGTGTAGCCAGGAAGCACAGTATCTTGATGGACTCTCGCCACCTCAACCATTTGCGATTGCAGCCTATCTAAACCGAGTAATAGCTGTTGACCTTGCTGACGACACCATAACTTTAGATCGGTCGCTACTTGGTCATTACGAGAACGTCCAGTATGCAGTTTTTTGCCGAGGTCGCCGACTTTGCCAATAAGCTGTTGTTCAACCCAGCTATGAATATCTTCCGCATCAGAGCGTAAGATTTGCTTAGGGTTTTCCATGACCTCAAGCTTAAGTTCGTTTAATGCTAACTCAAGCTTTTGCTGTTCTTCCTCAGTTAATACATCCACCGATACCAGCGCTTTTGACCAAGCAATTGAACCAACAATGTCTTGCTCAGCAAGTCGGTAATCAAAGCGCAATGAATCATTAAAGTCTTTGAATCTCGTATCTGCTGCTTGGGTAAATCTTCCGCCCCATAATGCCATCGTGTCTCTCCTAACTGCTCAATCTTCACTGCTTTGTTCGGCTTGAATCTGATGCAACTCAGTTTCTTTATTGTTAGGTTTCAACTTACGGCAAATTGAATTAAAAATAAAGTAAAAATTCATTTATTTCACATAAATATTCAAAATAAATCAATTTAGTGACTGACGTTGCGGCAAAAAACAAGAAACCCATTTGATATCAAATGGGTTTCGTTATTTCAATCAGTATAGCGAAGCATGCGATCTCATGCAGGGTGATATGAGATTACTTTCTCTTCACTTCGTTAAGAGCACGGATACGGCTTGAAAGTGAGTACAGGCGGATAAAGCCTTCTGCATGACTTTGGTCATACACTTCATCTTCACCAAACGTCGCAAACTCTTCGCAGTACAGGCTGTTCACACTGCGTTTTTGCGTCACAATCGCTTGACCTTTGTATAGTTTGATAACAACTTCGCCGTTAACGTCTTGAGCAAGCTCTTCTGACGCCGCGAGAATTGACTTACATAGCGGTGTAAACCAACGACCATCATAGACAAGGTGCGACGCTTTAATGCCTAGCTCTTCACGGAACTCAAACGACGTTTTATCCAAAACAAGTTGCTCAACCGCACGCAGCGCTTCCATCATAATAGTGCCCCCCGGAGTTTCATAACAACCACGAGACTTCATACCAACCAAACGGTTTTCAACGATATCAATACGACCAACACCGTGCTTCGCGCCTTTCTCATTTAGGTACACTAGCGCATTGTATGGCGTCATTTGCTCGCCATCGACAGCAACGACTTCACCTTGTTTCACTTCTAAAGTCACATACTCCGCCTCGTTTGGCGCTTGCTCTGGGTCAACAGTCCATACCCAGCAATCTTCATTTGGCGCATTCCAAGTATCTTCTAGAACACCACCTTCTGTAGAGATATGCCATGCGTTCGCATCACGTGAGTAAATCTTGGTCAGAGAAGCAGTACACGGAATGTTACGCTCTGCCAGATAGTCTAAGCACTCCTCACGGCTAACGAGATCCCATTCACGCCAAGGTGCTATCACTTTTAGGTCAGGGGCAAGCGCTGCAAATGCACCTTCAAAACGAACTTGGTCATTACCCTTACCTGTACAGCCATGACACAGTGCGTCCGCGCCTACTTTACGTGCCACTTCAACCTGAGCCTTCGCAATGATAGGACGTGCCATTGACGTGCCTAGTAGATATTTGCCTTCGTAATACGCACCCGTTTTTAACGTAGGGAAGATATAATCTGCGACCATTTCTTCTTTAAGGTCAGCGATGTAACACTCTGATGCACCCGATGCTTTGGCTTTTTCTTCAATGCCGATAAGCTCTTCTTCGCCCTGACCAACATCCGCCACAAATGCTACAACTTCACAGTCATAGTTTTCTTTTAGCCATGGAATGATCACAGACGTATCCAGACCGCCGGAATAGGCTACAACAACTTTTTTTACAGATGGTTTGCTCATGTTTCTCTCCTTGTCCGAGCCTGATTTTGGCGGTCAGTGCCTCGGGTTACTCAACTATTCAGATAACTGTTTTAACAAAAATTAATTGGGTACGAACTGGGTGCCGATGCTTTTACCAGCAAACAATTCGACTAACTTATTCGGATAGCGCCACGTGGCGACTTCAATTGGACGGCCAAGATCGTTCGCCGCTTCCAGAGCAGCTTGAACTTTAACGATCATGCCGTCGGTAATCACTTTGCCTTCAATCAAGGCATCCGCCTCTTGCTGAGTTAAGCTCGGCAACAAATGACCTTTGCCATCTAATACTCCACTCACGTCAGAGAGCAGGACTAATTCCGCATCTAATGCACCCGCTACAGCAACAGCCGCTTGGTCCGCATTAATATTCATTAGCTGACCTTGGTTATCAAGACCGATGGAGCTAATGATAGGCAGAGCGCCGGTTTTGAGGACAGCTTGTAATACCGCAGGGTTACCTGGTTTCGCACTACCAACAGCACCTAGTTCAGGATCTAACTCGCTCACTTCACACAAGCCGCCATCAGCAAGGCTCAAACCTACCGCATTAATACCCGCTTTGATGGCATCACCTTGAAGCAACTTGTTGGCCGTACCAGCCAGTGCGCCAGCAATTAATGGAATTTGGTCGTAAGGAGTAACACGTAGCCCTTGCTTTTTTACTGTTGGAAGATTCAATTGCTTCATTAAATCATCCACCAGGTAGCCACCACCATGAACAATCACAATCTCTCGTTGTGCTTGTTTCTGATAGTCGGAGATTGCTGCAAACAGTTGCCCCAGTGTCTGTGAACAAGACAGCGCAGCACCACCTAATTTGATAACTAATGGTGTATTTTGATTACTCATTCCGCGTTCCTCGCTCTAGATAAGTGCCGTTAACTGGGCAAACTGGTTTTTAATGTTTAGGCACTGCATTGCTTGGCTCGATGCCCCTTTTAGCAAGTTATCAATGGCTGAAACAACGATGATATGTTGACCCTGTAGCTTCCAACCTAAGTCGCAGAAAGGGGTGTTCTCAACATCTTGAATTCTTGGAATCACATTACCTTTAACGCGTACACCAGGCTGTCCTTGATACGCTGACGCGAATGCAGCTTCAACTTGTTCCTCAGTCACACCCTCATTGAGCTTCATGGTAATCGTTGCAAGGATGCCACGTTTAAAGTTGCCTAAATGAGGCGTAAAGATCACATCACAACCTAAGTGTGTGGCAATCTCTGGCTGATGTCTGTGATTGAACAACCCGTATGGTTGCAGGCTCACTTCACAAAAACTATTGGTCATGGTCGCTTTGCGGCCCGCACCTGTCACTCCACTAGTGGCGTTAATCACTGGCCACATTTGGGTATCGATAATGCCAGCTTCCAGCAAAGGCTTAATCGCCAGTTGCGAAGCGGTTGGATAACATCCCGGAACAGCAACTAATTGAGCCTGCTCGATATCTTGTGCATTCCATTCAGCTAAGCCATACGCCGCCTTGTCCAACCAGCTTTCATTTTGATGCTCAAAGCCGTAGAACGTGGTATAAAAATCGTCGGCTTTAACCCTATAAGCACCTGATAAGTCAAACACTTGGCAACCTTGTTCTAAAAATTCTGGTGCCAAGTCATGACTGACTTCATGCGCTGTGGCAAGAAAAACAATATCGCATTCACTTGCCGCCTTTTTGACGTCGTTTAATGGTTGAACCGACATATCGACTAAGCCTGCAAGTTTGCCATGCAGTTGTGAAATCGGCTTACCTGCATCCACACTATTGGCGGACACGTATAAACCTGATAGCGTGAGTTCAGGGTGTTTTGTGACCATAAGAGCGAGCTCCGCTCCTGTGTATCCTGTTGCGCCAATAATGGTGGTTTTCAGCATTTCTCTACATCCGTTAATGAGTCTGTTGAACTAGGCTTGTTATATCGGTTTATGAATATGGCAATTAATGACTATAAATATAAAAAAAAGCTCTTTAATTGATTTTTTATTCATTAATTTTGATTTAATATGTGTTTTACCGTCTTAAGATTAATCTGTCAACAGTAGAAGCGAAGATAATATGCAATTACCCAGTTTTTTAGAGGTCTACAAAGGCCTAATTAGCACTCCTTCGATCAGCTCCACCGATCCGAGTTGGGACCATGGCAATGCAAAAGTCATCGAAAAGCTGGCGACTTGGATGAAGGATCTTGGCTTTGACGTTGAAGTTATCGAGGTAGAGCCAAACAAATTCAATATGATTGCGAAGAAGGGCCAAGGTGAAGGTGGCTTACTCTTAGCTGGCCATAGCGATACCGTACCTTTTGATGAAGGCCGTTGGAGCTTTAACCCTCATGAGCTAACCGAAGCCAACGATCGTTTCTATGGTCTAGGAACGGCAGATATGAAGGGCTTCTTCGCCTTCGTTTACGAGGCAGTGAAGAAAATTGATTGGAGCAAACAAACCAAACCTCTTTATGTCTTAGCGACGTGCGATGAAGAAACCACAATGCTTGGCGCACGACACTTTACGGATAATGCACCTTTCAAACCTGATTATTGCATTATTGGCGAACCAACCAGTTTAGTGCCTATCCGCGGTCATAAAGGGCATGTGGCTAACGCCATTCGTGTAACAGGAAAGTCTGGTCACTCATCAGATCCTGCGCTTGGCGTCAATGCGATTGAGATTATGCACGAAGTGTTGTTTGCCATGATGAAGCTGCGTGATCGCTTAATCAAAGAATACCATCACCCTGGATTTGCAATACCTAGCCCAACCTTGAACCTTGGACATATTCACGGTGGTGACAGTGCCAATCGCATTTGTGGCTGCTGTGAGCTGCATTATGACGTCAGACCGCTACCGGGAATTAGCTTAGATGGACTGGATAATTTGTTACGAGATGCATTAAAAGAAGTCGAAGCTAAATGGCCAGGCAGGTTATCCATCACTGCGTTGCATGAACCTATTCCCGGATACGAGTGCGATCACCATCATCCGTTTGTTGGTGGCATGGAGGCACTGTGCGAAATCCCGTCAGAAACGGTTAACTACTGTACTGAAGCACCGTTCTTACAGCAATTGTGCCCAACTTTGGTGCTTGGACCTGGCTCTATTGACCAAGCACACCAACCTGATGAGTTCTTGAGTTTCGATTTTATCGATCCAACCATCGATATTTTAGCTAAATCTATACGCCAATATTGTTTCGAGTAACTTACAAGCTGTAATAAAATTTCAACAATTCAATGAATAAAGTTCACTAAGTGTGCGGATTTCGTGCCAACACGATAAACGCAAACTTGGTTTACTTTATTTGACTCGCACTAGCATTTTTAGCTAGATTGTGAGGCTGAGAAGGAATAATGGATGTAGTTAAATTACAAGGCAGGACGACTATGAACGAAAAATATGCCCCATTGAAGAGCAATGTTAGGATGCTAGGGCACTTGTTGGGTAACACCATCAAGGAAGCGCATGGAGACGAGATTCTCGAGAAAGTAGAGAAAATTCGTAAGCTTTCCAAATCCGTTGTGCGTGCAGGCAATGAAGCCGATCGTGAATTACTAATTGAAGAGATTACCAACCTGCCGAATGAGCAACTCACACCTGTCGCTCGTGCATTCAACCAATTTCTAAATTTGACCAACATTGCCGATCAATACCACACCATTTCACGTAGCTGTGAAGCAGATGTGTGTGAACCGGATCCAATTTCGTCATTATTTTCAAAACTAAGCCAAGAAAACATCAGCAAGCTCGATAGCGCTCAAGCGGTTCGTGATCTTAATATCGAACTTGTGCTAACGGCTCACCCAACCGAAATCACTCGTCGCACCATGATTAACAAGCTGGTGAAAATCAACGAGTGCTTATCTAAATTAGAGCTAAACGAACTTTCGGTTAAAGAACGTAAAAGAACCGAGCGTCGTCTGGAGCAATTGATTGCCCAAAGCTGGCACTCAGATGTAATTCGTCAGCAACGCCCAACGCCACTTGATGAAGCAAAATGGGGCTTTGCGGTTGTTGAAAACTCGCTTTGGGAAGCAGTACCAGAATTCTTACGTGAATTTGATGAGAAGCTGAAAGGCTTCCTTGGTGAAGGTCTGCCTATTGATGCGCGTCCAGTGCATTTCTCATCTTGGATGGGGGGCGATCGCGACGGTAACCCATTTGTGACTCACAAGATCACGCGTGAAGTCATGCTTCTCTCTCGCTGGAAAGCAGCAGAACTTTACCTGAAAGATTTCCAAGAGCTGATCACTGAGCTCTCGATGGTCAAATGTAACGACCAAGTTCGTGAGCTTGCTGGCGAACAGCACGAACCATACCGTGCAATTCTAAAACCAGTACGTACGTTGTTAATGAATACCCTTGAAGTGATTGAAGCGCAAATCAATCGTCAAGAGGTGCCAAACAAACCGATTCTCGAAGATGCCGACCAACTTTGGCAACCGCTAATGGCGTGTTACAAGTCACTGCGTGAAAGCGGTATGGCTATCGTTGCCGACGGTTCATTGCTGGATACACTACGCCGTGTTAAAGCGTTTGGTGTACACCTAGTACGTCTCGATATTCGTCAAGAAAGCACTCGTCACTCAGACGTTATCTCTGAGCTTACTCGCTACCTAGGTCTAGGCGACTACGACCAGTGGAGCGAGCAAGACAAAGTATCTTTCCTTATCAATGAGTTGAGCTCTAAACGTCCATTGCTTCCTCGCGATTGGGAGCCATCGGAAGATGTTCAAGAAGTATTGGATACTTGCCGTGTTATCGCTTCACAATCTCGCGAAGCCTTCGGAGCCTATGTCATTTCTATGGCACGTACTGCCTCAGATGTACTGGCTGTACACCTAATTCTTCAAGAGTGTGGTTGCAAGTTCCGTATGGACGTGTGTCCGCTCTTTGAAACGCTAGACGACCTGAATAATTCTGAAGCTGTTATGAAGCAGCTGTTCGATATCGATTGGTATCGCGGCTATATTCAAAACCATCAAATGGTAATGATTGGTTACTCAGACTCCGCTAAAGATGCCGGTGTTATGTCGGCAGGCTGGGCACAGTACAGCGCTATGGAATCCTTGGTCGAAGTGGGCGAACAGGCCGGTATCGATATTACACTCTTCCATGGTCGTGGCGGTACCATCGGTCGTGGTGGTGCGCCTGCACACGCAGCACTGTTGTCTCAGCCACCTAAGAGTCTGAAAGGCGGCTTACGCGTAACTGAGCAAGGCGAGATGATCCGCTTTAAGCTTGGTTTACCAGAGATTGCTGTAAACAGCTTTAACTTATACGCCAGTGCGATTCTAGAAGCTAACCTTCTGCCACCACCAGAACCAAAACAGGCATGGCGTGACCTAATGGAAGTGCTCTCTGAAGTGTCTTGCGAAGCTTATCGTAAAGTAGTTCGTGGTGAACCTGACTTTGTTCCGTACTTCCGTCAAGCTACCCCTGAACTTGAGCTGGGTAAACTACCACTAGGTTCTCGTCCTGCGAAACGTAACCCTAATGGCGGCGTAGAAAGCTTACGTGCGATTCCTTGGATTTTCTCATGGAGTCAAAACCGCTTAGTTCTGCCTGCTTGGTTAGGGGCCGGAGAAGCGATTCAATACTCCATTGATAAAGGTCACCAAGCTCTGCTGGAAGAAATGTGTCGTGAATGGCCATTCTTTTCGACTCGTCTTGGTATGTTAGAGATGGTGTACACCAAGTGTAATATGGAAATCTCACGCTATTATGACCAACGCTTGGCCGCACCAGAGCTATTACCATTGGGTGATAAACTGCGAGCTCAACTGCAGCAAGACATTAAAGCGGTACTTAATGTAGAGAACCATAACCACCTAATGCAGAGTGATCCTTGGGGTCAAGAATCAATTCGCTTGCGCAACACCTATGTCGAACCACTCAATATGCTTCAAGCTGAGCTGTTGTATCGCACTCGTCAAAGCGAAGACACTGAAGCTGAACTAGAAGAAGCACTCATGGTAACTATCGCTGGCATCGCAGCAGGCATGCGAAACACCGGTTAGACGATATATAATTTTACAAAAAAGACAAAAGGTCGCACATTGCGGCCTTTTATTTTTAGTGGCATACTTATTGAGAGTTTTGTTAGTTTTTTGAAGTGGTATCACGTTCTATTCCACTTCTTGCTTATAGAATTCGATATACTTACTTACCACTGTTCGATAAAACAAAAATACTATTATATCGACAGTGCGGGTCACGTGATCACGTGGCTTCCTAGGTGACAAAGGCTTAAAACAAGGTTACACGTGCCAACATGATTGGCATTGCTCTTTTGCGCGAGTTTCCTGGAATCATTTTTGAATTCCAAGGCGCTTTCGCAGTCGTACATCTGCGACGTGGAGCAACATAATTATTATTACGTTATTGACCATTTGGACTTAAGACATGTCACTACCACACGTAATCCTTACTGTTCTTAGCACTCGCGATGCGACTGGCTATGACATCACTAAGGAATTTTCTGCGAGCATCGGTTACTTCTGGAAAGCAAGCCACCAGCAAGTTTATCGTGAGCTAAACAAAATGGCCGACAAAGAACTGGTTACTTGCAAACTTGAACCCCAAGAAGGCAAACCAGATCGTAAAGTTTACTCAATCACTGACTCAGGCCGTAGCGCGTTAGGCGAATGGTTTGAACAACCAACAGTACACCCTACTGTACGTGATGAATTCTCAGCGAAGCTAGCGGCCTGTGCGGTACAACCATCAGCTGCATTCCGCATTCAACTTGAAGAGTTGATCGAAGAGTCGAAAAAGCTTGTTGCGCACTACCGTGAAATTGAAGCGGCCTACTACGCAACACCAAACACATTAGACAAACACGCTCGCCTTGAGCGTCTAACACTGCGCCGTAATCTACTTGCTCGTCAAGCATGGTTAGAATGGGCAGAAGAAGCGCTGTCTGAATTAGAAGCGTTAGCGTAAAACAAATAGACAAGCTAGGGTCGCTATCGACCTAGTTTGGTTCTTGAGTTCAAAAAAGCGTCAGGAGTATCGTAATACACCTGACGCTTTTTTGTTTTAATTGAGGAAGTCTTAAGAAATCACTAAACCTGAGGACGTACACCTAATGTATGGCATAGTGCGTAAGTCATTTCAGCACGGTTTAGCGTGTAGAAATGGAAGTCCTTTACCCCTTCACGACTCAATACACGAACCATATCAATCGCCTGACTCGCACCGACTAACTGGCGAGTCACTGGGTCGTCATCTAAACCTTCAAACTGCTTTTGCATCCAACCTGGTACTTTTACCTTGTTCATGCCAGCAAAGCGTGACGCCTGCTTAAAGTTTGAAACTGGTAGGATACCTGGAACAATTTCCACATCGATACCAGCGGCCACACAACGGTCGCGGAAACGCAGGTAACTTTCTACATCAAAGAAGAACTGAGTAATCGCTCGGTTTGCACCTGCATCCACTTTGCGCTTTAGGTTCAGTAGATCTGCTTGAGCACTCTTCGCTTCTGGATGTACTTCTGGGAAAGCCGCTACCGAAATATCGAAATCATGACGCGACTTTAGCAGTTCGACCAGATCAGAGGCATACATATCCGGTTGGCCACCACCCGCAGGGATATCACCACGTAGGGCAACGATGTTCTTGATACCGTTGCTCCAATAATCCTCAGCAATATCAATAAGCTCATCACGAGACGCATCAATACAAGTCAGGTGCGGCGCCGCGACAAGTCCGGTCTCTGATTTAATTTCTTTGATAATTGAGTGAGTACGGTCGCGCTCGCCAGAGTTCGCTCCATAGGTCACAGAAACAAACTTAGGTTGCAGCGTTTTAAGACGGTGAACAGACTTCCAAAGGGTTTCTTCCATTGTTGGCGTGCTCGGTGGAAAGAACTCAAATGAAACGTTGATATTGTCAGAAAGCTCAGCAATATTCTGGTTCAAAGCATCGATGTGTCCAGCGTGTGTGTATCCCATGGTTCTCTCCCTAAATACCAAGGTTGGTTATCCCATCCAACCTTAGATAAAACCTGTCTGTCTATATCTGAATTTTATGTTTTGACGTTTAGACGTCTATATGTCTACAGAATGAAATGAATGGCATTTAAAGTCAATAGAGTCATTATGAATTTTTTTCATGTGCTTAGTTAAGGAAACTAAAGCAGAGTCACGCGTTTCAGGAGATCTTCACTTTCGAGAAAGTAACGAGTGCTGGGGTAAGAAGGGACATAAGGCAAAAGCAGCAAATAAAAAGACTAGCGGTTATCGCTAGCCTAGAGATAGAACTAATTTAAAACCAACAACTTGTTGTGCGCTAGAAGAAACTCGACATTAGATTTAAATCCGACTGAATCGCACCGGCAGTTACTTCACGTCCCGCTCCCGGACCACGAATTACTAATGGGTTATCTTTATACCACTTACTTTCGATAGCAAAGATATTGTCACACGGCAGCAGATTGGCAAGTGCATGCTCTTTAGACAAAGCTTCAATACCGACACGAGCTTTACCTTGGCGATCAAGACGCGCCACATAACGCAGCACTTTGTCTTCACGCTGCGCCTTCTCTAGACGTTCTTGTAGGATTTCACTCAGTAGCTCTGCCTTTTCAAAAAAGCCATCTAGAGACAACTCCTCAAGCTCCTCCGGAACCAGTGACTCCACCGCTACTGCATCAGGCTCAATATCTAAACCAGATTCACGAGCAAGAATAACCAACTTACGCATCACATCTGAGCCATCCAGATCAGCGCGAGGGTCCGGTTCGGTCAAACCTTGTTGCCAAGCCAAATCTACCAGCTCACTGAAAGGCACGCTGCCATCAAATTGCTGGAACAACCAAGATAACGTCCCAGAAAAAATACCGGACAACGCCACAATATCGTCACCGCTTTCACGCAAATCGCGCACTGTATGGTTAATTGGTAACCCTGCGCCTACCGTCGCGTTATACAGCCAGTGACGCCCCGTCTTCGAGAATGCATCTTGCACTGCGTGATAACTAACACTTGGTGCAGAACCCGCTACTTTGTTGGCCGAAATTAAATGCATGCCATTTTCCGCAATGCTCTGATACCGCTCGGCTAATGCAGGACTCGCCGTCACATCAAGAACAACAACTTCATCGTAACCTTGAAGATTAGCAAGCTGCTGTAACCAAACATCGCCTTGGTACGCCACAGCTTCATCCTCGTAACGCTCCAGCACGGTTTGTTCATTAATGCCTTGGTCATCAAGCCAATACGTTTGGCTATCCACCACGGCAACTAAGTTAAAACTCATTCCACGGCGCTTTTCTAGCTCGCTTTTCTGCTCTTTAAACAGCGCCAGCCAACTAGAGCCAATGTTACCCTTGCCACATAAGGCGACAGCAACGCGTTTTTGAGCTTGGAACAGCTGGGTGTGCACGGACTTAAGCAGAGGTTGAATGTCAGACTTTCTCAACACAGCAGCAAGACTTAACTTAGATTCTGCTTCCGAGAAAAACTCTACCGGCGCATGTTTAAGCTGCTGATAAAAACCAAAACAGTGGTTGGCATTCTTAGTCACACCAGCCCCTACAGCGGCCAGCATAGAATACCCTTCTCTTAGCTTAATCTCCGCTTCAATGGCTAGGTCTTGTAACTCATTGAGTGCACCTGACGCAATTTCTGCAGTATAAGCAAGGCGCAAACGTGCTTGGTCAGACTGCGCTTCAAACGCTAGCGGCTCAAGCTGTGCTCGCTTCAAACCATTCAGCACTTCGTTTTGCGCGCGAGCAAAATCATGACCACTGGCGAATGCGAGGTCAATCAACAGTACTTCATCTAGCGAGGTAATGATCTTAGCACCGCGCCCAGACGCCAGCACTCGTTCTATACGCGTAGAGCCTGACTCAGGTTGATAACTGCAACGTAAGTTCAAATCCATAACACTTTGCGCCACAGGTTGAAGCGTACGGCTATGTAGCACAGGGGCGGCCAAGCGAGCCAATTCACTGGCTTCATCCAGCCTTAATAATGGGAGAAGACAGGCATCGCTCACCACACGAGGGTCAGCACTATAGACCCCTGCAACATCACTCCAAATTGTCACGCAAGAGACTTCGGCAAGTGCTCCAATCACAGTCGCCGAATAGTCAGAACCATTTCGCCCTAACAAAACCGTCTCACCTTCATCGCTTTGCGCCATGAAACCGGTAATCACAATACGATGATGAGCATGCTGAGCTAAGACATCTTTAATCAAGGCATAAGACTTCGCACGATCGACTTCCGGCTGCGTGCCAAATTCTGCTCGTAAGAAAGCGCGAGCGTCTTGCGCCACCGCAGGCAAATCAGATTGACGTAAAAGCGCCGCCAGCAATCTAGAAGACCATACTTCACCGTGACCAAGCACAGCCGCACGCTGCGCCTCACTCAAGGGATAGCCCAGTTCACCTAAAGTACTGAACTCATCACTGAGCAGCGATTTAAGCTGCTCCGCTTCATCACCTTGCAACAGTTCATCAATGAGCTCGATTTGGAACTGCCTTAAAGACTGAAGGTGTTCGTGAGCAATACGACCATCTTTATTGAGTGCATCGAGAAACTCAATTAAACGGTTTGTGGTTTTGCCTGCAGCAGACACCACAATTAGATCTTCATTGTGTGAGTAATCTTTAAGAATGGAAACGACACGACGATAACACTCAGGATCCGCCAAGCTACTGCCGCCAAATTTATGTAGTTGCTTCTTCGCCGGAGCGGGTGTGGTACTCATAACTCAACTTATCCTTGGAACGTTTTCGCTTTATCAAATGCTTGCTGTAAGTCGTCAATCAGATCGGAGGCATCTTCTAGCCCCACAGACAGACGCAGTAGTTGCTGAGAAACGCCCGCCTCTTCTAAGGCTGCTTCTCCCATAGCTCGGTGTGTCATAGAAGCAGGGTGACAAATCAAACTCTCGACACCACCTAGTGATTCAGCCAGTGAGAACAACTTGAGTTCACCCACAAAGTACTTCAACTGTTCAAAGCTTCCTGCAAACTCAAAGCTCAACATAGAGCCAAAACCTGACTGCTGTTTCTTGGCAATCTCATGTCCAGGATGTTCAGGCAAGCTTGGGTGATAAATCACTTTAACCAGTGACTGCTGCGTTAAGAACTCGAGAATATGTTGAGAGCTCTCTTCATGCACACGCATGCGAGCACCTAACGTACGAATACCACGCAGCGTCATATAACTATCAAACGGTGTCCCCGTTGCCCCAATACAATTGCCCCACCATGCAAGCTCTTCCGCGTGCTCTTCTGTTTTGGTGATCACAACGCCACCAATCACATCAGAGTGACCATTGATGTATTTGGTGGTTGAATGGATAACAAAGTCAGCGCCAAGCTCTAAAGGCTTTTGGTACACAGGTGTCAGAAAGGTATTATCAACCGCCACTAGCGCGCCGACTTGTTTGGCTTTTTCGCAAACAGCAGCGATATCGACGACTCGAACCAACGGGTTGGACGGCGTCTCAAGTAAAATGAGCTTTGGTTTCGCTTCAAGTGCAGCATCTAACGCCGCCTCGTCGCTTTGGTCGACAAACTGAACTTTAAAATCACCCTTTTGCGCACGAGTATTGAATAGTCGGTAACTACCGCCATAGCAGTCATGCGGAGCCACGATAGTGTCTTCAGGCCCTAAAAAAGCCGACGCCCACAAGTTTAGCGCAGACGTACCACAGTTAGTGACAACGGCTCCTTTACCAGATTCGAGCTCATATAATGCTTGCTCCAGCAAACCACGGTTTGGGTTTCCAGAGCGGGTATAGTCGTAAGTAGGCACTTCTCCAAACGCAGGGAAACCATAGTTAGTAGAAAGGTAAATTGGCGGTACCACAGCATGGTGCTGGGTATCTGATTCGATACCAGTACGTACGGCTATTGTCGCTGGCTTCCGATTGCTCATAGAAACTTCCTTTATCAAATCGCATTGGGCTGATGGGCTGTTATTCAGTGTCTACTTTTGTCAGTGAATATGGAACCAACAAAAGTGGCAAACATTAAAAAATTAACATTGCGTTAAAATGAATGTCCACTTTACTTTCCATTTTGTGAGACGTCAACACTTCTAGACGTCTATATGTCTTTGCTTATGGCAGTAAATCCCGCTAAAATTGCAGCATTCTTATTACTACTACTTATGATTAATAGAGCGAAGGTGTGCAATGGCAGATTGGAACGGCGAATACATTAGCCCATACGCGGAGCACGGAAAAAAAAGCGAACAAGTAAAAAAGATCACGGTGTCTATTCCGTTGAAGGTGCTAAAGGTATTGACTGATGAACGCACTCGTCGCCAAATCAATAACTTACGCCACGCAACCAATAGTGAACTATTGTGCGAAGCCTTCCTACACGCCTACACTGGTCAACCGCTTCCAACCGACGAAGACTTGAGAAAAGACCGTCCAGACGACATCCCAACAGAAGCTAAAGAGCTGATGACAGCAATGGGAATTGAGTTTGAAGCGTTCGATGAAGAGTAAATTCTGACGTAGAATGAAAAAAGACGGCATTTATGCCGTCTTTTTTATTTGTTCGAGTATGAGAAATTAAGCCATATAATTTTCTGGCATCTCAATTCGCGCAACACCGGAATCGACTGCAGCTTGAGCAACCGCTTTGGCTACACGTGGCAGCAAACGTGGATCCATTGGTTTTGGAATGATGTACTCCTTGCCAAAAGTAAGTGACTCTACACCAGCCGCTTTTAGCACCTCTTGTGGTACTTCTTCTTTGGCAAGCTCACGAATTGCCTCAACCGCAGCTAGCTTCATTTCGTCATTAATTTCACTTGCACGTACATCAAGCGCACCGCGGAAGATAAATGGGAAGCACAGGACATTGTTTACTTGGTTAGGGTAGTCAGAGCGCCCTGTGCCCATAATCAGGTCATCACGTACGTCATGAGCAAGCTCAGGTTTGATTTCTGGATCTGGGTTTGAGCAGGCAAACACGATTGGCTTATCCGCCATCAGTTTCAAAGCTTCTGGTTCAAGTAAATCAGGGCCCGATACACCTAGGAACAAATCTGCACCTTCAATGACGTCTTCTAAGGTACGCATGTCGGTGTTGTTAGCAAATAGCTCTTTATACTCGTTCAAATCGTCACGGCGAGTATGAATCACACCTTTACGGTCAAGCATGTAGATCTTCTCACGCATCGCGCCACATTTAATCAATAGCTCCATACACGCGATAGCTGCTGCACCAGCACCAAGACATACAATGCGCGCTTCTTTCAAATCTTTACCTTGAAGTTCAATCGCGTTTAGCATACCTGCTGCCGTTACAATCGCAGTGCCGTGCTGGTCATCGTGAAACACTGGCACATCACAGCGTTCAATCAGTCGACGTTCAATCTCAAAACAGTCTGGGGCTTTAATATCTTCTAGATTGATACCACCGAAGGTATCAGAGATGTTTGCTACCGTATCAACAAACTCATCAATCGTGCGATGTTTCACTTCGATATCAATAGAGTCTAGACCAGCAAAACGCTTGAACAGTAGCGCTTTACCTTCCATAACAGGTTTCGACGCCAGTGGGCCTAAGTTACCTAGCCCCAAAATCGCAGTACCGTTAGAGATGACCGCAACCATGTTGCCTTTGGCTGTGTACTTATAAACATTTTCAGAGTTTTGTGCGATTTCACGCACTGGCTCAGCCACACCTGGGCTGTATGCAAGGGCGAGATCAGCCGCTGAGTCAGCAGACTTAGTCAGAGCAATTTCAATTTTTCCAGGGACGGGGTTGGCATGATAATCAAGCGCTTGTTGGCGAAATTCGTCGATTTGTTGGTCATCGGACATGGTGGCAATCCTGCTTATTCTACGAGTATTAAAGACTGAATGTGTGAGTATAAACCGCTTTGTAATTATTAGCTTTGCTTCTAAAGGGTTACAGACTCAACAGAGTGGACAACACGAACGGGGATACTGACGCATGGTCTGTGTGACAGCGGTTCGTCACTCTGATTTATTAATACTACGCTAGATAGTTAGAATTTTGAATGGATTGTATACAGAATTGTTTTATTTTTGCCTCAAAACAAAAAGGACGCCGAAGCGTCCTTTTCTAGAATCTGCAAAAGTAAGATTACTTCTTGCTAGATAGAGCACCGAAACGCTTGTTGAAGCGATCAACACGGCCGCCTGTATCAACGATACGTTGCTTACCAGTGTAGAATGGGTGGCACTTGTCACATACGTCTAGGTGGATAGAATCTTTACCTAGAGTAGAGTTGAATTCGAATGTGTTGCCGCAAGAGCAAGTTGCTGTTACTGCTTTGTATTCTGGGTGGATACCAGCTTTCATGGGGAAACCTCAAAGTTTAGGCCGTGTCGCCATCCGATTCTAAGCCGGACACCACACGTAGTTTAATAAAAGACTTATGATATCGCTGTTACTGCAATAAATGTAGAACAAGCCATACCATCAAGGCGCAGTATAGTAATGAATAGTGCCTTTAGGATCAACTAAAATTGCCACTTTTTTCGCCACCTTTAGGTGGATTGACTCAGTTTATTCAATTAACGGTTTCTCCTAACGGACATAGCTAGGTAGAATGGCGCTCTCTTTGAACAATACCGATTCCATTATGCGCCCAAACGTAGCTCGTGTTGCACTGCCAGTGCCACTGGATAAACAGTTCGATTATCTAGTCCCAACGCACCTTTTCCCTGTGGTGGGCGGCCGAGTATCAGTGCCTTTTGGACGCCAGACCTTAGTTGGTATTGTCACTCAATTCAGCCACCAATCAGACTTCCCTATTGATCAGCTTAAGCCCATCAAAGCGGCACTTGATACCAGCCCAGTCTGGCCAAAGCCACTATTCGAGCTAATCTCTTGGTGTAGCCAATACTATCAACACCCATTGGGCGACACGTTAAACAACGCTCTACCCTCGTCATTGCGCAAAGGAAAGCCTGCAGAGTTTGCTGCTACCGTTGAGTGGCGTATTACAGAAGCAGGCAAGAATCAACTCATGGCTGGGTTTGGACGAGCTGTGCAACAAGCAAAAGTCATGCATATGCTGGAGTCTGGCCCTTGTGCTCATCAGGCTTTCATTGATAATGAAGTCAGCTCTAGTGTCTTAAAAACACTGACTGAGAAAGGCTGGATTGAATCGCATGAGAAGCCAGCCCCTACTCCACGTTGGCCAGAAACGATGACCAACCCACCGACAGAGCTGAGGCTGAATGCTGAACAAGCTGTAGCGATCGCGTCAGTGAATAGCCAAGCCGAATTCGGCTGCTACCTGCTGGAAGGGGTGACAGGTTCGGGGAAAACCGAAGTTTATCTGCAAATGATCGCACCAGTACTTGAGCGCGGCCAGCAAGCGCTTGTCTTAGTGCCAGAGATTGGTTTAACACCACAAACCATTAACCGCTTTAAAAAGCGTTTCAACGTGCCTATTGAAGTAATTCACTCAGGGCTTAACGATACCGAACGGTTGAATGCATGGTTGAGTGCTCGTGATAAAGTCGCGGGTATTGTTATTGGTACACGCTCGGCGTTACTCACACCATTTGCTGATCTCGGCATTATTATTGTCGATGAAGAACACGACACATCATATAAGCAGCAAGACAGCCTGCGTTACCACGCGCGTGACGTCGCCGTTATGCGTGCCAATAAAGAACAGATTCCAATTGTACTAGGTTCTGCAACACCATCGATAGAAACTCTGCAAAACGCGCTGAGTGGTAAGTATCACCATTTGATTTTGAGCCAACGCGCAGGTCTTGCAGTGCCAACGACCAACAAGGTTATCGATGTCAAAGGGCAATACTTAGAAGCGGGCTTGTCCGCTCCCCTTATTGCTGAGATACGTCGCCACGTAGAACTGGGCAATCAGGTAATGCTGTTTCTTAACCGTCGAGGTTTCAGCCCAGCTTTGATGTGTCATGAATGCGGATGGACCGCTGAGTGCCGTCGCTGCGACGCCTATTACACCTACCATCAATCTAGTAATGAGATTCGCTGCCACCACTGTGGTTCACAGCGACCCACGATTCATCAGTGCGAAAGTTGTGGCTCCAATCAGCTTGTCACTGTTGGTGTGGGTACCGAGCAGCTTGAAGCACAGCTTGAAAGTCTATTCCCTGATTTTAATACCATTCGAATTGATAGAGACAGCACTCGTCGTAAAGGCAGCCTTGAGAGTGCGCTTGAGGCGATTAAAAAGAATGAATACCAAATACTGATTGGCACGCAAATGCTCGCCAAAGGTCACCACTTCCCGAACGTGACCTTAGTAGCATTATTAGATGTGGACGGCTCGCTATACAGCAGCGATTTCAGAGCGTCGGAAAGACTGGCACAGCTCTTCATCCAAGTGGCCGGCCGCGCAGGCCGAGCGAGTAAGCCCGGTGAAGTGCTGCTGCAAACGCACCACCCTGACCATCCTCTGCTGCAATCACTACTGCATAAAGACTATCGTCATTTTGCAGAAACCGTGATTGAAGAGCGTAAATTGGCCATGCTGCCACCGTTTAGCTTCCTAACTTTGATTCGTGCCGAAGCTAACAACAGCAATGACGTTGAGGCGTTTTTGCGTCAAGTGAGACATTCACTTGAGGCGCATCCGTTATTTGATCATCATTCGATAGTGTTAGGCCCTACACCAGCACCTATTGCTAAGCGAGCAGGGAAAGCAAGATGGCAGCTAATGCTTCAAGTACCCACGCGTCCATTGATGCAGAAAATCATCACCAGCGCTAAGCCCGTTATCGCGCAACTGCCACTCGCAAAGAAAGTTCGCTGGTCGATGGATATCGAGCCACAAGATCTCAGTTAAACGGTAAGAATTGATTAATTTCAAAACTATAACTAGCTCTAGTTGTGATAAGCTTCACAATTGCAATGCAAAATATGTTAATCAGCCCGTAACTTTCCGTAGATAAATGAATAATATTTATTAATAGTTCATCATTAAAGCAAACGTTTCATTCGCGCTATTTATTAGATAAATGAAACATTTAACCAAGTTATAACCCGTTAGATTGCATAATAAAACATAATAAGTCGCAGTCTAATTAGTCACACTGAAAATAAGAGGACTCACGTTTATGGCGACAATGAAGGATGTTGCCCAGCTTGCAGGCGTCTCAACGGCTACGGTATCAAGAGCATTGATGAATCCCGAGAAGGTCTCATCATCTACTCGAAAGCGAGTCGAAGATGCCGTTCTCGAAGCTGGCTATTCTCCTAATTCTCTGGCGCGTAACTTACGTAGGAATGAATCCAAGACGATCGTTACCATAGTGCCAGACATCTGTGACCCGTACTTTTCGGAAATCATTCGTGGTATCGAAGATGCGGCAATGGAACATGGGTATTTGGTTCTACTAGGAGATAGCGGACAATCGAAAAAGCGTGAAACCTCGTTTGTGAACTTGGTCTTCACTAAGCAAGCGGATGGCATGCTGTTACTCGGCACCGACTTGCCTTTTGATATCAGTAAGCCAGAACAGAAAAACTTACCTCCCATCGTTATGGCCTGTGAGTTTGCCCCTGAGCTTGAGCTCCCTACCGTTCATATCGACAACCTGACTTCAGCCTTTGAAGCAGTAAACTATTTGTCGCAATTGGGACATAAGCGTATCGCACAGATTTCAGGACCTGACACCGCATTTTTATGCCGCTTTAGACAGCAAGGTTACCAGCAAGCGTTGCGAAGAGCCGGACTGCAAATGAACCCTGCGTACACGGTGAAAGGTGACTTTACCTTTGAAGCGGGTGCACGTTTGATTCGCAGCCTACTTGCCCTGCCGGAGCCTCCAACAGCCATTTTCTGTCATAACGACATCATGGCCATTGGCGCGATGCAAGAAGCGAAGAAACTGGGACTGCGAGTTCCTCAAGATCTTTCCGTAGTTGGTTTCGATGACATTCAGTTCGCTCAGTATTGCGATCCTCCGCTTACCACAGTCTCACAACCTCGTTATGAGATTGGCCGCCAAGCCATGTACATGATGTTAGAAGTACTGAAAGGCGCCGATGTTCGAGCGGGATCGAGGTTACTTGATACTGAACTTGTGATCCGCGACAGTGCTGCTCCTCCAAGAATCCTATAGTTAGCACGATACTGACTTGCAACTTGACCTTGTGGTATTTACCATGAGGTCAGTTATTTAATTCAATTTAGAACCTATCTTCGTGGCAAACCGAGACTATGTAAGGCGTGGCAAAGGCACCAGTCGCCGACCAGCAAAAAAGAAACCTTCCGGCAAAAAACCATGGCGCAGTGGGCTATTGGCGATCGTGCTCGCGGGCGTTTTTGGCTATGGTCTTTACACATTAAGTAATGACCCAGAGCCACCAAAGCCGACACCAGCAACGACAAAGCCAGTCACCAAACCAAAGCCTAAACCAGCTAAGCCAATTCCACCTCCGCCAGAAGAGAAGTGGGACTATGTCGATACCCTGCCGCAACGCGAAGTTGAAGTAAAAGCGAAAGAGCAAGTGGTTTCGAAGATTCCGTACATCATGCAGTGTGGCGCCTATAAAACCATGGCTCAAGCCGAAGCACGTAAGCTTGATATTGCCTTCCAAGGGCTCTCAAGTACGATTCGCAAGAAAGAAGGCAGCAGTTGGTTCCGAGTGGTTTTAGGCCCTTACCCACTCAAACGTGACGCTGAGCGAGATAAACACAAACTGCAACGCGCCAAAATAGAGCCGTGTGCGATTTGGAAGGATTCGCAGTAGCTTACTCCTAAATGCGACATTTCCTGCCCCCTGTAAAAGCAGGGGGCTATTTCCGCAACGCAACAAGCCTCTAGAAGATTCCTGTATGCGCAGGTGAACAACCAGCTGAATAACAAAACCTATAAAAAAATTCTCCCTCAGGATAACTCCACTTCCCCTTGAAATCCCTTTTCTTCGTCCACATATCCCTTTCATAACCGAATTGAAACCAATATGAGGCAAACGTCGTGACTACTATTGTATCTGTACGCCGAAATAACAAAGTCGTGATCGCTGGTGATGGACAAGTATCCCTAGGCAACACTGTAATGAAAGGGAACGCTCGCAAGGTTCGTAGACTTTATAATAACCAAGTATTGGCAGGCTTCGCTGGCGGTACGGCTGACGCGTTTACTCTTTTTGAGCGCTTTGAAAGCAAGCTGCAAATGCACCAAGGCCACCTAACTAAGGCCGCAGTCGAACTGGCGAAAGATTGGCGTAGTGATCGTGCGCTGCGTAAACTGGAAGCGTTATTGGCCGTCGCTGATGAAACCGCATCACTGATCATCACTGGTAACGGCGATGTTGTTCAGCCAGAAAACGACCTTATCGCTATTGGCTCAGGCGGCAACTTTGCTCAAGCAGCAGCAACAGCATTACTTGAAAATACCGATTTAGATGCACGTGAAATCGCAGAGAAATCCCTGAAAATCGCTGGCGATATCTGTGTCTTCACCAACCATTATCACACTGTTGAAGAACTAGAAAGTGACGCGAAATAACGTCCAAAAAACAAAATAGTGTCTGAATTTTTGTAAGGAATTAATTATGTCTGAGATGACTCCACGCGAGATTGTTCACGAACTAAACCGCCATATTATCGGTCAAGATAAAGCAAAACGCTCAGTGGCGATTGCACTACGTAACCGCTGGCGTCGTATGCAGCTTGAAGAGAGCTTGCGTGCGGAAGTATCACCGAAAAACATTCTAATGATCGGCCCAACGGGCGTTGGTAAAACCGAAATCGCTCGCCGTCTAGCTAAGCTTGCTAACGCACCGTTCATCAAAGTAGAAGCAACTAAGTTCACCGAAGTGGGCTATGTGGGCAAAGAAGTTGAAACCATCATTCGCGACCTTACTGACGTCGCGATTAAGATGACACATCAACAAGCGATGGAAAAAGTCACCTTCCGCGCTGAAGAGCAAGCCGAAGAGCGCATTCTTGATGCCCTACTTCCACCAGCTCGTGACGCTTGGGGCCAAAACGAACAGCAAGATGAGAGCTCTTCTAACACTCGTCAGGTTTTCCGCAAGAAACTGCGCGAAGGTAAGCTAGACGACAAAGAGATCGACATCGAAACAGCAGCTCCACAAATGGGCGTTGAAATCATGGCGCCTCCTGGTATGGAAGAAATGACCAACCAGCTGCAAAGCATGTTCCAAAACCTAGGTGGCGATACTAAGAAAAAGCGCAAGCTGAAAATTAAAGATGCCTTCAAAGCACTCACTGAAGAAGAAGCCGCTAAACTGGTAAACCAAGAAGAGCTTAAAGAGCAAGCGATCTATAATGTTGAGAACAACGGTATCGTGTTTATCGATGAGATCGACAAAATCTGTAAGCGTGGCGAAGCCTCAGGCCCTGATGTATCTCGTGAAGGCGTACAGCGTGATCTACTGCCTCTGATCGAAGGCAGCACAGTATCAACTAAACATGGCATGGTTAAAACTGATCATATCCTGTTTATCACATCTGGTGCATTCCAAGTGGCGAAGCCATCGGACTTGATCCCTGAGCTGCAAGGTCGTCTCCCTATCCGAGTAGAACTGGAAGCACTGAGCAGCGATGACTTCAAACGCATCCTAACCGAGCCAAAAGCATCACTAACCGAACAATACATTGCTCTAATGAAGACTGAAGAAGTTGATGTCGAGTTCACTGAAGACGGCATTCAGCAAATCGCCGATGCAGCATGGACAGTCAACGAAACTACCGAAAATATCGGTGCTCGTCGTCTACATACTGTTATGGAGCGTTTGATGGACGAGATCTCATTTGATGCAACAGATAAACCTGGTTCAAAGCTGACAATTGATTCAGGCTACGTAAAATCGAAGCTTGGTGAATTTGTAGAAGACGAAGATTTAAGTCGCTTTATTCTGTAGATTTAAGCAATCTTAAGTTTGATGAGGTGTCATCTCCAAAAAGGCGGTGACACCTTTTTTTGTGCTACATTTCCCGTATACTAAAACGAACTGAAATTAGAATGCTTGGCTATGAATCAATCTGTTCGTATTTGGCTCGATGCAGCCAGACCTAAAACACTACCACTCGCTTTAGTCTCCATTATCACAGGCAGTGCACTCGCTTTCTCTACTGGCAACATGTCTTGGAGTGTCGCTTTACTTGCTCTGCTTACCGCGACCCTACTGCAGATTCTCTCTAACCTAGCCAATGATTACGGTGATGCCGTTAAAGGCACCGACAACGACAACCGTTTAGGTCCAATGCGTGCAATACAGTCAGGCGAAGTGTCACAGCAAGAGATGAAGAAAGCCATCGTGCTGAATATCATTTTGACTGTGATTGCAGGACTAGGTTTAGTCTTTCATGCGCTGGATTCAATGCAAAACATTTTAGCGTTTATAGGACTCGGCGTATTAGCCATCATCGCTGCCATTGCCTATACCGTCGGTAATAAGCCCTACGGCTACGTAGGACTAGGCGACATTTCAGTATTTATCTTCTTTGGCCTGCTTGGTGTCTCAGGTACCTACTTTTTACACACTGGCCATATCGACTCTCTACTCTTCTTACCGGCTGTCGGCTGTGGATTACTCGCGGTTGCCGTACTTAACGTCAACAACATGCGTGACATCGAAAATGATAGCGCCTGCGGTAAGCGTACTGTCGCGGTGAGACTGGGTGAGCACAACGCTAAGGTTTACCACTTCACACTGTTATTATGCGCAGTCATCGCCTTTGCGGCTTATCTCGTTCTACAACAATCACCTTTGTGGATCAGCCTGCCTTTTGTCATCAGTCTTATTGTTGTCATCAAACACGGTAGAGCGGTTTGGCACGCAACACAGCCTGCGCAAATTGCCCCTATGATGCCGATTGTGGTGAAGTGTTCATTAGTCACTAATATCCTGTTTTCAGGAGTGGTTATAGCTCAAACTCTGATGACTTAATTGAGCCTTGTCATTGCATTGACCTATTCACCCGATATACTCGATTTATACCTTTTGTAAACTGCAAAGAAGAGTCGCCATGGAATACAGTACTTCAGCCCTATGTGATATCTACCTAGACCAGGTAGACGTTGTTGAGCCAATGTTTAGTAACTTTGGTGGCCGAGCCTCATTTGCAGGTCAAATCACTTCGGTAAAATGTTTTGAAGACAACGGCGTTATCCGTGAAATTTTAGAGCAAGATGGTGTGGGTCGAATTCTACTTATCGATGGTGGTGGTTCACTGCGTAAAGCTCTTATCGATGCAGAGATCGCTCAGCTGGCAGAAGATAACGAATGGGAAGGCATCATCGTTTACGGCTGCGTGCGCGAAGTTGATGAACTGGAAGACATGAACCTTGGTATCCAAGCCCTTGCTTCTATTCCTGTGGGTGCAGCTCAATCCAATGTTGGTGAAGTAGATGTGCCAGTTAACTTTGGCGGAGTGACCTTCTTACCGGAAGATTATGTGTATGCCGATAATACTGGGGTGATTCTTTCTCAAGAGCCGCTTGATGTGAATTTTGAGGATGAAGAGGCGGTTGAATAACTGTCATAGTACTTATCAGAATTGTGCTCGCTGAGGCAAGGTCCCTGCCTGCGCAGGGATGACGACAGGGTTTCTTTACGCCCAACAGTGGTAAATAACAGACATAAAAAAACGAGAACTCTAGGTTCTCGTTTTTTATTCAAATCAGTAATAGTTAGTCATTACCAAATAAGTCGCGCGTATACACTTTGTCGGCAACGTCAGCTAACTCAGGCAACATACGATTCGAGATAATCAAATCGGCTTCTTGCTTAAACGCATCGACATCTTGAATCACGCGAGAGTGGAAGAAGTGCTCTTCTTTAAGCACTGGCTCATAAACAATGACTTCAATACCTTTCGCCTTCAGACGCTTCATAATGCCCTGAATACTTGACGCTCGGAAGTTGTCTGAACCTGACTTCATGATAAGGCGATACACGCCAACAACCTTAGGCTCACGCTTCAAGATAGATTCCGCAATAAAGTCTTTACGAGTACGGTTAGCGTCAACGATTGCACCAATGATGTTATTTGGTACTTCTTGGTAATTAGCAAGCAGCTGCTTAGTATCTTTTGGTAAACAGTAACCACCATAGCCAAAAGATGGGTTGCAGTAGTGGCCACCTATACGTGGATCCAGCGCAACACCTTCGATGATTTGGCGTGTATCCAATCCAAGCGCTTCAGCATAAGAATCTAACTCATTGAAGTATGCAACGCGCATTGCAAGGTAGGTGTTTGAGAACAGTTTCACCGCTTCAGCTTCAGTTGAATCAGTGAATAGCACATCAATATTCTCTTTTTGAGCCCCTTCCACCAATAGATCAGCGAACACTTTTGCCCGTTCACTGCGCTCACCGATAATAATGCGAGACGGATTTAGGTTGTCATAAAGGGCGCTACCTTCACGTAAAAACTCTGGAGAGAAGAACACGTTCTCAGTACCCAACTCTTCACGAACACGCGCACTGTAACCAACAGGTACAGTGGACTTGATAACAATGACCGCATTAGGGTTAATCGCCATCACATCTTTAATCACCGCTTCAACAGAGCTGGTATTAAAGTAGTTGGTTTGTGGGTCATAATCTGTCGGAGTAGAAACAATCACATAGTCCGCACCAGAATACGCTAAGTCTTTGTCCAGAGTAGCCGTAAAGTTTAAGTCATCACGCTTCAAAAACGCTTCAATTTCACTATCAACAATCGGCGATTGCCCATTGCACAGCATGTCCACTTTTTCTGCGTTAATATCAACCGCTACTACCTCATGATTCTGAGCTAGCAACATCGCATTTGATAGGCCGACATAGCCTGTTCCTGCAACCGCTATTTTCATAGTTTCATCTTACAAATTGATTATCATTTTAGCTAGTTATCTAAGGCGTCATAATTTATGTGGACACACTTAGTCAAATCACCAGTTTCTCTAGCCTTGTATTATTGACAGCGAGCGCTAAGCAATCAAGTAACACTTTGTCTCACTTGTTATTTAGGCGTGCTTGGCTAACGTATACGATCTCCAGCGCCCTTACCAATGGCTGTCGCGATAATTAGCCTAAAGTACTGAGATAGTGAGTGGTTGCTTATCATTCTCGCATCTACTTGCGCTAACTTTTTCGGCTCAGACATATCGATGCCATTTACCTGAGCCAACCCAGTAATGCCTGGCAGTACTCTATCCACACCTAACTCGCGTCTCTCTTCAATGAGTTCTTCTTGATTAAACAAACAAGGCCTAGGGCCTACAAAACTCATTTCACCTCTAAGCACATTAACCAGTTGAGGCAACTCATCAAGCTTAGTTTTTCGAAGAACAGACCCCAACTTAGTGACCGATTGAGCATCTACCATATGCGTCGCTACCGATTGTGTTGATACCACCATCGTTCGGAATTTGTACAAGGTAAAAGCTTTTCCTTCTTTACCAACTCGCGTCTGGCTGAATATCGGAGAACCACTATCCATTCGGCCAACAAGATAGACAACAAGCATCACTGGCCATAAGAGACATAGCCCTGTTATTGCAAATACAAAATCTAAAAGTCGTGTTAAAGGGGTGTTCATTGCGCTTCGCTATCCTTTACTAATTTTAATATACCTTGCTTAAAAGAGTATGGAGGGGTCCAGTTCAAAGTCTGCTTTGCATGGCTGATGTCAAACTGAAGGTTACCAAACATTCGTTCAGCAATATTCTTCTTCCCTAGTACTTTAAGCAAACCACCTAGAATAGAGGTGGGAATAGGGAGCAGCTTGATACGATTTTCATAGGCATTCGCTAACTCTTTTATCAGCTCAGTGGTAGAGACATCATCATCATCCGAGACCAAAAATGTCTGATTGGCTGCTGAAGGGTGCTCAAGACAACAACAAATAATATCAATCAAATTTTCAAGGGAGATAAGGCTTCGCTGATTATCGATCGCCCCGAATGGCAAAGGTAGAGCGGTTTGACTCAATTTTATTAAAGCAGCAAAGTTCGCTTTGACTCCGGATCCATAGACCAAAGGTGGACGTATGACAACAATTTCCATACCGGTCTCTTTCGCAAGTCTTGCTAGCCCAATCTCAGCTTCATACTTACTAATCGCGTATGGATCGATAGGAGACTTAACAACACACTCCGTCATCGGATGCCCTAGTTCACTACGTTCGCCATTCACTTTAGCAGTGCTGATGAATATAAATCGCTTTACACCTGCGGTTGCAGCTTGTTGAGCCAGTCTAATTGTCGCATGTGTGTTCACTTCCCTATATTCGTTTATCGGACTCTGAACCGTATCATTCAGAATATGTGCTCGAGCAGCGCAATGAACAAGCACTTCTACTTGTTGTTCACGTAAAGCTTTCGCCACTTCAAACGAGGTTGATAGATCAATTTCGATTGTATCGTTAGCACAACCCTTTCGTATCATTGGTACTGGAGTATACTTAGGAGATTGCTTTAACGTCCTCACCAGAGCTTTACCCAGAAAGCCAGAAGCTCCAGTAACCGCGATGTTATTCACACTAATTACGCTCATTGTCTACTTTGCTGTGTATTATGCCTCAAAACCACAAAATTGCTTAGCTAAGTCCTCATTCTCATGAACTTAATTGCCTTTGTGAACCACTTCGTACTTCTATCTAGCGCCCTAGCCCCTATCATCTAGCTAGTTTAACCAACAGCAGGTAGAATATAGGAAAACATCATAATATATTCGTTAACAGCTAGGTTTATCATGCTATTTCACATGCCTTTCGATTTTCTTCTCTCTGCAGATAGAAAACTAAAGCGAGCAATAACAATAACATACGACATTATTGCCATTGCACTATCTCTGTATTTGGCGATCGCCTTACGTCTCAACGTGTATATTTTTGAGTTACATGTTCCCGAAGTTCTGAGCCTTGTCAGTACTATCGTAGTTACCATTGTCTGTTTTATAAATTTAGGTATGTACCGCGCGGTATTGCGCTATATGATGTTACCGGCTCTAAGTACCATTTTCTTTGCTGTTTTTCTCTCAGCAATGACTCTCGCCCTCTCTGGTTTCTTTTTTCACACCTTTATTCCAAGAAGTGTTCCTTTTATCTATGCGGGCTTAGCTATCATAACGCTCGGTGGTCCAAGAGTGTTAATTCGTTCTATCTATTATCAGATGTATAAACGTAAAAAACCTAACGTATTTATCTATGGCGCAGGATCTGCTGGAAGAGATTTAGCTAGCGCCCTAATTCAAGGAGAAGAGTTTCATCCAGTCGCGATACTGGACGATGACTCAACCAAAGTTGGTCAGATTTTCTACGGCGTTCGTGTTTACCATAGCAATGAATTTAGTGAGCTATGTTCACTGTACAGCCCAGTAAAAATGCTGCTCGCAGTAAACAACATAAGCAAAGGAGAACGATTAAGACTTTTGGAGAAAGTATCTCATTGGCCAGTGGAAATATTATCTGTTCCCTCAGTAGAAGATATTGCGATGGGGAAAGCAGAATCTACGGAAATAAAAGACCTAGATATTGCCGATTTGTTAGGCCGTGAAGCTGTAGAACCTGATGAAGCGCTAATGAAGCAAAACATCACCGGTATGAGTGTAATGATAACTGGAGCTGGCGGTTCTATTGGTTCAGAGCTCTGTCGACAAATACTTAGTCTTAACCCTAAAACACTAGTTGTTTTTGAGTTGAATGAGTACAACCTATATGCGATCGATCAAGAGCTAAATCTAATGAAAAGAAGGCTAAATTTGAGAGTAGAAATAGTCCCTAAACTTGGCTCTGTACAAAGACAAAATCGACTAGAGAAAGCGATGCGAGCGCACAACGTTGAAACAGTATTTCACGCCGCAGCTTATAAACACGTCCCAATTGTTGAGGACAATATCATAGAGGGAATACGTAACAATGTCTTCGGAACCCTAGCTTGCGCAAACGCTGCTATCGAGTGCGGGGTAAAAAGCTTTACACTCATATCAACAGATAAAGCCGTACGACCGACTAACATAATGGGTGCAAGCAAACGATTGGCAGAACTCGTACTACAAGCACTTGCCGATAAACAGCAAAATACTACTTTTACAATGGTTCGATTTGGCAACGTACTTGGATCATCCGGTTCAGTAGTTCCACTGTTCAAGGAACAAATTCGTAAAGGAGGTCCGCTTACAGTAACTCACCCTGATATAACACGTTACTTTATGCTCATTCCAGAGGCGGCTCAATTGGTTATACAAGCAGGTGCTATGGGTAATAATGGTCAAGTATTTGTCCTTGATATGGGAGACTCAATAAAAATTCTCGACCTGGCGAAACGTATGATTCACCTTATGGGAATGATAGAGCACCAACCTGGTTCTGAGGAAGGTGACATAGAGATACAGTTTACAGGTCTCCGTCCTGGCGAGAAACTATACGAGGAGCTATTGATTGGAGAAAACGTTCAGGGTACATGTCATCAAAGAATAATGACAGCTAAAGAAGACATGCTTTCTTGGTCTGATATGGAACAATTAATTGCGGAACTCGATGTATGTTGCCACAACTTCGATGAAACTTGTATCAAAGACATTCTTCTAAGAGCGCCAACAGGGTATGTCACGAACCGCTAACCAAAAAAATGGACGACAGGAGGTAATGAACCTCCTGTCTTACCAAGCCTAAACGTATTAAGCATAACAGATGACTTAAATACAAACCGATTTATTTGATTCTCTGTTAACTCATCAGGTTTTATTTTCGAACCGTAATATATCTTTCTCATCGAGGTAACTACCAGTTTGAACCTCAATCATTTCAAGAGGCACAATCCCTGGATTCTCGAGAGTATGAATTACTCCAAGAGGAATATATGTGGATTCATCTTCCCCAAGTAAAAAGCTAACCTCACCCTTAGTAACTTTTGCCGTGCCAGACACTACAATCCAATGCTCAGCTCGATGGTGATGCATTTGAGTCGACACTTTTTGGCCGGGTTGTACAGTTATTCGCTTTACAAGATCTCGCTTCCCTTGACAGATAGTATCGTATTTTCCCCAAGGTCGATAAACATCCCTATGAACCTTATACTCGGGCCTACCAAGGTCCTTTAACTCATTTACAACACATTTTACATCCTGGACGCGAGCCTTATCAGCAACTAAAAGCGCATCCTTAGTGTCTATTACAACTAAATCACTAACTCCCAGAGTAGCTACTAATTTATTGTCTGACTGCACATAGTTATTGTTAGAGTCGATACTAATCACATCGCCTTTACTAACGTTCCCATCTCGATCTTTAGGTGTTAACTCCCAAACAGAAGACCATGACCCCAAATCATTCCAACTTGAGTCGAGGGGGACGACGACAGCTAACTCAGTCTTTTCCATGACCGCGTAATCTATAGATTCAGCACGGCATTTTTTAAAACTATCTATATCAAACCTTACGAAATCCAAGTCTCTCTTGGCGAGAGATATTGTTTCCTTGCTAGCCGCCAAAATATCATTACAAAACTTATGCATTTCTTTAATAAAAGAAGATGCCCTAAACAGAAACATTCCGCTGTTCCAAAAGTAATCACCTGAATCGAGATACTCAGTAGCCAATGCTAGGCATGGTTTTTCAACAAATTTATCAACAGCACAGACATCTTCACTGTTGAGGCTGTTACCTTTCTTAATATAACCGTAACCAGTTTCTGGAGACTGTGGTTTGACTCCAAACGTAACCAATTTCCCTGACTCAGCGAATGGAACAGCTTTAAACACCGAATCATTAAAACTTTTCGCATCACTAATCATATGATCCGCTGGAAGAACCAAAATTAGCGGGTCCATATTCTTTCTATTCTGTGCAAACAATGTTGCGAGCGCAATAGCAGGGGCAGTATTTCGTCCTATGGGTTCTAAAAGAATCCCGCCATGATCCTTACCTACCGACCTTAGCTGCTCAGCTGCAACGAATCGATGGTCTTCGTTACAAACTACAATGGGATCGAGGCATTCTAACCCTTCAAGACGAAGAAGTGTTTCTTCAAACATAGTATTATCACTAGTCAAGCTCAAAAACTGCTTCGGATAAAGCTCTCTTGACATTGGCCACATTCGAGTTCCTGTACCACCTGCCAGAATTACTGGTTGGATCATATCAACTCCATTGTTCAATTCATCTTCGTTGTTGGTCACTCAAAATCGTCAATCACAAGTGAAAAACACGCCTTAACACTAGATAAGTGAATAGTAACATTGCTAGAATGCCTGTAACAGCGTAAGTACACCTTTAGAAATCCGTATCTATTCTCTGCAGTCATACATACTCCGTTGAAATTTGAATTTAACATACCACCTAGGAATCAAGATCAAATGAAAGTCCTTCACGTTTACAGAACATGTTACCCTGAAACAAGTGGAGGGGTTGAGCAAGTCATACGCTCAATTACCGAAGGATGCATAGCACATGGGGTAGAAAGCAAAGTTCTAACATTGGCAGATGAAAGCAAAGACGACTATAAGCAAAATAACGTGACTATTGTCACTGTAAAGAAGAGTTTTCAGGTGGCGTCTAACGGGTTTTCATTTCAGTTGATTTCAAGATTTCGAGAACTAGCCAAATGGGCAGATGTCATTCATTTTCATTACCCTTGGCCAACTGGTGACTTATTGGGTTTTTTCTTGGATAAACCGAGTATTGTTACTTATCACTCCGATATTATCCGCCAAAAGTTCTTAAAGGTCTTATATCGTCCACTTGAACTAAACTTCCTTGGAAAAGTAGATAAGCTAATTGCAACCTCCCCTCAGTACGCTACATCCAGCAACAACCTTTCAAGATTTAACAGCAAAGTTGAAGTAATTCCATTAGGCATAGATGAAAACCATTATAAACAACCTTCCAATAGTATATTGAGGAAGTGGAAGGAAAAAGTTGGTGAGCAGTTTTTTCTATTTATAGGAGTACTAAGATACTACAAGGGGTTAGATCATCTCTTAGATGCAGCTTCATTATCAAAGCTGCCAATTGTTATCGCAGGGAAAGGTCCAATGGAAAAACAACTTCATGCTAAAGCTAAATCACTTGGTTTGAAAAATGTGTTTTTCGTTGGGTTCATAAGCGAAGACGATAAAGTCGCTTTACTAACTTTGTGCAAGGCTTTCGTATTTTCATCTCATTTACGTAGTGAAGCTTTTGGTGTTTCTCTGTTAGAAGCTCAATTATTTGGCAAACCACTAATTAGCTGTGAAGTAGGAACAGGCTCTAGTTACGTAAATCAACACCGGAAAACAGGACTAATAGTTGAGCCATCCAACCCCTTAGCTCTTGCAAATGCATTAAAAGAAATAGATGAGAATCCTAAGTTAGCAGAGCAGTATGGACGAAACTCGTATGAAAGATTCAAACGATTATTTACTAATAAGCAACAATGCGAACAATACTTTCAAATATATAGAGGTTTAGGTGAAAAGAATAGCAATTGACGCTAGACCACTTAGCGACAAATTAACAGGCATTGGCAGATACTTAAACGAAGTTCTACGAGAGATTTTTGAACAAGATAGAATTAACCAATACTATCTATACTCAAGTAAACCATTGTTGATCGACTTTAGTGGCTACGCAAATGTAAGGGTTGTTCATTGTAATACTAAGCACAAACTTATTGACTTCTTAATAAGCCAAACGTTATTCCCTATCTGGTGCTTAAGAGATAAAATTAATGTTTACTGGTCTCCTAGACATCACTTACCAATGATGCTTTCTTTAAATAAAACGATTAAAAAAGTCGTTACTATACATGATATCGTATGGTTCAAACACCCTTCGACAATGAATAGGAGTGGATTATTGTTAGAAAGAATGTTATTCAAACCTAGCGTGCGACAAAGTAATACCATAATCACACTCTCAAAGTTCACAAAGAAAGAGCTAATAAATGAACTAAATGTTAATGAAAATAAAATAACCACTACAGGAGCAGGTAGCTTTGTAAATGAATGTAGTCTACAAGGTAATTACAAAAGTCATTTTTTTAAATCAGCTTCAATTCCCTATTTTCTCTTTGTTGGGACATTAGAGCCAAGAAAGAACTTACATAACATCATTCTAGCCTTCCATGAGTTTTCAAAAAAAAATAAAGAAGTTAACCTTGTCTTAGTTGGGAAAGATGGCTGGGGAGATTTGAAAATATCAGATCTTATTAGTCGATATAATCTTGAAGATAGAGTAGAGCAATGTGGGTTTGTATCTGATGACCAACTTAAACAGCTTTACGAAAATTGCCATACATTATTGATGCCTTCTATATACGAAGGGTATGGATTCCCTGCGTTAGAAGCCTTAGCTCTGAAGAAAAACGTAATTGTGTCTAAACATAGCGCAATAGCAGAAATTCACGGCGACAATATTTTAATATCAGAGACTGACAACGTGAGCATTCACGAAGCTCTATTGCAAACTCTTGATATAGTTCCTACTAATCATGCAAAAATAGTATCATCGTGGAAAATACCAGCAAAGTTAACACTTAATAATTTATTAGGCTAATAAAAAATCACCGTCGGTGCCTCACAAGTAAGGAGGCACCAACATATGCAAAGAATTAAACTACTTAATTCATCGTGCACTAATACTAATTTTAATTTCGACTAAACGTTTTAAAATACCACTGACGCATTGAAAGCAAACCTTCATCTAACGAAACTAATCCATCATCATAATCAGGATATAAGGTCCTCAGTGAAGTTTCATCACAAATTTTATTGAGACGCCCCTGTGGCATATCATGTAGATATACAAACTCTGGTTCCAAACCATATAGTTTGCACATTCTCTCAGCGAGTTCCTTCAAGGAAATTGTCTCTTTAAGTCCTACATTATAAGTGCCAGAGTCAGTAGTCTGTAGCTTGGGCAACTCACAAATTATTCGAGCGCAATCCGAGGCATGCATATAATTTCGCCTTTGACTTCCCGTCCCCCAAATTTCCAGCTTCCCGTTATTGTCAAGTAGCTTCTTCACTAGCGATGGCAAACCTTGAGAGTTTTTACCAGCCCAAGTATATCGCTCTCCATAGATATTAAATGGTCGAACAACTACTAACTTTAGTCCTCTTTCCTTAGCATATAACCTACATTTGTCTTCCAAGAAACGCTTTGCTAGTCCATAGCCAACATTCGCAAGTTCGGGAGTTCCAGTAAGTGGAGAATCATCACTACAGTCGGTAACATTGTCGTCATAGACACAAGAAGAACTTATTATTACTAGTTCCTTCAAATCTGGAAAATGATCAAGATAGGATAGCAACGCATTGGTGATGTCATCATTATGTGTCATCATCTCAACTTGATTGGAGGCAGAATAACCTATTCCCAATACCTTGCTGGCTGTGTGGATCACTTGGGTAACACCTTCTATCGCGTCACCACTGGTTAATTCTCTTATATCTTTCTCTATGAATGTTACCGATTTTTCATTCGATAAATATTCCTTTCTCCCACGATAGAGATTATCTACGACAGTAACATCACAGCCAGTTTTAATAAGATGATCACTTATATAGGAGCCAATTAAACCCGCCCCTCCAGTTACAATAACTTTATTATTTCTACACATACTTAATCTAATCTATTTACCATATTAGCAATTACTTTACTTTAAGCCTAGAAACTATTCGTGCAAGGAAACGTTTTAATCTAATCATTGCGCTTTGACTTCTAACCATCACAACCTCATTCCTTAGTCTCCCTAACTCTTCTTCAAGCTTATCTATCTTCACTGACAGTTCACGATTGACATCAGACATGGTTTGCATAGCGGACAAACCATGTGTTTTGCGAATAACATGAGGGCTATGAATAACAGTATCGAGTATTGCACCCTTTGGCGTTGCAAAGCTTTTGTTCGTGAAAATCTCAGCATTGCGATTCAAATAATCTATAAATACATCTCTATCGATTGACAAAGAGACTTTATTTCCATACAAAATAATATCATCATCGACCAATGCAGCAGTTAGTAATAAGTAACTAGGGTCGTCAAGAATAATAGCACTATTTAAATATTCCTTTGAGAATATTCTTGAAGAGAACATCATTGATGATGTAGGTAACAAATGAGAAAGTTCGAGTAAACTTGATTCTTCTCGAAACAGTTTTGTTATATATTCTGACAACCCAGAGATCGGCCTAAAAGTGAGAGCTGTATTATAAAGCCCTTCACTTTCTTTAATATACGAACCGCTGTATACTACCGTAGCCTCTTTGTTTGTTTTGTAAACCCTGACTAGATTACTAACATGATTTCTATGCCAATGTTCAAACTCATTGACAAACAAAAAGCACTCTCCTGAAATATTATTTCTAGAGACACTCAGCATTGAATATTTTTCATTGTGAGAGAATAGACTTTGACATTCAACTAACAAAAAGTCAAACTCGGAAAGAAACTCCTTCATTTGGCCTGATAGTTGCTCTCCAGTTTCTATAGCTACAACCACTCTAATTTTTCTATAATATTGTGACTTCAGATTCTGTCGAACTAGTGATTTTTCAAGCTGTCTATTCGTGACAAAGATATCAACAAGTACCGGAGTATCTTCATCATTTACAAGTCGCGTACTATGACTATCAACAACTTTAGACACCGCATCATCAAGGAGGAATTTAGAAAAAAAGATATCCTGACTTTTTTTAGCTTTCTCGTAAGCCGCTTCGGGATTATTATTTGCCCACATTACAACGGAAATTATGTCTTCTGCAACCTCACTTGAAGACTTACCTTTTTTATCTAGATAAAAAACTGAATCACCAAAGTTATCTCTAACAAAAGGGGTGTCATCAGTGATAATTAAACAACCTGCAGCGCACCCCTCGAAAAGCCGATTGGTCATCATACCGTAGATATTATGCAAATCATGCTGCAGTACTAAATAAACCCCACATGAGGCGGCATACTTTACTACTGAACTACCATCAAAGGGGATCTCCCCCTTGTATGAATCAATTCCTTCCCAATTCTTCCTCTCTCCTATATATTCAGGCCCAAAAATGTGTAATAACCCTGAATTGTCAAGATTCGAAAATAGTTCGCTATGTCGTATCGTACCAGTACCATCGTTATTTACTCCACAATAAAAGAGCTTATACTCTTTTCTACAAACGGCCGGAATAACAAATTCTTTAGGGACCGAAGGATACAAATATGACTCAGAATTAGAAGTAATCATATGACTACTAACTAGATTACCATTTACAATCTTTGAAGAAGGAAACAACAAATGGAAGTCACAATTTAATGAAGAATAATTATAATTAAGCTTCACTGAATTAGAAGTAATACCAGGACAGAACCAGTGCACATGATAAACAAACGAATCGATGAACGTATGATGTGAAGGATCAAATAGAAAGACAAAATCTAAACTTGAAGTTATATCTTTATTTGATTCTATATCATAACCTCGTGGTGTTATGTAACTACATCGACATCCTATTGCATTCAAAGCTACTTTTATACGTCTCATTATTTCCATTTCTGGGTGGTCAGGAGATAAGTACAGTAGTCCAACATGATACATAATGAGAATATTCCTTTTATCGAGCAACGACTTGTGGTTAGTAACTTAAAATAAACAGCTATCTTAATGTGAAGACACATGCAAAGATTATAATACCTAGTGAATATTCAGTAGTTTCTTTAATTTAACAATTAACCTAGATAAAGAACTTGCCTTTTTATAATCAGGAGATGGAATAATAGTTGTCGTATATTTACTTTTATTACTATCTAAGTCTGCATTCCTTGAATTATCGTTTTTAGTTTGCTCTACCAACGCTTGCTGAGCCTCCAACGCTTGCTGAGCCTCCAACGCTTGCTGAGCCTCCAACGCTTGCTGAGCCTCCAACGCTTGCTGAGCCTCTCTTCTCTTTCTCGCAGTATCTCTAGCTAGGCTTGATTCTTCCACAAGCTTCTTGTCATGCTTAAGAACATTTTCTTCGAAAAGTTCAAGAATCAAAGCATGAGTCAGCTGCACAAGTTGCATATCTAATTTGGTAGAAACAGAAGGAACAGCACTTTCATCTGATGGAGAGTGTTCAAATAAATTTTCACGTCCTAAGTACTTCTTCGCCAACTTTTCGTTAGAGTCACTATAGGTATTATAGAACTTAATTGATTCCTGAATCATTAGTTCAGAAGCACCGTCTTGTAATGCAAAATATTTAATAAAATACCCATTAAAACGTAGACAATATCTATTTCCTGAATCCTCATTCATTTTATTAAAAATACGACACAATTCTAGTGTTGTTGGAGATAGTGAAGCATTTACCATTCTTGATTCTGGCACAGGAAGAGAGTGTTCATGTATATCATAATTAATCGTACTCATGAAGTCGTGAACTGCATCACCATTTACTAGTTGACATCTCTCAAATGGTCTTACTTTTATTGTTGCATTTGGATAGTTATCCTCTAAGCGAGAAATTAATGCGTTATAGTCGTAGAAGTTAAAGCCTTCGGGAGGATGCTCAAATGAGAAACTATCATACCGCAACCCTCCCTTGACGTTCTGATTGTAACATGAATATGCATACAAATCTTGACGTCGTAGATAAACAACAAACTCGACATCTCTATCACCCAGTGCGAAATTAATATCCTTAATTGCTTGCTCAGAACGAAAAAAAGATAGGCAAAGAGCTTCAGTAGATACTAATAGACTACCTTCTACACTATCGAACTCTCGTGCTACTTTTGTCCATTCTTCTATCGGGTCAAGGTTCAACGTGTTTGAGTTTTGATATCCTTCCCACAGCAATGCAAGATTATGATGTCCTAATGCGCGATTTTCATTTATACCAACGTATTCTCTATGTACCTGAGATATGTACAACCCTACTTTTTTAGTTCCTCTTCATATTTAGTAAGATAAACCTGATTTGCAGTGGAACCGGTTTTAAATGTTCCAATATGAATAATAATTTTCTTTTTTTTCATCACAACAGTTACTTATATAATATCAAAACAATAAATCATCTAAATATAAAACTTGAGTTCATCTTTGAGCAGTAGCATCTTCAACTTATCGTTACATAGAATGACATTCTCAGGCCTCTTGGCTTTGAAAACAGATGAGTTTCTAATACTAATCTTCGATATTTTATCGTGATATTTTTTATCCACAATTTTAAACCCAATATCATATTTTGACATTACATCGTCAGAAGAAATATTTATAGGCCCAATATCAACCTGATAGAACTTTTTCATTAACTCCACCGAGTACTCAGCAGCTTTATCAAAGGAAATAACACTTCGATATGAGTCAGTCATCAGTCCAATCCCATCGCCTGAAATACATGATTCAATGATTACATCATAGAAATGAGGCTTTGATATCTTAGATGGACCAATCAAGAAACAATATCGTGCAACTTTAAGCCCTCTCGATAGTACCATACTCTCGGCCAAGAGTTTTTGCTTGCCATATTCATTGACGGGATTTTTAATTGAGCTTTCATCCAAGGCTACAAAATTCTTGCTCTCTCCATAAACATTATCTGTCGAAGAGTAAATAAGATCTGAGTTGTCTGGGAGTCTACTTAGAAAGTAAGCTAGCCCTGTAATGTTTATGTCCCAAGCCAGTTGCCAATCCTCTTCAACCTTATCTGGGTGATGCAGTGCTGCTAGATAATAGAAGGTATATTGTTCATCGGCATCAAGCTCTGAGAAAAACTCATCTATCGAGGTTAGGTTACCAACATCTAACTGTTTCCATTCTTCATTAGCAATTGGTTCTTTTTTCGTTCTATATGTTGCAATTACATGTTCCTCACTAGATAGACAAGATAGTATACTGCTACCTAAATACCCACTCGCACCTACTACTACATGAATCATTTTTTGAATACTCCTTTAATGAACCTAAATATTTTCTGACACACTCGCTGGAATTTCGGGTATTTAGAGAAGAAATCCCACATTATTCTTTTTTGAGTACGTACGAATAGTTCATCTGTTAAAATAACATTAGTTGAGCCTCCTCCCGACTGTGCAATAGCGGCATGAGGGTTAAATCTATAAGTGTCACGAATCGTTTCTAACTGTTTTATTAAATCGAACTTAACTCTATCTTGTACTTTATAGTCTTTGATAACTGTTGTCGGAGAGTTACTGAATGCCATTGTATTGTTAATTGCAGCATTTGCACTAAATACACTTGGTAGTTCTTCATCAAGATACCAAGTATTAAAACTCTTCTTGTATCTAAACATTAATGCAGAAAGCCTTGGACGATGAGCTAAACTAATCATATTATCTCTCGCAGCGGGTTCGCCAAAATATTCCACTTCACGCTTACCTTCACTATCTTCCGTTATCCAACCGGAGCATACCGCATCAGCTCCCTCGTTGATTATTGGGTACGCTAGTGAACTCAAATGATTAGAAAATATTACATCGCCTTGAACCATATATAAAGTTAGAGATAGTTCGTTTTCCGCTGCTATTTCCTGTAAGACTCTGCCTTTAAGAATGATACGCTGCTTCTCTACAGTAGTACCAATTGATTCTTGATCTACAGTCTTTATATAATACTCGCCATTCAGATTTTCTAATATTGACTGTAATTCAGATTCTTGTTGGGTCTCCACTACAACGAATGTCTTAACTTTTGGATATGTTTGCTTATCTACAGAGATAAGAGTTTGCGCTAATTGCTCCTTGTCAACTCCTGCGGTCGCATCCACGATCACTGTTGTAGTTTCAACATCTCCCTCAGTAACCTGACAAATACTTTCTACTTGCTTCTTTCTATTGTCGAAGCTATTTACAATAGTCTTCAATTGATGTTCAAGACCAAATATTTCTCTGTATCTCTCATGGCCTTTTTTTGCAAGTTGCTTGGCCTCATCTGGGTTCGCTTTTATCCAGTTAACATGGCTTACAATTTGATTGCAGGTTTCCTCATAATTTTTTGAATAAGAAATTGGTAGTACTACGTCACCAAAATTATCCATGACGAATTTATTATCGTCAGAAATGATGATAGCGCCAGCTTCTAAGCTCTCATATAGTCTATTAGTCGCAGCATGACTATCTCGATGAACATCGGAAGAGAGTACTAGTGATATTCCACATTCTTGTATAACTTTTATCGTTGAAACTCCATCAAAAGGAATTTCACCATAGAAGCTCTTAAAGCCCGCCCATGGTTTATGTCCAAGAAATAGCTCTGGTCCATGAAACCGCATGAAACCTTGTTGATCCAACAATTGGAACAGTTCATGATGGCGACCGTTTTTATTAGCAATCCGTTCCCAGTTTATACCGGAATAAAATACTTTGGGTGAATTGCTATCAAGGCCATGCAACACTTCTCTTTCAACATAAGGTACAGAAGGTACCATGTGAAGAGCTTCGTCAATATTTCTCCGTGAAGAGCCAATTAAGTTGTGTAAATGAGAAAGTATTGGTTTTGAGTTATATACTAGATAATCGTCTGCTGTTGCAAACTGACGACTTGCTACCGGATACCCCCAATCGAAAAAGAATGGTGGCGGGTTCCAAGTTGTAGCAAATGTAAATTTATCAAATACTTTTGGTGATGCAAAATGAAGGTTCAGAACAAATGATACTTTATCTAGGTCACATACTCTTGGCCCAAGCTTTTCATAACCTTGATCATTAAGTTCAATGACCAAGCCTTGAGGGTCTATCACAAGACATTCATAACCACAACGATCAGCGGCCAATTGAATACGTTTAATTACTTCATACTCTGCATTTTTAACTTCTGGCCAATCTGCCAATACTGCAAACTTCATATTTTACCCTTGATGAATATCCATTCCTTCGTCAGACTCAACTCCTCTATCATAAGCTGAGATTAGCTGACATGACGTCAGAAACTCAAAGCTGTGAGATATATTAGCTTTAATTTTAAACATATCACCAGCTACAAGGGTATGCTCTTCAATTGTACTATTATCAAGAGTATTGAGTTTTAGTCTTATCTTTCCAGAAATGATATAGAACATTTCCACATTATTCTTGTGATAATGTCCACCTCTTAACGCACCAGCTTCCGAGGTAATATAATTTACCTGTGACCATCCATCTCGAAAAAGCTGAGTTAATTCTCCACGGTCATCCTTAAACTCGAAGTCAGGTTTAATAAACTCAATTAATGACATGTTGTGCTCGTTCATAGTCTTCTGGAACTCCTATATCAATAAAGTCAGTATCATCAATAGGTTTATGGCGAGATACGCTAATGCTAGCGCTTTCCAATCCACTCTGCATAAACTCTTCAAATGAAAAATTTCCTGTCGGCATATTCATTATTAGGTTTTTAGACATAAGATAGATACCAGCGTTGATATCACCAGATGATTTAGCTTTTTTCTCGTCAAATCCTATAATCTTGTCATCAACTGTCCTTACTAAACCGTATCTATCGGCCACCTCTATGAATTTTGTAGCGATCATCAAATCATTTTTCGAGTAGTTTTCAAGCATGTCTGTTAATGATATGGGGTAATAAGTATCGCCATTTACTACGAAATACTGTTCTTCTGCGCATTCCTTAGAGGCCAAACAAATAGCACCACCAGTTCCCAAAGGTTGCTCTTCAATTACATAACGTATTGGAATACCTTTAAACTCATCCTTAAAGTGTTCTGTAATCATCTCATATTTATATCCTACAGAGACAATTAACTTGGAAGCTCCTTGAGAGATTAACCAGTCAAACTGCTTCTCAAGAAATGGAACACCATTGATTAAAGCCATCGGTTTAGGGCTTTCGCCAATAACACTACGTAAGCGGGTGCCTTTACCACCCGCTAAAACAATTACTTCCATCTGTTATCCAAATATCTCATTTTCAACGATGCCACAAATAATATGGCCTACAAGAATATGGGATTCTTGGATACGAGGCGTTTTATTGGATGGAATGGACAGCACATGATCAGAAATTGAAAGAATTTCGCCTTGATTGCCACAAAGCCCGACTGTTGTTACACCTAGCTCTTTAGCTCTATGAAACGCTTTGAGGACATTTTTCGAATTGCCAGACGTAGAAATACCAATAAATATATCACCTGGTTTACTGTTGGCTTCTAACTGCCTTTCAAATAATTTTTCGAATCCATAGTCATTTCCGATAGCTGTAATCATTGAAGTATCTGTCGTTAAAGCTATAGACGGTAGCCCTGGTCTATCAAATTCAAATCTACTAACAAACTCTGCTGCGATATGCTGAGCATCAGCAGCACTTCCACCATTACCGGCTAAAATAACCTTATTACCGTTTTTAAATGCTTCAATACACAATGCAGAAACTTTTTGTATTGACTCAATTAGCTCTTTGTTCTCTAAGATAAGCTTTTTAGTTTCGATCGAATCGTTGATCGACTTTAAGATATAACTTTCCAACTTGTTGCTCCTTCACTTTCAAATTTTACTGGATATGCACTACCGGGTAATTCACTTAAGTTAGTAATAACATCAATTATGTAGGTAGGTTTTACAAACATCATGACAAATCCGCCACCGCCAGCACCGGACACTTTGGCTGAGATAGCTCCATTTTCAACTGCTACATCATAAATTTCTTCAATTAGTGGATTGGATATTGATTTGGAAGTTTGCTTCTTAGCTTCCCATGATCTTTTTAGAATATCTGCCATAGAAGACACTGATGACTTCAGTAATGCCTCTTTCATATCGACAGCAGACTGCTTGATTGCATGCATAGCGTTTAATGCATCTGAGCTGTCTTTTGAATGAACTGACTTTTTCTGCTCCTCGATAATTTTCGCTGAAGCACGTGAAGAGCCTGTAAAGTATGTCAATAAACATGTTTCGAGTTCATTCTTAAACTCTTGTTTTATGTTTAATGGATGAACTATTACATCATCTTCTTTAAACTCTATGAAATTAAAACCACCAAATGCTGCTGCGTACTGGTCTTGTTTACCCCCTGCCAAGCCACAATCTTTGCGTTCGATATCATAGGCAAGTTCTGCAATTCCATATTCATCAATCGGAATATTGAGTAACTCTTGAAACGCTTTAATGACCGCAACGGTAATTGCAGAAGAGGTGCCAAGGCCACTGCCCAATGGAGAATCTGCATAAGTCGTAATTCCCACGGATAGAGGCTGACCGTCATTGTAGTCTTTAACTATTCGGTTATAGATAGCTTTTATAAGCTGGAGATTATCATTGGTACATTCTAGTACCGAGACTGCACTGCCATTCCAGGTCTCCTCAATATCTTTTGCGTGGAAGTAGAGCTCTCCCTCCTCTACCGTTTCAATCGTGCAGTGTGCATAAAGAGAGATTGTTGTATTGAGTACGTACCCACCAAATTGATCACAGTAAGGAGAAACATCCGTCCCCCCCCCAGCGAGCCCTAGTCGTAAGGGAGCTCTAGATCTTACTTTCATTTTTTAAAATCCTTTTATCTATTCAACGGAACTCGACCATTACTCAACTCATCTCGCCAATGTTGTAGTAGGTCTTTGAACATATCTTTCGTTTTGATTTCTGGTTTCCAATCAATGAACTGCTTGATCTTAGTATTATCAAACATCTGATAATCAGCATCGATAGGTCTTAGGCGATCTTCGTCTGTAACTACAGATATGTCCTCCTTGGTACTCAAAGAGATTAAGAGCTTTATAACTTCCGGCAATTGATATGCTTCTTCTCCGGCAATATTGAATGCTTCTCCGCAAGGAACGTTTCCTTTTTCACTCTCTAAAGCTAGGAGATAATATGCACGGACCGCATCTCGAGCATCTTGGAAGGTACGCGTACTAGCCAAGTTACCGACCTTTATTTTGGGCTCTTGAAGGCCTGCTTCAATCAATGCAATCTGCTTAGCCACTGTGCTCTCGAAAAATACATCACTACGTCTAGGACCACTGTGAGTCCCCATTCTAGTTACGAATGTTTTAAGACCATATGCCTCACCATAGAACTGACCCAGATAGTCAGTTCCAATCTTACTGATGCTATACGGACTAGCTCCATGAAATTTAGTATCTTCATTGAGAGACGTACCCACTTCAGCTTTTCCGTACACTTCACTAGAAGAACACACGTGAATAACTGGATTGTATGCATCACTTAACTTCAGAGCTTTAATACTTTCCAAAAGGTTTGCAGTACCCATTATGTTAGTTTGGAGCGTTTCTAATGGAATATCAAACGACGTTCTTGGGAACGATTGCGCTGCCAAATGGAAAATATAATCAGGTTTCTCTTCAAGAAGTAACTTAAATAGCGATGAGTAATCATTTAGGTCTGCATAGCGAATACTTACCCTGTCGTTGTTATTGATACGTTCAGTTAAATGGTAAATATTGTCCATTGGTTCTTGCCAACGCATCATTCCTACTACATTTAGACTAGTGTTTTCTAAAATATAATCGGCCATTTGAGAACCTACCTGACCGGTAAAACCTGTTATCAGTACTTTTTTCACTTTTTATTCTCCAACTTAGCTCTAATAGAGCTACATTCAAATTCTTCAACAACATGACGTAGCGAATCATACACTTTGGATTGCTCCGTTGTTAAATATTTACTATTAATTAGATAGGTTTCACCTAATCCAGCTCTCTCTGCAGCTAGAATATCGGAAACCTTATCTCCAACTAAAACCGACAAATTTAAGTTCAGTTTGTGTTTTTCAGCTGCATCCAATATCATTCCAGGATTAGGCTTGCGGCACTGACAATCTCTTAGGTATTTACCGTTCCCTTTTTCGGGATGATGTGGGCAATAGAAAACATCATCTATTTTTACATCATTTTGCTCAAACTCTCCAATCATCCAATTCGTTAGAGTATTAAAATCTTCTTCCGTATAGTAGCCACGCGCAATGCCTGCTTGATTGGTTACTATTATGATTTTAAAGCCAAGCTCATTGATTTTTCGACATGCTCCAAATACCCCTTCGATGAAATCAAATTCCTTAACGCTTCCAACATGTCCATGATCAACATTAATCACACCATCTCTATCTAGAAAAAAAGCTTTATTCACTGACTTCTCCAAATTCAATCCTTAGCATTTTGCCAATACCTTCTTCATGCTCTATGATTATTTGAAACTCACCATTTAATAGCAATGAAGCATTTCTATAGCGTGCACATTTTGCAGATTCATATTTTGGATATCTCGTAAAATAAGCTGGTGATGCTGACGGCCCACTTAAAAAGATAGAGTCTTTTTTATTGTCATGTATTAATTTTACAGATTTAATTGGCCTTTGTTTTTTGTCAATAATCACAATATTAAACTTGAATTCAAGTTCTGATTCATTGCTTTCCAACGGTTCAATTTGAAATATATAATCATCAGAAACTTCACAATCCAGCACTTCTACACCAAACTTAGAAAACAATAAATGCATATTATAGGTATTATATATTTCATCTGGTAAACCAACAGCACGAACCACACCATTTTCGATCCAAGCTATTCGATCAGAAAGTCTAGATACTTGATTTTCAGAATGTGAAACCAAAACCACTGTAATATTTGATCTTATTTTACTTTCTAACGCTAGTTCTGCTTTCTGCCTAAAGTTCACGTCTCCGACACCTAATACTTCATCAATTAACAAAACATCAGGAGAAATATTCATTGCAATAGAAAAAGCTAGCCGAGCTCGCATTCCTGATGAGTATGCTTTCGTTGGTTTATCGAAAAATTCTCCCAGTTCGGAGAAATTTTTGATTTCACTTAGCACATATTCAACCTCACGCTTCCTATAGCCCATTAACATACCGCTAATAATAGCATTTTGTCTGCCAGAAAGATTCGGATCAAAACCCGCAGCTAAAGCCATTAAAGATACGCTTTTAGTATTATGTTTAATTTCTCCTTTATCTGGCTCAATTATACCGGCTAAAAGTCTTAAAAGAGTTGACTTACCTGCTCCATTGCGACCAATAATACCAAGTGTTTCTCCTTTGTAAACTTTAAAAGAGATGTCCTTCAATGCGTGATATTCATCAAACCTAAATAGGGTTTTCCGCTCTCTATAAGTAATAGCAACATTATTAAGTTCGATCATAGTTTTGGGGAAATCGCTCATTACTCAAGTACCACCCTTGGTAGAACAAATTCTAACTTCTTATACAAGTATGCTGCGAGCAATACCATAATGGAACCAAAAATCGCCACATAGCCTAGCTGAAGGAAATTAGGTGCTATACCATCGAGAAGAGTATCTCTGTAGGCAGCTAACAATACAGCTACAGGGTTAAGGAAAAAATAACTGTGAAGTGATACGGGAACATCGTGATGACTAAAAAATATGCCAGAGCAGAACATTAGAAATTGAAGCCCTGTAGGTATAACAAAAGTCATATCTCTAACAAAGGGAACTACTATGGCTGAAAGTAGTGCAAAACCTACTAAAAGAATCAGTTGGATCACTATAATAGGAATAACGTATAGTGCTGTAAGTGGAAGTCCTCCCAAATAATAATATAAGAAAACAAGAAGTAAAACGAATACGATTATTTGTTTTACGAAATCTTGAATTACGAATGTCAAAGGAAAGAATATCTTTGGTATGTGTAACTGATTTATTAACTGCTTCCCTTGTAAAATACTTCCCATACTATGACTTATAGTTTTGGCAAACCAAAGCCAAGGAATTAAACCGGTTAACAAAAATGCTATATAGCCATCTCCACCTCTGTTTAACAGAAATGAGAATACCAAGAAATATACTACCATATGCATTAGCGGCTCAATGACCCACCATGCATAGCTGAGATAATTTACTGACGCTTCTGATCTTAGGTTCATCATTGCTTTGACCCAAATCAGCTCAACAGTTTTTTTTAACTCTATTGAATACATAATTTTAATAACTTATCAGTGCTGTATTACGTTAGTTTATTTAGTTAATCGTTTTTGATTAATAGAAGATAATAATCGTGTGTTTTCGTTACATACTCGCTACAGCTTCAATTAGATTTCTTCGCAGCCCCACTCGGGGAAGTGTTGGCGAACAAACGCATTGAGTGCCTTTTCACTCTCGGTATAAATACGACTAGACTGCTTCTCTTCTGAAATACCAACAACGTCATTGACCATCCCAGCACCAACAGTGACATTAGTAATTTTATCGATAACCACAAACGCACCTGTTTGAGGGAGCTCTTTATAAGAGTCCATAACCACCCTATCGGTTAGCTTAATCGATGCCAACGCAATTTCGTTAAGCTCTAAACTGTCGACCTGCTCCGCATGTTTCTCTAATGTATTCACATCAACCTTGTGTAAAATGCTACCAACCTTACCGGAGCAACTCTTTGTCGAGAACTTAAACAGATACTCTTTGTGGGTAAGCATCGGTGTTTCGCCCATCCAAACCACGTGGGCTTCACATTCATTCGATACACTAGGTTCGTGACCAGAGTGAACCAACATGTCACCGCGCGACACATCAATTTCATCCTCGAGCGTGATCGTAATAGCTTGACCTGGCTGTGCTGTATTGATTTCACCTTCATAAGTGAAGATAGATTTAATTTTTGAGGTTTTGCCCGAAGGAAGCGCAGTAATGTCATCTCCAACTTGAACAATTCCTGATGCTAGCGTTCCACAAAAACCACGAAAATCTAGGTTAGGACGGTTCACATACTGCACCGGAAAGCGCATTTGCTCTAGGTTCTTATCCTTAGATACTTTTACGGTTTCCAGAAGCTTCATTAATGTCGCACCTGGATACCAATCCATGTTTTCACTTGGAGTAACAACGTTGTCGCCTTTAAGAGCCGAGATAGGTACGAAACGGATATCATCGATATTGAAACTCTCTGCCATCTCACGATAGTCCGCTTTGATTTGCTGGTATACCTCTTGGCTATAATCCATCAAATCCATCTTGTTGATGGCAACAATAACGTGCTTAATGCCCAGAAGAGAGCAAATGTAGCTATGGCGACGTGTTTGAGTTTGAATTCCACGACGTGCATCCACCATAACAATCGCAAGGTCGCAAGTAGAAGCTCCCGTTACCATGTTTCGTGTGTACTGCTCATGCCCTGGAGTATCCGCGATAATAAACTTACGTTTATCGGTTGAGAAATAACGATACGCGACGTCAATAGTGATACCTTGCTCACGCTCAGACTGAAGACCATCTACCAACAACGCCAAGTCAAACGCTTCGTCCGTGGTATTGAACTTCTGCGAGTCTTTCTCAATCGCCGCCATTTGGTCTTCGTATATCAGTTTTGAATCATAAAGCAGACGGCCAATCAGGGTAGACTTACCATCATCAACGTTACCGCAGGTAAGAAAGCGAAGTAGGTCTTTGTTTTCATGTACTTTTAGATACGCTTCGATATCTTTTGCTATGAGCTCTGACGAATGTGACATATTGCCCCTATTAACTATAGAATTGTTGTAATACGTTGATGAAATTATCTTTATCAGACATCGGTAGTTGGTTAATCCCTGCAGCAGCCTTTCTACCGCCACCAGTTGGAAATTGCACACATATTTCGTCTGCGCCATTGCGGTTGTTTAGTGGTGCTCTAACGCTCACTGTATAAGATTGACCGTCCTGGTTTTGAGTAAGTACAGCATGAGCTTTGTCTGGGTTTCGGTTTGCAAGTTCGTTCCCGAACACGCCGCTGATTCTTCTTGCCCAACTTTCACAGGGGAGCTGATAAACTTCGCAAATTTCATCACTAAATACTGGGCTTAGCTCGGAAACATGCAGGTAGTCTTGTTCATAACCTTTCTTGAGAACATAGAAAGGTGAAGATTGGTCGTCTCTCAACATCAATGGACTTTCGAACTCCACAAGTTGACGAAACAGGATTGCAGGCTCAATATGCAGGTCAGCTTCACTCGCACCGTAACCATTGTAGTTTATCAGTGTCCCAAGTTCTTTTAGAAACTCGATATCAGGCTCAGGGAGCCCCTCTGAGGTCGCAAGGCTAAGTGCTGGTTTAAATAAGTTGTCACCAAATGCACCAGCGATAGCCCAGTGACTATGCTTTCCATCTAGTCTCTTATTAATAAGCAGGCTTGTGCAGACTTCGGCATCAAGATTAATGTCCGCAGTAAGCAAACTCGATTGCGGTATATCGCCACTTCTGTGGTGATCACAATAGAAAACAGGCACATTCCGTTCAGTCAGAAGCATCTCGAGCGCTGGCATGTTCTTTTCCATAGAAATGTCCAACGCAGTAACTGAGGAAACATCTTTCGAGTCAACCACTTGTGCTAGTAGCTTAATGTCTCGCTTAACACCTGTGATTAAAATACTTTCTTTAGGATCATCCAGTCTAAGCTGGATGAGAGCGATAATGCCATCCGCATCACCATTAAATACGTCATAGTGCATTCTGCTTAACCCTGCTCTGAATAAGTGAGGTAACCAAGCTGGCGAAGCTGTGCAACGATTTGCTCTGCACACGCCTCAATGGACATGTCCTGCGTTTTCACCACGATTTCCGGATTCACCGGCACTTCATAGTCGGAATCAATACCGGTAAAGTTAGGGATTTCACCCGCTCGAGCTTTTTTGTAAAGCCCTTTTGGATCACGCTGTTCACACACATCTAGCGGCGTGTCAATAAACACCTCAAGGAACTGCTCTGGCTCAAATAAATCACGTACTTTTTGGCGCTCTGATTTAAATGGTGAGATAAAGGCAGAAAGCACGATAGACCCTGAATCTACAAACAGCTTCGCAACTTCTCCAATACGTCGAATGTTCTCAACACGGTCTTCATCGGTAAAGCCGAGGTCTTTGTTTAACCCATGGCGCACGTTATCGCCATCCAACAGATAGCTATGACGACCAATGCTCATTAGTTTACTTTCTACCGCGTTTGCGACAGTGGATTTTCCTGAACCACTTAATCCAGTGAACCAAAGCAACACAGGTTGCTGAGACTTGAGTTTTTTTCTATCTTCATGAGTCACGGTAGTGTGATGCCAAACAATGTCGTCACTCTTGGAATCATTGTCGAGTTTTGAATATGGATTGTTCATTTAATCATCGAGCGTCGCATCGAGCGTCACTCTCTTCCTTGTTTATAAATAAAGTTGCTTTTTCAACTGAATCGAGATAATGATCAACAAGTTAAAATGGGAAGAATAGAGGTATACAAGTTAAGGCTACTAGGCAATAGGTCAAAGAAACCTTCCAACCAACCCGGATAAAGTCCTTGAAGGTATACCCACCAGCATTCATGACCATTAAGTTCGTCTGATACCCATAAGGGCTAATAAAGCAAGCGCTCGCCGCGTAGGCAACAGCCATGATGAATGGCATTGCGCTCACCTGATAAATATTTGCTAGCGAAAGCCCTATCGGCAACATTATCGCAGCAGCAGCAGTATTGGTGATAACTTCTGTCAGTAATACTGTAACTAAAAATGCCACAATTAGAGCAATATAGGGGCTTTGCTCACCCAATAGTTCATAAAGCGTGGCGGTAATAAACTGTGCCAGTCCAGATTGACTGAATGCTTGGGCGATGGATAAAGCACAAACCAAAATAAGCCAAAGTTCAAACGGAAACCGACGCCGGATGGTTGTGCTATCCAAAATGTTACACCCAACCATCGCCAATAAATAAGCTGCCACGGTCTCCAGTAACGAGAGTGGTGTCGCAACCGATACTAAAATTGCTGCCACAAAACCAGCAACTGCCATCCAGTTCTGAGCTTTGGTTAATCGGTTATTGAGCTGAATACCACTGAGGATGTAGAAGTTTCGAGAGATATTCTGTCGCTTGTGAAAATCTTGCCCCACAGCAAGTACAAGCTTGTCGCCAGCCTGAATTCGTTGTTCTCCAAGCTTCCCTGACAAGCGCTGGTTTTCACGGTTAATAGCCACCACAGCAGCATCAAACCTAGAACGGAAATCCGTAGACTTAAGTGTTTTGCCAACAAGTACAGATTCTGAACTAACGATAACCTCAGTTAAATTCGACTCGAGAAGCTCATTCGTTTCCGCAAAAACCTCTACACCATCTAACTCACTTAATTGTTTTAGATTCTCGACTTCACCGGTAAAAATTAGCTTATCTCCGCCCTCAATAACTGTATCGGGAGTAACAGGAGAAATAAGTTGCTTTCCACGCACAATTTCCGCCAAAAACAAACCATCGAGCGATCGAAGCTTGTTTTGTCTGACAGTATGACCGATTAACTTACTACTAATGCCGACTTCAGCGTCAATAAAATAACCTTTGTCTTTCTTTTCGACTTGATCGTGAGAGGACAGGGAGCCACACGCTAACGCAATAGCGGCTCCGACAAAGACAAGAATTACTAATCCAATAGGAGTAAAACTGAAAAAACGCAACGGTTCAACAGCATGGTCAACCAACACTGCATTGATAACCAAATTGGTAGAGGTACCAATCAAGGTCATTGTGCCACCAATAATAGCAAAGTAAGAAAGCGGCATGAGTAGTTTTGATGGTGAGTGCTCTTGATTACGTAATACACTACCCATTAGCGTAGCCACAACGGCAGTATTGTTTAAAAGTGCTGAACTTATCGCGGTGGACACCCCCATCCTAACAACCGTTTGCTTGTAGCTGGGATGGAATATTTTACTCGACATCCACACTAACAGGTCGCTACGCTCTAACGCCAGAGACGCGAGCATTAAAGCCACCAATGTCAAAACGGATGTATTCGTGATATTAGTTAAAATACTCGCTTGACTGATTTGACCAGTGACATACAGCACGAGTATCGCCCCTATAAACAGTAAACTAGAGCGATACCGAGTACACACTAGGCTAGTCAGAAGCCCTACAATTACAAGAGCAGTTATCAACATCGAATTTGCTAAACTCTATCTGGCGTGCCTTAGCGTGTCACTAAAGCCGTTGGTTCATCGTCGAGTATAATTACTTGATATAAAGCTTAGAAATACCCTTCGCGTTTTTTCTTCTCCATCGAACCTGAAGAATCATGATCAATAGCTCTACCCTGGCGCTCAGAAGTCGTGGTTAGTAGCATCTCTTGGATAATTTCTGGAAGCGTAGTTGCTTCTGATTCTACAGCGCCAGTCAATGGATAACAGCCTAATGTACGAAAGCGAACCATCTTCTGTTGCACTTTTTCACCTTCGCGAAGTTCCATACGCTCATCATCTACCATGATCAACATGCCATCACGCTCAACAACCGGGCGTTTTTTAGCAAGATACAGCCCCGGAATTTCAATCTGCTCTAGGTAGATATATTGCCAAATATCCAACTCAGTCCAATTGGAAAGCGGGAACACGCGAATGCTTTCACCTTTGTTAACTTTGCCGTTGTAGATATTCCAAAGCTCTGGACGCTGATTTTTAGGATCCCAACGATGGTGCTCATCTCGGAAAGAATAGACACGCTCTTTAGCGCGAGATTTTTCCTCGTCGCGACGAGCACCTCCAAAAGCAGCATCAAAGCCGTGCATGTCTAGTGCCTGCTTAAGACCTTGTGTCTTCATGATATCCGTGTGTTTAGAGCTACCATGAACAAAAGGGTTAATGTCCATTGCCAAACCCTCAGGATTTTGATGAACAATCAGTTTCATACCCAATTTCTTCGCCATATAGTCACGAAACTCAATCATTTCTTTGAATTTCCACGTGGTATCAACGTGCATCAAAGGAAATGGCGGAACACCTGGAGCAAAAGCCTTATTGGCAAGGTGTAACATTACTGATGAATCTTTACCTACAGAGTAAAGCATTACCGGGTTATCAAACTCGGCAGCTACTTCCCTCATTATATGGATAGACTCCGCTTCCAACTGCTTCAGGTGAGTAATACGCTCTTGCGTAATTGCCATGAATAATTTTCCTCTTAAATACTAAAGATTTGAGAACAACGTCGACAGACAATATGGATCATTCATATCATCTCAACAAAACTAAAAGCTTAACGTTTTCGCTATTGCCTCTTTCTTAAAACGCCATTCCACTCTCAACATAGGTATGTTGACGAATTTGTCCTAGTTTTACATCCCTTTAATTTGGACACGCTACCGCCCTTGAGTAAAGCCCTCAAAAGCTGAGATTTTTATGTTGTGAGTCTTGACAATACGAGCGTCACAAAGATAATTTGCGGAGATTATATAGGAAACTAAGTTCAACCGCGATAGCACACACCATGCCTAGAGGAACAAATCGGACTCAGATAAACGTCATTGAATTCAATGTAACGATTATCGAATGAAGGGAGAAGAGAATTACACAATTAACTGCTACAACTGACATCATATCAAGTTCAAAAGCAATCATCCTTGCTAAGTTCGCTCTATCGCTTGATTTTTCCTTGTGGGTACACGGCACTTATATGCTCTTTTCACCCTAATTTTCCATTTCTGAAAGCATTGTTTATTAAATTCCCTTTAAGATAAAGGCCAATCCTCCACTTAATATGAGCTGAATTAACGAAAGTATGAGGTAGTTCAAATTTACACAATTATGACATTAAAGCATAAAATCAACACGCTGCTGTCATTAATGTAGGCCAGAGCAAGAGTCTGATTTATATATGATGTTCATTTAACCACTTCCACATTCAATAGTTCTTTTTTGAGCAACCGTGCAAAATCCGCTTTAACTTCACTATCTCCATGAATCAGATACAATTGTTTTAAGTACTCCCTGCAACCTTTTACAAACATTATGAGATCATCTCTATCGGCGTGCGCTGAATAACCTGATACTGTATGAACCATTGCATTCATTTCGATACTAGTACCGTCTATCCAAACTTGTTCCTTACCTATTTGAATATCACGACCTAACGTTTCATTCGCTTGATAACCACAGAACACTATGTCTGTCCGTCTGTCTGGAAGTAAAGCTTTTAGATAATCAACTACTCTGCCTCCTTGGCACATACCAGGTGCCGAGATGACAATCGCAGTCTCTCCTGTCGATGCTAGTCTATTCACCACTCGACAATGTTCTTGATGACTTTCAATAACTACACACTGCGAAAAATTCAAAGGTTGGCGACCTTGCTGGATCTTCAGCTTCGCTTCTTTAGACCATAACTTACGATAACGACGATAAGCCTTAGTAACTTTGACCGCCATGGGAGAGTCAACAATGATAGGAATCGTCGATTGTAGTTGGTTTTGATGCAGTAGTGACTCAATATCAAACAACAACTCCTGTGTTCGGCCAACACTAAAGGCAGGCACAATGATCACACCTCAATCCTTTAAACTTCGTTTAATAATCGTCAATAACCTCTCATTGCGTTTATCGACCGATTCATGGCGTTTGTCACCGTAGGTAGATTCTAGAAAAAGGTAGTCAGCACGTTTTGGGGGAATGGGGCTGGTAGTAATGGCGTATGATTAGGTCCTAAATCTCCAGAGAATACTGCTATTTCATCTTTTGGCAGTTTTAACTCAATATAGGCACTACCTAAAATGTGTCTGGCGGGATTGAATCTTACATAAGTGAAATAACCTCCATAGTTCGACTTAATAGGTGTCCATTCTGAGTAGTTTATAGGTTTCAGATGCTTAAAAATTAAATCAATGAATTGCGTTCTTTTGCTTTTAGATAGATCCAGCGTTAGTTTAAGACCATCGGATAACATTAATGGAACTAAATAAGCCGTTGCGTGGGTGCAATAAATAGGCCCACGAAACCCTGCGGCAAACAACCACGGTAACCTACCAATATGATCGATGTGGGCATGCGTCAGAATCAAAGCACGCGCATGCTTTAAGCTGAAATCGATCTTCAGAGTCTGATTGTAAGAATCCGCTCCTTGAAAAAGCCCACAATCAATTAACACAGATTCACCATTTATTGCCAATTCATGACAGGAACCTGTCACTGTGTCTTTGCCTCCATGATGTGTCACTTCTACATTTGGTGCTAACTGCATACCTATCTCCAGTTGTCATGCCTATCAACATAGACCTACTGTAGGCCGGTAGCGAACGTCAATGCTCTAGTTCATAACATTCTAACTTCTGTCGCATAGAACCAAACAATTGTCAGTCTCAGAGTAGAACCTGCGTCAACATGCTTTGGAAAAGCATTAATTTCTACTCTGGTACTTCCTGAGAACTTAGTTCCCTTGCTTTGAAGCTACGTGGAAATCTTATATACTCAACTGAATTATCCTATTCAAATGGAACCGTTTTATGATCATTGTAACTGGCGGTGCTGGCATGATTGGCAGCAACATTATCAAAGCGCTTAACGAAGCAGGCTTAAATGATATTCTGGTAGTCGACAACCTTAAAAATGGACGTAAGTTCAAAAACTTGGTTGACCTTGATATTACTGACTATATGGATCGCGATGACTTTTTAACGCAAGTTATGGCTGGCGATGATTTTGGACCTATCGAAGCGGTATTCCACGAAGGAGCATGTTCAGCTACGACAGAGTGGGATGGTAAGTATGTGATGTTGAATAACTATGAGTATTCAAAAGAGTTACTTCACTACTGTCTAGAGCGTGAAATTCCGTTCCTTTATGCCTCTTCTGCGGCAACTTATGGTGAGACGACTGTATTTAAGGAAGAGCGCCAGTATGAAGGTGCACTAAACGTTTACGGTTACTCTAAACAACAGTTCGATAACTATGTCCGTCGTCTAACTGCTGACGCGGAAGCACACGGCGAAAAACTGTCACAAATTACTGGATTCCGTTACTTCAACGTTTATGGCCCACGTGAGCAGCACAAAGGCAGCATGGCTTCTGTGGCATTCCATTTGAATAACCAAATGAATGCTGGAGAGAATCCAAAACTATTTGAAGGTAGCGCCCAGTTTAAGCGCGACTTCGTTTATGTTGGTGACGTAGCTAAAGTAAATCTATGGTTTATGGAAAATGGCGTTTCGGGCATTTTTAACTGCGGTACCGGCAATGCAGAGACATTTGAGGCTATTGCAGAAGCGGCGATCAAGCACCACGGTAAAGGGGAAATTGAAAACATCCCATTCCCTGACCATTTGAAAGGTGCTTATCAAGAGTTTACTCAAGCTGATTTAACCAACTTACGTGCTGCTGGTTGTGATATCGAGTTTAAGACTGTTGCTGAAGGTGTTGCTGAGTATTTGGCGATTGTGAATAAGTAACAAGGTGCTTCTACGTTTAAGAATTTTGGTTGAAGTTTAGTCATCCTGGAGAGTAAATCCCTGCCTATACAGGGATTTACTCAAAAAATAACCCTGACGGCATGAAAACTGAATAATCTAGAAAGAGTTTATTGATGAATATTCTTATGGCCCTGTCCCAGCTTGAAGTCACTGGGGCTGAGGTTTACGCTACTACGGTAGGTAACGAACTCACCGCTCGGGGTCATAATGTGTTTTATGTCTCTGATACGCTGACAAAACCTCATGACGGCCCATTTTTCTCATTGCGATTTAACAAACGTAGTGTGCCGCGTCGTTTTTGGCATGTGGGTTATCTCATATACCTAATCAAAAAACATAATATTCAGTTAGTCCATGCTCACTCTCGTGCATCAAGCTGGAGCTGCCATGTGGCCTGTAAGCTAACTGGTACCCCTGTGGTAACAACTGTGCATGGTCGTCAACCTGTACATGCATCGCGTAAGAAGTTTCATGCTATGGGTGATAGAGCGCTACCCGTTTGTGAGGCGATTCGTGATCAACTACACAACGATTTAGCGGTACCTTTAGAGCAGATGGAGGTGAGTCGCAATGGTATTGAGACTGACAACTTCAAATGGGTTGAAGCACCTAACAACGCAAAACCTGTGATTACTATTGTAGGTCGCTTGACGGGCCCGAAAGGTGACTTATGTTATCGCCTGCTTGATGAGTGTTTAAACGCTGACAAATATGACATTCGTGTGGTCACTGGCTCTAAGTTTGAAACAAGATTCGAAAAGTTTAAATCAACCGTCAACTTTGTTGGTTATACCAATGATGTACCGACAATGCTAAGTGAAGCAGACTTAGTGATTGGAGCCGGACGCGTTGCGATGGAATCCTTGCTTTGTGGCCGCCCTACTCTGGCTATCGGTGAAGCGAAGTGCATTGGTGTTATCGACGAAGCAAATGTTTCAGAAGCGATGGCCACAAACTTTGGCGATATAGGGCCAAAAGATCTCGATATCGACTTTGGCTCGATTCCTTCCTTTGTAGAGCAAGGACTCACGACTGCACATTGTTCAATGGCCATCAGCGATACTATACGCGAACACTATACTCTCTCTTCGATTGTTGACCAAATAGAGCGTATTTATCAAGACGTCTATGTCACTACACTAAAGCGTGAAATGCCTGTAATCATGTATCACCGCTTTATTAAAGATGACAGTGGCAAAGGCGTTCACGGTACCTACCTTCATATCGATATGTTTGATAAGCATATGGCTCTATTGAAAAGGATGGGATTTGAAACACTGACGTTTGAGGATCTTCAGGATGGGCGTTTAATTCGCAGGCTCGAAGCGGGTAAGCGTTACATTATGTTGACGGTCGACGATGGCTATGTCGATAATTTAGAGCTGATGCTCCCTGTTTTACAAAAATACGACTTCAAAGCCGTGGTTTATGTGGTTACTGGTGAAACTTTTAACCGCTGGGATGTTGAAAACCCAAGTAATCCTGAGACGTCTGTGCCATTAATGAATACTGACCAGGTTAAGTTACTGTCGCAATCCGAGCTGATTGAGATTGGCGGGCATACCCTGACTCACCCTAAACTTAACACTTTATCGAATGAACAGCAGCTCCATGAAATCATCGAGAACAAAGCGGCGTTAGAGGCGACCATCGGCAAACCCCTAACTTCGTTCGCTTACCCATTTGGTGAGCATAATCAGACATCAAAAGATATCGCTAAAGAGGTAGGTTATCAGTACGCAGTCGCCACCAACTCGGGACCACTGCAATTTCATAAAGATCCCTATCAGATCCGCCGTATTGCGATTTTCCCGAAAACAGATGTGTTTGGGTTGTGGCGCAAAGTGCGTGGCAATTATTTGTTTAGAAAGGCAAAGAAATAATGAAAGTAGCAAATGTATTCTATGTGACTTCACCGTTGCAGTATCTATGTGCATTTGAAGCAAGAAAAGCATTTAACGCATCTTGTAATATTTTAATTCTAGAAGTGGGTGATACCGTAAGAGGTTTGGAACAACTGCAACAACTGATATCCCGAGATAACTGGGATTGTACCTTTGAGTTGAAGACCGGAAACAGAACCTTTACCACACCCGCCTTTATTAGAAAATTAAAGCGTTATCTTTCCAGCCACGGATTATCTATTGATCACTTTTGCTTTGGTGAGTTTGCTAGCTGGCGAGTGAACCTGGTTCGCAAGAACCTTTCGTTCCGCCGTACCGTTTATTTTGATGACGGCACCCTTAGCATCAATGAAGTTGAGAAGTACATTAAGCCCGCCATACCCTACTCCCGCAAACGTTGGTTTCATGACTTGCTGCTTCGCCTGCAGGGCGTTCAACCTGTGGGTGTGTTACCCGTACCTGATAACCTGTTGGTTTACTCTATGTTCGATTTTTCTGACGAACTTTTTGACAGTCAGATTAACCAATTTGCCGACCTGCTCAGTCGCTTTGACTCTTTTAATGCGTATGATGCACAGGGACCAGTGGCATTTATTGGTCAGGGTGCTATTGGGCATAAAAACCAAAAATCGCTGGATGCCCACTTAAAAGAAATCATGCTTTTTACTGAGAACAAAGCTCAGAAAGTGGTTTATTTTCCGCATCGTAATGAGAGTGAAGCCGTGACAAAAGCCGTAAAGGCCATTAAGTCGGTCGAATATCACACTCCTGACCGTCCGATGGAGCTTGAGATACTGACCAAACGCCTGACTTTTTCCAGAGTGGTTGGCCCTTACTCTACGGCCCTGTTCACCTTAAAGAAACTTTTCCCAGAATTACCTGTCACTCTCATAGACGATGGACGACAAAGTCAGGTCATTTTGGAGATAAGAAATCAGTTAAATAAAGAGCAGATCTTAGACTCCATTATTACCAAAGATGGTCATTTTGAGTCTTTGAATTAAGCTCATCCCCCTAAACCTGCGTCGCCTTCTGGCGGCTAGCAAAGCACATGACTGTCGCAATGTGCGTGTTATACTAGTAACAAAGCAACTGGCAATGTCACAAGACCATACGTTGCAAGCAAAGGATACTTTTTCATGTTAAATAACAAAACCGTGCTGATTACTGGTGGCACAGGCTCATTCGGAAAACAATTCATCAAAACGATTCTTGAACGTTATGAGGATGTAAAGAAGATCATTATCTTCTCAAGAGATGAACTGAAGCAGTTCGAGCTTAAGCAGCAATATCCTCACAAAGATTTTCCTCAGCTGCGCTTCTTTATCGGTGATGTTCGTGATCGAAACCGCATGATTCAGGCGTGTGAAGGCGTGGATGTGATTATTCACGCAGCAGCAATCAAACAGGTAGATACAGCAGAGTACAACCCTACAGAATGTATTCGAACCAACGTTGATGGAGCGGAAAACGTGATTCAGGCAGCCCTGCAATGTGGCGTTCATGATGTTGTGGCACTCTCCACTGATAAAGCATGTGCTCCGATTAATCTATATGGCGCGACTAAGCTTGCCTCTGATAAATTGTTCACTGCAGCCAATAACATTAAGGGTTCTAAAGACATCCGTTTCAGCGTGGTACGCTACGGTAACGTCATGGGCTCAAGAGGCTCTGTTATCCCATTCTTCCTGAAGAAGAAAGAAGAAGGCCTGTTACCTATCACTCATGAAGAGATGACTCGATTCAACATCTCTTTGCAAGACGGTGTGAACATGGTGATGTACGCGTTGGAACACCACCTTGGTGGCGAGATTTTTGTACCGAAGATCCCTTCTTACAAGATCATGGATATTGCCGAAGCGGTAGCACCTGAGTGCAAAACGAAAGTTGTAGGTATTCGTCCTGGAGAAAAGCTCCATGAAGAAATGATCACCGATACTGATTCTCTCAACACCATTGACTTGGGTAAGTACTACGCCATTCTGCCCTCTGTATCATTTACATATACAGAGGAAGAGTACTTGAATCACCACAAAGCTGAGAAAGTACCGTTTGGTTTCAAATACAACTCAGGAACCAATACCGAGTGGGAAACCATTGAAGGGTTGCGTGCACTGATCAAAGAGCATGTTGATCCAAACTTTATAGTGTGAGAAGTAACGTGATTCCATACGGCAAACAAGAGATTACTCAACAAGATATCGACGCTGTTGTTGACGTTCTTAACTCTGACTTTTTGACTCAAGGACCAAAGGTACCCGAGTTCGAGTCAATGCTTACAGCTCATACCGGCGCGGCGCACGCATTGGCAGTCAACAGCGCGACCTCTGCTTTGCACATCGCTTGTCTGGCTTTAGGCTTAGGTGAGGGTGACTGGTTGTGGACCTCGCCTGTCACCTTTGTCGCATCAGCAAACTGTGGCCTGTACTGCAGCGCCAAGGTTGACTTCGTCGATATCAACCCAAAAACCTACAACATGTGTCCCGAGAAGCTTGAGCAGAAGCTGATTCAGGCAAAAGCTGAAGGCAAGCTGCCAAAAGTGGTGGTTCCAGTGCACCTATGCGGTCAGCCTTGTGACATGAAAGCCATTGGCAAACTTGCCAAAGAATATGGTTTCAAAGTGATTGAAGACGCTTCTCATGCGATTGGTGGAAAGTATCTCGGTAAGCCTATTGGAAACTGTGAGTACTCGGATATCACGGTGTTTAGCTTCCACCCGGTAAAAATCGTGACGACGGCCGAAGGTGGTGCGGCACTGACCAACAGCCAAACACTCGCGGATAAAATGGCACTGTTACGTAGCCACGGTATCACACGAGATCCTGCAATGATGCAGGGAGAATCGCATGGTGCATGGTACTACCAGCAGATAGATTTGGGTTTTAACTATCGAATGACTGAATTGCAAGCTGCATTGGGTGTCACCCAAATGCAGCGTTTGACGCAATTTGTCGCGGCTCGTCATAACTTGGCCTCTCGATACAATGCGTTATTAGAAGCTTTACCCGTTGTGCGCCCGTATCAGTTAGAGGATACCTACTCTGGTCTGCACCTGTACGTTATCCGTTTGAAGCTTGATGAGATCACTCTGACTCACCAACAAGTATTCAATGCATTACGTGAGCAAGGCATTGGGGTCAACTTGCATTATATTCCGGTACATACTCAGCCATATTATCAACAAATGGGCTTTGCCATCGGTGATTTCCCTGAATCTGAGCGCTACTATCAAGAAGCTATTTCGTTACCAATGTTTCATGGTATGACTGATAGTCAGCAAGATACCGTTGTTGCCATCTTGACTGATATTTTAGCGAGCTAGCACATGAAAATTGCCATTATCCCAGCGAGAGGCGGAAGCAAAAGAATACCGCGCAAAAACATTAAGTTATTTCACGGTAAGCCCATGATAGCCTACTCAATTGACGCCGCGTTGAGTTCAGGCTGCTTTGATAAAGTCATTGTGTCGACAGATGATCAGGAAATCGCTGAAGTTGCTAAGCAGTGTGGTGCTGAGGTTCCTTTTATTCGTCCAGATGACATATCTGATGATCATGCGACTACAATCGACGTCATCCATCATGCTATTCAATGGTATGAGCATCAGCAGGTCGAGGTTGACCACGTCTGTTGTTTATATGCGACAGCACCATTTGTTACCGCTAAGGACTTAAAACAGGGGTATCAAAAACTGGTATCCGATAAGAGAATTGAGTTCGTATTCAGCGCGACATCTTTTCCTTTCCCGATTCAACGAGCTATCAAACTCTCGACATCTGGTGCAGTAACAATGTTTGCACCTGAAAATGAGTTGGTACGCTCTCAAGATTTGGAGGAAGCATATCACGATGCAGGGCAATTCTACTGGGGGAAAAAATCGGCTTTTCTTGAAAGGAAATCCTTCTTCTCACCTCACTCTAGAGTCGTTCTACTTCCAAGGCAAAGAGTGCAAGACATTGATACCGATGAAGACTGGCATTTTGCAGAAACGTTATATTCATTGATAGAAAAATCGTGATGAAAAAAGTCGTTTTCAGGACTGACGCTTCGATTTGGATAGGTAGCGGACACGTTATGAGGTGCTTGGTACTTGCTACTTCTCTGAGGGAGCATAATTATCAAGTCAGTTTCGCTTGCTTACCACAAAAAGGCGACATGATAAGCTACATTCAAAGCCGTGGATTTGATGTTATTAAGCTCACACCACCCAAGGTTCCTGTTGTCCCAAGCAGTGACAAAGACTACATTGCTTGGCTACAACGCACACCAGAAGAGGATGCGAACGATTTCTTGCGTTCTGTGGAAGATGCCCAATGGGTAATTAGCGATCACTACGCTATCGACAAGCTTTGGCAAAAAATCGTTCGTTCTCGACAGAAAAGCCTACTAATGAGTATTGACGACTTAGTTAGAGTCCATTCTGCCGACCTAATCATAGATCAAACCCTAGGAAGGAAAGCGTCAGACTATCAGTCTAAAGGCACAGTATTAGCCGGCAGCAATTATGCACTTTTAGATGAGAAATTCTCACAGCTACACCCTTCTGGTAAAAATAGAGTAAAGCCTGAAAAGGCTCCCAAAGTCCTAGTTTCTATGGGTGGAATTGACGCGCCGAATGCTTCACTCAAAGTTCTAGAAGCCTTAAACGGGGAGGTAAATGCCAGTTTCACCGTGCTGTTAAGTAACCGCTCTCCAAATTATCAGCATCTGCGAGATTGGTGTCAGGGTCGCGATAAAGTAACTCACATTGATTTTTCCGAAAATATGGCAAATCTGATGTTAGAGCATGATATTGCTATTGGGGCGCCCGGTAGTACTAGTTGGGAGAGAGCTTGTTTAGGTCTGCCAAGTATTGTCATTCCTCTTGCAGACAACCAGAAAGAGATATGTGCTCAATTGGTAAATCAAGGTGTCGCATTACAAGTCAATTTAGAGAATATTGAATCTGACCTCCTCAATGCATACGAACAACTTCTTACTAAGTGGACCTCGTTACACCAAGCAAGCCTCCAGATTTGCGACGGTAAAGGTGTTTATAGAGTGACCGAAAAAATACTTGAGTTAGATTATGAAAATAGCCATTGTCTGTAGCAGCAACACACACCCTGTTTTTCCTTATTTGGAGGCATGGGTAGCGAACAATGCTGCCAATCACCAAATTGAGCTGGTAACCAACATCAGCGAACTTAGCGGCTCTGGGGATATTCTATTCTTGGTATCCTGCTCTGAAATTGTGCACAAACAGACAAGGGAACTATTTCGCTATACGCTTGTGCTTCACGCGAGTGACTTACCTCAAGGTCGTGGCTGGAGCCCTCATATATGGGAAATAGTCAATGGCGGTAATGAGCTAACCCTTTCTCTTCTAAACGCCGAAGACGGAGTCGATACTGGTGACGTTTGGCAGAAAATAAGCATTCCATTGTCTGGTCATGAATTGTTTGATGAGATTAATCACAAGCTTTTTTCAGCAGAAATTGAACTTATATCATGGGCATGCGAGCACATAGATCAAAGTAATGCCACGGCTCAGTCAGAGAATGTCGAATCCTGCTACTATAGAAAAAGAACGCCAGAAGATAGCCAACTAGACGCCGACGCTTCTATTCGCTCTCAATTCAACTTGCTTAGAGTATGTGACCCTGAGCGATTTCCGGCATACGTTATAATCAATAACATCAAATACTACGTCCGATTGGAGAAAGATAATGAGCAATGAGCATATTCAGATTGAAGGACGTAAGATTGGTCCTAATTTCGAGCCATATATAATCGCTGAGCTGTCAGCAAACCACAATGGTGATATCAATAACGCATTCAAGATTATTGAAGAAGCCAAGAAGGCTGGAGCGGATGCAATTAAGCTACAAACTTATCGCCCTGACACAATAACTATCAATTGTGACAAAGAAGACTTCCAAATTCACGGAGGCTTATGGGATGGCCGTTCTCTATATGAGCTCTACGAATGGGCGCATACGCCATGGGAATGGCATCAAGCTCTGTTTGAGAAAGCGAAGGAGATCGGAATCACGATATTTAGCTCTCCGTTTGACTTCACCGCCGTGGACTTGCTGGAAGAGCTGGGAGCTCCTGCTTATAAAATCGCCTCCTTCGAACTTGTTGATCATGCGTTGATAGCGCGCGTAGCTAAAACTGGTAAGCCGATGATCATGTCCACAGGAATGGCAAACGAAGAAGAGATACATGAGGCTATTACCGTGGCAAAAAGCAATGGGTGTAGTGACCTGGTAGTTCTTCATTGTGTGAGCGGGTACCCTGCTCCAGCCGAGCAGTATAACTTAAGAACCATTGCGGATATGCAAGAACGCTTCGGTGTTCTCTCAGGTCTCTCCGATCATACAATTGATAATGCAACTGCCGTGGCTTCTATTTCTTTAGGTGCATGCTTGATAGAGAAGCATGTGACTTTAGATCGAAACGGTGGTGGTCCAGATGATAGCTTCTCTCTTGAACCCTCAGAATTGAAAGCGCTTTGTCATGATACTAAAACCGCCTGGGCTGCACTTGGCAAGGTAAACTATGAACGCACAGAAGCAGAAAAAGGCAATGTGAAGTTTCGCCGCTCTCTTTATGTCGTGAAGGATGTGAAAGCAGGGGAGCCTTTAACCTCCAATAATATTCGTTCAATACGACCTGGTTATGGGTTGCCTCCTAAATACTTAAAAGACGTCATAGGCAAAGTTGCAGATGTAGATCTTGTTAGAGGTACACCCCTAACAATTGAACACTTGAAGAACATGTAGTGAATACCAGAAAGACAGTATCAAAGCATATGAAAATTTATGTGATCAACTTGAAACGTAGTACTGATAGACGTCAACGCGTGCTTGATAACCTTGGCAATTTAAAGGTGCCGTTCGCATTTTTTGATGCTATTGATGGTAGAAATGCCCTCCCTGATGATCTAGAGCCTTTACTTGATCATAATCATCGAAAATGGTTTAGAAGTCGTCCTTTGTCACCAGGAGAGCGAGGTGTCTATGCCAGCCACTTTCGCCTTTGGCAAAAGTGTGTAGCGCTTAATGAACCAATAATTGTGATGGAAGATGATTTTCTGCCTACAGAATTTTTCACGTCTGCATTAACTATTGTGCCAAGTTTGATAGATAACGGGTATGAGTACCTTCGTCTAGAAGCACAAGATAAAGGTTTTTCACCGATAGAAAGCGATGGTTCATATCAAACCGTTCTTTGGCACGACAATTCTAAAGGAGCTCGAGCTTATGCAATATCTCCTTCTGGCGCCAAAAAGTTGATAGACGGTAACCGTAGATGGCTATGTGCAGTGGATAATCAAATAGGTGAGTCCTATCGAACCAAGCTTGTCTGTGCAGGTTTGTTACCCTATGCCGTATACAATCCTGCCGACTTTGAAACCACTATTCAAACTGGCGGAAAAACAAAGGTTAAAATTATTTTCAAATTAACTCGTGAATTGTATCGCTTCTATAGGTTCATTCGACAAGTAATCTGGAATCAGGTTGGATTAAGTCAGTTAAAAAAAAGCAAGACACATGATTCCTAATAGAGCTATACAACGTCAGAACGTTTCGATGAAAATTCTTGTAATTGGTCCTTCTTGGGTCGGCGATATGGTTATGTCTCAAAGCCTTTATATTCGCCTCAAAGAGCTTTATCCAAATGCCAGTATTGATGTGCTGGCTCCTGCTTGGTGTAAACCTATCTTGGAGAGGATGCCGCAAGTAAATAGAGCAATAGAAATGCCTATCGGCCATGGTTCTTTTGACCTCACAGGGCGCTGGAAACTAGGTCGCAAGTTGAAGGGTGAACGGTATACCCATGCATTTGTTTTACCCAACTCTGCCAAATCTGCACTGATTCCCGTTTTCGCTGGTATCCCGAAGCGCATTGGCTGGAAAGGAGAAATGCGCTACGGCCTCCTCAACGACTTACGCCCTGATAAGCGGGTGTTTCAATACTATGTAGAGCGCTTTGTCGCGCTCGCGTCGACGAAAGAGACCATGCTACAAGAGGTGAAGCTGTCGTCTTGCCCCCGTCCGGCATTTACTATCGACGCGTCCATTCAACAGCAGGCACTTGATAAATTCAGCCTGTCGACGTATCGAAAGGTCTACGGCATGTGTCCCGGAGCAGAATTTGGACCGGCTAAACGCTGGCCAGATGCACACTATGCTAAGGTTGCACAATCCCTGATTGAAGAGGGTCATCAGGTCTGGTTGTTCGGTTCACAAAAAGACAAACAGGTGACCGAGAGCATACGAAAAGCACTGCCCCCTGAAGCGATGCAATATTGTCATAATTTGGCAGGAAGCACCTCATTAACCGAAGCAGTTGATCTGTTGGCGGCATGCGATACGGTTATCAGCAACGACTCTGGGTTAATGCATGTCTCAGCGGCAGTGGGCTGCAACATAGTGGCTATTTATGGCTCAAGTTCACCGGACTATACGCCACCACTCAGCGACAACGTGAAAATAATCCATACTGACATTGAATGTCGCCCTTGCTTTAAACGTGAATGCCCTCTTGGGCACTTGAAATGTTTGGTGGACTTGCCACCAAAGTGGATTCTGGACGCAATCCATCAACTAAACTCAAAAGAGAATTTGCAATGAAATACTACTGGTGTGAGCGCGGCGGCTATATCTCGAAGAAGGCCGAGCAATATCTACACAACGATTTTTCACCAGAGAAAGTCAAAAATATCACCGTCATTCGTCAAGCAGCACTGGGTGACTTAGTGATCGTGCGTCCATTTCTGACCGAAGCCAGACGATTTTTCCCGAACGCTAAAATTACCCTAGTCGGTGTATCTAACTACCAGTATGGCATGCCGTCTGATCTAGCTGACGAAACCATTTTTGTATCCGGCCGAGAGAAAAAGGCTGAGATGACACTGAAAAAGAAGTATCAGGAATTCTCTCAACTTTCTGAGCAAGATATTATTTTTGACTTGGCGGGTACCGCGCGTTCTTACTGGATGATGGCACTAAGCAAGGCAAAGTTGAAATTTGGCTTTCCCTACAAACCATACTTGAATGGCACTCTCTACAACATCTCCGTATTTCGTTCGGATTATCAGCCTGAAGTGGAGTGTATGTTAGATATGTTGAAAATGCTGGGGCACGCTCCACAGAGACCTCTGGATTTTGCCTACCCAAGTAATTTAGATGTCGTAGAATCAACAGAGGATAAACCGCAAATACTTTACTTCAATGGCGCTTCTACTAAGTCAAAAATTTTGTCTGAGCAACAAATGAAACAGCTACTCGAGAGCGCGGTTAAGGAACTTCCTGATTATGAACATGTCTATCTGGAAGGCAAAAACGATTTTGAAAAAGGCGATTTTGTCCGTCACCTGGAAACGCATGACAACTTTAAAATTCAGCCCTGTTTGCCTTTGGATGAGCTCGTCAGTTACGTTTCTAAAGCGATATTGGTAGTGGCTCCGGATACAGGTGTGAGAAATATTGCAGTCTCAACACATACACCAACCGTTGGTATTTTTTATTCGACCGTACCATTTCGCTATACACCCCTCGACGGACGCCATAATATTGTTATGAATGCCAATGGTGATATTCCGTCGAATCAACAGATTATCGACGCTGTTAAACACGCTCTATAGGTTACTTATGTCAAACTCCGAGCCCATTATCTCTGTAGTATGCCCATGTTATAACGAACAGGCCGTACTAACTATTTTCATGGAACGAATTTCATCGGTCCTACAAGACACCGGGTACAGCTACGAAGTCATTTTAATTAATGATGGCAGTAAAGACGACACCTTAAGTGTGATGGAATCTTTAAGAGAACAAGATCATCACGTTCGAACAGTAAACCTGTCTCGTAACTTTGGTAAAGAGGCCGCGCTGACTGCAGGACTGGATTTGGCTCGCGGAGAAGTCATCATTCCAATTGATGCCGACTTGCAAGACCCTCCTGAATTGATTCATGATTTTCTACGCGAATGGAATAAGGGGTTTGATGTTGTAGTGGCTAAACGAGTCGATCGCAGCACGGATTCATGGGCGAAAAAACTCTCTGCCGAGCTATTTTATAAGTTTCATAACGCGGTGGCACACGTGGAGATCCCAGAAAATGTTGGAGATTTTCGCTTAATCAACAGACGAGTTCTCAAGGCAATTCAGTTGTTACCTGAAAACCAGCGCTTCATGAAAGGGATTTTTTCTTGGGTGGGTTTCAAAACAGCGGTTGTCGAATATAAACGTGAGTCACGCGAAGCCGGAGAGACCAGTTTTAATGGGTGGAAGCTGTGGAACTTTGCACTAGATGGCATCACCAGTTTTAGTACTGCGCCGCTGCGTATTTGGCTGTATATTGGCAGTGTCATTTCAGCGTTTGCCTTTTTGTATCTTAGCATCACGGTCATTAAGACGCTGATCTTTGGTATCGACTCTCCTGGTTATGCGTCTTTGATTACCGTCATTCTATTTTTGGGTGGAGTGCAGTTAATAGGCATTGGTGTGCTTGGTGAATATGTAGGCAGACTCTACATGGAATCTAAGCGTCGGCCTAGCTATATTGTTGAGAGTGACAAGTACCAAGACGCCCCTGAAGAGAAGCAAAATGACTGATCTCCTTAACCGATTACTACAATATCGGATAGTAAGATTCATTTTGACAGGTGGTATGGCAACGGCAATTCACATTGCTGTTGCCTTTCTGTTTCTTCACTTTATTCAAGACAATGTGCTCTACGCCAATGTTTGTGGTTTTACTATTGCGTTCTTTTTTTCTTACTTTGCTCAGACGCTCATTGTATTCAAGAACAAAGTAAACTGGGGGAATGCGGTTAGATTTTTCACTGTTCAATTTGCTTCACTGATGGTAGCACAAAGCATTAGTGCGCTATTCAGTGATGTTAACAGTTATATTAGAGTATTGATTGTAGTGGTGATATTGCCCATCATTACCTATCTTGTTCATAAAATCTGGACTTTTTCAGAGCCAAACGATACCGCCACTAAAAAATAATCTCTAGAGTGATCTTATGCTGTCAAAAAAATTCCTAGAAAAACATTTTTCAACCCTTTATTTAATAGGTTTTGGGGTTGGTTTAGCCTTTGCGTTCATTTACGCCAACAATCAAATCATTGCGGGCGATCAAATACAAATGCTGCACAAAGGCTACTTGGCGGCTTACTCCGGAATCTGGACTAACTTTGGCAATGCCGCTAGTGCTGTCGGCAGCGTACCGGGCTCACTAACAACCTGGTTGGTTGCAGGACCTTTATTGCTCTGGGACTCACCTTGGGCCCCAGTAGTTTTACTATTTGCTCTGCGCATTTTGTCACTTCTCCTTTTAGACTCGGTGATTAAGCAAGTTTTCAATAAGCCAATGCGTCTGGCATTGTTAGCACTTTATTGGCTAAATCCATGGCTGCTGTACGATAGCCTGCTCTACAACCCCTCTTATTTGTGCTTCTTTGCCGCTTTGCATCTTTGGAGCGCCTTCAAGATGCGCGAAGGTGGCAATACGTTCCTGTATACCTTCCTGCACATCCTGTCTATCGGCTTAGCAATGCAGCTTCATTATTCCTGGCCTGTGCTGGCTGTACTTTCTCTCTATCTACTATATCGAGGTATGGGTAAAGTCTCGTGGTTAGGTTTGGCAGCAGCCATACTGGCACTTGGACTGTCGTTGATTCCGTATCTACTAGAGTACATGGTTAATGAGCAGCTCAGCCGTGAAAGCGATCGCTATATTGGCTACGGGCTTGTTCACGTCTATCCTGTGCTCAAAGCATTGCTATATTGGTTCCGCTACGCCTCTCTGCTTTTTTCGAATAAGGTAATTGCATATAGTGAGTTTGATTGGCTCACCAGTATCGAGTGGTTAAGAATGACCGCTTTATACGCTTGGAAAGGTCTCATTTTTATTATTGGCGGGCTCAGTGTGCTGATTTCAATAAAAGCGAATTGGGACTGGTGGCAACAAATCAAAAGTAAAATTAAACGCTCAACATCTACAGAAGCCCTTTCTGACAAGGCACTATGGCTTAAACTGTATGCTTTTGGTGCCGTAATTGGGGTACTAGTCAGTGCGGGCTTGTCTCCGATTACGTTTTCTTATTGGCACTTGATCCTAGTCTACCCAATTGCCCTTATTCCAATGTTGTTCGCGGTGCAGAAGTGGAGCAACGAGAAGCCCCAGATAATGAACAAGATTGCACCATTGTTCTGCGTTTATATTATTATGATCAACTTACTTGCCTCTCACGACAGCATTAAGTACTCATATAAGGTGAACTACGCCGACCAAGTAGAAGCGTTCCTGCAAGCAACGCCTGAAAAATACAACTTACAAGAACATAGGTAGAGCAATGCTGCGTCAAGTCTATACGTTGTTGCTTTTTATCGTCAGCCCCTTTTTTCTATACGGTTTGTTCAAAAAGAAAAAGGATAAGCCGAGTGTTAGTGGACGATGGAAAGAACATTTTGGGTTTACGCCTGTTCTCTCAAACACTAGCTCTCAGCCTATATGGATTCATGCTGTCTCTGTCGGTGAAGTCATTGCAATATCTCCACTGATAAAAAGGCTCAAGAAAGCTCACCCGGAAACTGTTGTTGTATTGACCACAACAACACCAACAGGAGCAGAGCAAGCCTGTAAGTTAGGAGATATAATCGAGCATCGTTATATGCCGCTCGATTTTGGTTTTGCTGTGAAAGGATTCTTAAAAGCAATCCATCCAAGTCAACTTCTTATTGTAGAAACTGAGCTTTGGCCAAACACCCTACACTGGGTAGCAAAAAACGGCATCCCGATTACCATACTTAACGCCCGGCTTTCCGAGCGTTCTTGTCAACGCTATGCCAAGGTTCAGCCTATTTTCAACCTGCTATCTAACCGTATTTCAACCTTTCTCTGCCAACACCAAGATGACGCTGAGCGATTTATTCGTCTCGGCGTCCAACCAGAAAAAGTTAGTGTCACGGGCTCGCTTAAGTTTGATATTTCCGTTAATGAACGAGATATTGAAGCGGGTAAAAAACTACGACAACAGATGGCAGATCGCCCGGTGTGGATTGCTTCTAGCACTCATGAAGGAGAAGATGAGCTATTACTAGCTGTCCATAGAGAAATTCTAAGGCAGTTGCCTGAGGCTCTGATGATTCTGGTACCAAGACACCCAGAACGTTTTCAAAGCGTGCTTGATGCTATTAAAAAATACGGCTTCACGGTTACTAGACGAACGAAGAAGCAGCCTATCACTCCAAATACTGAGGTCTTTTTGGGCGATACCATGGGTGAAATGATGACTCTGCTGTCCGCATCTGATGTTTGCTTTATGGGAGGTAGTTTACTAGGTAACAAAGTAGGGGGGCACAATCTTTTGGAACCAGCTGCACTTGGTATCCCAATGATAACAGGGCCTAGTTATTTTAATTTCAAAGACATCACTGAACAATTAAATCAGCTTGGAGCATGCGATATCATAGACAATACAGCAACCGCTTCGACCACCATTCTAGCGCTAATGAAAGATCCATCATATAGAGCCCAAATTGGGGAAGTAGCAAAGAGCTTTGTTCAGTCTAACAAAGGGGCCATCGAACGGACATTAAGTGCTTTGAACCTATAAGCCTACCCGCAGCAATCGCGGTTACCCTTACTAATTGATATATTATGAAATGAGAGACAACACAGTGACAAAGTCTTATGACATCTTAGTGCGAAGTAATATTTTCTTTCTAATCGGATTGGCTTTATCTATCCCATCTTCTAAAGCTGGGATGAATATATTTCTATACCCTTACTTGCTAACAACTTTCGCACTTTACTTCAAGAATGAGATTCAACTAAACCGTTCACAGTCTCTTGTACTAAGATCTTCTACTTTAGTATTTGTCTTAGGCCTACTATTCTCCTTTTTTTCAAAAGGAACAATGCTTGATTCACTAGTATATATACAGAAGTATTTATACTTACTCCTCCCTGCAGCCTTTTTGGTAACAGCCTATACGAAGCCAAAAGCAATATGGTGGTCCTTGACTGCTTTTCTATTAAGTATACTAGTTTGCATTTTTATCGACCTATACCTATTTGCCTATGTTTATGATTTTTTTAGCGAACAGACTGTTAGGCTTTGGGGACGTATAGGCTATAGCCGTTGGCCAGTAGTTCTAACAACTGGAATAACGATTTCATTAGTCTATATTTTGAGCAGTAGGCATTTACTCAAAACTGTTGTCGCTTTAGCATTTGTAGCACTATCAGTCTTTGCAGCGTTACTTGCTGGGAGTAAAGGTGGCATTGTATCTATTGCTATTATTTTATTTGGGTTTTCGATAGTCATCATTAGAGGTAGTTGGAAATATATCTTCGCCGTTTTATTGCTTACATTTTCAGTGTTTCAAATGGATACATTCCAAAGAGAGGTCGTTGATCGAGGCTTTTCAGCAGAATCGATTCAGGGCGAGTCGATTCAAGCTCGAATTGTCATGATTAGAACTGCGTGGGAGTTGTCCAAAGTTAATGCATCTGAAGATAAACAATACCTACTCTTTGGTGGTGGCTTAGACAAACCTGAAATTGCATTTGAGAATACACTTAGCTCACTCCCTAAAGAGCTAAGTGAAAGCCTTACATATGGCGGAAATAACTGGGGCTTTACGGACCTTCACAACAGCTATTTGGACCAAATATTTAAAAATGGGCTTGTTTTTTCTTTGTTATACGCCGCATTACTCATGATATTGATCATACAAGGTTATCGGGCAGCTGAAGTATCCAATGAAAAATTCCGGTACTCCAGTTTTATGTTTGTGGCTACGATTTTTTCCTACATAATGTTTAACAGCTTTTACAGTAATTTTGCAGATTATGCTGTTTATTCGCAATTTTACTTCCTATCTTTTGTCCTAACGCTTCCTATTCTGTTAGCTTCATCCAATAAGCCATCAGTTCAATAGAGAAATAACGGCAGCTTAGTCTTTGTCTGAGACTAAGCTGCTGAAGACAAGAGTAAAACAATGTCGTTTTCGGTTACCTGTATATTAGCTTTGAGTATTTCTTTATGGAACGATCTCTTCAGTCGATCTAAATTAGATTGCTTCCAGTTGTCACCAGCCTGCTTACTACACTTATCAAAATCAATAATCCAAACCTTCTCCTGATTATCAATCAGAATATTGTGGATATTGAGATCAGTGTGGTTCACCTGAGCTTGATGCATCTTACGAATTTCTTTACCAATCTTTCGATACATTGACTCTGGTAACACCTTCTCCTGCAAAATAGAAACAAGATCTCGAGCATTGGGGATTTTTTCACTCAGCAAGTCAGCTTTGTAATAAATGCCCATTTTAGTTGCCTGTGCAGCGATCGGTCTTGGCACATTGACCCCAGCTTTAATCAAGGTTTGAAGCAATTGAAACTCTTGATAGCTGCGAGTTTTGTCCCAGCTCGAAAACCAATACTGGTCTTTCACCAATTTACCGAACAAGCCTCCACGGCGATAATGACGTAGTGCCCCCTCGATAGTTTGTGTTTCTACAAACCACGTTGTTCCGCGCCCTTGAGCGCTGCCAATGACTCGGTTATTATCTTGCCAATATTGGGGGTCAAACACCTTTTCGATCGGTTCCTTCAGCAAGCTTTCATCAAACCAGTAAGTTGTGTTGTTGTTTTTAACTGTTTTCAATTTCTTGCTCCAATATAAGGGGGCTACATGAAGGTGGAGAGTCATTTTCCATCCATCTGATTTTACATTCATTCCGCCCCCCTGCATAATCTTTACATCTGACTCTAGCTTTGCGATTTTATGGCACTTTTTGATACCCCACCTCAATCCATATGTATTTTGCGTCTGTCTGCCATTGGTGATGTCTGTAATACCATTGCAGCCGTGCAAGCCATTCAGGCCTATTGGCCTAAGACTAAAATCACTTGGATTACTGGTAAGCTTGAGGCTCGGTTGTTAGAGAGCATTACTGGTATCAAGGTTGTTGTCTTTGATAAAAAAACTGGTTGGCAAGGCTACAAGCAGCTTTGGCAGCAATTGAAAGGACAGCAATTTGACGCTCTGTTACACATGCAATACGCATTTCGCGCTAGCATTGCGACATTAGGCATCAAGGCAAAATATAAGCTTGGTTTTGATGGAGAGCGTGCGCAAGACTTTCAAGGTCTATTTACTAATGTAAAAGTTCCGTCCCCGAGAAAAATGCACGTTCTTGATGGGCTAATGGCTTTTACCGAAACGCTGGGAATACTAGCCACAGAACCTACATGGCAACTTCAATACTCTGAGGAAGATCATGCCTGGGCTAAGCAATATGTTGCTGATAAGCGCAATTTGGTCATCGTGCCCGCGGCAAGTAAAGGCTATAAGAACTGGACCGCCGACGGCTATGTGGATGTGATTGAACATGCGATACAGCTAGGCTGGAATATACTACTCGCGGGAAGCCCTGCTCAGATCGAAATTGAGCTTAGTGAAAAGATTGAGAAAAGTCTCTCATCGCCTATTACTAATCTGGTTGGTAAAAGTAGCTTGCTCCAAATGCTTGCCCTTCTTGATCTAGCCGATTTAGTTATTGCACCAGACACTGGTCCTACTCATATGGCTAACGCCATGGGAACTCCAGTTATAGGCCTGTATGCTCACCATAACCCAAAGCGTACTGGGCCATATAATTATCAGGATTATGTAGTGTCTGTATATGAAGAGGCGATTTTAGCTGAGACGGGGAAACCAAGTGCAGAGCTCAGTTGGCGCGCTCGAGTTAAGGATAAAAAAGCAATGCAGCGAATTTCGTCAGATAACGTGATTGAAATGTTCGATCGGGTTATCGAGGCGGAAAGACTAGGTTAATCCAAGGGGTAAATCCACCGTCATCCCCTTGAAAAATGGGATCTCATGAAGCGTGCTGTGGAGTTGAGTACGCTTTAATTACTAGGCCGTTATTCACGTATAGTCACTCGCTTTGGGAGATCCTCACTTTCGTGAGGATGACGAGATAATTGGGGACGGCGAAAATTTACGAATTACATTACCCCTCTATAATAACCGGGGGTACAAACCAAGGACCATTACCGTGACCAAACCAACACTTGCTGTCGCAATGATTGTAAAAAACGAATCCAAGCACCTACGTGCCTGTCTCGAGTCTGTGCAAGGCTGGGTGGATGAAATCGTCATTATGGATTCTGGTAGTACTGATGATACCGCGGAAATAGCAGCGGAGTTCGGTGCGAAGTTTCATGCAAACCCTGAGTGGCCGGGGTTTGGACCACAACGACGCTTGGCACAAAGTCATGTAGAGTCAGACTTTGTATTCTGGCTTGATGCCGATGAGAGAGTTACTCCTGAACTTAAGCACAGTATTGTAGAGGCTGTAGAAAAGAACCTACCTTCCACTATCTACCAATTTGCCCGCCTTAGTTGGGTATTTGGGCGCTTTATTAAGCATTGCGGTTGGTATCCTGACAAAGTATTGCGTCTTTATCCAACCAAACTAACTCAATACGATGATTCTTTGGTTCACGAAAAAGTTGAAACGAATGGCGACATGCAAGTTGAGACGTTGAAAGGTGACTTAATCCACTACACCTACGATGATATCCATCATTATTTAGTCAAATCTGCTGGCTACGCAAAAGCTTGGGCAGAACAGCGAGAGAAACGTGGAAAACGCTCAAGTATCTCTCAAGGGATCATTCATGCTATTGCTTGCTTTGTAAAAATGTACATTATTAAAGCTGGATTCTTGGATGGTAAGCAGGGCTTTTTGTTATCAATTTTGTCAGCGCACTCCACCTTTGTGAAATACGCTGACTTGTGGGTTAGGACAAGTACTCAGCCGCCCAAGGATTAAGCTCCGCTGCTACCTGAACTAAATCAATGCGAGTCATATTCTCTTGGCTCGCTTTGTCCTCAGCTTTTGGTGGACAGAAAGCAATGTGCCTGCCATCTGAATTCAAAGGCTTCCAACGCAGCGGTGTTGCTGAACGCTTAGCGGGGAAAAAACCAACAGTTGGAACATCTAAAGCCGCCGCGATATGTAATGGACCTGTCGAACCAGCAACAAACAAGCTTGCACATGCGAGTGAGCATGAAAAATCCACCAGCCCGTCATTCTTATCATAAACCACACTGCGAATATCGTTGCTCGCAAGCAGTTGTTGCAGCACTCTTGCCTTGTCTTGTTCTCCGGGCCCAGCAGTCAGCACGATTTCAGCACTATGTTTGATACCTGCAATCAACTCGCAATATTGTTCTAAAGATAGATTATTGGCTGAGCCACCACTTCCAGCATGTACGTAGATCCATGGTTTAGCTTTATTTAGTTCTAGTTGAGAAGAGAGCTTTTCTTTTTGCTTAGCTAACGCATCAAGGGAGAAAGAGAAATATGGTGCGCGAGGCTCGACAATATCGATTTTTTGGTCTTTTAAAAATGCTCGAATTAGATCTAGGTTATATTCGTATTCTGGCTTAGCACTTTGCGAGCGCTTTTGTTTGATGCGTTTGTTGTAGAAGATTTGCGCTAACTTAGTTGCAGGGGCGAGTCGGTATGGGATTTTTGCTTTCCAAACCAATAAAGCGTTATATGTCGTTGAGAATAAATTAATCGATGCATCGAATTTCGCACCTTTTAAGGTATTTACGAGTGTTGCCTGAGCGTGTTTATCCGCCTTTTCTCCACAATCAATAATCACTTCATCAATCCACGGACATGCTTTCGCTAAAGCGACAGTATAACTGGGTACAAGCGCAGTAATGCGGCATTCCGGCATAGACGCTTTTAGCATAGCGAAGCTCGGCCAAGCCAACATAAAATCACCGATTTTATCGTTTCGAACTACCAGAATGTTTTTCATGTGATCTTTCTCTTTTATCTCGTATACCTAGCAACTCAGGATAATAGCAAGTCATTGGATTAATGATAACTGTTGCATGCCTGTTTGTTCGCATCTATAAAATGTTACACTGAACAAAATTTCTTACTAGAGCAAACATTGTGACCCAAAAGCGTTTATCTCGAGTTATCTACCCGGGTACATTTGACCCTATCACCAATGGCCACCTTGATCTTATTGAACGAGCGGCCACTATGTTTGATGAAGTGATCATAGCGATTGCAGCAAGTCCAAGTAAGAACACCATGTTTACGCTGGATGAACGTGTAGAATTCGCTCGCGAGGTCACCAAGCATTTAGAAAATGTTTCAGCCAAAGGGTTTTCTGGACTACTGGTGAATTTTGCTGAAGAACAGAAGGCCAATGTACTTATTCGTGGTTTACGAACCACTGTCGATTTTGAGTATGAATTCGGGTTGACCAATATGTACCGACGCTTGCTACCCGGTTTAGAGAGTGTGTTTCTAACTCCGGCAGAAGAGCATGCCTTTATTTCTTCAACCTTAGTTCGAGAAGTCGCCATCCATGGCGGTGATGTTAGTCAGTTTGTACCACCTTTAATTGAAAAGGCACTTCAAACTAAAAAAGTCGTCTAACTGTGGAACTTTGTTTTTAAAATTACACTCCCTAACAATAGATTGATTGCCAATTTATTGACCTACACTTAAAGAATGTGTGAGACTTCGTGAGTTTTTATTTGGCAGGATGATATAGCTATCATCCTGTTTTGGTTTGTAACAGAGACCCTGTTATCTTTTTTGGCGACAAGTTGGAGCTAACAAAATGATGAATAAAGAGCGAACGCTGTGGACCTTGCTAATTGGTGCGTTGCTCATCCGCCTACTTTCTCTTGGACTTTATCCTCTTATGGATACAACCGAGTCACGTTATGGAGAAATGGCGAGAATGATGGTGGAAACCGGAAACTGGTTAACACCTCTGTTTGATTATGGGGTGCCTTTCTGGGGCAAACCGCCGCTATTCACTTGGATGAGTGCGGCAAGTGTCGAGCTATTTGGCTTGTCTGAGTTTACTTTACGTCTTCCACACTGGATGGCCGGAGTATTAGTGGTATGGGCAGCGGCATGGTTCGCGAAAAAGAATGGTTATAACCCGCTTGTCACTGCGGTTGTGTTATCGACGACGCTCATTTTCTCCATCTCTGCAGGTGCAGTGATGACAGACATGGCCCTTACCGTGGGTCTAACACTAGCGATGATTGGCTTCTATCAATGCTGGCGTGGTGAGACTCTATGGGGCTACGTTGGCTTTGCAGGTCTCGCTATTGGCTTACTGGCTAAAGGACCAGTAGCCATCGTCTTATTTGGTATCGCGGTCTTCCCATGGATGGTGGTTCAGCATGGCATTATCGGTGCGTTTGTTGAACTTTGGCGTCGTTTCCCGCTCATCAAAGGCACCTTGTTAATGCTTGCCATTGCCCTACCTTGGTACATTATGGCTGAACGCGCTACACCTGGCTTTATCGATTACTTTATCGTTGGCGAACACTATAAGCGTTTTGTTGAGCCTGGCTGGACAGGTGACCTATACGGGTCTGGTCATGAAGAGCCCAAAGGAAAAATCTGGTTCTTCTGGCTATTGGCAGTATTACCATGGTCAATCATTCTGCCTATTTTGATGCTAGTTCGCGCCAAATTTGGTTGGGAGCAAGCAAAGCAGAATCACGGTTTTACCAGTTTTGCAATTTGGTGGGCGTTGTCTCCGTTGATTCTATTTACTATGTCGAGCAATATCTTGCCAACCTATGTTCTCCCAGGCACACCAGCTATCGGTATTTTGTTGGCCATTTTCTGGAAGAAGAAGGACACCATTTGGTTTGCCATTGCATCACTGATTGTTCCAGTGGCGCTGATTGCAGCAACTTATATGCTCGCTACAGGTAAGATTGCTGATAACAGTGATAAGGCGATCTTTGAAACTATCGATCCTAATGTCCGTACTTTCTACGTCTACCCTAGATCATACTCAGGCCAGTACTACAGTAACGGTCAAGCTAAGGTGTTTGAGTCGGATGACCAAGTGAAAGGGTTAAACGAGTTCTACATCATCTCGTACAAAGATAGACAGCGTGACTTTATTCCATTTAAGGAAAAGTACGACTGTAGCAAGCAAGCTGTAGCCGAGAGTCACGATAGAATGGCGTTACTTTGTAAAATAAAGCCAAGTAACTAAAAAATAAAAGGGTCGGTATGCAAGCATACCGACCCTTTTTTAACTTTGCTAATAGTTAGATACCGTACTCTGCACGATACGCTTTCACTGCCTCTAAGTGCTCAGCGTTATCACCTTTCTCTTCAAGGAAAGTTACAAGGTCAGTTAAGCTTACAATCGAAATGACCGCACAGCCGAAGTCACGTTCTACTTCTTGAATCGCTGATAGCTGGCCTTTACCCTTTTCTTGACGGTCAATAGCAACAAGTACGCCTGCTAGATCCGCGCCATTAGCTTTAATGATTTCCATCGACTCGCGAATCGCTGTACCGGCGGTAATCACATCATCAACCAACATAATGCGGCCTTCTAATGGGCTGCCAACCAAATTACCACCCTCACCATGGTCTTTTGCTTCTTTACGGTTGAAGCAGTAAGGAGTGTCCACATTGTGGTGGTCAGCCAGCGCAACCGCTGTCGTTGTCGCAATAGGGATGCCTTTATATGCAGGGCCAAACAGCACGTCATAATCAATGCCAGAATCTGCTAACGCTGCTGCATAGAAGCGACCTAGACGTGCAAGGTCACGGCCAGTATTGAAAAGCCCAGCGTTAAAGAAATAAGGGCTTTTACGACCAGATTTAAGGGTAAATTCGCCAAATTTTAGAACTTCTTTTTCTAGTGCAAATTCAATAAATTCACGCTGGTATGCTTTCATTTTTTCTCTCTCGGTTGTTGTGTTTAGGTATGCCATTGTCATACCTGATTTAGACAAAGGTCTAGTCAAAGTTGTCGCTCGCTTTGAGTAGATTCCTGCCTACGCAGGAATGACATACGACGTTAGCCTGTATCTTAGTCAAAAAAATAGCCCCCTTACGGGAGCTATCAATCAATCTTCTAATGCCAGCTTCTGAGCTGCAACGATCTCGGCAATGCCTTTATTTGCTGACTCTAGCAATGCCATTAGTTCTTTGTGAGTGAACGGTTCGCCTTCCGCTGTCCCCTGAATCTCAATCATTCGACCGTCTTCAGTCATTACCACGTTCATATCGGTATCCGCAGCTGAGTCTTCGGTATACTCAAGATCGCATAGGATGTCTTCGCCTAAAATACCGACAGATACTGCAGCAACGTGGCCTTTCATTGGGTTCGCTTTTAGTTTGCCTTTCGCAACTAAGTGAGCGAACGCATCTGCCATTGCCACACTTGCACCTGAAATAGACGCCGTACGTGTGCCACCGTCCGCTTGAATCACATCACAATCGACAGTGACCATGACTTCACCCATTGCTTCCAAATCAACAACAGCGCGAAGGCTACGTGCGATAAGACGCTGGATTTCCATAGTACGACCGCCTTGCTTACCACTCGCTGCTTCGCGACGCATTCTCGAATGCGTTGAGCGTGGTAGCATGCCGTATTCTGCAGTTACCCAGCCTTTACCTTGGCCTTTTAGCCAGCGAGGTACATTTTCCTCTACCGTTGCATTACACAACACTTTGGTATTGCCGAACTCGACTAATACAGAACCTTCTGCATAAGCGGTATAGTTGCGAGTAATTTTTATTGGGCGCACTTGGTCTGCTGCGCGATCATTTGGACGCATGGACATTACCTTTGTTGGGGAAGAGGATTTGGTTGGGCGAGGATTATAGCGAAGATGGCTTTACGGGTCTAGCATCCTAAGTGCTAGGGACAATTCAATACATCCACCATTGGATATCTCATCGTGTATGACTTAGCGCACCTCACTATGCTAACATGAAGACAGTTTGAACAATTTATCAATCCAAGGAAATCAATCCATGATCTACAGCATGACCGCATACGCGCGTAAAGAAGTCAAAGGTGACTGGGGTAGCGCAGTATGGGAAATCCGCTCAGTAAACCAACGTTATCTAGAAACTTACTTCCGTCTTCCTGAGCAGTTTCGTGGTCTAGAACCTGTACTTCGTGAACGTTTCCGCAAACGCCTAGCACGCGGTAAAGTAGAATGCCACTTGCGCTTCGAAGCAAACCCTGCTGCAAAAGGTGAGTTAAGCATCAACGAGACACTGGCTCAGCAAGTAATTGGTGCAGCAAAGCAAGTTATGACAATGACAGGTGAAGATAGCCGCCTAAATCCATTCCAAGTGATGCAATGGCCTGGTGTTATGGAAACACCTGAACAGGATATGGATACCATCAATAAAGCATTGCTTGAGGGTTTCGAGCAAGGTCTTAGCGACTTCATCGATGCTCGTGCTAGTGAAGGTGAAAATATGAAGGCGCTAATCGTCCAGCGTCTTGAAGCGATCACTGCTGAAGTAGTTAAGGTCCGTGCGCGTATGCCAGAAATCCTTGAATGGCAACGTGAACGTCTACTGAACAAGTTTGAAGAAGCAAAAATCGAGCTTGATACCTCACGCGTAGAGCAAGAACTCATTCTACTGGCACAGAAATCAGACGTTGCTGAGGAACTGGATCGCCTAGACTCTCACGTAAAAGAGACAACCAGCATTTTGAAGAAAGGTGGCTCTATAGGTCGTCGTCTCGATTTCATGATGCAAGAGTTCAACCGTGAGTCGAACACACTGGCGTCTAAGTCTATTAGCACCGATATCACGGCATCGGGTGTAGAACTTAAAGTTCTTATCGAGCAGATGCGCGAGCAAATCCAAAACATCGAGTAGCACCAACAAGGCCCTAAACACCATGAGATTAATAGATAAAAATATCATCATTGGCAGCTATGGTCAGATGTTCGCCGAGCTTTACATCGATTTATTGATAAATCGATGTGAAATACCTTCTGATGATATTTGTTTTGTCGCGTTGGACAATCAAATTAGCAATCAGTGCAACTCAGTTTGTGGAGTACCTGCATACAATTTTAGTGATTGTAGCTTAGATGAGTTTAGTGAGTGCAGAAGTATCACTACGATATCACTCAACCCCAATAATAGTAGTCAACTAGAGCAGATGATTACCACAACACCCAAGCTGATTGAAAAAATCTATGTGCATCTTACTGAAGATGAAGTGAATCGTTGGGTGAGTACGAAAAAGCAGTACGGAGAGCTAACTATCACCAAGAAGAATTTTATGAGTGATGCTTGCTTACGTATTATACCCAAAATAGAAAATTTCATTGCTGCAGAAACCCCATTCAGAGAGAAACTTCAGTATGTTTTAGAACGCGATAACTTCAAGATATTTGATGCTAGAGATGCATTCCGTTCGTTGCCAGACAATACTTGGCGGTTGTTCTCACGGTTATATGAAGAAGATAAGAAAAGCTCTAAGCCGGAACAGAAAATTCTCTTCGGAGCAAAGCAGGGAGTATTTAGCATCAAGTACATTCTGGGTGTTTTTAAGGAGTTATCCTCGAGAGGGAAACTTCTTGATTACAAGTACATGGTTTTTACTTACAAAAAAGATAAGTCGGTACGAATTATTCTTGACCTTTACTGTATTTACATGAGGAACATCAAGAGGAAAAATATCGATATAAGCTATCCAACAGCATCGAATGCAATATCTTACAATGCCCTAATCAATTCTTGTAATCACCTTATCCTCCAATATAGAGGGAGCATGACAACAGCGAAGAGTTACATTGCTCTTGGATGTGGCAGTGTACATGTTGAACGTGGCTCTAATAATGAGATAGAACTTTGCCAAAATGATGGCATTAATGCAGGTATCTATAGCAATACAGCTGAGCTCATTGACAACATTACAAACAATGCAATTGATATTGTCGATAATAAAAGGCTCATAGAGGAAAACTACGATTACAAGTATAAAGTCCTCAACAAAATATATCGTGCATAGCTAACCAATGGTCCTTTTGAATCTCAAAGGACCATTGGGCTCATCACCTAACTAGTGGCGACTCTCTGTCACTAGTTTCTATAGCAAAATCAAATACGCCATAAACACCACAGATAACACATAAATCACAGGATGCACCTGTTTCCCTTTCCCTGCCACAACCATACTAAATGCATAACTGATAAAGCCCATCGCCATACCATTTGCTGGTGAGAAGCTTAATACGGTAAACATAATGGTGAAAAAGGCAGCGATGCGAGACTCTTTCTTTTCCCATTGAATATCACCTAAGCGACCAATCATATAGATACCAACCACGACCATAGCTGGCGCTACCATTGCCGCAGAGAATAGCGAGAACAACGGGTATAGGAAGAGTGATAGTAGGAATAGACCCGCTACGACGACTGCAGCTAAGCCAGTTTTTGCACCTTGCGATGAGGCAATACCAGACTCTGAGAATGCCGTGACTGATGTGGTACCAAACACTGAACCCATTACTGTACCGCCTGCATCTGCAATCAGCGCTGAGCGGGCGTTAGGCACCTTACCATCTTTATCAATGATACCGGCATCACGACCTACCCCTACGATAGTACTGAGCCCATCGAAGAAATCGACAATCAAAAAGATGATCATAATAAACAGCAGATCAAACATCTTCTCTGCGGTAATCCCTGAGAAATCGAAGATGGCGCCAAAGCTGCTCGCCATGCTTGGTGGCATTGCCACGAGTTGTTCAGGGATTGGCGCATTGTTGGTTCCCATGAAGGTATCAGCCAAAATCGTAAGCACGATGGCAGACACAAAAGAGATAAATGTCGCCAACTTAATATCGCGAACCATACAGCCTAATGCGATAAAGATACTGATATAAGCGATGATGACTTTCGGGTCAGAAATATCGCCCATACTCACGAGAATAATCGGGTTGGATACGATAATGCCCGCATTCTTAAGACCAAGAAACGCAATAAATAAACCAAGAGATACGGTAATAGCGAGTTTCAAATCTTCTGGAATCGACTCAATCATCGCTTTGCGTATTTTAGTTAGCGATAAAATAAGATAGACAACACCCGAGAAGAAGATGCCAAGCAGCGCTTCATGCCAAACTAATGCCACTGAGCCACTTAGTAGCATACCTTTAAAGAAACCATTCATGCTCATGCCGGGGGCTAGCATCACTGGGTAGTTTCCAAAAATACCCATGATTAGCGTAGCGAAGGCCGCAGCCAAAGCCGTTGCTGTAAATACAGCGCCACGGTCCATTCCAGGAATGTCCCCCAAAATGGCTGGGTTTACCGCCAAAATGTAGCTCATAGCGAGGAAAGTGATAAAGCCAGCATATACTTCAGTACCGATAGTGGACTTACGCTCACTCACTTTGAAGGTGGATTCAATGATAGTAGGGCTAGCTTGGCGTTGCCCGGTTAGTTCTGCACTCACAGTAGGACCTATAGCGATAAAAAGGGAGACGCAAACGTATGCGCGATAGAAATATTGGCGCGAATTCTAATCAGACTCAGGAATAAATCAATGCTTTTGTGAGTTATTTTTATCTCTTTAAAAACAAAACGTTGATATTTAAGCAAACGTTTGCTTTCAGGCAAAAAGAACAACTGGCTTCCGCGGTGTTTTTGCTCCCTTTTAAAATGCAGCCACACGTTGCCTGAGCACTCACCGGATGACTTGTCGAGCTCCTAGCAAACATGATACTCTTCGCCTCCATTTTTCTGGCCGATTTTTAAACGCTTTGGTCAGTGAACGTATAGAATAGAAGTATCAAATAACGATATTCTCTACCCCTTCAACCAAGATGTGGACTCTGAAAAATGATAGGTAAAGGTACGCTTTATATCGTGTCAGCACCAAGCGGTGCTGGTAAATCGAGCTTAATTTCAGCAATGTTGGAAAAAAACCCGACATACGCAATGAAAGTATCAGTGTCTCACACGACTCGTGGTATGCGTCCTGGTGAAGAAGACGGCGTTCATTATCACTTTGTTGAGAAAACCGATTTTGAATCGTTGATCGAACAAGGTGCGTTTTTGGAATACGCCGAAGTCTTCGGAAACTACTACGGTACTTCTCGTCTATGGATTGAAGAGACGCTAGAAAAAGGCATCGATGTATTCTTGGATATCGACTGGCAAGGCGCTCGTCAAATCCGCGAACAAATGCCAGAAGCGAAAAGTGTCTTTATTTTGCCACCATCTAACAGTGAGTTAGAGCGTCGCTTGAACGTACGTGGCCAAGACAGTGATGAAGTGATCGCCAAGCGCATGAGCGAAGCGAAGTCAGAAATGTCTCACTACAATGAGTACGATTACGTCATTGTCAACGACGACTTCGACGGCGCACTTGTTGATTTTAAAGCTATTTTGCGTGCTGAGCGTCTTAAGCAAGACAAACAAGCGGTGAAATACAAAGGTATGTTAGACGCCCTACTCGCCGAGTAAGGTAGATTTTAACCACTTCCTTGCAAAGTGAGGCTCAAAATAGGGTCTCACCCTAAGCAAATAATGCAATAAACCAGAAGTAACAGTAGCTAATAGGATCATTTGTGATCTAGAATCTAAACGTAATAGCCTGTATACTTTCTCGTCATCAAAAATTTAGTTAACTATTGGAGTTCTTATGGCACGCGTAACTGTTCAAGACGCTGTTGAAAAAGTTGGTAACCGTTTCGACCTAGTTCTTATTTCGGCTCGCCGCGCACGTCAGATGCAAATCGGTGGTAAAGATGCATTAGTGCCAGAAGAAAATGATAAGCCAACGGTTATCGCACTTCGCGAAATCGAAGAAGGCTTGATCACGAAAGAAGTACTAGATGCACGTGAACGTCAAGAGCAGCAAGAGCAAGAAGCTGCAGAACTAGCGGCAGTAAGCAGCATTGCTCACAACCGTTAATTCCTAGTACCTAATCAGAGTTCCATCGACTTTCGGGCCTAAAATTTGTACCTATTCGATAGCCTTAAAGACGTTGCCCAAGAATACCTAACAGAGCCTCAAATTGAGGCTCTGCGTCAATCTTATGTGGTAGCAAGAGATGCCCATGAAGGGCAGACCCGCTCTAGCGGTGAACCATACATCATCCACCCTGTTGCTGTAGCTCGTATCCTCGCGGAAATGCGTCTGGATATTGAAACGCTACAAGCGGCACTGCTGCATGATGTTATTGAAGATACGGAAGTCACCAAAGAAGAGCTAGAAGAACAATTTGGTACGACGGTGGCGGAACTCGTCGACGGCGTATCTAAGCTCGATAAGCTTAAATTCCGCGATCGTAAAGAAGCCCAAGCAGAGAACTTCCGTAAAATGGTTCTCGCTATGGTGCAGGACATTCGCGTTATTCTTATAAAGCTGAGTGACCGTACCCACAACATGCGCACGCTTGGGGCTCTTCGTCCTGACAAAAAGCGTCGCATTGCTCGTGAAACCCTTGAAATCTATGCGCCACTTGCGCACCGATTAGGTATTCACAACATCAAAACCGAGCTTGAAGAGCTTGGCTTTGAAGCGCTTTACCCAAACCGTTATCGCGTACTAAAAGAAGTCGTGAAATCGGCACGTGGTAATCGTAAAGAGATGATTCAGCGAATCCATAGCGAGATTGAAGGACGACTTAATGAAGTTGGCCTCAACGTTCGCGTATTGGGACGTGAGAAAAACCTCTTCTCTATCTACAACAAGATGAAAACCAAAGAGCAGCGATTCCATACCATCATGGATATCTATGCTTTCCGCGTCATCGTAGATACTGCAGACACTTGTTATCGAGTCCTTGGCCAAGTCCACAGCCTGTATAAGCCACGTCCTGGTCGCATGAAAGATTACATCGCGGTACCAAAAGCGAACGGCTATCAATCCTTGCACACCTCAATGGTGGGCCCTCATGGCGTTCCAGTAGAAGTACAAATTCGTACTGAAGACATGGACCAAATGGCGGACAAAGGTGTGGCAGCACACTGGGCATACAAGGGTAATGGCGACCGTACTGGCACCACTGCACAAATTAAAGCGCAGCGCTGGATGCAAAGCCTACTTGAACTACAACAAAGTGCTGGTAACTCCTTTGAGTTCATTGAAAACGTAAAATCGGATCTATTCCCAGACGAAATTTACGTGTTCACACCAAAAGGTCGTATTGTCGAACTGCCACTTGGCGCAACCGCCGTCGACTTTGCTTACGCCGTCCATACCGATGTCGGTAACACCTGTGTGGGTGCGCGAGTGGATCGTAATCCATACCCACTTAGCAAAGCACTGAAAAACGGCCAAACCGTCGAAATCATCAGCGCACCAGGTGCAAGACCTAATGCCGCATGGCTTAACTATGTGGTGACTTCACGTGCCCGCACTAAGATCCGTCAGGTTCTGAAGACAATGCGCCGTGAAGAATCTGTAGTATTAGGACGCCGCCTGCTGAACCATGCTCTAGGCCGTCACTCTGTTGATACGATCTACCCAGAAAACATCAACGAAGTGCTAACTGATCTCAAACTGGGCAGTATTGATGACCTGCTAGCCGCTATCGGCCTTGGTGAGTTGATGAGTATCGTTATTGCTCGTCGTCTACTTGGCGATACCGATGAACTGACGCAGACCAGTTCAGTACCAACGTCGGGTAAACGCTTACCGATCCGTGGTGCAGAAGGTATCTTGCTGACGTTCGCGAACTGCTGTCACCCTATTCCAGATGATCACATCATCGCACACGTTTCTCCGGGCCGCGGCTTGGTGGTACACAGAGAAACTTGTCCGAATGTTCGTGGTCACCAGAAAGAGCCTGATAAGTACATGGCGGTTGAATGGAGTGACGATTACGAGCAAGAGTTTACTGCTGAGCTAAAAGTTGACCTGCAGAATCACCAAGGTGCGCTCGCAGAGCTGACCAATGTGATTGCCAAGACTGGCTCTAATATTCACGGTATCTCTACAGAAGAACGCGATGGCCGTTTGTACACAGTCACTGTACTGCTAACGACTAAAGATCGTGTTCACTTAGCTGGTATTATGAAGCGCATTCGTGTGATGCCACATGCACTACGTGTTAGACGTCGTAAGAACTAACACAACTGCTTGATCTAATACGGGTTCGATAATTATCGAGCCCGTTTTATTTGGAACCTATTGATGAACTTAGAACGCTACACTCGTATCCAAGAAGTGCTTAAGGCACGCCAACCTGACCTGACTTTACTGCTAGAACAAGTCCATAAGCCCAATAATGTCTCAGCGGTCATTCGTACTGCCGATGCTGCTGGAGTGCATAAAGTTCATGCAGTTTGGCCGGATGAGAAAATGCGTACTTTAAGTCACACCTCCGCAGGCGCTAGAAACTGGGTTGAGGTTGAAACTCACGATACTGTAGCTGATGCCGTTCGCACGTTAAAATCGCAAGGTATGCAGGTACTAGCCACTAACCTTTCCGAAAACGCTGTCGACTTTCGTGATATCGACTACACCAAGCCAACCGCGATTATTCTTGGTGGCGAGAAGCACGGCATCACCCAAGATGCACTCACCGAAGCAGATCAGGACATCATTATTCCTATGGTAGGCATGGTGCAGTCCCTAAACGTCTCAGTCGCCAGCGCACTGATTTTGTTTGAAGCTCAAAGACAACGCCAGAATGCCGGCCTGTACGATCGCGATGTCAGTGCTCTGCCCGAAGAAACCATCCATCGAATCCTATTCGAACGCGGCCACCCCGTACTGGCGAAAGTTGCCAAGAAAAAACGCCTCCCTTATCCGCCACTCGATGACCAAGGCCAAATTTTAGCGACAGAAGAGTGGTGGCAGGAAATGCAGAAAAAATAGAACTGAGTATGCTTTAAGGCTGGTTTTATAGTTCCTTTGAAGCGCTTCGGCAATCACACACCAGACCTCGCTAAAAACTGTACAAAAAGACAGTAAAATGCTTGAATATCTGCATATGACATTTTAATGGATGGTAAATATGGCTCAGCTGTTATCGGCAATTTCTCTTTCTTCGCTTTCTGGCGTAGGAGCTAAAGTCGCTGAAAAACTGGCGAAAGTCGGCTTACACTCGGTTCAAGATTTACTGTTTCACTTACCTCACCGTTATGAAGATCGTACTCGTATCTATCCGATCGTTCGTTTGCACCCTGGTCTTTGGGGATCAGTGCAAGGGAAAGTCATGAGTAGTGATGTGGCTTTCGGGCGTCGCAAGATGTTGACGGTCAAAGTAAGCGATGGCAACGGTACTATTACACTACGCTTCTTCAATTTTACCGCAGCGATGAAGAACAACTTCTCTGAAGGTCGCCTTATTGTCGCTTATGGTGAAGTGAAGCGTGGCAACCATGGTCTTGAAATCATCCATCCAGAGTACAAATTTCAAACCGAAGGTAAAGCACCAAAGTTAGAGCAAACCTTAACCCCTGTTTACCCAACCACAGAAGGATTAAGGCAGCTCACACTGCGTAATCTCACTGACCAAGCTCTTGAGCTCATGGACAAAGCAGCTGTAGACGAATTGCTTCCAAGCGGTCTGTATAACCAACAAATTACCCTGGCCGAGGCGCTACACACGATCCATCGTCCACCACCAACGATTAATTTGGACGACTTTGATGAAGGTAAGCACCCTGCTCAGCAGCGACTGATTATTGAAGAGTTGATGGCGCAAAACCTTTCTATGCTAGCGGTGCGCAGTAAAGGTCAACAAGATACAGCCATTGGCTTAGCGCCTGTTGAAAAACTGAAGGATCAATTTCTTGAACAATTGCCTTTCTCCCCAACGGGTGCGCAATCACGAGTGGTGCAAGAAATCGAAACTGACCTTGCTAAACCTATTCCCATGATGCGCCTAGTTCAGGGTGATGTGGGGTCAGGTAAAACCTTGGTAGCTGCGCTCGCTGCTGTTCGTGCGATAGAACATGGCTATCAAGTGGCTATGATGGCACCGACCGAATTACTTGCAGAGCAGCATGCCATCAACTTTGCAGGTTGGTTTGAAGCCATGGGGATACAAGTTGGTTGGTTATCAGGAAAACAGAAAGGCAAGGCTAAGGAAGCAGAGTTAGCACGTATTGCCAGCGGTGAAGCTCAAATGGTCGTAGGGACACATGCCCTATTCCAAGAGTCGGTTGATTTTCACAACCTTGCGCTGGTTATTATTGATGAGCAACACCGTTTTGGTGTCCACCAGCGCTTAGAGCTGCGTGAAAAAGGTGCTAAACAAGGTTTCTACCCTCATCAGTTGATTATGACTGCCACGCCAATCCCAAGAACCTTAGCCATGACGGCATATGCCGACTTGGAGACCTCGGTAATCGACGAACTGCCACCAGGAAGAACCCCGATTCAAACCGTTGCCATTCCAGATACAAAACGCGACGACATCATTGAGCGTGTCAAAAATGCTTGCTTACACGAGGGCAAACAAGCGTATTGGGTTTGTACATTAATCGATGAATCAGAGGTATTAGAAGCACAAGCAGCAGCTGAGACCGCCGAAGATCTGCAACGTAAACTGCCTGATCTTAAAATCGGTTTAGTTCATGGTCGAATGAAACCGGCTGAAAAACAACAAGTGATGAAGCAGTTTAAAAATAACGAGCTGCACCTTCTGGTTGCAACCACCGTCATTGAGGTCGGTGTGGATGTCCCTAACTCCAGTTTAATGATCATCGAAAACCCAGAGCGCCTTGGTCTAGCTCAATTGCATCAGTTACGGGGCCGTGTTGGCCGTGGTAGCGTGGCAAGTCATTGTGTGCTGTTGTATCACTCTCCACTCTCTAAAACTGCTCAGAAGCGCTTAGGCGTACTGAGGGAAAGTAATGACGGCTTTGTTATTGCCCAAAAAGATCTAGAGATTCGTGGCCCAGGTGAGCTACTTGGCACCAAACAAACTGGACTGGCTGACTTTAAGATTGCCGATTTGGTGCGTGACCAAAGGCTGGTACCGGAAGTCCAACGAATTGCACGACATGTGCATGAGCAATATCCAGAGAATGCTAAGAAAATTATTGACCGTTGGTTAGGCGATAGAGAGTTTTATGCCAAGGCATAAGACGCCTACTCTTTCTTTATGACGGGGCTATTCAATGAAGGCACTATTCAATGAAATAGCGCCTTCATCACCTTGAGAAAGGGATCTTATTCAGCACGCCGCTTACGTAAAGTAAACCTTCTGCACAACCAATAAGTCCTCTACCTCAAACCATTCTTAGCTACAGGGAAACTCACTTGTGCCTTCAGTCCACCAGCGCTGCGATTCGAAATACTCACAGAGCCGTGATGCTGGCTAATAATCCGCTTCACAATCGCCAGTCCTAGACCTGTCCCTTCACTGCCTCGTGCGGTATCACCTCGCGTGAAAGGTTCGAATAGACGACCGATTTGGCTCTCTTCGATACCGGGACCATTATCTTCAATAGTGACCCAAGCCAGTTTGTTGTCCGCCGTCATACCTGTGGTTACTTTCACCCAGCCATTGCCGTAACGAACCGCATTAACCACCAAGTTGGTAATAGCACGTTTAATCGCAATTGGACTGCCTTCAATATCTTTGATAGTTGCCATTGGGGCATATTCTATCTGGATCTCATATCCGCCTTCCGATGAGACAATATCAGAAGAAATGTCATTCAGGCTCATCGGTTCAAATGACTGAGTATTAACCGGTTTTAGATAATCCATAAACTGGCCAATGATTTCATTACACTCTTCAGTGTCGCTGATGATGCCCTCTGCTAAGTAGCTATCTTCGGGCGACATCATTTCTGTCGCAAGGCGAATTCGCGTTAATGGGGTGCGAATATCATGGCTGATGCCCGCCATTAATAAGGTACGGTCTTGCTCAAGCTCTTGAATACCTTTTGCCATTTGATTAAAGGCACGCGTAACCGAGCGAATCTCAGACGCCCCCTTCTCAGGTAAAGGTGGCGGGATTTCCCCTTTACCCACCAAATTGGCTGCATTTTCGAGTGCGGTAAGTGGCCGGTTTTGCAAGCGAATGAATAGCCAACCACCCGCAATCACCAATAGCGCCATAATCAAACTGTTTCTAAACAGCGGCGCAAAGTCTTCTTCCTGCAACTCTGACAGCGGAATGCGTATCAACGAGTTGGGCAGTGCGTCTATCTTCATCCAAAGGATGTAGCTTTCAGCTCCCAGAATCAGCCTAACTTCAGTTTTTGAATCCAGCTCATCACTCATCTCCTCGCTCATCAGGTCGATAGGCATCGCATGGTTAAACTCGTTCGCCATCGCGCTGTCATCAGCATGAATAGTGACACCCAACTGCTCCAATACACGTCGGCGTAAAGGAGCATCCATTTCAAGCTGCTCATCAATCGCTTCATTGTCTTCCAAGAAAAACGATAGCTCATGCGCCAGTATCTTATTGAACTGCTGCAAACTAGGTACAAGAGCGTAGTTGTACACGGCGTAATAAGAAAAAACTTGGCTAGCAATCAAGAGTGTAAAAAACAGCAGAATGGATTGCGTGAAGGAGCTACGAAATCGCATAGGTTTTCCTTAGAGAGCGAAGATGAGAAGAATCTGAGGTAGATAATAAACAAAAGGCCCTGAATCCATCCAGAGCCTTATCGACATTTCTGATTATGCTTCTTTGCCGTCCGGCACAAACACATAACCTAGACCCCACACAGTTTGAATGTAGCGAGGTTTGCTTGGGTCGATTTCCAGCATACGACGCAGACGAGAAATCTGTACGTCGATAGAACGTTCCATTGCCGAGTACTCACGACCACGAGCCATGTTCATCAGCTTATCACGGGACATCGGCTCACGTGCGTTGGTCACCAAGGCTTTTAGTACTGCAAATTCACCAGATGTTAGAGGCATTGCCTCTTCACCACGGAACATTTCACGTGTACCAAGGTTCAAACGGAAATCACCGAACTCAACCACTGACTCTTCTTGGCTTGGCGCGCCAGGAGCTTCAATAGTTTGACGACGTAATACCGCTTTAATGCGAGCAAGTAGCTCACGAGGGTTAAATGGTTTCGGTAGATAGTCATCCGCACCGACCTCTAGGCCGACAATACGGTCAACTTCATCACCTTTGGCTGTCAGCATCAGAATCGGCAACATGTTGTTGGCGTTACGTAAACGACGACAAATCGACAGGCCATCTTCACCTGGTAGCATTAAATCCAATACCATAAGGTGAAAGTTTTCACGGGTTAACAGGCGGTCCATCTGCTCACTGTTAGCAACACTGCGTACTTGGAATCCTTGCTCTGATAAGTAACGCTCTAGTAATGCACGTAGACGTGCATCATCATCAACAACTAAAATCTTGTGATTTTCTTGCATATTCGATTCCACCACTAAAAAGCAATTTACCGACCCCTCCGTCAACAAAAAGTGTGTCAGAAGAGTATCTGCACTAAATGTAACATTTCATGGCCAATAATTGCGCAGAGAATTGTTAACGTTTATTAATTATGGCTCATATCAGACACATTCGTCACTGCTCTAAGTGATATAAGTGATGTATATCTAATGTTGCCTAATTTTACTTGCTGCAACTTCGTTAACCTGCACGCTAACTATTCAACGTCTACTAACCCTTTGTAACGTTTTAAAATATGCTTTTGTGCGCCCCACCAAGCCCATGTCATATAACCTAAGTAAACTATCACTAGTTTATCGAACTCAAGGAGAGATTATGACATTTGAAGCACAATCGGAGAGTCCGTTTTCACGCGATAACTTCGCACAAGCACTGAAGTATTGGCGCAATTTTAATGGCATGTCTCAATTGGAACTGGTTGAAGCGCTGAGCTTATCCCATCGAGCATTTCAAGGGATAAACCAGCCAATGCTCAGTAAGTGGGAGCATGGCAACGGACAGCCTTCATTGATGCGCCGAATCGGGGTCGCCACGTTTTTCCAGCAAAGTTACCATTATTCAGAAGATGAACGTCGCATCATTCAAGGGGTCGAAAAATATGATGACTTCTTTAGAGGGTTTGACACGCTCTACCCTTATACGATTGATACTTATGAAAGCTATCGTTGGGATAATCTGCCAGAGATCTATCGAGAGCAAATCGTCTACGCACAAGAGCACTATCGTTTTATCACGTTTCAAGAACTGATAGACGTCATGTCCATTCAAGAAATCAATGTGGTTCTTGCTAAGCACCGGGACGCAGTGGTTGGTCATATTGTGCATGGTAAGGATATTAACGGGCAGAACTGCCTACTTAGCTATGTGGCGCTTAATAAAGACTTGCATCGATTAGTGCATAACTACGCGTGTGAGCTGTTTGAAGGTAAAACCTTATTGATCACCGCGATCAAGCCTTACGCTAAAACTCTGATCTCGGATATCTATATTCCTGAAAAGTACCAAAGCGGACATATTACTGTGTATGAATGCCAAGTCGACACGCTAGCCGCCAATCCGTTTTTCGACCAAATTCACGATGAAGGGCGAATCCTAACGTTACTGAGCCATCATCAGAAGATTCAACGTAACCGCCGCTCAGCTCCCACACACAAAACGGACGAGTTAGCTCTGTCATAAATCACAGCACGCAATTTGAGCTCTCAAAGACATACCACTTTAGGAGCTCAAATCGCTCTATTTATTCAGAGTGCTGTTGGTAAGTGATGGAGTTAATAAACCACTCCTTATCTCCTTGAGGGGTCTTCACCACTACCTCATCATCCACTTGTTTTTTTAGCAGCGCCCTCGCCATAGGGGAATCAATCGATATATAACCTTTTGCATCGCCGTAAATCTCTTCGGGACCAACAATACGGAAATGCATGGTTTCACCTTCTTCATTTTCAATCTCCACCCAGGCACCGAAAAAGACCTTCCCTTCTTGTTGAGGTGAATAATCAACGATGGTGACCTCAGGTAAGAACTTGCGCAGAAAGCGAACACGGCGATCGATTTGGCGAAGCAAACGCTTATTGAAGGTATAGTCTGCGTTTTCAGAGCGATCACCTAAACTCGCCGCCCACGTCACTATCTTAGTGACTTCAGGACGTCGCTCGTTCCAGAGGTAATCATGTTCTTGTTTCAGTTTGTTGTAGCCTTCACGCGTGATCAATTTGGTCTTCATTTTGCTCTCTATTAATAGCAACTGCTGCTGAGAGATTATAACGAACTATTTGACTTTGTATGAACCCAAAATCCTCCCTCCTTGCACTCCAACGAATTGCTGAAATGATAGTAAACCGTCAAAACACCATTTTAAACTACCTAATTATCAACATGGTTACCCAATGATTTATATCGTTTTTATTTTTTATTAGGACTTATTCTTTTACTTACCCCCTTAACTAATACCAATAATGAATTCTCAACGCATCACTTTCGAACATTCACTGTTAAGGAAAACATCATGTTTAGAAATAAAGCCTCTTTTCTACCTCCACTTAAACTTACCAAAAGAGATCTTCAATTAGAGGATATGGAGCAATTAGGCGTACATTTTGTTCATGGCACTAATTCAAGCGCTTTAGAAGGGTTGGTGAAATTCCGAGCGTTACTATCGGCTGAAGAAATAGATTGTACCCCTTGGTTCCATCGAGCCGAAGGACTAAAATCTGGAGAAAGGGGGAATACATTAGACAACTTGTTTCGCAATCAACCCATAAGCCAAGGTGTTAGCCTAAATTATACTCGTAGGTACCACGAAAGCCTTAATCATTATGCCAAACGCGGTTTACTCGATGAGGACAACTATGAAGTGCTAATCGGTTTAGACTCATTTGTCCCACTGCGTGCTAAGTTTACCGCACATCCCGTTAGTATCAGCGGTATTAGCATAATGAGAATCTGCGCTATTTATGTTCCTGCACAATATGTATCAGACGTAAAAGAGATGTTCCAAACAATTCCCTTTTTAGTCACCAAAATACGAAGTTTTAGATAGTTGACCAATACTTTCGTGAAGATAAACCCCATAGAGTGCTGAAAATCTTACTTCGCTTAGCACTCTTTTTCGAAAGTCGTTGACCTCTTTCTATTTATCAACTTTAGAAGCATATTTCAAATAACTCCACCAACCAACAACTTATCTAATTGTTGCCCCCATATCAAACTGCAAACTAATACCAGGTTCTAATATCTAACTTTCAGTAGTTTCTCTCTCAAGTTTGTTTGTTTTAGTGCAATAGCCTCTACAACTGGTGAGAAGCTCAAGCTCAAGCTCAAGCTCAAGCTCAATATCAACAAGAATTAGTGCTGTATAAAAACACAATGAAAATTATAAGCCACTGATATGTATGACTTTTTATTTTTTATAATCATTTATTAGTTAACTGGGTTCCAAAAAAACAATAAATTTCGTCTCGAATCAGAACACACTGACATTCATATTTAACCCCACTCAAGCAACAAACTATTTAATTTGGAAAATAACTCATGACTTTTAACTTAACAAAACAAACTCTAGCTAGCAGCGTTGGCCTTGTATTAGCACTAAGCACATCATCAGCAATGGCAATCGATAACGATAAGGATGTGCATCCGGGACAAAAGGGCGAATATGACTTCTCATCTTATTATGGCGAACACAACAACATAAAAGATCGAAACGTGGAAAGCAAAGACCTTCAACTAAACATCACAGCAAATGTTAACTATGAAGGCGCCATTTGTTCATTTGATTTTGCTTCTGGTGCCGGGTTTGATGTTCAATTTGGCGATGTGACACTCAATAATGAGAAAGACAATACTCTTGATACTCGAGAAACGGGCTTACAATTAACTGGTAATGGCTGTGAAATGGCGTTTTTTAATATTGAAAATACATCAATGAATGGAAAAAGTGCAACAGAAGGAAAGTTTGCCTATCCCGTTCAAGATGCCTATTGGAAGGAAAATGATCAGACTTGGTATGCACTAGGGGACGATATTGGCGTATGGTTTACAACGGTTATCAAGAAAAAAGACTTCGAGATTACAGCATCTATTGATGGCAATAATAAAGTCCAGATCGAGAATGGCTATAAAATTGTAAAAGCAGGAGAAACATCAGAATGGCACCGACTTGCAGAATTTGCCAAAGATAATACTCTTACATTAACAACGATTATGAATATTGACCATAGGAAGTACGCTATGTGGAATCACACGGCAGATAAAGAAGTCAATAAAGTAATGTCTTTTACTGCAAAGATTCAATAATACTTATTTAATTCCTATCTTTGGAGTATTTATATACTCCAAAGATATAGAGATGTAAAAAATGAAAAAATATATATTTCTAATACTAATGCTACCAAGTATTTGCTATGCCATTGCCATTCCCGGAGCTAGGGTTGTTTATATTGAAGGGAGTAAATACTTTCAAGGTGAAATCGTTAATAACTCAGATTCTGCGACATTAGTACAGCTTTCTATATTAGATGACAGCTTTGATGAAGAGAAGCTGCCGATAATAACACCGAATATCATTCTATCGAAAGCAGATAGCCGCTCAGGGTTCAGAATCTATAATTTAGAGTCAGTAATGGACTCTAATGAGGTAGAAACATATCGAACTCTTAGTGCTGTCTCTATAAAAGAGCAGTCAGATACTCCATCTGATGTCATTGCTAGCATGGATATGCATTACAAGTTATTTATCAGGCCGAAATCCATTGCGACAGTAACCATGGCAGACGCAGTAAAGAAACTCGTTATTAACAAACAAGGTGATGATTTTACAGTAAGAAATGATTCTCCATTACACATCACGCTCATCTCTATTGAACAACGAAAAGAAGAGACGATGGTAGTACAAATGATTGCCCCTTATCAGGAGATTACATTTACTAAAAGTAGCAATTTTAACCCCAAACGTTCTTTTGAATTAAATTACATCGACGACATTGGATTACTTGCTAAAGATAAACGCTCGCTATAGAAATATTACCCATGTTACGCTCCCTAATTCTGTTCATTCTAACTGCTCCCTTACTATCTTTTGCGGGAGGCTTTGATCTTGCTCTCCTTAGTGGCATCTCTGAAGGAGCTTCCCTCGGTAGCTTGGTTAATCACATCCCTGATGGCAACTATGACTTTAAAATTACCGTCAATAAAAGGCGAACGTATTTTGAATCCATTCGCTTCTACACCAATGAGCAAGGAGAAAGCACGCCATGCTTCTCAGAACAGCAATTAAGTGAGTTCGGCATTAAACCGGATATCAACTTAACACAAGGCTCGTGTGTGCTAAGCAGCGAAATTGGCTTGGATATTGATTTTGGCAGTTTCGAAATAACCATGAACATCCCTTCCAGATTTTTGCTGTCAGAAAAGCAGTATGCTCTGGCTCATTATGATGATGGTGTCACAGCATTAATGTTACCGTATTCGGCTGGAATGACGACTAGGTTTGACGATAACTACAAAGCGTACGGTTCAGCAAGCCCTCAATTCAATGTGGGACGGTTTCGCTTCAAGAGTAGCCTCTCGGCTTCTCTGATGAATCAAAAGACGACAATGTCCAATGGATATCTCTATGGATATACCAATATTCCTTCACTGCGCAGCAAGTTCATGTTTGGTGAACTTAGTCAAAGCACAGCAGTCATGGGGTCGGTCGATATGCAAGGCGTTAGCTTGAGCAGTAATAGCCGTTTGTATCAATCAGGGCAAATGACGGACACTACGACCATTCGTGCCAATGCGGAAACGAATGCCGAAGTGCGTGTTTATCAAGACAACGAACTGATTCACACTGAATACGTGGCGGCCGGCGAATTTACTATTAACGATATGAACATTCGTTCCAATAGTGATTTCGTGGTCAGCATTAAAGAAGAAGATGGACGTGAAGCGGTTTTTTCAGTTCCTAGTCAATTGGTACTCAGTGTCCTAAAGCAAGGCACTAGCGAACATAGCTTATTTACAGGGCTACAACGAACCAACTCACACGCCTTTTTAGGAGGGGAGTTGATCTATGGCCTAACGGATACTCAATCTTTAACTACTGGGCTTTTTGTCGAACGCGACTATAGTAACCTATCTGTAGCTAGTACGATGAATTTCGACCTATTGGGTGGTGTTCGCTTTTCTGCTGCACATTCTACTTACCTACCGACGGGTCAGTCAGGGACTAAAATCAATTCAAGTTTAACCAAAAGCTTGCCATTCTGGTCACTAAATTTTCAGACCTCTCTGAGTCATTTTTTGGGAAATGGGTACCGAGATATCAATAGTAGCCATATTGCCGATACGGGTAGAAAAGGCTATCAGTTCTCTACATCAGCGGGTAGCGACCTGCCCTTTCAACTTGGAAGCGTCAGTCTGTTTCAGTCTCTGGGAGGATCAGACAAAGCACAATTCCAAAGCTTTGGCTTAGGGTACTCATTTGGTAATGAATACTATCGATACTCCGTTAGCGCGCTAAAGGCCTATTCTAAAGAGAGTAACCAGAATAACTTTGCCGTCGACAATCGACTCTCAATGAATTTTTCGATGCCGCTCAACTGGGGAAAATCGCGCGTAAGCCTATCTCGCTCACACAGCAGTGGTCGCCCTGCGAGTACCTCGTTGTCTAGTGGTATGAGGTTCGGCGACAGTAGCTCCGTATCAGGCTCTCTGCGTCTCGATGATAAGAAGGGCATTGTTGGGCATGGGTTGTCTTTATCAAGCAATAGTGAATATAACAATTATTCTCTGCAATACTCCAACTCTCAATCGGGCTCACAGGTTAGAGGCACCGTGAAAGGTGGCTTGGTCGTTGCGGAAAATACCGTGCTTCCCACTCGGCGTCTATCTGACACCAATATATTAGTCAGAGTTGACGATGTGGAAGGGTTAAAAATAAGAAATGCCGGTAAAACAAACGCGGATGGCTTTGCGCTCATCCCTTCAGCCTCTGCGTACAGTCAAAATCGAGTTTCAGTCGAATCCAAGTCGATTCCTGATGGAGTCTACCTTGACAATACCGTCGCAAATACGATTCCAAGTGAAGGCGCTCTCACCTTAGTCACTTATCACGTTAAAAAAGGGCGCGACACCATGCTTAAGCTGAGGCAAGAGGTTTCATTAGGAACTAAGCTTTATAGTAATGATGCCCCGATTAGTAGCTACTTTGACAGTGATGGCCGTGTATTTATTGCGGCATTTGACAAAAATGAGGAACACCTAAGTGTTCCTATGCTCAGCTGTGACGTAAACATTATTGAAGACAGCTATACCGATATGTCTGGCTTAGATTATTATGAAGCCGAGTGTCTGTCCCCAAGTAATAGAAGCTAAATCATGACACCAACCACAAATATAACCTTGAACCCGAATAATGGTCACCTGGCGGAAGACGGGCTTGCTATCGCCAAATTAAACAGCAGTGAGCGACTTATCCTAGAAGCTCTTTGCAATGCCCAAGGGCACCCATTAACCAAGCAACAGTTATTGGACGTTGGCTGGCCTGGCAAGATTGTTGTCGCTAATTCGCTCAATGTCGCCATCCGAAATATTCGGACAGCGTTGGATAAAGTTGGCTTAGTGATGTGCTTAGAAACCGTTCCAACTATTGGTTTTCGGTTAGACCCTAATGTCATTTTGATCACCAATGACGTGCCTTTTGTCAGCGTGAACGTAAGTTCAGCCAGCGCTAATGCTAATGACAATGACGCCAGCTCTTCTGAACTAGCCGCTCAGCCAGTCGAAGAATGCTCTTCACCCAACGACACAGTTGCGACACCAACTCGGTTTGAGTTAGTAAAAAAGGTGCCTTTAATGGCACTTTATGCCGCCTTGTTGTTTTGTGCTTTAGTGATTTTTTACGTGTCATCGATAAAGCCAAGTATGCACACCTATAAGCGTGGCAACACCACTTTAGTCGGCTCATTCTCTCTGCCAGATAACACGGTACACACCCTCTCTAAAGAGACGGAGGGTCATGTGGTGTATTTTCGGGATACTTCTGATGAAGATGGCATTATTCGCTTGGTCCCAATAGAACACTGAACCGAGATTTTAGCTTCGAATAGTAAGGAATACTGAATGCGCTCTACCAATGCTATGGCCAACCTGCGAACAATAGCGACATCAAAATGCTTCGTTGCTTTGCTGCTAATGGTTTCTGTTGTTTGGCTATTGTACCCCTTCGTTAATGGCTTGGGATGTAGCTATAGGTTTACTCATGATGGTGAGCTCAACTTGCAAAAAGGCAAATGCCGCTCGGGCGTGTTGTCTGTGTATATTGAAAATAAAGCCAGCGGGAGAGTCATTAATAAGACCATGCTTTGGGGTAAACGAGGTTCGGAGATTTACACGCTATTTATTAGTCAGAGAGAGGTAAAACCTGCAGTGGCCACCGATAATCAAGCACTTTATGCCGATACGTTTTATGATAATCAGCTGTTAATTGTTGGACTGTTGCTCAAGACAAAACAGCCTAATCAGTACATCTCTGTGTTTGATTACCCTTTTGATATCGGCTACGACATCACCTTGTTTGGCAAGACGAGTTTTTTTGATTAATACGAGAAGGTATTGAGTTTAGTTTGGTCGTTCTCAGGCGGGTCGTGGAAAACTTACCTGAGAACGTACTTTTCTATCCTGAAGGCGTACGCTAGATACTTACACCAATGTTACTGACTCCCTCTTCCTTAAGCTCAAGGCGAAGATCTTTAATCAGCTCTATATCACGCTCAGTGCAATCACGTAGTGGACGGAAAATAGCCCACTGAACATCCCATTCTTCACACACAGCTTCGTTTTCTTTTTGGTTCTCATTGGTGATTTCCACACCGGTTTCTGCTTGCTCAAGCTGAGCCACAGTCGCGACAGACTGTTGACTGATCTTAAGCGTTGATTCCAGTAAGTAATCACGATCGAGCAAACCATGCAGTAAAGTCGATAAGGCAAAACACGCATCAATCGCTGGATAGACGCCGTAGATATCAAAATCTTCTGAGTTCGGAATGACCTCTTCTAGCTTTTCTAGCTGCTTTTCGAAGTTGATTTTGGCGGTTTTCACCGTCAGCAGCTCCCATACAGCATCCAAAATATTGCGGTACACGCGCGCTTCAGCAAACTCGGTTTGCTCACAGAACATAGCGAAGTTGGGGTACATACGCTCGCACAAACAGGTCATAAAAGTGATATGCTGCCAAGGCTCAAATTTTTCGATACGTACCTGAATAGGGTTCTTTAACATGGTCGCTCTGCCGTAGTGAATATAGTCTGCGGAAGTGTAACCAAACGGATAGGGAATAGCCAGAAATGACGACGCAAAAGCATCGCTTAGCACTTGTGACGGACAACAATGAACACTACCTGCCACTGCTTGAAGCAAAACAACTGCCTGATTTGGAGATTATCTCTGAGTTGAGTAATGCCACTATTGTACTGGCAGCGCCGCCAAAGCTTGCTTCCGAACTCGATAGTGCTGAGCAGTTACAGTGGGTTCAATCTACCTATGCTGGCATTGATGCCTTACTTGGCGAATCTCTGCGTAAAGACTACAAACTCACTAACGTAAAAGGCATTTTTGGTCAGCAGATCAGTGAGTATGTGCTGGGTTACGCCATCAATTACTTCCGTCATTTCGATCTCTATAAACAACAGCAGCAAAAACGTGACTGGCAGCCACACAGCTATCAATCGCTGATTGGCAAACGTATGGTGATTTTTGGTACGGGTGCGATTGGTAGTCATCTGGCGAATTCCGTCAAGGTACTGGGTATTGTACCTATCGGTGTCAATCGCACCGGCATTCCTCCTCGCCAAAGTGCGTTTGCAGAAACTTTTCATATCAATGAAGCAGAAAAAGCGCTGGAGCAAGCGGATATTATCGTCAATACCTTGCCCAACACCCCGACGACAGATGGACTGTTCAATGAACAACTCTTTGCGGCCTGTCGTCATGCTTTGTTCTTCAATGTAGGTAGAGGCCAAACCGTTGATAGTAATGCCCTACTTAGTGCGCTGGATAAAGGTCACTTGGCCCATGCTTTCTTGGACGTATTTATCAACGAGCCTATTTCTCAAGAGTGCCCTTACTGGCACAACCCAAATGTCACCGTAACCCCACATATTGCTGCCATCAGCTTTCCTGAGCAAGTAGTCGAGATTTTTGCGGAGAACTATTTGCGCTGGCGTGATGGGTTTCAGTTGCAGAATTTGGTGGATTTTGAGCGTGGGTATTAAAGGGGGATGCTATAGCGTTATCAGGCATAACTCTCAAAAAAGTTGTCACTCCTGCGAAGGTAGGAGTCCTCTCAACGCACGCACTAAGCCTCAAATAGATTCCAGCCTTCGCTGGAATGACGTGAGTTGTGAATCAGTCATACTAAAGAACAGTCACACCACTCGCAGCTAGTGGAATGACGTATGCAGTAAGCCACCTGAGACAGATAAACTATTTCGTAGGGTATTCTTCGAACATCTTGTGCACCTGCTCTTGCACAAACACATCTCTATCTGCGGGCTCCATGGTTTCAGTCAATTGGCGCTGTGACACCGAGCGCCACACCACGTCGTTCGACTTGACATCAATAAGTTCAACGCTTAGTTTTCCGAACTTCTTCTCTTTCACTCGAGTTGGCGTTCTAACTCCTACTCCATAAGCACTGTTGTATCCACCTGACCCGATACCGAAACCAAAACTTGGCCCGTCCGCCAACAACTCTGTACCTTCTAGGATGTCATAATACACCAGCACATCGGCATCTTTATCCACCAGCGTCAGTCCTCGCAATGCCATTTCATTGTCGACCGCTTTTTTGATGCGGGCTCTATCAAGGCTAACAGGATCTGCACTGTTTTCTTGATATTGATAGGTTTTGAATGCTGAGAAGTTAGTACTTGAGTCGTAATCCGTCGCCACATCAGAGGCGCAACCAATGAGAAAGAGCAGCGAAGTAAGGAATGGGGTGACCACTTTAAACATAATCAGTCCTCTTAACGAGTGCCTCTGTTTAGCTTAGTCAAAAATAGAAAAAAAGCCGTCATCGACTTAAGATGACGGCTTTAAAAAACATTAACTTGATTTACTTGTGATACGGTTTAGATAACTCGTGCACCGCTTCTACAAATACACCTGCATTTTCAGGTGGCACATCTAGATGAATACCATGGCCTAAGTTGAAGACGTGACCAGTGCCACCATCACCGAAGCCTTCCAGAATGGTCGCAACTTCTTCACGAATGCGCTCTGGCTGAGCGTAAAGCATTGATGGGTCCATGTTACCTTGCAGTGCCACTTTGTCTCCGATACGCGCTTTAGCGTCCGCGATGTTAATCGTCCAATCTAGACCTACTGCGTCACAGCCTGTCGCTGCGATTTGTTCAAGCCACATACCGCCATTCTTAGTAAATAGCGTTACTGGAACGCGACGACCGTCGTTTTCACGTATAAGACCATCAACAATCTTGTGCATGTACTGAAGTGAGAACAAGTTGTAATCACGAGGTGTCAATACACCGCCCCATGTATCAAATACCATAACCGATTGGGCACCCGCTTTAATTTGCGCATTAAGGTACTCAATAACACTGTCCGCTAACTTATCCAGTAGTGCGTGCAGAATTTGTGGCTCTGCGTACATCATCTTTTTGATCTTAGTGAAGGCTTTCGAACTGCCCCCTTCAACCATGTATGTCGCCAGCGTCCAAGGGCTGCCCGAGAAACCGATAAGTGGTACATCGCCATTCAAGTCTTTACGAATTTGACGTACTGCATTCATGACATATTGCAGCTCGCCTTCTGGATCAGGTAAACCAATTTTGTCGACGTCTGCTTTGCAAGTAATAGGACGTTCAAACTTAGGACCTTCACCCGCTTCAAAGTGTAAACCTAAGCCCATCGCATCTGGAATAGTCAGGATGTCAGAAAACAGAATGGCAGCGTCGAGTGGGAAACGACGAAGCGGCTGTAGCGTCACTTCAGATGCTAACTCGGCGTTCTTACACAAAGACATAAAGTCACCAGCCACAGCACGTGTTTCGCGATACTCAGGCAGGTAACGTCCTGCTTGGCGCATCATCCATACTGGTGTGTAATCTACAGGTTGCTTTAACAACGCTCGAAGATAGCGATCGTTCTTTAATTCCGTCATTCTTTTTTCTCCAATTCGAAAGGCGTTAGTTTAACGCTAATCGTTGACCGTGTGCAGCCATAGATAACAATTCTTTTACCAAAATTTGAGGGCTATCCGGTCTTATGCTTGAACGCTCAAAAAAGAGTCACTTTGCAAGCCAGATCATATTATTAATGACCAATCTAATAGCGAATTTGCAACCCATTAATAGGAATGTTAAAAGTTTGTTTGCTAGCGAAAATTACAATAATACAACTGAGTATCGCACTCAGCATCTCATAACGACATCTTACTTACCCCCTCCGCTTGCGGAGGGTTTTTTTTATCCTACTTAACTTGCTCTGCCGTGGCATTGATCAATGCTCGAGCAATGGTCCCTTCTGGTGCCACTAGAGGCAGTGCATTGGTTTCAAACCACTGCGCATCTTTCAGCTCGGAGAAATCTGGTTTAATTTCACCACTCTCATAATCAGCCAAAAACGCCATCATCATGCTTGATGGAAACGCCCAGGGTTGGCTGCCGAAATAGCGAATGTTCCCCACCTTAATGCCCGTTTCCTCTTCCACTTCGCGTGCGACACATGTTTCTAGGGTTTCGCCCACTTCTAAAAACCCAGCAATCACGGTATACATGCCGCCTGCATGGCGATTATGCTGAGCTAATAGAATCTGCGACCCTTTGCGGACGGCCACAATAATGCATGGGAAAATTCGTGGATAATGTAGCGTTCGGCAATCTTGGCATTGCATAGCCAGTTGATTGTGATTGAGATGATTTCGTCCACCACATTGAGGGCAAAATCGCATCGACTGACTCATGTAGCCATATTGGATAGCTTTGGATAACTGGTAGAAAAGCGCCTCTGGTAAATGCAGTAACTCACGTAAAGAAGTAAGTGGTCGCTCACCGTCTAGGTCTGCATCATTGAGCCACATTACCGGTGTACCTTCAAACTCTCCAACCTGAATAGCCTGCGCCGCTGGGAGTTGAAATTGCTCCGCCGAACCTTGCGGCACCTCACCGTCTACAAGCCATAGTTCGTTCCCTGACACCACACACCAATAAGCTTGATGAATGTGGTTTTCACTTTTTTTTAACATCATGAATCCTCATTGCTTGCAGTTCGACCATTTTACTGGCAATCTAAATTCATACCAGCTAGAAAAACGAAATTCTAATTCTGGTACCATGAGAAACGACTTCTCAGTAACTCTTTGTCATTACAAAGCTAGAGACTGCCTATTGCGGTCCCGATCATGAGGACATGGTCATGTTAAATAAATTCAAACAAGTACAAGAACAATGGGGTGGCTCCAGCGAAGTCATCGACCACTGGCTAGAAACTCGCCAAGCGCTTATCGTCGAATACTGTAAGCTTGGTTCTCTACAACCTTCTCAAGCTCAATCCAACGTCGTCGAACTGCCTTCTCCTAAAGACATCGGTTCCTTTTGCGACCATCTTGTCGACTATATCTCTGAAGGTCATTTTAAGATCTACGATATGGTCATGGATAAGTGGAAAGCGACTGGCTTCAAGACCAACGATGAGATTGATGCCGCTTACGCCAAGATTGTCCTGACCACTGACCCACTGCTTGAATTCAACGATAAGTACAAGAAAGTGGATGATGAGATGCCTAGTTTCGAACAGGATATGTCAAAAGTTGGGGAGATCTTAGAGTTACGCTTTGCGGTAGAAGATAAGCTGATCCAACTGATTGCTGATAGTTTAGCGATTCCGCCAGGGGCATAGAGGACGCTGTTGTAAGCAACAATAGACTTATAACTTTGACAGGCCCGCAAGGTGGGTCTGTTCTGTTGCGTCTTCACCTTCTATATTATCGTCATCCTAGACTTTCATTACCCTTGCGAAGGCAGGGGTCTACTCACCACTAACACCAAGTCTCAGCTAGATTCCCATCTGCACAGAAATGGCGATAGAGCGATAATTCAGATACAAAAAAGGCGCCTTTCGGCGCCTTTTGTCATTTCTTTCTACGATTACTCGTCAGAAGAGAAACCTGCGTTTAGAAGCGCAGCTAGGTTATCCGTCGCTTGTTCAGCTGATGGACCTTCCTGAGCTTCGTCACGCTTAGCTTGACGGTCTTGGTGATACGCAAAACCAGTACCAGCTGGGATCAGACGACCCACGATAACGTTCTCTTTCAGACCACGTAGATCATCACGCTTACCAGATACCGCTGCCTCTGTTAGTACGCGCGTCGTTTCTTGGAACGATGCCGCAGAGATGAACGATTCTGTTGCTAGAGATGCCTTAGTGATACCTAGTAGGTCACGCTCAAAACGTACAAGTTCTTTGCCTTCAGCTTCTAGCTGACGGTTTGCGATCTTAACGCTTGAGTATTCAACCTGCTCGCCTGGTAGGAACTCAGAGTCACCTGCATGCGTGATTGTACACTTACGTAGCATTTGACGAACGATAGTCTCGATGTGCTTATCGTTAATCTTTACACCCTGTAGACGGTATACTTCTTGAACTTCGTTCGCGATGTATTGAGTCACAGCGTGAATACCACGCAGACGTAGAATGTCATGCGGAGTTTCTGGACCATCAGCGATTACGTCACCACGCTCAACGCGCTCACCTTCGAACACGTTTAGCTGACGATGCTTAGGAATCATCTCTTCGTAGTTATCGCCACCATCACGAGTGATGATTAGACGACGCTTACCTTTCGTCTCTTTACCGAATGAAACGGTACCAGAGTGCTCAGCAAGAATTGCTGGCTCTTTTGGTTTACGAGCTTCGAATAGGTCCGCAACGCGAGGTAGACCACCGGTGATATCTTTGTTACCGCCAGATTTTTGTGGGATACGTGCTAACGTGTCACCCACACCTACTTCTGCGCCATCTTCGATGTTCACAATCGCTTTACCTGGTAGGAAGTAAAGTGCTGGCATTTCTGTGCCTGCGATCATTACGTCTTTACCATGCTCATCAACAAGTTTGATAGCTGGACGCATATCTTTACCTGCTGCTGGGCGAGCGGCTGCTTCTGTTACTTCGCTTGAAGATAGACCTGTTAGGTCATCTGTTTGACGAGAAACAGTTACGCCATCGATCATGTCTACGAATTGGATACGACCCGCTACTTCAGTAATGATTGGCAGCGTGTGCGCTTCCCAGTTCGCTACTGTTTCACCAGCTTGAACTGCATCGCCATCACCTTTAGTTAGCAATGAACCGTAAGGAAGTTTGTGCTTCTCTTTAGTACGGCCAAACTCATCGATAATCGTCATTTCTGACGCACGAGAGGTGATAACCAGTTTCTTATCTTTGTTGATAACAAACTTAGCGTTGTGAAGCTTCACAGAACCTGTGTTTTTCGCCTGGATGCTGTTCTCTGCTGCTGCAGTAGATGCCGCACCACCGATGTGGAACGTACGCATCGTAAGCTGTGTACCCGGTTCACCGATAGACTGAGCAGCGATAACGCCCACTGCTTCACCTTGGTTCACTAGGTGACCACGTGCTAGGTCACGACCGTAACACTGTGCACAACAACCGAAGTCTGCATCACAGGTAACTACTGAGCGCACTTTCATGCTATCTACAGAGTTATCTTCCATGATCTGACACCACTTCTCATCAATTAGAGTGTTACGTGGAATCAGAACATCTTCAGTACCTGGCTTAAGAACGTCTTCAGCAACTACACGACCAAGCGCTAGCTCAGAAAGTGCAACTTTAACGTCACCACCTTCGATATGAGGCATCATATCGATACCTTCGTGCGTACCACAGTCGTGCTCGTGAACAACTACGTCCTGAGCAACGTCTACTAGACGACGAGTTAGGTAACCCGAGTTCGCTGTCTTCAGTGCCGTATCCGCAAGACCCTTACGAGCACCGTGCGTTGAGATAAAGTACTGAAGTACGTTTAGACCTTCTTTAAAGTTCGCAGTGATCGGTGTTTCGATGATTGAGCCATCTGGACGAGCCATCAGACCACGCATACCAGCTAGCTGACGAATCTGAGCTGCAGAACCACGAGCGCCCGAGTCAGCCATCATATAGATGCTGTTGAATGACTCTTGTTGCTCTTCCGCACCTTCACGGTTAATTACCGTTTCAGATGAAAGGTTGTCCATCATCGCTTTCGCTACGCGATCGTTGGTCGATGCCCAAATATCGATCACTTTGTTGTAGCGCTCACCCGCAGTTACAAGACCAGATTGGAACTGTTCTTGAATTTCGCGAACTTCTTCTTCCGCTGATTCGATTTCGTCGTACTTCGCTTGAGGTACAACCATGTCATCGATACCAACTGATACACCAGAAAGTGCAGCGTATGCAAAACCTGCGTACATCACTTGGTCAGCAAAGATTACTGTATCTTTCAGACCCAGCTTACGGTAAGCCTCGTTAAGTAGGTTAGAGATTTGCTTCTTACCTAGCTTTTGGTTTACCAAGCTGTATGGAAGACCTGCAGGAACGATTTGCCACAGCATTGCACGACCGATAGTCGTATCGACCATCTTCGTTTCTGTTGTGCTGTTGCCATCTTCGTCCACTACCGTTTCAGTGATACGTACTTTAACGCGAGCGTGTAGCTCTGCGCTCTTAGTACGGTATGCCTTCTCAGCCTCTTCAGGGCCAGCAAGGTACATACCTTCACCTTTCACGTTGATCTTTTCACGAGTCATGTAGTAAAGACCCAATACAACGTCCTGAGAAGGTACGATGATCGGATCACCTGACGCTGGCGACAGAATGTTGTTTGTCGACATCATCAGTGTACGAGCTTCAAGCTGTGCTTCTAGAGTTAGAGGCACGTGAACCGCCATTTGGTCACCATCGAAGTCCGCGTTATACGCCGCACACACTAGTGGGTGTAGCTGAATCGCTTTACCTTCGATTAGTACTGGTTCGAACGCCTGGATACCAAGACGGTGAAGTGTTGGTGCACGGTTCAATAGTACTGGGTGCTCGCGGATTACTTCGTCTAGGATATCCCAAACGATCGCTTCTTCGCGCTCTACCATCTTCTTAGCTGCTTTGATTGTCGTCGCCATGCCACGAGTTTCTAGCTTGCTGTAGATAAATGGTTTAAATAGCTCTAGTGCCATCTTCTTAGGAAGACCACACTGGTGCAGACGAAGGTATGGACCTACTGTGATTACAGAACGGCCAGAGTAGTCTACACGCTTACCAAGTAGGTTCTGACGGAAACGACCTTGTTTACCCTTGATCATATCAGCAAGAGATTTCAGAGGACGCTTGTTCGAACCTGTAATTGCACGACCGCGACGACCGTTATCTAGGAGGGCATCAACAGACTCTTGCAGCATACGCTTTTCGTTACGTACGATGATGTCTGGAGCCGCTAGCTCTAGAAGACGCTTCAAACGGTTGTTACGGTTGATTACACGACGGTATAGATCGTTCAGATCAGACGTTGCAAAACGACCGCCATCTAGTGGTACTAGAGGACGTAGATCTGGCGGAAGAACCGGAAGCACAGTTAGGATCATCCACTCAGGGTTGTTACCTGATGCAATGAACGCTTCAACTAGCTTCAGACGCTTAGTGATCTTCTTACGCTTAGTTTCTGAGTTAGTAGACTCAAGTTCTTCGCGCATCATCTCTGCTTCAGCGTGCATGTCCATAGTGGCAAGCAGATCTTTGATCGCTTCTGCACCCATCTTAGCAGTGAATTCGTCACCCCATTCTTCTAGACGATCAAGATACTCTTCTTCAGTTAGCATCTGACCTTTTTCTAGATCCGTCATACCTGGTTCAGTTACTACGTACATTTCGAAGTAAAGAACACGCTCGATATCACGTAGCGGGATGTCCATTAGCAAACCGATACGAGATGGTAGCGATTTTAGGAACCAGATGTGAGCGACAGGAGACGCAAGCTCGATGTGGCCCATACGGTCACGACGAACTTTAGTTTGCGTTACTTCAACGCCACACTTCTCACAGATAACACCACGGTGTTTCAGACGCTTGTATTTGCCACAAAGACATTCGTAGTCTTTAACTGGACCAAAAATACGCGCACAGAACAGACCATCGCGCTCAGGTTTGAACGTACGATAGTTGATCGTCTCAGGTTTTTTAACTTCACCAAAAGACCATGAACGAATCATGTCTGGTGAAGATAGACCGATTTTGATTGCATCAAATTCTTCGGTCTTATGCTGTGCTTTTAGAAAGTTTAATAAGTCTTTCACAATCAGCTCCTGTAAGGAGTTTAAAAAGGTGCTCGCTTGGTCAGCAAACCTGCGCGAGCCCCTTTTCTACCAGATAATCCTGATGGATTATTCGTCTTCTAGCTCGATGTTGATACCTAGCGAGCGGATCTCTTTCAACAGTACGTTGAACGATTCTGGCATGCCAGGTTCCATGCTGTGGTTACCATCGACGATGTTCTTATACATCTTCGTACGGCCGTTAACGTCATCAGACTTAACCGTTAGCATTTCTTGAAGCGTATATGCTGCACCGTATGCTTCTAGTGCCCATACTTCCATCTCACCGAAACGCTGACCACCGAACTGAGCTTTACCACCAAGTGGTTGCTGAGTTACTAGGCTGTACGAACCAGTTGAACGAGCGTGCATCTTGTCATCAACAAGGTGGTTCAGTTTCAGCATGTACATGTAACCTACAGTTACAGGACGCTCAAACGCATCACCAGTACGACCGTCAAACAGAGTTAGCTGACCAGATTCTGGTAGGTCACCCAGTTTTAGAAGTTCTTTAATAGACTTCTCAGACGCACCGTCAAAGACAGGTGTAGCAATCGGTAGACCGCCACGTAGGTTCTTAACCAGAGTACGTACTTCGTCATCAGACAGAGATGCAATATCAACGTTCTGACGAGTACCACCTAGATCGTAAACCTTCTGCAGGAATTCGCGGAATTTCGCTAGCTCTTGCTGCTCTTTAACCATCTGGTTGATCTTGTCACCGATACCTTTCGCTGCCAGACCTAAGTGAACCTCAAGGATCTGACCGATGTTCATACGCGAAGGTACACCCAGTGGGTTAAGTACGATGTCGACAGGTTGACCCTTCTCATCGTAAGGCATGTCTTCAACAGGGTTGATCTTAGAGATAACACCCTTGTTACCGTGACGACCCGCCATCTTATCACCAGGCTGGATACGACGTTTAACCGCTAGGTAAACTTTAACAATCTTAAGAACGCCAGGCGCTAGGTCATCACCTTGAGTGATCTTACGACGCTTAGTTTCAAACTTCTTATCAAAGTCTGCACGTAGCTCGTCGTACTGCTCTGCAAGTTGCTCAAGCTGAGATTGCAGTGCATCGTCTTCTAGCGTTAGTTCTAGCCACTTCTTACGATCGATAGTATCTAGTTTAGCGTCAGAGTAACCACCTTGAAGTAATACAGCTTTCACACGGTTTAGAAGGCCACCCTCAAGAATCTGGAATTCTTCAGTTAGGTCTTTCTTCGCTTCTTTCAGCTGCATTTGCTCGATTTCTAGAGCACGCTTGTCTTTCTCTACGCCATCGCGAGTGAAGACTTGAACGTCAATGATGGTACCTGAAACAGAGTTAGGTACACGTAGTGAAGTATCTTTAACGTCAGATGCTTTTTCACCGAAGATCGCGCGTAGTAGCTTCTCTTCAGGAGTTAGCTGAGTTTCACCTTTAGGCGTTACTTTACCAACTAGGATGTCGCCACCCTTAACTTCAGCACCGATGTAAACAATACCTGACTCGTCTAGTTTAGACAGAGCAGACTCACCTACGTTTGGAATATCCGCTGTGATCTCTTCAGAACCCAGCTTAGTATCACGTGCCACACAAGAAAGCTCTTGGATGTGGATAGTCGTGAAGCGGTCTTCTTGAACTACGCGCTCAGATACTAAGATCGAGTCTTCGAAGTTGTAACCGTTCCAAGGCATGAACGCGATACGCATGTTTTGACCAAGCGCTAGTTCACCAAGGTCTGTTGAAGGACCATCAGCAAGAACGTCACCACGTGCTACTGGCTCACCAGGTAGTACAGTTGGGCGCTGGTTAATACAAGTGTTCTGGTTAGAACGCGTGTACTTAGTTAGGTTGTAGATGTCGATACCTGCTTCGCCAGGGATCAGCTCGTCTTCGTTAACTTTGATAACGATACGAGAAGCATCTACAGACTGAACTGTACCGCCACGTTTAGCTACTGCTGTAACACCAGAGTCAACCGCTACATTGCGCTCGATACCAGTACCAACTAGAGGCTTGTCAGCCTTAAGTGTTGGAACAGCCTGACGTTGCATGTTCGCACCCATCAGTGCACGGTTCGCATCATCGTGTTCTAGGAACGGGATAAGCGATGCAGCGATAGATACTACTTGGTTTGTCGCAACGTCCATGTAGTTAACATGGTCGCGTGGGTGAAGACCAGATTCACCTTTTTGACGTGCAGTGATTAGCTCGTCAGCAAAAGTACCTTCTTCAGTTAGCGCAGCGTTAGCCTGTGCGATAACGAATTGGCCTTCTTCGATTGCTGATAGGTAATCAACTTCGTCAGTTACTACACCATCTACAACGCGACGGTATGGCGTCTCTAGGAAGCCGTACTCGTTACAACGCGCAAACGCAGATAGAGAGTTAATTAGACCGATGTTCGGACCTTCAGGTGTTTCGATAGGACATAGACGACCGTAGTGAGTTACGTGTACGTCACGTACTTCGAAGCCAGCACGCTCACGAGTAAGGCCACCAGGACCCAATGCAGAAATACGACGCTTGTGCGTTACTTCTGAAAGCGGGTTGTTCTGGTCCATAAACTGAGAAAGCTGTGAAGAACCGAAGAATTCTTTAACCGCCGCAGAAATAGGCTTAGCGTTGATTAGGTCTTGAGGCATGATTGCATCAAGGTCACCTAGGCTCAAACGCTCTTTTACTGCACGTTCAACACGTACAAGACCAACACGGAATTGGTTCTCAGCCATTTCACCTACAGAACGGATACGACGGTTACCTAGGTGGTCGATATCATCAACTTCACCAATCCCGTTACGGATCGCGATAAGCTTCTTCATCACTTCGATGATGTCTTGCTCATCAAGCGTACCCTGTTCTAGGCCATCTTCACGACCGATAGAGCTGTTAAACTTCATACGACCAACAGTCGATAGATCATAACGCTCTTCAGAGAAGAATAGGCTTTCGAATAGTGCTTCTGCAGCTTCTTTTGTTGGCGGCTCACCAGGGCGCATCATGCGGTAGATTTCTACCAACGCAGAGATGCGGTCTACCGTGCTGTCGACACGTAGTGTGTCAGACATGAACGGACCGTGGTCTAGATCGTTCGTAAATAGAACTTCTAGTTTCTTAACGCCTGCCTGAGATAGGTTCGCTAATGCTTCTAGGCTGATCTCTTGGTTTGCACCAACGATGATCTCACCTGTCGCTTCATTGATGTAGTCTTTAGAAGCTACTTTACCTACGATGTACTCGACAGGTACTTCAATGAACTCAACGCCATCTTTTTCAAGTTGACGGATGTGACGAGCAGTAACACGACGACCAGTCTCAACATAAGTCTTGCCATTGGCTTCGATATCGAATGAAGCAGTCTCACCACGTAGACGCTCAGGTACCAACTCCATAAGTAGAGTTTGGTCTTTCACTTCGAAGTTTACTTTTTCGAAGAAGATATCGAGGATTTCTTCCGACGTCTTACCTAGTGCACGAAGAATGATCGATGCTGGTAGTTTACGACGACGGTCAATACGTACGTATAGGTTATCTTTCGGGTCAAACTCGAAGTCGAGCCATGAACCACGGTAAGGAATAACACGTGCGTTATAAAGAACTTTACCTGAAGAGTGAGTCTTACCCTTATCGCTGTCGAAGAACACGCCTGGGCTTCGGTGCAGCTGGGATACGATAACCCTCTCGGTACCATTGATAACGAAGGTACCATTGTCAGTCATAAGCGGAATTTCGCCCATGTAGACTTCTTGTTCTTTAATGTCTTTTACAGTACCTGCCGGTGCGTCTCTATCAAAGATAACTAAGCGCAGTTTTACGCGTAGTGGTTTTGAATAGGTAACGCCACGAATTTGACATTCTTTAACGTCAAATACTGGCTCACCAAGACGGTAGCTAACGTATTGCAGCTCAGAATTGCCGTTATAGCTCTGAATCGGAAATACAGAACGAAAAGCAGCTTCAAGTCCATATTGTCCTTCAGGATCCTGTTCGATAAATTTGTCGAACGAATCGAGCTGGATCGATAGCAGGTATGGAATGTCCAAAACTTGTGGACGAGTACCAAAGTCCTTACGGATGCGCTTTTTCTCGGTATAAGAGTAAACCATGGGGTTCCTCAGCTCGCTGATAAGTGACCCAAACCGCCCGTCCATCCTAGTTACTTAAGGTGGAGTATGGGGCAGTGACTAACAACTGTTTACTGTAGTGACGTTAACTCAAGCGTCGAGCAACGTTTTTTGCATGGTACGTAGATGCTTAAACAGCAGGAAAATTCATCTACGCCCTACAGCGCAAAAAGGCCGGTGGTCAATAAACCACCAGCCATTAGCCTGTTAGGCTAAGAAATTAAGTAATAATTACTTAACTTCAACAGAAGCACCAGCTTCTTCTAGCTGAGCTTTAAGAGCTTCAGCTTCAGCTTTGTCAACGCCTTCTTTTAGAGGTGCTGGAGCTGAGTCTACAAGACCTTTAGCTTCTTTAAGGCCTAGACCTGTTGCGCCACGTACCGCTTTGATAACAGCAACTTTGTTACCGCCAGCAGCAGTTAGGATTACGTCGAATTCAGTTTGCTCAGCAGCAGCTTCGCCACCAGCAGCACCGCCAGCTACAACAGCAGCAGCAGCAGATACGCCGAATTTCTCTTCCATAGCTTCGATAAGCTCAACAACTTGCATTACAGACATTTCTGCAACTGCGTCTAGGATTTGCTCGTTAGTAATAGACATAACAATTCTCTTTTAAGTCAACAATAAGTTTATTTTGCAACCAGTAAAAAGCAAGCTGATTAAGCAGCTTCTTCTTGCTTCTGGTCGCGTAGTGCAGCGATAGTACGTACCAGCTTGCCTGCAGAAGCTTCTTTCATGCACATCATTAGGCGTGCAATTGCTTCGTCGTAAGTTGGTAGTGTCGCTAGTACTTCAGCATCAGTAACCGCGCCTTCAAATGCAGCAGCTTTGATCTCGAATTCTTTGTTCTCTTTAGCGAAGTCTTTGAAAAGACGCGCTGCAGCACCTGGGTGCTCGTTAGAGAATGCAAGTAGAGTTGGACCAGTGAAAGTGTCAGTTAGACACTCATACTCAGTACCTTCTACTGCACGGCGTGCTAGAGTGTTGCGAACAACTCTCATGTAAACACCCGCTTCACGCGCTTGTTTACGTAGAGAAGTCATCGCGCCTACTTCAACGCCACGAGAGTCAGCTACAACTGCAGAAAGTGCACCACTGGCTGCTTCGTTGACTTCAGCAACAATTGCTTTTTTGTCTTGAAGGTTTAAAGCCATCTTGGATTTACTCCTGGTTGTTTTTACACCACCCGAAATCTTCACGATTTTGGGAGTTCATACGGTGCTTTTTCCAGAAGAAAGATAAACATTACGTTCAACTTCCTTTCAGTCTGGCACCATCTACGTAGGTATGATTAAGTTCTTTTCAGAACGCCTACGGTCTTGGACGGAGGCTAAATTCCTTAAGGAGTTTCAGCCCCAACCACAAATTTGATAGGCGCAAAATTATACATAATTTCTGCGCCTATGCAAGCAATTAAGCTTGAGTGTTTAGTGTAGATTGATCTACAGAAACACCAGCACCCATAGTAGTAGAGATGCTTACTTTCTTCAGGAAAGTACCTTTCGCTGAAGACGGCTTCGCTTTCTTAAGCGCAACTAGTAGAGCTTCTAGGTTCTCTTGTAGTTGGTTCGCTTCGAAGTTCACTTTACCGATAGTAGTGTGAATGATGCCGTTTTTGTCGTTACGGTAACGAACCTGACCAGCTTTAGCGTTCTTAACAGCTTCAGCAACGTTAGGAGTTACAGTACCAACTTTAGGGTTTGGCATAAGACCGCGAGGACCTAGGATAGTACCTAGTTGACCAACAACACGCATTGCATCTGGAGAAGCAACAACTACGTCGAAGTTCATTTCGCCTTTCTTAACTTGCTCAGCAAGATCTTCCATACCAACGATGTCTGCGCCAGCTTCTTTAGCTGCTTCAGCGTTTGCACCTTGAGTGAACACTGCAACGCGGATTTCGCGGCCAGTACCGTGAGGTAGTACAGTTGCACCACGTACGTTCTGGTCAGATTTACGAGCATCGATGCCTAGGTTAACAGCAACGTCTACAGACTCAACGAATTTAGCAGTTGCTAGTTCTTTAAGAAGAGCTACAGCTTCGTTGATTTCGTATTCTTTAGTTACTTCAACTTTTTCGCGGATAACGCGCATACGCTTAGTAAGTTTTGCCATGATCTTAACCCTCTACCACTAGGCCCATTGAACGAGCAGTACCCGCAATAGAACGCTTCATCGCTTCAATGTCAGCACCAGTCATATCAGCAGCTTTAGTTTCTGCGATTTCTTGGATTTGAGCGTCAGTCACTGTACCCACTTTTTCAGTGTTAGGACGACCTGAACCAGACTTAACGCCAGCAGCTTTCTTAAGAAGAACAGCAGCAGGTGGAGTCTTAGTTACGAACGTGAAAGAACGGTCGTTGTAAACAGTGATAACTACTGGAGTCGGTAGACCTTTCTCAATAGATTCTGTTTTTGCGTTGAACGCTTTACAGAATTCCATGATGTTCACACCGTGTTGACCTAGAGCAGGACCAACCGGTGGACTTGGGTTTGCCATACCAGCTGCAACTTGCAGTTTGATATAAGCTTCAACTTTCTTAGCCATGATATTTCCTAATTTTGGGTTCAAACGCTATCCGAGTGGAAAGCTCCCCGTGTTTTGATAAAACTTTCTACAGCCAGTGCTGTAAAAAGGCGCGAAATTATAAGCATAATTCGCGCCCTATTCAACCCTAAAAAGGTGATTTTTTATACTCTTTAAAATCGAGTATTAGTCAAGCTTATCCACTTGACCGAATTCAAGCTCAACTGGTGTTGCACGACCAAAGATCGATACAGACACTTTTACGCGGCTCTTATCGTAATCCACTTCTTCAACAGTACCGTTGAAGTCAGCAAATGGACCTTCATTGACACGTACCACTTCACCCGCTTCGAACATTGTTCTTGGACGAGGAGCTTCACTAGCCTTCTCTAGACGATTTAGGATAGCGTCAGCTTCTTTATCAGTGATAGGTGCAGGACGGTCAGAGGTACCACCAATGAAGCCCATGACACGTGGCACACTGCGTACTAAGTGCCAAGACTCATCGTTCATGATCATCTGAACAAGAACGTAGCCTGGGAAGAACTTACGCTCGCTTTTACGGCGTTGGCCTGCGCGCATTTCCACAACTTCTTCAGTCGGTACTAGCACTTCGCCAAAGTACTCTTCCATTGCGTGCATTTTAATATGTTCGCGAAGAGACTGAGCCACACGTCCTTCAAAACCAGAAAAGGCTTGAACTACGTACCAGCGTTTTTTCGGAGCTTCACTCATGAATTAACACCCTCTATAACCCGGTTATGAATGCAACAAGACGAACCATAATGCCGTCGATACCCCATAACGCAAGCGCCATTACAATACTTACTGCAAGGACAATCAGCGTAGTTTGCATTGTTTCTTGGCGTGTAGGCCAAACTACTTTGCGAACTTCTACGCGAGCTTCACGTGCGAACGTGATCGCTGCCTTACCTTTTGTTGTTGTAGCTGCTACACCAAGTGCCGCAGCAATCAATACAACTACACCTGCAGCGCGAAGAACTACAGAAAGTTCTCCATACAGGTAATTACCCACAACAGCGGCGGCTAGCAGAGCAAAAGCGACAATCCACTTCATTACATCTGCTGCATTTGAGCTATCAGGAGTTTCAGCGTTTGCTTTCATAAAACCAACCTGTGACAAGTCTAACTAGACGACAACAACCCCGCTGCTGCAGGGCTTATTCCTTTAATGTTGATTAAATTTGAGTCAAACCAACATTTTAGCCAAAGGCTCAGGTAGAAATTACTTTCCAACTCAACCCTTAAAATCCTTTCTAAATTCATACAATGAGCAGTCACTGAATGAATTTTGCGCCTCTATATATAGTAGCGCAGAAAAAGGGCATCAAATGATGCCCTTTTTAGCATTGCTTAGTCAAATCTTATTCAAAGATTTTCCCAGAGCTTGCGACAATTCGAAGA
>NZ_JAPPTJ010000011.1:0-160849 GCF_027586995.1 Vibrio sp. La 4.2.2
ACACCTTGCGGCGCCAGAACCTAAATCTGGTGCGTCTACCAATTCCGCCACTTCCGCAACAAAACTTATAGTTAAGAGAGTAATTGGTAAAACTCAATCTTAACGTTGTACTTGAAGGCGAACCTACAAGTTCAAATAAATGGTGGCTACGACGGGATTCGAACCTGTGACCCCATCATTATGAGTGATGTGCTCTAACCAGCTGAGCTACGTAGCCACTCTTGAGAGCGAGAGAATATAATACAAACTACGCTCTAGTGCCAACAGTTTTTCTAAAAAAAACGTTATCACTTAAATTGTGGCTGGGCTACCTGGATTCGAACCAGGGAATGGCGGCATCAAAAGCCGCTGCCTTACCGCTTGGCGATAGCCCAACAAGATTGATTAAAGTGTCAATCACACTAAATATGGTGCGGAAGGAGAGACTTGAACTCTCACACCTTGCGGCGCCAGAACCTAAATCTGGTGCGTCTACCAATTCCGCCACTTCCGCATATTTCCTAAATACTCTAAATAAGAGTGCTTAGGAAATGGTGGCTACGACGGGATTCGAACCTGTGACCCCATCATTATGAGTGATGTGCTCTAACCAGCTGAGCTACGTAGCCATTTCCATATTGTTGATTCTCTTCGAAAGTTGCCTTATCGCTGAGAACGGGGCGCATTATGCGTAGTTGAATTTGATGCGTCAACTTTTTTTGCGAAGAAATTTGCGAAAAAGTGCCGTTCGAACTTTTTTTAATCAAACCGCTCTGTTTCTGATCTAAATCTGTTGTTCAATTATCATCGCTCTACCAGAAAGTTAATGCGTTTTTGCAAAGTGACTGAACAATGGCAGACCTTATAAAACAACAAAAGCCAGCAGTTGCTGGCTTTTTAATCACTTTAGATGTTCGGTAACTTATACGTTAAAGCGGAAGTGAATAACATCGCCATCTTTAACAATGTATTCTTTCCCTTCTAGACGCCATTTACCCGCATCTTTTGCACCAGATTCACCGTTGTATTGAATGAAGTCGTCATAACCAACAACTTCTGCACGGATGAAGCCTTTTTCGAAGTCTGTGTGGATTTTACCTGCAGCTTGAGGCGCAGTTGCACCAACAGGAATAGTCCATGCGCGTACTTCTTTCACACCAGCGGTGAAGTAAGTTTGAAGAGTAAGTAGCTCATAACCAGAACGAATTACGCGGTTTAGGCCCGGCTCTTCAATGCCCATATCAGCAAGGAACTCTTCACGATCTTCGTCATCAAGCTCAGAAAGCTCTGATTCGATAGCTGCACATACGGCTACAACAACGTTGTTTTCTTTCTCTGCGTACTCACGAACAGCGTCTAAATATGGGTTATCTTCAAAACCATCTTCATTAACGTTTGCGATGTACATGGTTGGTTTTAGCGTTAGGAAGTTTAAGTAGCCAATAGCTGCGAGTTCTTCTTTCGCTAGATCAACAGTACGTGCCATACCACCTTCCGTTAGAACTGGAAGTAGTTTTTCAAGTACGGTTAGCTCAAACTTCGCGTCTTTATCGCCACCTTTTGCTTTCTTAGCGTTACGCTGAATTGCGCGCTCACAAGAATCAAGGTCGGCTAGAGCTAGTTCAAGGTTGATCACTTCGATGTCTTCGATTGGTGATACTTTACCTGCTACGTGAACAATGTTTTCGTTCTCAAAACAACGAACAACGTGACCGATCGCGTCAGTTTCACGGATGTTAGCTAGGAATTTGTTACCAAGACCTTCACCTTTTGACGCACCAGCAACTAGGCCTGCGATATCAACGAATTCCATCGTTGTTGGTAAAATTTTCTGTGGATTAACAATTTTCGCTAGTGCATCTAGACGTAGATCTGGCACAGGTACTACGCCTGTGTTTGGCTCGATAGTACAAAACGGGAAGTTAGCCGCTTCGATGCCTGCTTTAGTCAGTGCGTTAAACAGAGTTGATTTACCAACGTTTGGTAGACCAACGATGCCACATTTAAAACCCATGATTGTAACCTTATTCAGCTTTGAAGGTGTGTAAGCGATTTTGTGCTTTTGTTAGTCCATCTTTTAGTAAGATGTCTAAACTACGGACAGATTCGTCAACGACAGCATCAAGGCATTCTTGCTCTTTTGCTGGCGCTTTTCCAAGGACATAACCCGCCACTTTGTCTTTGTGCCCCGGATGACCAATGCCAATCCGAAGACGATAGAATTCTTTGTTGTTGCCCAGCTTGCTAATGGTATCTTTCAAACCATTATGACCACCGTGACCGCCGCCTTTCTTGAACTTTGCAACGCCTGGAGGTAAGTCTAGCTCATCGTGAGCGACCATGATCTCTTCAGGTTTTATCTGGTAGAACTTTGCTAAGGCTGCGATGGCCTTGCCAGATAAGTTCATGAATGTGGTTGGAATTAACAGTCTTAAATCACTGCCGTTCACTAAAATTCTTCCAGTGAGACCGAAGAACTTAGCTTCGTTTTTTAGCGTAACATTGTGGATACGAGCAAGTTCCTCTACCACCCATGCACCTGCATTGTGACGAGTTCTCACATATTCAGGACCTGGGTTAGCAAGGCCTACAAGCAATTTTATCTGCTGAGTCAACGTTAAGATCTCTCTTGAATCTCAAAAGCGCGGTATGATAGCACACTAAATCTGTACAAAAAACGCGAAGACAAAAAAACCACTTCATAAGGAAGTGGTTTTTTCAAATTAGGTGCGAATGTTACTTGCTAGTAAACATTGCTGAGATTGACTCTTCGTTGCTGATGCGACGAATAGCTTCTGCAAGCATGCTAGATAGAGTAAGTTGCGTTACTTTACCTGTTGCAGCCATTTCTTTAGAAAGCGTAATTGAGTCAGTCACGATAACTTGGTCTAGAACCGAGTTTTTGATGTTCTTCGCTGCGTTACCAGAGAATACTGCGTGAGTTGCGTATGCGAATACACGCTTAGCACCACGCTCTTTAAGCGCTTCTGCTGCTTTACATAGCGTACCGCCAGTGTCGATCATGTCATCAACGATAACACAGTCACGACCTTCAACGTCGCCGATTAGGTTCATTACTTCAGAAACGTTAGCACGTGGACGACGCTTATCTACGATCGCGATGTCGATATCACCTAGTGCTTTCGCTGTTGCACGAGCTCGGACAACACCACCAAGGTCTGGAGAAACAACAACAGGATCTTCTAGACCACGGTCAGCCATATCTTCAAGAAGCACTGGAGTACCGAAGATGTTATCTACAGGTACATCGAAGAAGCCTTGAATTTGCTCTGCGTGTAGGTCGATAGTAAGAACGCGGTCAACACCAACGTTAGACAGGAAGTCTGCAACAACTTTTGCAGTGATTGGCACACGAGCAGAGCGTACACGACGGTCTTGACGAGCATAACCAAAGTAAGGAATAACAGCAGTAATACGGCCTGCTGAAGCGCGGCGCATTGCATCAATCATTACCACTAACTCCATTAGGTTGTCGTTAGTTGGCGCACATGTTGACTGAATGATGAATACATCGCTACCACGAACGTTTTCATTGATTTGAACAGCGACTTCGCCATCAGAGAAACGGTCAACAGTAGCATCTCCTAGAGAGATGTATAGACGATCAGCAATACGTTGGGCTAGTTCAGGTGTAGCGTTACCAGCAAATAGCTTCATATCAGGCACGGTGGAAACCTCAGGGTTGCGTCCAGTTTAAACAGATTGTAATAGGGCTAATTCATACTTAGCCAAAGTCTCTAGTAAAGGAGAGCGATTGCATCCTTTTGCTACAAAAGCGGAGACATTGTCAGGAAGCATTTCAAGGACTTTTTCTGCCTCTTCCTCGTTGTTAAACTCAGAAAATACGCAAGATCCAGTCCCCGTCAATCTTGACGGCGCGTATTGTAGCAGCCATGAAAGTTGGTTATCAACCTCTGGATACAGCATTCGGACAATTTTTTCGCAATCGTTTACGTAAGGTGAGTCCAAAAGTATTGATAATGCTCGCTTTGGCGTGTTTCTAGTTAAATCAGGATGTGTGAATATATCGACGGTAGCAATACTAACTTCAGGTTTAATAACTAGGTAATACTGTTCTTTAGGGGTAGCTTCAGACAGTTTTTCGCCGACACCTTCAGCGAAAGCTGCGAAGCCGCGAACGAACACTGGCACATCAGCACCTAATGCCAAACCTATTTCCGCTAGCTCATCCGTTGTCAGTCGGGTTTGCCAAAGGAAGTTCAATGCTACTAGTGCGGTAGCCGCATTGGATGAACCACCACCAATCCCGCCACCCATGGGAAGAATCTTGTTAAGCTCTATATGAGCACCATAAGTACAGTTAGCTCTGTTTTGAAGCGCAGATGCTGCTTTCCAGATTAGGTTGTCTTCGGTGGCGACACCATCAATATCTGGGGATAGAGTAATTTGACCACTAGTATTGGCGGTAATAGTCAGTTCATCGCATAAATCAATGAATTGAAACAAGGTCTGCAATTCATGGTAGCCATTAGGTTGGCGACCTGTGATGTATAAAAACAGGTTGAGTTTGGCAGGGCTAGGCCATGAAGTAGTGTCGGTGATCATTTTATGTTGGGTCACTGTGTTACTGTCCATTTTGAAACGACAAGATTGAGTTTGGTATCGCCTTGCACTAATTGCATCCTAGTCGGCATGGGCAATGAGTTCTCTGTCCCTTCTAGTGTAAAGCTGCGGTACTCATTGTAATCAAGGTTCCACGTTTTGTTGGCAATACGTTTTTGTAAACTGCCGACGGTATTAAATTGGTTTAGCTGATAGCTATCGGCAGTCGCCGGTAGGCCAACCAGCCAATCGCTCAATTGTTCGATTGGGATATCGAGCCCGGTTAATTGCTCAATGAGCGCATTCACATCTTTCCCTGACAATTTTTGTCCATCATACGTTTCGATAAAAGAACCGTTTGGTGTTGAAGTAAGATTAAACACGGTTTGACCAAGAAAGGTAGTCAGACGGACTTGGGTGAAATTATCGGAATGACTCCAATGAAAGTTGAGAGTTTGGCGCTGGTCTGGGGAAATATAACCGAGTTTGCCATTGGCCGTATATTGAGTAAGAGACTCAAGCTCGGTTTTATGTGCTTGCCATTCAACACTTTCTGGCTCTGGAGGCAAACTACTGCACCCAAACAGAAATAATGCCGCAAAAAAATAAAAAAGACGTCGATGGAGTTTGTACATAGGGAACAACTTACGTGATGGTTTATTGTGCAAATTCAATACAATATTGAGAGACTATAGCATCAATCCCACAAACTCAGGAAAACATATTGGTAAGAGACTTTCAATAAATGGTGCCATCAAGTAAAATTCTGGCCTATTTGTCAAATCTGTATCAGAGAATTCGCGTTACATGTCATTGCTTGCTATTGGTATAAACCACAATACGGCGTCAGTGGATCTGAGGGAGAAGGTGGCGTTTCCACCTGAAAAACTCAACAGAGCACTGAATGAGCTAAGAGAAAATACCAAAGTTAATGGCTCTGTGATTCTGTCAACGTGTAACCGCACCGAAATTTACTGTGATACTGGTGATTCCAACAAATCACAATTAATAGACTGGCTTGTTCGTTTCCACGATGTAGCAGCAGAAGAGTTGAAGCCTTCTCTGTATGTTTATGAAGAACAAGCGGCAATAAAACATCTGATGCGCGTTTCATGCGGCTTAGATTCACTCGTCCTTGGCGAACCACAAATACTTGGGCAAGTAAAGCAAGCCTACAGTGATGCCCGTGAGCATCAATCTGTAGAAGGTGGAATTGAGAAACTCTTTCAAAAGACGTTCTCTGTTGCTAAGCGAGTGCGTACTGAAACCGAAATTGGTGGTAGTGCCGTTTCTGTCGCTTACGCGGCTTGTACCCTAGCTCGACAAATCTTCGAATCAATTGCTGACTCAACTGTGCTTTTAGTTGGTGCAGGCGAAACCATTGAACTGGTGGCCAAGCACTTGGAAGGTCACGGTTGCAAGAACATGATTGTGGCTAACCGAACCAAAGAGCGAGCGGAAATATTAGCGAATCAGTTTGGCGCACAAGTTATTGCACTTAATGAAATACCTGATGTACTACCTAAAGCGGATATTGTCATTAGCTCAACTGCGAGCCCGCTGCCTATTATAGGCAAAGGGGTGGTTGAATCAGCGATAAAACAACGTCGCTATCAACCTATGCTGCTTATCGACATCGCCGTCCCACGAGATATTGAATCGCAAGTGGGCGAGTTGAGTGACGCGTATCTATATACAGTAGATGATTTGCAATCTATCGTCGATAGCAATATCGAGCAACGTAAAGTCGAAGCGATTCAAGCAGAAGCGATTGTGAGTGAAGAAAGTGCGCAATTCATGACATGGATGCGTTCACTGCAAGCGGTTGATAGCATCAGACAATACCGAAAACACGCAAATGACACCCGACAAGATATACTGTCAAAAAGTTTACAAGCGTTAGCAGCAGGGGGAGACCCTGAGAAAGTTCTGCTAGAGCTGAGTAATAAATTAACAAACAAGCTTATTCATGCGCCGACAAAAGCGCTACAAGATGCCGCTGAGCAGGGAGATCCTGCTAAACTGATGGTCATCCGACAAAGTTTGGGTTTAGACCAAACTAAATAAGCCTTACCCTGAGAAAAGACTGCAATTATGAAAGCCTCCATTTTAGTTAAATTGGAAACTCTTGTTGAACGATATGAAGAAGTTCAGCATCTACTTGGCGATCCAGAGATCATTGGAGACCAAGACAAATTCCGCGCTCTTTCAAGAGAGTACTCGCAACTTGAAGAAGTGACCAAGTGTTTCCAAGCCTATCAGCAAGCACAAGAAGATCTTGAAGCGGCTGAAGATATGGCAAACGAAGATGACGCAGAAATGCGTGAAATGGCACAAGAAGAAATCAAAGAAGCGAAGGCGACTATTGAGCGTCTTGCGGATGAACTGCAGGTACTTCTTCTACCGAAAGATCCAAACGATGAGCGTAACTGCTTCTTAGAAATCCGCGCTGGTGCAGGTGGTGATGAAGCAGGTATTTTCGCAGGTGACTTATTCCGTATGTACAGCAAATACGCGGAGAAGAAAGGCTGGCGTATCGAAGTGATGAGCTCAAATGAATCAGAGCAAGGCGGCTATAAAGAAATGATCGCTAAAGTGTCTGGTGATGGTGCTTATGGCGTGCTTAAGTTTGAATCTGGCGGCCACCGTGTTCAACGAGTTCCAGCAACAGAATCTCAAGGTCGTGTTCACACTTCAGCATGTACTGTTGCGGTTATGGCTGAAATTCCTGAAGCAGAGATCCCAGAGATCAAAGCGGCTGATCTTAAAATCGATACGTTCCGTGCATCAGGCGCGGGTGGTCAGCACGTTAATACTACTGACTCAGCTATTCGTATTACTCACTTACCAACAGGGACTGTGGTTGAGTGTCAAGACGAGCGTTCTCAACATAAGAACAAAGCGAAAGCGATGTCTGTTCTTGCCGCGCGTATTATTGCCGCAGAAGAAGCAAAGCGTGCCGCTGAAGTGTCAGATACCCGTCGTAACCTATTGGGTTCAGGTGATCGTAGTGACCGTATTCGTACTTATAACTACCCACAAGGTCGTGTATCAGACCATCGCATCAACTTGACGTTATATCGTCTGTCTGAGGTCATGGAAGGTGACTTGCAGTCTCTTGTTGATCCGGTACTGCAAGAACACCAAGCTGACCAACTTGCGGCTCTAGCGGAGCACAACTAATCCATGTCATTGGATATGTCTATTGAAGCGGTGCTCAAACGAGCATCGCTTGTTCTTTCTGGGTCTGGTAGCGAATCACCTTCATTAGATGCGGCGGTCCTGCTGTGTCATGTTCTTGAAAAACCGCGTAGTTATCTACTTACCTGGCCTGAAAAAGCATTAACGTCTAATGAAGCAGAGCAGTTCGAGGCGTTGTTAAATCGTCGTATCGCAGGCGAACCCGTAGCGTATATTCTTGGTGAACGAGAGTTTTGGTCGCTGCCTTTAAATGTCGCTCCAAGCACGCTTATCCCAAGACCTGATACAGAACGCTTAGTTGAGCTCGCACTTGATAAGGCCCTTGTGAATGATGGTGATATTTTAGACTTAGGTACGGGCACCGGAGCAATCGCGTTGGCACTGGCTTCAGAACTGAAAACACGCTCAGTAATGGGAGTTGATTTTCAAACGGAAGCGGTAGAGCTCGCTCGAAGCAACGCGACAAAACTCAATATTACCAATTGTCAGTTTGCGCAGGGAAGTTGGTTCGAACCTGTCGATCTTGTGCACAAATTTAGCGTAATTGTTTCCAATCCCCCTTACATTGACGAAAATGATCCCCATCTATCTCAAGGTGATGTTCGATTTGAACCATCAACGGCATTAGTCGCTGAGAATAATGGGCTGGCGGATATTGAGACCATCACGGCTAAAGCGCCCACTCATTTGCTTGAGGGCGGCTGGCTGTTGTTTGAGCATGGCTTTGAGCAAGGGCAAGCTGTAAGAGAAATCTTGGAAAACAATGGCTTTTGTCATGTAGTCACTGAACAAGATTACGCCGGCAATGATCGTGTGACTCTTGGGCAATGGAACCCATAACAGAAATACAATAAAGAGAAAGAGAGAAGCAGCATGTATGAAGGATTAAAGCATTTTCACTTGATGACCATCGCCATATCAGTGGTGTTGCTATCAGTACGATTTGGCTTACTGGTCGCTAACTCCCCGAAGGTGAATCATCCGTTTTTGAAGCGCTTCCCTCACATTAATGATTCACTACTGTTGTTATCAGGCTTTGGTTTGATTGCAATCACAGGTTTTGTCCCATTTACGGCTGCAGCGCCGTGGATGACCGAAAAAGTCACCTGCATTATGGCTTATTTTGCGTTGGCGTTTTTCACGATTAAATTAGCAAAGAACAACTTATTAAGAACATGTGCGTTTTTAGGCGCATTGGGATGGTTAATGATGGCAGCTAAGATTGCCATGCTGAAAACGCCATTCCTTATGGGGTAAGCAATGATTGAACTGTTTGACGAAGATTTTGATGCTATTGAGTTGGTTGAAGGAGCACTGATCTTAAACAAAGCGGTGGATCCTAATACTCAAGATCATTGGGCGGAGTTAGAGCTAGCTCGTTTATTGGAAGAAGCTGAGCAGCAATTGTTCCATTTGCGCGATGATAAGCAGCGCCTAGACTCGCTGTTAAGACTGTTTTACACCGAGTGGCAGTTTAGTGGGGACCATGATGCGTATTTTTCCTCTGAAAATGCGTTTATCGATAAAGTCCTTGAGCGACGCAAAGGCATACCGGTTAGTCTAGGAGCTATCTTGCTTTACTTAGGGAGAAAGCTCGGTCTTCCATTAGAAGCTGTAACATTCCCAACGCAGTTTTTGATTAAAGTCTGTTGGCCAAATGAAGCACCAAGCTACATCAACCCTTACGATGGGGAATATGTTAGCAAGAAGCGTCTACACGCTTGGCTAATTGGCAACGATGGTCCGTTGGTGAAGTTAGAGGCAAAACATTTAGCGACAGTTGATAACCCAACGGTAATTGGTCGCTGGCTAGCTTTACTTAAAAGCGCATTATTGCGAGAAGAGAAGTACACGCTTGCATTGCAATGTACCGATCTGGCTTTGACTTTTGTTCCCGATGACCCTTATGAGATTCGGGATAGAGGCTATATTTATCAACAACTGGATTGTCATCAAATCGCGGCAACTGATTTTCAGTATTTCATCGATCAGTGCCCAGATGATCCGGCAATAGAATTACTGAAAACGCAGGTTTCGGCGATCAGTCGCTCACCTGTCACTCTTCACTAAATATTGAGATAACAAACATGGAAATGAAAACGGTACACGTAGGTGATATCCCGGTAGCAAATGATAAGCCGTTCACGCTTTTTGCTGGAATGAATGTGCTGGAATCACGTGATTTAGCGATGCAAATCTGTGAGCACTATGTGAAGGTGACAGAAAAGCTAGGTATTCCATACGTATTTAAAGCGTCGTTTGATAAAGCGAACCGTAGCTCAGTGCATTCTTATCGTGGCCCTGGCCTTGAAGAAGGCATGAAGATTTTCCAAGAGCTAAAAGACACCTTTGGCGTGAAAATCATTACGGATGTTCATACAGAAGAGCAAGCACAACCTGTTGCTGACGTGGTAGATGTTATTCAGCTACCAGCCTTCTTAGCTCGTCAGACTGACCTTGTTGAAGCGATGGCAAAAACAAATGCGGTTATCAACGTTAAGAAGCCTCAGTTTATGAGCCCTGGGCAAGTAGGTAACATTGTTGATAAGTTCGCTGAGTGTGGTAACGATAAAATCATTCTTTGTGAACGTGGCTCATGTCATGGTTACGATAACCTTGTGGTCGACATGCTTGGCTTTGGCGTGATGAAAAAAGCTTCTAACGGTAGCCCAATCATTTTCGATGTGACGCACTCACTACAAATGCGTGATCCATCGGGTGCGGCATCTGGTGGTCGTCGTGAACAAACGGTCGAGCTTGCAAAAGCGGGACTTGCGACGGGAATTGCGGGTCTATTTATTGAAGCGCACCCGAATCCAGATAAAGCACTATGTGACGGTCCGTCAGCACTGCCTTTAGATAAGCTAGAACCATTCTTAGCGCAAATGAAAGCGTTGGATGATCTTATCAAAGGTTTTGAGCACATTGACATTAAATAAGCGTGCTTATTTCTGATATAGAAGCCAGTCATTTAGACTGGCTTCTTTTTTATGTTCACTAAATATGTTGAGCAATCGTTTCTTCTCAGAATTACAACCTCGTAACAGCTGAATCCCTCGCCATACCTCAGTGCTTTAATTAACCTTATGTAGAATCACAAATTTATTCTGATGAGTTTATAACCTGATACTCAGCAACTTGTGACATAGATTACATAAAAGTGAAATGAGAATGTTATGTTCGTAGGGTTAATTTAAACTATCGCATATTTTGTCGATGTTTCTCTTTATGTCTATTCGTTACAAATCGGCAAATGTGTGGCGTTTATACAACGCTATAGGCAGTGGATCCCCAAAATTCAAAGGTATGAAAATGAAAAAAAGCCTTATGTTTAAGTCCGTACTAAGTGCGGCTATCATCGCGTCACTAGCAGGATGCGCAACCCAACCAGAGCAAGAATGGAATGCTGATGAGACTTATAAGCTCACTATTCTTCATACTAACGATCACCACGGTCGCTTCTGGGAAAACAAATATGGTGAGTACGGTATGGCAGCGCGTAAGACGCTGATTGACCAAATTCGTGCTGACGTTGAAGCGGATGGTGGCAGCGTATTGCTTCTATCTGGCGGTGATATCAACACTGGGGTTCCAGAGTCTGATTTACAAGATGCTGAGCCTGACTTTAAAGGTATGAGCATGATTGGTTACGATGCTATGGCACTTGGTAACCATGAATTTGACAACCCGCTAGAAGTGCTATTTAAGCAAAAAGAGTGGGCTAACTTCCCAATGCTGTCTGCAAACATTTATGACAAGAAAACAGGTGAACGCCTGTTTGATGCATACCACATTTTCAACAAGCAGGGCATTAAGATCGCTGTTATTGGTCTAACAACGGAAGACACTGCGAAGATCGGTAACCCTGAATACATCGGTGGTATCGAGTTCCGCGATCCGAAAGTAGAAGCAAAGAAACTGATCGCTGAGCTAAAAGAGACAGAGAAACCTGATCTAATTTTCGCAGTTACCCACATGGGTCACTACGAAAATGGTAAGCGTGGTGTAAACGCCCCAGGTGATGTTGCGCTTGCTCGTTACCTTGATGAAGGCGACTTAGACATGATTGTGGGTGGTCACTCACAAGAGCCGGTTTGTATGGAAGGTCCTAACGTCGTTAAGAAGAACTTCAAGCCAAGTGATGAATGTAAGCCTGACATCCAAAACGGCACTTGGATTGTGCAAGCGTACGAGTGGGGTAAGTACGTTGGCCGTGCCGACTACGAATTCAAAAATGGTGAGCTAGATATGGTCAGCTATGACCTTATCCCTGTAAACCTTAAGAAGAAAGTTAAGATCGATGGCAAGAAGCAACGTGTTCTTGTTGAAGATGAAATCAAGAAAGATGCAGAAATGGTGGCATTCTTAACGCCATTCCAGGAAAAAGGCCAAGAGCAACTAGGTGCGAAAATTGCTGAAACGAACGGTAAGCTAGAGGGTGACCGTAATGTTGTTCGCTTCCAGCAAACTAACCTAGGTCGTCTGATTGGTACGGCTCACATGGAACGTGCTAAAGCTGACTTTGCCGTCATGAACTCTGGTGGTGTACGTGACTCTATCGCTGAAGGTGATGTGACTTACAAAGATGTACTTATCGTACAGCCATTTGGCAACATTATTACTTACACCGATATGACAGGTGCTGAAGTTGTCGATTACTTGAACGTAGTAGCAACGAAACCTGTAGATTCTGGTGCTTATGCTCAATTCGCTGGCATTTCTATGACAGTGGGTAAAGATGCAGTATCGAATGTTGTTATCAATGGTAAGCCTCTAGACCCTAAAGCAACATACCGTTTCACTGTACCAAGCTTTAACGCAGCTGGTGGTGACGGTTATCCGAAGCTTACAGGTCACCCTGGTCACGTAAACACTGGCTTTGTGGATGCGGAAGTACTTAAAGAGTACCTAGAAGCAAACAGCCCAATCGATGTGAATAAGTATCAGCCTAAAGGCGAAATCATCTATAAGAACTAGACTTTTATTCCGGTTTAGTAGATAAAATAGAGCGGCGCCATTCGGCGCCGCTTTTCTATTTTGACGACTCTAATCTCAAGAGTCGACGTTAACGGTAGCAACTACCAAGGATACGTTATGACACCGGCTATTAACCTTGCCAAAAAGAAAAAAATCACTCATACCGTTCATCAATATGACCATGACCCAAGGCATGAAAGTTATGGTTTAGAGGCGGTAGAAGCGTTAGGACAAGATCCTGAATCCGTGTTTAAAACTCTACTGTTCGCCATCAATGGAGAACCGAAAAACCTTGCTGTGGCGGTGATACCTGTTGAAGAAAAGCTGAACCTAAAACTCGCAGCAAAGGCTGCTGGTGGGAAAAAAGCGGAGATGGCAGATAAAGATATCGCACAAAAAACCACGGGTTATGTGTTGGGTGGCATCAGCCCCCTTGGTCAAAAGAAGTTGTTACCGACCTTTATTCATATCTCAGCGGAAGCGAGAGCGCAAATGTGCGTCAGTGCTGGAAAAAGAGGTTTGGAGATTGAGTTAGCACCGAGTGATTTGGCGATGCTAACGCGTGCGAAGTTTGTCAACTTATGTGAGGCCTAAGCAGGCCTCATTTACACTGACTATTTCTTGAGAGATAGGGTACCGCCAACGCGCGTTCTCGGTTTACTTGGCTTAGATGAATCTGGTTTAGCAGCAACCGGTTTACGGTTTTGCGTCTTACCATGGTGATTACGAGCCTTATCTGAACGTCCTTGCTCTTGCTTGTGACGTTTGTTTTTATTCGGGCTACGACGAAACTCATCTGCACCGTGTCCAGAGAAGGTCTTCATTTTGTCACGCTTTGCTTCTGCTCGAGCGTCATGCAGCTTAGCATCGGTAGCCTTAGTGATATGACGACCTTTAGCATCTTTGCGTGATGCTTCTTCCGTACTCACTGAACCTTCACAAAGGCGGTGAATCTCAGCCACTTCCTGATCAGTTAAGTAGCGCCATTTGCCATTGGGAATTCCATCAATAGAGATGTTCATAATGCGGACTCGGCGAAGTTTTAACACTTCGAAACCCAGTGCTTCACACATACGGCGAATTTGACGGTTTAACCCTTGAGTTAGGGTAATACGGAAAGAAAATTTGGTTTCCTGCTCGACACGACAAGGCAGAGTTACTGTGTCCAGAATCGCAACACCTGAGCCCATCTTTTTCAAGAAATCACGAGTTACAGGTTTGTCGACACGTACTACATACTCTTTCTCGTGATTGTTACCCGCACGGAGAATCTTGTTAACGATGTCGCCATCGTTAGTCAAAAAGATAAGACCATCGGACGGTTTATCTAGTCGACCAATTGGGAAGATACGTTTGTGATGGCCAACGAAATCAACGATGTTGCCCGGAACATCACGTTCGGTTGTACATGTGATACCCGTTGGTTTGTTCAACGCAATATAGACTGGTTTCTCTTTGCTGCGAACTGGTTTACCGTCGATTTCAACATTGTCTCCTGACAACACTTTGGTTCCCATCTCAGGAATTTTGCCATTAATAGTGACACGTTGTTGTTCGATCAGCTTGTCAGCTTCACGACGAGAACAAAAGCCAGTTTCACTAATGTATTTGTTAAGGCGTTTTCCTTCAGCAGCGTTAGGCATGCGCAGTATTCACTCTATATTGGTCAGACACAAAATTAAGGTCGCGTATTTTATACTCAACTGAGCGGTAAGTCACTTAACTCGTACGTTTTTGATGACGCTCTCGATTCTCAAGCTTCTTTTCTTGGCTCTTTCTTAGCATAACGTAGACCGCACCACTTCCTCCATGGAACCGCTGCGCACTATGAACGCACTGAACATCTTTTATCTGAGTTAGCCAATGTGCAAGATAACTCTTCATTAATGCTGGTGGGTTAGAGCGTTCGCCGCGCCCATGTACAATAAGCACAGTGCGGATGTCCATACGCATACACTGTTGCAGAAACTTCACCACTTCATCGCGTGCTTCTTTAAGCGTTCTCCGGTGTAAGTCGAGTTTTGCTTGCAGCGGATACTTACCCAGTCTCAGTTTGCGGTAAACACCTTCCTGCATGCCATCACGCTTAAACTCAATTAAGTCGTCTGGTTTGATCATCGGAGCGTAATCAATTGAAAGGTACTCAGGGTCTTGCTCAGAAAGCCAGAGTGCTGCTTCTCGCTTGGCCAAATGCGCGTCAGACACTTGGTGGGTCTTTTTAAGTTCAACGGTGTCGCTGTGAATCGGCTTCACATCGCCCATCATCTGTTGGAATAGATCCAGATCATCGTCTTGAGACATAACTTCATCTCGGATAAGCCATTTTAACTGGAGTATATACGAATATTAGCAATAGGTGAGAGCAATAAAAAACCGGAGTGAACAGGCGATCCACTCCGGTGCATAGCGGTTTTCTATTCGAAATAGAAGCTAAGCGATTCTAGTGAGGAGATTTGTCATTCATTACTTTGTAGATGAAGAAACCACCGTAAAACAGCATCAAGCCCAGCGCTGCAAAGATAACTAGCATTGAAGATAAGCCCACTGCATTACCAAATAGGAGATCAAGCCAAAAGTCCATGTTTCCTCCAAAGTATTGACGACAGGGATAAGTTAACTTTTGGTGTTAAAATGAACACTGATCTGGATCAATTGTACTTTGAGTGTTAATAACCTGTATGTCACTGTGTGTATTTGGTCACATTTTTCGTGCTTCTGGCGATATGATGAGCAATCAAACTCAAATGCAAAGAAAGTTGTTATAAAAGCCTTGCTTCAAAAGAATTTATCATTAATATACGCATCCGTTGTTGAGCAAAACTCAAGACAACAATCTCGGTGAATAGCGCAGCTTGGTAGCGCATCTGGTTTGGGACCAGAGGGTCGGGGGTTCGAATCCCTCTTCACCGACCACTTTCAAAAAGCCTCGCTTTCAAAGCGGGGCTTTTTACTTTCTAAGCATAATTTTAGTAGTGGAGAAGAACCCATGCGGGTCAGGGGCTGGATGGCCAGTCCCATCGAATCCCTCTTCACCGACCACTTTTCAAAAAGCCTCGCTTTCATAGCGGGGCTTTTTACTTTCAAAAGAACCTCGCTTTTTAGCGAGGTTTTTTGCATTTCTGAGTATCAAAAACTTCTTTAAGCTAGTCTAGCTTTGCTGCCGAGTTTTGCTACGACGCCTTCCAAGCCCAGCACGGCAAAGATAATAGCGAAGAACGCGACAACGCCACCAAATGCACCTGTAAAGGCTACATGCTGACCGAACAGCATAGCGATAATGCCCATGGCGAGAAACTTCGAGCCCACTAAGATAATGTAAGACGAAATACCACGTTTGAGCTTTGGTAGAGTTTTGTGCTTAAGAAAGTACGACGCCATAACTTTTTCAAGCGAGATAGCACCTTTAAGCATGCCGGTTAACACCACCGATGCATATACTGCCACTTCAAGGCTTGCGATGAACACCCAGTCCCAAGAAGCATTGAGTACTAGCATTACGACAGTAGTGATAATAGAGCTGATGGCGATATCTTTAAGTACTTTCATTTTTGAATCCTCGTTATGATTTCTGCTGACCTGATTAAGGTATCAATCACTGCGATTCACTATTTACCATTTTACGCCAATGAGAATTACACTCACTTAAAGTAGGGATGTTTGACCTTAATTACACTGTGGGTATAATTAAGGTAGTTTCGCTCCTAATTTAAATCCCCTTGAAGGGGGACTCCCTGAGAGCACCAAGATTTCTCATTTTAGATTTGTTCTACCACTGTGACACGGATCATTAGAGCAGAGATTGACTGATGGTTTGTCGTACTTATTACAAGGTTTTGTGTCTACGAGGTTTTTCAGTCGCTAGATAGCGTCAATAAACTGCGTGTTACCTTTCTTACACGGCGATAACGTCGTGTGCTTTCGAGTGCGAGTTCAGTGGAGTTTTTTCATCGATCTGAAAGAGATAGCTCTATATGAATGTAATTATCAACGGTCAAACGTATCTTCTGCGCGAAAACAAGAGCATCCTAGATGTCGCAAAAGATATTCAAGTTGATGTCCCTTCTCTTTGCTCCATCAGTAAGCACGACGACAAGCAGTCATGCGACCTTTGTGTCGTTGAAGTGGTGGGGAAAGGTATTGTTAAGGCGTGTGAGACAAAAATCCAAGATGGCATGACCATCGTTACTCAGTCCGCTCAAATTAACAACCTTAGAAGACAGGCACTCAATAAAATATTTGCGGATCACAATGCCGACTGTGAAGCACCCTGCAAAGTCGCATGTCCTGCACATGTCGATATTCAAACCTACCTACACCATATCGCACAAGGCGATCATCACGAAGCCGTAAAAATCATCAAAGACACGCTACCTATGCCGATTTCCATTGGTCGTGTGTGTCCTGCTTTTTGTGAACATGAATGTCGTCGTACCTTGGTTGACGAACCGCTCGCAATTCGCCAGCTTAAACGTCACGCCGCAGATATTGATTTATCGCTAGCCGAGCAATTTGAGCCGCCGAAACTCCCTTACAACGGCCACCGAGTCGCCATTGTTGGTGCAGGGCCAGGTGGATTGGCATGTGGTTATTACCTTAGCTACCAAGGTTTTGCTGTCGACATTTTTGAATCTATGCCAGAGGCTGGTGGCTGGCTTCGCTATGGCATTCCAGAGTACCGTTTGCCGAAAGATATTCTGGATAAAGAAATTGAGCTGATGTGCCGTGGTGGGATGAGAATCCATACCAATACACTTCTTGGTAAAGATATTGCTCTTGATGAGCTGACAGACAACTATGAAGCGGTCTGCCTTGCTGTTGGAGCAACCAAAGCGGTCAATATGCCGTATCCGGGCTCTGACTTAGAGGGTTGTATACTTGGTGTTGATTTCCTAAAAGACCATATGACGGACAAAACCTTCACAATTGGCAAGAAGGTGGCTGTGATCGGTGGTGGTAATACCGCGATTGATTGTGCGCGAACTGCCATTCGCGAAGGTGCGGAGACGACCATTATCTATCGTCGCACTCGAAATGAGATGCCAGCCGAACTGCATGAGATTGAAGCGGCAGAGCTAGAAGGGGTTAAGTTTAAGTTTTTGACCAATCCCAAATGCAATCTTGCCGATTCACAGGGGCGTGTTGAGCATATCGAGTTAGAGATAATGGAGTTGGGAGAGCCTGATAGTTCTGGTCGCCGCCGCCCTGTCTCTACCGATAAAACTGAGACTGTCGCTTTTGATACTGTTATCTCCGCGCTATCGCAAAAACCGGACGTCGAGTTTCTTAAATCCGCCAAACATCCTTTGCCTTTGACCGATTGGGGTACTGCGTCTTCTGACGGTGATTCGATGCACCATGGTTACAATGTATACAGTATTGGTGATTTCAGACGTGGACCAGCGACTGCCATTGAAGCTATCGCTGATGGCAAGAAGGCTGCCGATGCTATTGAGCGTTACATTCTTCAAGGTCACTTTAAACCTGAACCTAGAGCGTTTAATAGTCACAAAGCAGAGCGTTTGAGCGAAGTTCGCCAAACAGAATATCTGCAAGAAAAAGCCAAAGCGCGAGCTAAAGCTGAGCAGTTGTCAGTAGAAGCCTGCCAAACAACTTATCAAGAAGTTGAACTGGGTATGTCGGATGAGAAGGCCATTGCCGAGGCTGCGCGCTGTTTAGAATGTGGCTGCCAAGCAAACACTCAATGTGACCTTCGCGATTACGCCACTGAGTACAAAGTGGATTATCGAGAGATAAACATTAACCAGCGTAAAATGTTCCCAGTGGACAAAACCAGCGAGTTTATTGTTTTCGATGCAAACCGTTGTATTAGTTGTGGCTCGTGTGTTCATGCGTGTCAGACCGAATCGGTTCACGGTATATTAAACTTTTCAGAAACGTCACATCGTCCTTCTTTTCCTAACGGTGCCACTATGGGCGATAGTAACTGCGTTCAATGTGGTGCGTGCGTTCAGGTGTGTCCAACGGGAGCGCTGTCTGATAAGCGAGATAAATCTCACGGTCGAATCGAGATGCTGACACCGGTGAAAACTATCTGTACTTATTGTGGGGTAGGTTGTCGTGTTGAGCTATACGTGGATGCGGCGAACAACAAAATTCGTTACGTCAAAGGGGATAAAACGTCTCCAGTAAACCAAGGCATGTTGTGTGTGAAAGGCCGCTTTGGCTTTGATTTCATCCAAAGTGAAGAGCGACTTTCTACGCCACTGATTAGAAAAGCAGGCGAATTGGTGCCTGCCTCTTGGGATGAAACCGTGCAGTACGTCGCTGATAAGCTGAGTAAAATTAAGTCTATGTATGGCAGTGACAGCTTGGCTGGTTTCTCATCGGCAAAAACCACTAATGAAGATAACTACGCATTCCAAAAACTGTTCCGTCGTGAAATTGGCACCAACAATATCGACCACTGTGCGCGGTTGTGTCACTCCTCGACAGTAACAGGTTTGGAAGCAGCGTTTGGTAGTGGCGCGATGACCAACGATATTCCAAGTATCAAACACTCGGACGTTATCTTTATTATTGGTTCAGACACCAGTGCTGCTCACCCAATCATTGCTTCTCATATCAAACAAGCAGTCGCGGACGGGGCAACCTTGATTGTGGCCGATCCAAAACGTATCGATATGGTCGATCATGCCAAATTGTATGTTCGTCACCGTCCAGGTACAGACGTTATGTTACTTAACTCAATCATGCATGTGATTGATAAAAATAGCTGGCAAGATGATGCCTATATTGAAGAGCGCACCGAAGGTTATAGCGACTTGCTTGAAGAGATTCGTAAAGAGTCTTACTCACCGGCTAATGCTGCGTTGGTGACCGGTGTGGCTGCGTTCGATATCGAGCGATTGGCAGAGCTCATTGGCACGGCAAAAGTCACGTCAGTGTTCTACTCGATGGGAATCACGCAGCACACGACAGGTCACGACAACGTGCGCTCGATAGCCAATCTACAAATGCTTTGTGGTAACGTCGGAGTTGAAGGTGGCGGCATTAACCCTCTACGTGGTCAATCAAACGTTCAAGGCTCATGTGATATGGGGGCTCTACCAACGGATTATCCAGGCTATCAGAAGGTCACTAATCCAGAGGTTCAGGCCAAATTCGCCAAGGCTTGGAATAGTGAGACCTTACCGACAGAGAAAGGTAAAACGCTGACGGAAATCATTGATGGTGCCTGTGATGGTGACATTAAGGCGTTGTATGTCATGGGCGAGAACCCTGTGCTTAGTGACCCAGACCAAGCGCACGCCGTTCATGGATTGAAGTCGCTCGATTTCTTAGTGGTTCAGGACATATTCCTAACGGAAACCGCGCAACTCGCGGATGTGGTTCTGCCGTCTTACTCGTTTGCAGAGAAGGCTGGACACTTTACCAATACAGAACGACGAGTTCAGCGTTTAGTGCCTGCGGTTCAAGCTCCGGGTGAAGCGAAAGAAGACTGGCGCATTATTCAAGAAATCGCCAATGCTATGGGCAGTGATTGGGCCTACCAAACGGTTCAGGATATTACTGAGGAAATCGCCGATGTCACACCGCAATATCATGGTATTCGTTGGCAGTCGATAGGTGGTAATGGTCTGCAATGGCCGTGTAATGAGGTTAAGCCATTTGGTACGCGCATCATGCACAAAGACCAGTTCGTTCGCGGTAAAGGGGCGATGAAAGCTATTCCATTCGAATATGCCGCAGAGCTCCCTGATGACGAATACCCGTTAATATTGACGACGGGGCGTCTTCTAGAACAGTTCCACACTGGTACCATGACTCGTAAAACTAAAGGGTTAGACAATCTTGCGGGACCACGCATTATGGTGAGTGTGGAAGAAGCAGAGCGATTAGGTATTACTAATGGTGAGACCGTGAAACTGGTGTCACGTCGTGGTGAAATTAGTGCGCCTGCTTTTGTCACTAAGCGAATGCAACAAGGTGTGGTATTTGTGCCGTTCCACTTTGCCGAGTCTGCGGCGAACAAGCTAACCAATACCGCTACGGATCCTTACGCCAAAATACCTGAGTTTAAAGTGTCGGCTGTCAGACTAGAGACGGTTACTCAGCCGGTTCATTAGGATCAGACCAAACCTTAGGGATATCGAAACGAGGCAAGCCATTTGGCTTGCTTCTTTGTCCTTGGCGCCATGCTTTCAGTTGGTTAACGTAGGTAAGAATGTGAGCGATGGCCACAAACAATTGATTAGGCACCATTTGGTCAACTTGGGTCGTATTGTAAATAGCTCGAGTAAGCTCAGCACTTTCCACCACTTCAACACTGTGTTTCGCTGCCAATTCACGAATGTATACCGCCACTTCATCTTTGCCTTTCGCAACAACAAAAGGTGCTTCGGCCTGAGTCAAATCATAAATCAAGGCGACGGCATATTGCGTAGGGTTAGTGAGTACCACATTGGCTTTTGGCACTCTTTCATTGGCACCTCGTTTGGCATTTTGAGTTTGGATTTGTCGGATTCGCGCCTTCACTTCTGGGCGTCCCTCTTGCTCCTTATGCTCATCTTTTACCTCTTGTTTAGTCATCTTCATTTGCTTAGTAAATTCATGACGCTGATAGGGGAAGTCAAAAAGGCCAAATATCAGAACAATAAGCAGCAAGTAACCAAGGTACTCTATGGTAATCGTAGCGACAGTGAACACCACAGTATCAAAGTGGGCACTTACCAGGTTAGTGATGACGGAGATATAGCTGGAAATCACCCAGTACAACAAACTGAAAAACAGCGTTACCTTAAACACATTTTTAAACAGCTCCACCACGGACTGTGTTGAGAAAATACGCTTTATCCCTTTTATAGGACTGATTTTTTCAAGCTTGGGCGTTAGTAGTGAAGGGCTGAAAATCCACCCTCCCAATAAAGTAGAGCCAAATATGGCGGCGATAATTTGGTAAATCAATAGCGGAAAAAACAACATCACCATGGAAAAAAGGGCGGTGCCTAACAGTTCGACCGAAGTCATCCAATGGCTGATGGTTTGAGTATCGAATTGAAAACTGACTAAGAACAGCTCAATAAATGTTTGCTTAATCATATCGATATTCAGGACGTAATAGGCCACCACGCTGATAAGGGTGATAGAAGAGACAAACTCTTTGGCACGCGGAACTTGTCCCTCTCTGCGAGCTTTGGAGAGTTTATGTTGGCTGGGCTGTTCACTTTTATCGCCCGAATCTTGATGCTCAGACATTAGGTAGCCTCAACATGTAATGCAGGTGTTGGTTAAGCTCCAGAACTAAATCAAAGTAGTGATCGCCAATACCCGTTAAGGATGCCATTAACGCAAATAAGCCCAGTAACATGGTCATTGGAAAACCAAGTGCGAACACGTTTAGGGAAGGGGCCGCTTTATTCATCAGACCAAAAGTGATGTTACTAAGCAGCATCACCACTATCGCGGGCACTGCCACTAGCAAACCTGTCGCAAACATCCACGACACCATTTTGAGTACATAATCGATACTGCTGAAGGGGAAAGTGGAGTCAAGCGGCCAATAGGTAAAGCTCTCTTTGAACACCAACAGCACCACCAAATGCGCATCAAGGGATAGGAACAGTAGCATTGAGGTGATAAACATAATCCGTCCAATAATGGCGATACTGATGCCATTAGCTGGATCATTCATCACCGCCATCGCTAGTCCCATCTGCATCGAAATAGCTTGTCCTGCAATAGAAAAAATAGTGAAGAAGATCATAACGGCGAAGCCAACGAGGAAACCAAAAATTAACTGATACAGAGAAAACAATAGGGTATCGATACTAAATGGATTAAAGGGTGGCACTTCGTGGACCAGCGGAGCCAGCAGTAACGAAAAGATAAAAGCAAACAGTAGCTTAACTCTTACAGGAATCGCGTTGTCACCAAAGAAAGGCGCAATAAGAAATAGGCCCGTTAAACGGACAAAGGGCCACCATAAAATACCAAGCCATTGAGTGATTTCAGTAAATGTAAGCTGCATCACGATTACCCAACTTTGGTCGGAATCGCATCAAAGATAAACAGAAATAGGTCACTGATTTCCTGTAGTAGCCAATGCCCCGCCAAAATGATGGACAGTAAGGTCACTAGAAGTCTTGGAAGAAAACTCAGCGTCTGCTCGTTGACTTGGGTAACCGCTTGGAAGATGGCTACCACTAAGCCGACGATAAGGCTGGGTACAATTAGTACAGAGACCATCAGGATGATGACCCATATGGCTTGACTGACAAGCGTAACGGCTTCTTCTGGACTCATCCGCTAATCCAAAAACTATTGGCAAGGCTACCCATCAGCAAACCCCACCCGTCAACGATGACAAATACTAAGAGCTTAAAGGGTAAGGAAACAATGAGTGGCGAAAGCATCATCATACCCATGGACATCAGTACAGATGCGACAACGAGATCGATCACTAAAAACGGCAGAAACAGCATGAAACCAATCTGAAACGCCACCTTTAACTCACTCAGCAAATAAGCGGGTAGTAATATTAAGAAAGGGATTTCTTCATCAGAGGCGAGGGTTTTCTCTCCGGCTATTTTCGTCACTTGCTCGAGCGCTTTGCGTTGGGTTTGGTCCAGCATATAACGGCGCAGTGGTTTTTCTGCCGAGGCTAAGGCCTCCATTAGAGTGATATCGTCGGTGGAATAAGGAACATAAGCCGTGTCGTATATCTTGGTCCAGACAGGCCGCATAATCAGCAAAGTAAAGATCAGGGCAATACCAATCAAAACCTGATTAGGAGGCGTTTGTTGTAATCCTAAGGCTTGGCGTAATATCGCTAATACGATAATGATCCTTGTGAAACTGGTGCACATGATGACAAACGCTGGCACAAAACTCAGCATCGTCATCAATATCAGAATTTGCAGCTTAACGCTGTATTCAGCCCCTTCTGATGTGTTGGTTTCACTCAATATAGTCAGCCCCTCTGCTTGCGTAGGAGAGAACCAAAAAGTAAGCACCATCAGTAAAATTCGTATTGGCATTGTCGTCCTTGAGCTCGCCCAAACAGCTACTTGCTAGGTTTTTTTATAATGCTCAACAACCTAACGCCATATTGACCATTCTTTGAGACGATTTCGCCAGTACCAAATGCAGTACCATTGATTTTTATATCTACCGGGTCACCCTCGTGTTTCTCTAACATGACTACGCTGCCGGCTTTCAAATTGAGCAGCTCGTCTAAGATTAACGTTTTACGAGCAACTTCTACCGTGATGTCGACAGGAATGCTTTTCAGTAGGGATACATTGCTGACATCACTTTGCTCAGCTTCGAATTCAATATCGTCTGCAAGGTCATCCAAATCCAAATCGTCGAGATCTGGCAATTCTTCGTGTAAGTTGAGGTCGCTCATCGAATTGTCAATGGGCGGAGTTTGTTTATCGCTAGCCATCGATTTCTACTCCTAACTCAGAGTTAATAGATTGAAGTTTGCCAAAAAAAGTTGGGTGCCCATTTACTTTGACCGTCAAGTTTTTACATAAGGTCATGGGCATAAAATCACCGGGTTGCAGTTTGGACAACTCGTGCAGCGTGCACTGTCCGTGGAGCATTACACACCCCAATTCAACCGGCTGATATCGCAAATTGTTTAGGATTTCCTCTCTATCGAAAGTTTCGTTACTTTCCATCACGTCGCGTAGCTTCTTAACATATCTATCATCCAACATAAAAGTGATGTCGATTTGTTGCTCATCGAAGCTGAAAGTGATGGTAGTACCAATGTCTGAAGGCTGATGATCTGTATGTTCAACCGCGTAATGGCTTGCATCAGCAGTAAGAATGTTAGTGATCGCCATAGTGAGCTTTTGAAACAGTCTTAAGTGAGTTTGAGTGAGTGTTGTGTCACTACTACTTCTCTTCGATTTTTGGGTAGGTGATGGTGTGTTTAGGTGCTTGTATAGCAGAATATCGGCAGCTTGTGGCTCGATAAAGAAAAAAACATGACCGAAGTCTTCGATGTTTAGCACTGTTTTGATGCTGTTTTTAGGTGGTTTGTGCGCCTCTGAAAAACTGGCTTTAACGTGTCGACAAGAGAAGTTAAATTTAAAAATATCAACAACTTCATTAGAGAAATGCCCGGCGTGTTTAAGCAGGAATTTACGCATCTTAATACTCGGGTTACCGAATTCAGTTAACGAACATTCTTTCATGTCAAGTCCCAATAATTACTATTTGTGAGCGTTCTCAAATTTGACACGCTAATTATTCCTAACTATAGGTTATAGCATTCTCATTTCAACTTGGGTTGAGTGAGAAATACACAAAACTATAACGACCTATTTTGCTTTTAAATCGGGTCGATGATGGATGAGGCTAGGGCATGATTCACTTAGACGATGCGCTTGGGGTTCACCCCAAGATAGTGCAGTTTCGTTTGGACAGAGCAGCGGTATTAAGCTCGAATATTGCCAATGTGGACACCCCAAATTACAAGGCAATGGATCTAAAGTTTGATGCAGTATTGAGTGGTATTGGTAACAGCAAAGACTGGTATATCGATACCTCAGCACAATACCGGATTCCAGTGCAAAGAACGCGAGATGGCAATACCGTTGAACTCGAAAATGAACAGGCAAGATTCGCCAAAAATGTGATGGACTATCACCAAAGCTTGGCATTTTTGCAGTCGAAAATTAATGGTATCAAAACGGCCATCAAGGGCCAGTAAGTGAATTGATTAGGTAGGGACACCATGTCATTCTTAGGTATCTATGAGACGGCGGGCTCAGCAATGAGCGCTCAGACCGTGAGGCTTAACACTATCTCCAGTAACTTGGCGAACGCCGATTCTGTTTCTGGTGACCCTTCAAAAGTTTATAAACCACTCAAACCGATATTTTCCGCGGTTTACAACCATTTCAATGCACAAGAAACCCAACATCAAGGTGTGGTACCAATTCGCATCGCTGACGTTGTTGAAGTGTCCTCGATGATGGAGGGGCGCTATGAACCAAACAATCCTCTGTCAAATGACGAAGGTTATGTTTACTACTCAGGTATCAATGTCGTCAACGAGATGGCTGATATGATCTCGGCGACTCGCAGTTTCGAAGCCAGTGTCGAAGTGCTTGGTAACGTCAAGTCTATGCAGCAATCACTAATGGGACTGTGGCGCAGTTAGCAGTGTCCTGCATTTGCGAACCAGTGGTTTCTAAGGAATATACCTATGACGACTATATCCGGAGCTGCGCAGGTCAATAATATTGAGTCTGCGTCAACATTGCCCCCCCAAGAAAACCCAAACAGTGCTGGGGCGTTAAAGAATGAATTCATCACCTTGATGGTGGCGCAGATTGAAAACCAAGATCCGTTGAACCCGACAGATGGGACTGAATACGTTGCGCAGTTGGCGCAGTTTTCTCAAGTAGAGAGCACAGAGAACCTAGTTCAGTTGATGCAAAACAACACAACGATGCTCGATAACTTGCAAGTCCTGAGTACTGCAGCCTTGATGGACAAAACAGTCACCGTCAAAAGTGACCAACTATCCGCATCGGGTGAGGGCACACACACTGGTTATATTCAATTGCAAGCCGCGTCCAATACAGTGGCTGTCGAGTTGGTGAATCATCTTGGGCAAGTGAAAACGGTAACGTTAGGCCCCAATAGTGCAGGGCGGGTTGATTTTGCTTTTGATGCCAAAGCGATGGGTCTGAATGGCGCGTACCAAATGAAAGTGACATTGGACAGTGGACAAAATTACCAGCCAGCGATTTATCAGCATGGCAAGGTTGAGCAGGTGACAACGCCGCTTGTAGGCGGAACAAGCCATCTGCAAGTGCAAGGAGTAGGTTTAGTGGCGTTTTACGACGTGGCGGCCTTCTCTAATTAAGTTGTATTTTCGCAAGTATTTTTGGTCTTTGACCTTTTTTAAGTTTTTGTAAGTAAGATGACGGCTGTCGTTCTCCGCTAACCAGAGAGTTAGCGGAGATAGCCTCTTTTGAATGAAGAGGATGACATTATGAGCTTTAGTATTGCACTGAGTGGGCTAAATGCCTCTAACTCAGAGCTCAACACTATTTCCAATAATATTGCTAATGTTTCAACAACAGGCTTTAAGGAGTCGAGAACCGAGTTTGCGTCGGTTTACAGCGGAAGTGAAGCTGGTGGCGTTGAAGTAGTTGGTGTGTCGCAAAACTTTGAGAAAAGTGGCACGGTAACGGGCACTGGGCGTTCACTGGACATGGCCTTGAGTGGCAATGGGTTCTTTGTTTTAGAAGACAGCAAAGGGCAAACTCTTTATACCCGCTCGGGTATTTTCAATATGAATGCCGATGGTGTTATTACCGCCAATAGCGGTGCAGCGCTGCAAGGTTATTCGGTGGATGGCAATAATAATCTGCTCTTGGGTTCGGTTGGCACAGTACAAATCAGCACGGCTTCACTGCAAGCAAGAGAGACCGACAGTATCGAGTTTGTGGCTAATTTAGATGCGCGAGAGCAAGTCCCTGCTGCGGCATTTGATTACAGCGACTCTTCTACCTACAACCATTCTTACACTACCCCAGTTTATGACTCGCTGGGCAATCCACATACGGTAAGTCAGTACTTTGTGAAAGGGGCTTCCAATGATTGGAATGTCCATGTTTTAGTGGATGGTCAAGCCATTAATGCCGCTGACGCATTAGTTCCTGCGGGTTCTCCAACTACCACTGATAGCGCTAATTTTACCTTTAACGCAGATGGAACCATTGCATCAGGGGGGAACTACAGCGTGAATTTTGACCCGGCTAATGGTGCAAACGGTGTGACAGTCAGTATAGATTTATCGTCGGTTACTCAGTTTGGTAGTGACTTTGTGGTGTCTAAAAATAGTCCCAACGGCTACACCTCCGGTGATTATGCCAGTGTTCGAATGGAAAATGATGGACGCATTTTTGCCACTTACACCAATGGACAATCTCAACTGCAAGGCCAAGTGGTACTCGCAGACTTTGCCGCCCCTCAAAACCTGATCAAAACCAGCGATACCGCATGGCTACAAAGCTTTAGCTCCGGAACTCCAGTTTTAGGTACTGCAGGCAGTGGCGTGTTCGGTGATTTAACGTCAGGGGCTTTGGAAGGCTCGAATGTGGATCTGACTTCTGAGTTGGTGGCTTTAATGACCGCACAGCGTAACTATCAAGCCAACACCAAATCTATCTCAACCTCAGATCAGTTAACACAAGCGCTATTCAACGTGGTGTAGGACTATGAATCCAATACTGTTTAGTGCAGCGAAAGGTGCTGAGCGAACCATGCTTGCTCAGCACGTTCGCGCCAACAACCTCTCTCATGCCGACACCATAGGGTTTAAGGCACTGATGGAACACTCCTCACCAATGCGTTTGGAAGGCTCTGGTTTTTTGACTTCCGTGACTTCTAGAACCAATTCGTCGATCAATAACTTCGCGCAAGGTGAAGATATTCGCACCGAACGCCCTCTGGATGTCTCTATTAATGGCGATGGGTTTATTACCTTAGAAGGCTTGGATGGCGAACCGAACGAACTGTACACCCGTGCCGGAAATTTTCGATTAGATGGCAATGGTCAGCTTTATCTTGGTGAGCGCCGTGTTATGTCAATCGAAGGCCCTATGATTCTGCCCGATTTTGAGTTTATTACCGTCAGTGCAAACGGCCTGATTTCAGTGACTCCAATTGGTGGAGAAGCCTCGGTCGAGGTAGGTGCGCTCAAGTTAGTCAAGCCTGAATACGATGAAATGACCATGCATGCCAGCGGCCACTTTGTTCCTAAAGGAGGCGGCGTGTTAGCTGAAGACTTTACGGTTCAAGTACGTTCTGGGTATCTGGAGGCGAGTAACGTATCAAGCCTCGAAGAGCTGGTTAGCATCATGTCACTCACTCGACAATATGAAATGCAAATTGAAGTCATGGCATCGGCCGATGAAATTGCTCAGATAGGGAATAAGCTACTTAAGGCTTAAGGAAGAAAATTATGCACAGTGCTTTATGGATATCCAAAACAGGGATGGCTGCACAAGATGCGAAAATGACCGCCATTTCTAACAATCTTGCCAATATCAATACGGTCGGTTTCAAGCGAGACCGCGTGGTATTTGAAGACCTTTTTTACAGCGTCGATAAGCAGGCGGGGACAGAAACCACCGAACTCAATGAACATCCCACAGGAATTCAGTTAGGGAATGGCGTTCGCGTAGTAGGGACAGAAAAAGTTTTTACTCAAGGTAATGTTCAAAACACCAACCAGCAATTTGACTTAGCCATACTTGGTGACGGTTTTTTCCAAATAGAGAACTCGGATGGTGAGCTTCTCTACACCCGAAACGGTCAGTTTCAAACCAATTCAGATGGGCAGTTGGTCAATACACAAGGCTACCCACTCATCCCTGAAATTGTCATTCCGCCAGAAGCCACGTTGGTGAGCATTACTGCTGATGGCGTAGCAACAGCAACGATTCCGGGACAAGTAAAGCCAGAGGCTTTAGGCCAAATTACGATAGTGAAATTCATGAACCCAGCGGGACTCGCTGCGCAAGGCGGCAACTTGTTTGCTGAAACGGAAGGCTCTGGAGAAGCAGTAGAGCTAGTGGCAGGAACCGAGGGCTCAGGGCAATTAAAACAAGGTGCACTTGAAGGTTCCAATGTCCAGGTGGTGGAGGAAATGGTCGACATGATTGCCACTCAGAGAGCCTATGAAATGAGCGCAAAAATGGTCAGTGCAGCCGATGAAATGCTGCAATACATTGCTCAGCAGTCATAGCGACAGAGGGAAGTAGGCATGAAGGAAGCTGAGATGGAAAAGCAAAAAGCGAATAAAGCGGGGCTTGCAAAGTCTCATGCGATTGGTGTGCTTTATTACATCGCAGTTGTCGCACTTCTGGTCGTGAATATGATTGGTTGCGCGGGTCGGCAGGATGAATTTATCCCGCCATCTCCTAATGATGAAGCGTATGCTCCGCCAGAATTAGATTATCAGGTTACACGAGTTAGCAAGGGCAGCTTGTATACTGGAACGACAGCCATGACCTTGTTTCAAGACCGTCGAGCTTATCGGGTGGGAGATATTCTTACTGTTATGCTTGATGAGAAAACAGAGTCAGATAAGAGCGCTTCGACTCAATATGGTAAAGATTCCAGCGCGACGATTGCTGCGCCGACTCTTGGCACGACGACCTACGCTGAAGGCGGCGCCGCTATTGATGCAACACGAGATTTTGATGGTGCCGCTGCATCTACACAGGGTAATAGCTTATCAGGCTCTATTACGGTGACGGTTTACGATGTACTGCCTAACGGCGTGCTTAGAGTTCGAGGGGAGAAGTGGCTGAAACTCAATCAAGGCGATGAATACATCCGTCTGACGGGGAATGTGCGAGTGGATGACATTCAAGCCGATAATACACTTTCTTCTCAACGTATTGCAGACGCGCGTATCACATATGCAGGCAGAGGAACTTTTGCCGATACCAATACCGCTGGCTGGCTGACTCAATTCTTTAATTCACCTTGGATGCCGTTTTAATGATGACGTTGAAATGGCGTTACCTCATCCATTTGTTGTTGCCTTTGTGGCTACTTAGCTGGGCACCACCAACTTTGGCCGCAAGAGCGATTGCTGAGGTCGCGGAGGTCTACGGCGACAGACAAAACCAACTGATTGGATATGGCTTGGTAGTTGGGCTAGATGGCTCCGGTGATAAATCGCAAGTGAAGTTCACTCAGCAGTCTGTGGTGAATATGATCAAACAGTTTGGTGTGCAACTTGACGATAGCACCAACCCTAAACTGAAAAACGTTGCCGCGGTGAGTGTGACTGCCGCGGTCGAGCCACATCAAGGAGCGGGTCAAACCCTGACCGTAACGGTTTCTTCGTTAGGGGATGCCAAAAGCCTGCGCGGTGGGACTTTGTTACTTACTCCACTTCGAGGTATTGATGGTGAAGTTTATGCGGTGGCTCAAGGTAGCTTGGTAGTTGGCGGGTTTAACGCTACGGGTGAAAACGGCACCAGCGTGACTCGAAATACCCCGACTGTTGGCCGCATACCCAATGGTGCGACCTTAGAACGAGAAATCTCAACCGGTATTGACCGGGATCCGACGATTCGTTTACAACTCAAGCAGCCTAATTACGAAACTGCACTGAACATTTCCAAAGCTATCAATCAGACATTTGGTGGGCAAGTTGCGAAGGCGCTCAATAAAGGCCAAGTTGAAGTGTCTGCACCTATTGATAGCGAAGACAGAGTGATGTTTGTTGCGATGATTCAAGAGTTGCAAGTCGAAGAAGGTCGTCGTTTGCCTAAGGTGGTGTTCAACTCGCGAACAGGCACTGTAGTGATCAGCCAGAATGTGACGGTTTCCGAGGCGGCGGTAAGCCAAGGTGGGATTACCGTGACAATTTTAGAATCCGAGTCGGTGTCACAGCCGGGAGGTGCGTTCAATACTGCGGGTGAAACAGCCATTGTCCAAAATACTCAAATCAGCGTCGATGAAGATGACGGTACGACGATGGTGTGGCCTCGTGGTACCAATCTGCAAGAAATCGTCGATGCGATTAATAATATTGGCGCTACTCCAGAAGCGTTGATGCAAATCTTGCAAGCGCTGGATGAAGTAGGTGCTATCAACGGTGATTTGGTGGTGATCTAATGCTTGATTCAAACGCACTGGTTTTAATAACCCAATTATCTAGCCAAGTTCCTTTCACCGTAAAGCAGCGGTGTGAAATTAAGCCTGGGATAGAGAACGTTGCATCCACCAAAGCAGACGTATCCGTAGTGGCGTCGTCATTACATTCGCCGAGCCCTGCACAAGCGCAAACAGTGAGTTTTGAAACCTTGATGGTTGAAAGTTCGCAGCGAGCAGGGCTGGCAGCGTTCTCCGGGCAATTATCGGTTCCAGCTCATACTCAGGCGAGCCAACATGTCGCGAACTTCTATTTAGACAATCATGCCTTAGCTCAAATGAAACACGACAATTCTGGAGCGGGATTGTTGGCAGCTTCGCAGCAGTTTGAGGCGTTATTTCTGCAACAAATGCTCACTCGTATGCGCTCTGCAAGCGAGGCTATGAGTGATGAAAACAATCCGCTGTCCATGAAGTCGGATGGCATGTTTCAAGGAATGCTCGATGCCCAGTTGGCGCAGCGTATTAGCCGTCAATCCTCATTTGGGCTCGCCGAGATGATATTCAAGCAATTGTCATCGCAAGTTCCCAACCGTCCTCTAGATAAGGAGAGTAAATAATGGGAATGGTCAATATTGGACTCAGTGGTGTACTCGCCAATCGTGTGGCGTTAAATACGACGGCGCAAAATACCGCCAACGTGAATACACCGGGTTATAGTCGTCAGGTAGTCAGTTTAGAAGCAACATCGTCTGGAAATTTCGTCAACGGGATCAATTTGGGGGCTGGTGTTGAAGTGGGAGACATTATTCGGATTGCAGAGCAGTCTTCCATTAATCGTTTACGCGAAGCTACCGAATCGGCGCAATATTCACAAAGTTATTTTGACGGTTTATCTAATATTGAAAATCTGTTGGGTGCTGACGGTTTGAGTTTAACGCAGGGTCTTAATGGCTTTTTTGCCGCGATTGATGAAGCCAGTGTGACTCCAGAGAGCATCGCATTTAGACAACAAGTGCTCACTAACGCAGATGCGTTAGCACAGCAATTCAACTCAGTTTCAGCCCAACTTAGTCAGCAAGAGGCGGCGCAAAGTGAACGATACGGAGCCATCGTGTCTCATGTAAATAGCCAGCTTGAAAGTATCGCTGCTCTGAATCAAAAACTTCAAGAAGACGCACTGCTCGGTAAAGGAGTAGCAGGACTACAAGATGAGATGGACAAACAGCTTAACGAGCTCTCAAAATCGTTAGATGTGCAAGTGATATATACCGCGGGCGGTGTTGAGTTATCCACGCCTAATGGACAGCCGCTGGTTATTGGCGGTTTTTCGGCTTCACTCACTCGCGACTTTTCGAGTGGTGATCCTTATAGCACCGATCTTTCCATTACTTTCCAATCAATGACGACTGCGGTTGATGACTCGCTAGGTGGAGAACTTGGTGCGCTAGAAGCCTTAAAACTGAGCCAATACGAGCCGATTAAAGCGACATTGGCCGATCTCGCAAAAGGACTCGCTGACGGGGTCAATAATGCCTTAAGTTCGGGCTTTGATCTTAACGGAACCGTTGGGCAAAGCTTATTTACTTACACGGTGGGGAGTGAAGCGCACTCGCTTGCCATTGACCCTACGATTAGCGCACAAGCGCTGGCGTTTTCTTCTAGTGCAACGCTTTCCGGCAACGGTGATGTTCTCAAAGATCTTTCCATGCTATCTCAGACGCCGTTAACCAATGGGTTGGTTGTTGGCAAAACGCCCTATAGCGCATATTCGGGGTTGTTGGGAGACATCGGTATTTTTACCCGACAAGCTGAAAGTGAAGCGACAGCAGCACAAATTAGCGTGGAAGATGCGCAAGTCGCCAGAGATAGTGTCAGCGCGGTGAACTCAGACGAAGAAGCCGCGAACATGTTGCTTTATCTCAATGCCTATGAGGCCAATATGAAAGTGATCAGTACGGCCAATCAAATGTTTCAGACCTTGTTAAAAGCGTTTTAGGAGAGCAGTGATGCGAGTAACGGACTCACAATTTAATGCGGTTATGCAGCGTTCGCTAATGGATAACAACATTCGTCTCAATAAAGTGTTTGAGCAGATGTCGACTGGGTTGAAGCTTAACCATCTCTCCGATGACCCGATTGCGGCGGTGCGCCTTGAAGGACTAAAAAAGACGGTCTCTGATAATCAGCAATACCAGCGCAATATTGAGAATGTGCAGTCTCAGTTGACTCGCTATGAAACCAATGTGAATACGTTAGAAGAGCTGTCCCAACAGGTCAATGAGCTACTACTTCAAGGTAAGAATGGTACTTTAGATGCACAAAGTCGTGCTGGGATAGTGCTAGAGCTGAAATCGCTGAAAACAGAGATGCTCACCACGTTAAATCAAGCGAATGAAGGAAGCTATTTGTTTTCAGGCACAGACATAACAAACCAAGCTATATCGACAACACCGCCTTATACCTTAAACAGTAATTCAGATTATCGTGAAACCAAAGTTGGCGATGACCAATATGTACCAAGCAACTTAACCATCACGGATATTATCGGCACCAACGCTATTTTTACTGATTTGGACAATGCAATCGCTGAGTTGGAAGTTCCGACAGCTGGGTTTACGCCAGCATTAGATAGTGCGCTCGATACTAATCAAGCTTTGCATCAGAACTTGTTGGTGTCTTTGACAGATATTGGTAGCCAATATAACGCCTTGGATAGACTCAAAGAAACTAGCATTGATATGGTGTTTTTTGCCGAAACGGTGCGCTCAGAACTTGAGGAGTTGGATTATGCACAAGCTTCGGTGGAACTTAACCAAGGTATGATTGCTCTAGAAGCCACGCAAAAAACCTTCGCGCGCGTCGCCGGTATTTCTCTGTTTGATTTGATATGAGAAGCGATATGGTTAAACCTCGTCATACAAGACTACCGAATTGGTTCGGGGCTCGACTACAGTCTATGTCTGGGGCCTTGTACTTAATTCGTTTGATGATGGTTAGCTTGATAATAGCTAAAGTGATGATGCCTACTCAGGCTCTAGCTCAACGTTATATTGTTCCGTTTGATAGTGTGCAATGGCAATTTAATCAATCTGTTGACCAGTGTGTCTTGCAATCTTTCGACCCTCATACCGGTTTTTCGGTACAGTTTGTTCTACTGGCTGCCAACCCTTTACAAATCAAGGTGGAGAAACGTGGCGTACGCTCACTCCCTTCTTCCACTTCGTTTAATACCACAGAGCCTGTCTGGGGGATTTCTAAATCCTATACCACAACCACCATTGAAAAGATCCAACAGCAAGGTCCCGCTTTAGTCACGGCAGATGGTGCGACGCTACTACTAGAAGACATGGCTAGTGGTGCCTGGTTCAACATTAATGCTATGGATTTTGATATCTATTTCCCGACCACGAATTTCAGGCCCGCACTAGATGAATTTAACCATTGCCGCTTTGGTTTGCCTCCCGTGAACTTTCAACATGCACGCCGCGTTGAACTGCATTTTCAAAGCGGCGCTGTGACCTTAACGGAACTGCAAAAACGTACCATTGATGACATAAGTTCTCTGGTAAAGCGTGACCCTAAAATCGTTAAGATTTTGATAGATGGTTATACCGATAATTCAGGGGATTCCGTGGCGAATCTGCAAATTTCAAAGCAGCGTGGGTCAGATGTTGCACAGTGGTTCGTTGAAAACGGGGTGTCGAAAAAGATGATAGAGATACGTGGACATGGTGATCGCTACCCTAAATATGACAACACCACTGAAGAAGGTCGTGACAAAAATCGTCGCGTAGAAATTCGATTGGTACGTAAGTGACGCAGCGATGGAGAGCGAGTAATGGAAAAAATCAGCGCAATGCAATTACAACAAGAGCTAATTGGCAAAATGCACAATCAGCAACAAATTGCGACCAATCCATTTTCCAATCAAACGATGGTATCGGCAGCGGTAAAGGGGGTTATTCATGACAATACCCAAGTCAACCCTACTTCAGAGAGTGCATTGCAGTTCAGTCATGCGTTAAAAGGGGTGCTGGATACAGTGGACAAATACCAAGCTCACGCGTCTGACAAGATAACCGCCGTAGAATTGGGTAAAAGCGATGACCTTTTAGGCGCAACGGTAGCGTCGCAAAAAGCGCAATTGTCCTTTAACGCACTGATGCAAGTGCGAAACAAAATGGTGTCGAACTTCCAAGACATCATAAAGATGCCTATTTAGGCTAGGGAACGGCGATGGCTGCAGAATTAGAAACAAAACCAGCGTTAGCCAACAATATGGGAGCGGCGAAAGAGAAGCTCAACAAAGCCTCTGGCTGGCTTAATACGTTTTGGCAAAGCTCGCAACGCAACGTCATTATTATCACCATATTCGCCACGATTACGGCGGCGATCATTGTCATAATGCTGTGGACATCGGCGGAGCGGTTTCGGCCCTTGTATAGCAAGTCAGCAAACTTCGATTCTAGCCAAGTTTTGCAGCTCCTCGACGAAGAATCGATACGTTACCAGCTTAGTCAAGATGATGGTCAGATATTGGTTCCGGAAGGTGATGTAGCTAAAATTCGCATGATTCTGGCGTCAAAAGGGTTAAAAGAACAACTGCCAAGTGGCTTTGATTCACTCGATAGTTCAAAAAGCCTTGGTGAAAGCCAGTTTATGGAGAATGCCCGTTACCGTCATGCATTAGAAGGAGAGTTGGCGCGCAGTATAACCACTATGAGTGCGGTCAGCTTGGCCCGGGTGCACCTCGCTATTCCGAAAGAAAGCTTGTTTATGCGTGAAGACGGAGAACAACCAAGAGCGTCTGTTATCGTCCACATCATCAATGGAATGGATCTCAAACCGACTCAAGTTGAATCGGTAATCAATTTGGTATCTGGTGCTGTCATTGGTCTTAAGTCGGAACATGTGAGAGTCGTTGACCAGCACGGCCGCTTATTATCTAACGATGCTACCGTTGGCGATATCACGGTCACCACAGGTAAGCAATCTGACTATAAACGTAACCTAGAAAGAACCTTGGTTGCGCAAGCCACAGATATGCTTACTCCAATTCTAGGTGCCAGTAATTTCCGAGTTCAAATCGCAAGTGATATTGATTTCTCCCGCATAGAAGAGACAGAAGAAATTTATGCTGACCCCGTTGTGCGAAAGGAAACTCTTCTTAACGATGTAAATGAGTCCTCAATGGCTCTGGGTATTCCGGGTGCCTTGAGTAACACGCCCCCAGTGACCGATGGCGAGCCTCAGCCGGAGCCAAACGCTAAGGTGAATCGCAGCGAAACGTCACGAGATTATGCGGTGAGTGGCAAAGTACGTCATATCCAACATCAACAGGGCGTGTTACAAAACCTTTCTGTTTCTATTGTCGTCAATGACTTGGCCAACGCCAATCAAACCTGGACACCGGAAGAGCTTACTAATGTCGAAAATGTGGTTCGCTCTGCAATAGGGTTCAGCGAAACTCGCGGTGACACTATACACATCACACATTTCCCGTTTGTGGTTGCCAGTATTCCAGATCAAGCCCCCGTAGCTTGGTTTGAAAATACCAATATTATGCAGCCACTCAAGTATCTATTGGGTGTGATGTTGAGTGGTTTAATGATCATGGTGGTCTTGCGCCCGCTGACTCAATATTTAACGAAGTCCGCTGAGCAGGAGGAACAAGAAGCCGAGAGCATGGAATACGATGATGTGATTACCAAAGAAGAACGAGCAGCAGAAGCGGCCTTACAGTCGAAACTGGAATCACTAGGCATTGATGCCACGGGTATCAAAGCGTTGGACGACAATTTGCCATCGGCCGATAGCCCGCTAGAGGTGCAGATCAAGCACCTGAAACTTATCGCTAAAGAAGACCCAAATCGAGTAGCCGAGATTTTGCGAACGTGGATTCAGGCATAGCAAAGGATTATCAGAGGGGACGTGTATGGATGACAAACAAACTTATCAGTCTGTGGATGGTGTCGCCATGTTGGTATTGAGTATGGGCGAAGATATTGGGTCTGAGGTTCTCAAAGGATTCACCCATGAAGAGATCAAACAGATTACTCATGCGATGAGTAAAATGAAAGACATTAAGGCTAAAGATGCGCTGGTTTCGTTGTCCGGTTTTTTTGATGATTTTAGAAAGCACTCAGGCATTCTAGGTGGGACACGACAATATATAACCAATGTCTTGGAGAAGACGCTCAACGGTAACTTAGCACGAGATTTGGTATCCGAAATCTACGGTGATGAGATTCGTTCGCACGCAGAAAAACTGGCTTGGATTCCGCCTGATTTGTTAGTCAACGACCTCAAGAAAGAACACATTAATTTGCAGGCGTTACTGATTGCTCATTTGCCACTTGAGTACAGCGCTAGAGTCATGGACGAATACGATGAACAAGAGTGCCACGAGTTGATTCTGCAAATATCCAAAACACAGGTTTTGACCTCTGGGTTAATGGAGACGCTAAAGGACCTTATCGATCGCTGCAAAATCAATTATCACAGCGGCGGATCAGCAAGCCTACAAGGCTCAAAGGTGGTGGCAAACCTTATCAATCGCTATTCCGGCGATAAGAGCAACTTATTCCAATTTCTTCACGATCATGATGAAGAAGCTGCTGAGCTGGTAGAAGAGGCGATGTTTGACTTCTTCACTCTGTTTAATCAAGACCTTGAAACTATCAACCTCATTAATGAAAGAGTCAGTCTTGAGTTATGGGCATACGCCCTTAAAGGGACAAACAAAGATTGCCGCCTGTACATCATCAACTCTATGCCACAGCGGGTTTCTACCGAGCTAAAAGAAAATTTGGTACGTATCGGTGCTGTGCCCGTAAGTCAGGTAGAACAGGCTCGAAAAGAAGTAATCGACATTGTTAAGCAGATGCAGTCTGAAGAGATAATTAAGCTCAACTTTGCCAACGAGCCACGATTGACCTAGTGGGAGAGGTAGGATGAAGTTAACCGGGATTACACAGAGGAAAAATCAGGTCAATCCAGCGAGTGCGGGCAAGATAAAACGTCCGGAAAAGCTTTCGACGCGCCAACCCTCATCAGTCTTATTGCACCAGCAAATGATGCAGTTGAACTTGCAAGAACGCCCCAAGCTTATCGCAGAAGTGTCCGATTCGCACAAGATGTATAGCCGCTTAATGATGGCCGGAGAAGTTCTAAGAACTGTCGCTAGTGAACTTATCAAACTTAGACAGATTGCTGAGTTGGCGCATTACAGTCCAGATCAAGCTAACCAAATCGATACCATCAAGAAGAAGTTACTGTTTTGGAGTCAAAAGCGCTTGTTTGGTCACTATGTCGTGGATTCTAGCTTTGCTCCTATTCAAACCGATAATCCTCTCATTGAATTTACGATACCAGGGCTCGATTTCCAACGAGAGCGTTTGCGAGATGAGGTGGTGTCGCTCTACATCAATAATCGGCTGGTGGCGTTAGCCTTTGAGCGCACAGAAGACCGTGAAGTCTTGTTAGAGCAGTTTAAGATGATGTTTGCGTATGCCCATTTGCAGTTACGACTTAATCAACAACAAGAGTTTGTGATTGGAATGCGAGATGAGCATTGGCGTGCGTGGGACGGCCAAGTTTTCGTTTCCGGACAGGGTGGGCGTTACGCTGAAGGTGCTCCGATAGCCGTTCAAGCTCAAGCCTGTTATCCAGTGCTAGACACCATTGGTCGTTTACTGGTGAATGAATCGGGCGCGATACAACACATCGAAGCACTGCTTGAGCGAGTCAATAAGTTGTATTTAGCGCTATCGAAAGTACTAAAAACAAAAAAAGTACGAGCAAATCAACTCATTGCTTTTTGTACCCATCCTGAATTGGAGCAGTTTGGCAGCTTTAAACAGCATTTAGCAAATAACCCAGAGCTATCGTTGAAGTCCATTCATCGTGGTTTTAGTGGCCCTAGCCGAGACAACGTTATCAAGTTACTGAGAAAAAGGTGAAACAGACGTGAAATATTGCCGTTATAGTTAATTAGAAGTGAGCAAAGTGAGTAACGGGATATGAGTCAAATCAAGGTCGATAATGTGAAGCATATTGTTCCGCATACCCAAGTTGATGTGGTTCAAAACAAAAAGGTTGAGCCAGACCAAAAGGTCAAAGTGAAGCAAATCAATCTGTCACAACATGAAGTGGACTTGTTGGAAAATGCGAAGAGTTTTTTTGACGGAGTTGAAGAAATTGATAGCGCCAAGGTTGAACAAATCAAAGCGCAAATAGCCTCGGGGGAATTGGTGTTTGATATGGATGAGCTAGCGAAAGTTATAGCGAGACTAGACCATGGGTAATAAAAGCACGTTGATAGGCTACATTACCTATGGTCAGCATATTTTGGAGTTTTCTCGCCAGCTATCTTCTGGACTAGACGATATTCGCGCGGCGATACTCAATCGCGAATATCAAAATTTAGAGTCACTTAACCAAACCATCACTTCACTAACTCATCGAATGGCTGAAGCCGACCTAAAGCGCTACGCAATGGCAAAGCGGCTGGGTTGTCAGGACAGGCAATACACCAAAGTGATACAGGCAAAACTACAAGGTGGGGTGCTGCAACGAGTTCAAGCTTTGGATAAGCAGATTGAACAATCAATTGGACAATGTAAGACCAAGCTGGAGCGCCAAGGTAATATCATGCTGATGCAGCACCAAGCGATGGAGGAAGCGCTTGGAAAACATAAGTTAAGGATTAATGTCTAAGACCGGATTATTACTCATATTGCTTATCGCGTACGGCTGCATAACTAATATGCAAGCCGCAGTTGCTTCGAGTTCTGAGCTCGAGCAACACCTTTCCACTCGTATTCATTCGCTGATAGAGCAGACAGTTCGCTATCGTTACCCGCAACAGTATCAACTCGATGTCAGTATTCGTTTTTCAAAAGCTATTCATCAACTCGAGCCTTGCTCAAAACCAGTAGCAATTCATCATCGTAGTGAGATTAAACTGGGAAAGCAGAAGTGGACATTACGATGTGAAGCTCAGAGGTGGAGTTTATCTGCAACTTCGTCAGCCAGCCTCACTATCTGGGCTGTGACAGCCGATAAAGCTTTGCGAAAAGGCCAGCGCTTATCTCCCTCCGACATCGCAATAAAGCCAATTAAACTCTACACCGATAAAAAGGTATTTTTTAAACCCAGTGAAGTTGTGGGAAGTAAATTGAAGCGCTCGGTGAAAAAGGGCGAGCTTCTGACCACATCACGTTTGTATCTTGATTACGATGTGGAGAAAGGTCAGGCCGTTGATGTGGTTTACCAGTCAGAGACGATACGGCTAGAGACGTTGGGAACGGCTCTTGAAAGTGGTTTAGTCGGCGACACGGTATCGGTTCAAAATCAGCAGTCGGGGAAACTGTTGCGAGGTGTAGTGATCAAGAAAAATCAAGTGAGAGTGTATTAACGAAAAAACCTAGAGCGAAGGTGAAGCTCTAGGTTTTTCTTATGCTTGTCTGAGCAGAACTAAAGCCACTACAGCGTGAGCAGGTAATTCACTAATTCGTTGTACTCCTTATAACTTTTAATACCTGTCGGCTGAACGATGTATTTGTTGTTAACTAATACACCAGGTACGCCAGTTAATGTGCTCGCATCAAACTGCTTATCAAATTTCTTCTGCATTGAGTTGACGACAAAACTGTTGTACGCCGAGTCAAAGGCTTTGCCATCAATACCATTGCTGACAAAGATTTGTTTGAGCTCTTGCTCGTTAACTGGTCTTTTGCCTATTTCGTGGATCTGATTAAACATCGCAGGAACCATCTTATCTTCTACCTTTAAAGCAACCATGGTGGCGTACGATTTTGCCATTGGTACTGCCATATCATTGCCCATAAACGCAACGTGAACTTTCTCAAATTTAACGCCATCAGCTAGCGCAGGCTTGAGGTTTTCTACTACAGATTCGAATTTGTAGCAGTGTGGACAATAAAATGAAAAGAACTCGGTTACTTTGGGTGTGGCTGACTTTTCAACATCCAATACCTTGTAGTGAGTACCTTGCTCAAATTTAGCCGCATGAGCCGATACGCTTAGTAGTAGCGCAGAAAAAAGGGTAAACAATGCCTTCATAGGGATAACTCCGAAAAAATAAATAGGGTGCGAAATCTCGCGTTAAATGCTGGGGAAACGGAGTTATGCGATAGGAGGGCGGAAAAGGGTTTGAACTCTGCCAATTGCTTTGCCTATGTCATCAATTGACATTAAGGCGAGCGACGTGGTGCTCGAGTTAAGTACGACCAATGATTGTCCACAAGGAACTTTAAGCAAACAAAATGACGCACAGCATTGATGTGGATTAGCCATTTCCACTTTGTTTGATAGTGCTTTGTTAGAGACAACTGAGTTGGTGTGGCTATCGAGCGTTGAGAGAGAATGGGAAAAGACTTCGTTTGACTCGTTACTGATCGCAACAAAACTCACTACCAGCATAATGACTGATAGGAACAGAGCTAGTGTAACGGTAAAACAACGAGAAAACATGGCCATCAAACAACGATTAGGACGCGAGCATCATACCCTAGGGACATTAAAAATACAGGTTTACCATCACAGTTTGACGCTGCGCTAATAGTGCTCTGACTCTTTACCAGACAATGACATAGAATTCATTCACCGCTGAAATACACGGTTCTTTTCTCCTTATCATGCAGCCGTAGCAACAATAACTAGGAGAATTCCATGAACAAGAAAGCAGTGGCGCTGGTAGTAATCACGATGTTGGCAATGTCTGGTTGTCAAAAAGAGCAAGAAGCTCCAACGGAAGCCAAAATAACTTTTGTAGAAGCGGTGACCAAGGCAATAAAAACACCGCATCAAGAGTGTAATGATGTAGTGGTGACTAGACAGGCTGAAGTTAGAGATGAGAATAAGCTCTTAGGGACGCTAGGTGGGGCGGCCGCAGGTGCTGCACTAGGTAATCAAGTTGGTGGAGGTTCAGGAAAAACCGTCGCAACGGCAGTCGGCACTGTAGCGGGTGCTATGACAGGAAGAAAAATCCAAGAAAATGCTCAGAAGAATAACACCATAAGTACAACAGAAAGACGCTGCACAACAAAATACACTACGTCTACCAAAGTGGTCGGCTACGATGTCACTTATGAAGTCTCAGGTACTCCAACGACTATCCGAATGGATAGTAAGCCAAAGACGGGTACTTTTCCGATTGTTTCAGGGCAAGTTGTTATTCCTCAATAAACGTCTCCACCCCCAAAAAAAGAGCTGATTGATGCCGAGTTATTAACGTAACTCGGTTTTTTGACTCTACTCAACATCGCCAAGTACGTTTAACCCATACTCATTCGGAATTTCATTGTAGCTAAGCACTATAAGCTCTTTGGCAAAAGCCTTAGCTAATTTGGCCACCATAGGTCGTGTGGTTGGTGGAACAACGATAACGGGTGGCAGATTTTGGCTTTGCATGGTTTGTACTATGGTAGGCATACGATTTTGAAACTTCTGTAAGACAGAGGGCTCGACAGGGATGGCATCTAACGGAATATTAGGATCGCTCTGTTGGCTAAGAGAAATCGCGCCCTTAAGCTCATTTTCCAACGCAGAACCGATAATAAAGGCGTTAATGGTTTTGCTGTTGGGTGATACCAAATTTACTATGGTACGTTTTAACGCCACACGAATATTTGATGACAGCAAGATTGGATCTTTGACGGTATCGATACTTTCGATAATGGTATTCGCTATGGTTCGTACATTAATGATTGGCACTTGCTGAGCAAGTAACTGACGAATCACTTGCATTTGCAGGTTCGGTGAAATGATGTTGGCGAGGTTTTCTGCCAGTTCAGGGTGGTGAATAGCGAGTCGATGATTGATTGCCTTAACATCATCATAATTAAAGATATTATCGAGATGTTCACTGCATACTTTACTGACGTGAGTCGCAATTACGTCATACACCTCAATGACTTGAAATCCGAGGTTAATGGCTTTGGTTTTGTCTGCTTGATTAATCCATAGAGCTGGAAGCTGATAAGCAGGGTCGACACCCACGATGCCATCTAAGTCTGGATGATCAATTCGGTTGCCCACTGCCATGGACTTATCGGCATAGACTTCACCACGTTCTATTTCATCACCATCAATGCTAATTGCGTATTCTGAGGGTTTGAGCGCGAGATTATCGGTGATAATCACTTCTGGAATCACAAAGCCAATTTGTTCGCTAAGTGTTTTTCGGCTGCCGCGAATACTCTTGATCAGATTGCCTCCTTTCTTGTTATTGGCAAGAGGCACCAATTTAAATCCCAGAGAGAGTGCTATCACATCGACATTGGGAATGATGCTCCAATCAATTGTGCTTTCATGATTGGTGCGAGGTAAAGAGCCTACATCAGATTCAACCTGTTCAGGGGTAGCCTGAAACTTTGACTGGCGCCAACCGACAAATGCCAGTAGGACAGTGAAAGTATAAAAAGCCAGATGAGGCATATTCGGCACGCTACCTATTACGAACATTACGCCCGCTGCCATATAAAGGTTGTTTGGCGAGGCGAGCAACTGCCTCTTTACGGTTTGTGCCATGTCATTATCATTGTCACTAATACGCGTCACGATAATGGCAGCGGAAGTCGCGAGTAATAGTGATGGGATCTGGGCGACGAGGCCATCACCTATAGTCAGTAAAGCGTAGGTTTGAAACGCTTCTTCTGCAGAAAGTCCATGTTCAAAAATCCCGATCAGCACGCCACCGATCAAATTGATGAACAGGATCAATAGTCCAGCAATAGCATCGCCTCGAACGAACTTACTCGCCCCGTCCATTGCGCCGTAAAACTCCGCTTCTTCACCGACTTCTAAGCGTCGAACTTTGGCTTCGTTTTGGTCTATGGCACCTGCATTGAGGTCGGCATCGATTGCCATCTGTTTCCCTGGTAGCGCATCAAGAGTAAATCGTGCAGATACTTCTGAGATCCGCTCGCCACCTTTGGTGATCACCACAAAGTTAATGATCATCAGAATCACAAACACCACAATACCAACAACGTAGCTACCACCAATAACGACTTCACCAAACGACTGAATGACTTTACCAGCGGCATCGCCACCGTTATGACCCTCAAGCAAAACGATGCGAGTTGATGCCACATTCAGCGTTAAACGAAGCAATGTCGCGACCAGAAGCAGGGATGGAAAAATAGAAAAGTCGAGAACTCGAGTGACGGTACTACTGACCAGCAGTACCACAATAGCTAGCATGATATTAAAGGTAAAAAACGCATCGAGCAGGATCGGTGGCAACGGCAGAATAACCATCGCGAGGATCATGAGTAGTACGATTGGAATCGTTAACCTTGATGCCACTGCCTTAAATACGTTTCCCATAACAGCCATTTTTGTGGTTATTGTTGATTAAAATACTAGGATATTTTTCACGCACTTCTCATTTTTGAGTCTTGCAATTTTAAGGTTTAGTGATTTTTTCGAAAAAAATGAAATGGAATTTTTCCACTGTCGTTAGCAGTTACTGAACAGCAAACACAGATGGGGATCATCAGATGGCTATATCAGTACACACTAACTACGCAAGCTTGGTCACGCAGAACACTTTGCAGTCGACAAACAGTGCGTTAACTAAATCTATGGAAAAACTGTCTACCGGCTTTCGAATTAACTCAGCTGCGGACGATGCGGCGGGTTTGCAAATTGCTAACCGTTTGGAAGCGCAGTCTCGTGGTATGAATGTAGCAATGCGTAACTCACAAGATGCTATTTCGATGCTGCAAACAGCAGAGGGTGCCTTCGATGAGATGACTAATATCGCATATCGAATGAACGACCTAGCGACTCAAGCGGCTAACGGTACGAATACTACAGCAGATTTAGCTGCATTGGATTCAGAGTATCAGCAGTTAGGTGAAGAGCTGGCGAATATTTTGGCAAACACTAACTACGGTGGTAACAACTTGATGAGTGGTACAGGGGCTTTTGATGCCACTATCGATTTCCAGATAGGTAGCACATCAGCAGAAACGTTGACATTCGATACAACGGTTGGCGGAGGGTCATCGGCTCTAGCCGACATTCAGACTTTTGTAGGTACTTCTGGGTCATTAGGTATTGGTGATTTGACAACACAAGCTAATGCACTTGCCGCTATGGATGCTTTGACTGGCGTTCCAGCAACGGCAACGGACAATGGATTTGTCGGTAACCTAGGTGAAATTCGCTCTACATTTGGTGCCACAATCAATCGACTAGAACACACCATTACCAACCTCGGTAATATGACTGAAAATGTGGACGCTTCTAAAGGCCGAATTATGGACACTGATTTTGCCTCAGAATCGGGCAATATGAGCAAACAACAAATGCTAATGCAATCAGGGGCGTCAATGCTTAGTGCATCGAAAATGGTACCTCAACTAGCGATGAGCTTATTAGGATAACCATAGTCACAACATTCCAAGGAGGAGAGAGCTGTACCTCCTTATTGTACTAAAGAGGGAAGGATCATGAACGTTGATGCGGTGCAGCTCGCCAGTAATTTTGCAAGCTTAGATGTGCAGCCTTTTGAGCTGCGCTATAACCAAAAATTGTCAACGATTTCGTCTAAGACTTCTGCCATCAACAAAGTCAAATCTGCATTACAATCTCTCGAAGATAAAATCTACCAGTTTACAAAAACCGGCTCTAGTCTCACTCAAACCTCAACATCAATCTCTAGTGAAGACTACTTTTCGTTAACCACAAGTCCAGGTGCTGAAGACGTTAATCTTGATGTCTTCGTTAAGCAGATGGCTTCTAATCATCAAGTTGTATTTGATGCTAATTCTACCGATCCGAACGATGTTATGGCTGCGGCTGGAAGTTTTTCAGTGACTCAAGGTGGAGTCACGACCAACATCAACATTATGGATGCCGATACCGACATTAGTGGCGATGTCACCTACAGTGAATTTGTCACTTACTTCAACGATCAGTTTGACGGTTCAATTCAAGCAACGTTAGTGAAGTCGCAAGGGGCGATGAAAGTGTTGTTTGGCTCCGACAATGAAGGGGTTGATGCCAGTTTCACCTTATCTGCAGATGCGGCAAGTGGTTGGGATACTACGGTAGCAGCGGCAAGTGCGGCGCCGTTACAAGCTGGTCAAGATGCCATTATTACTCTCGGCAATGAATTTGGTACGCAGCTGACCAGCTCTAGCAATACTTTCGAAGACTTAATAGATGGTGTAGACCTCACGGTTCGCAAAGCCAACACCAGCGGTGATACTGCGACTAGTATCAATATAGGCGATGATATATCAGCCACCGTAGCATCGCTGCAAGAGTTTGTAGACGCCTACAACAACGCCGTCAGCGAAATCACTAACTTGACTCAATCAGGAAACGAAGATGAAGCACGGGGCGTGCTCGCTTCCGATAGCACAATACGCAATATCAAAAATCAATTATCCAATGTTATTAGAGCTGACTATGACGGAACTCGACTCTTTGAGTTAGGGCTGGAAATTGATCGCGACGGCAGATTGAGTTTGGACTCGGGTACGTTTGAAAGTGCGGCTCCTAGCATCGATTTTGAAACACTATTTACAGGTACGGGCGGTGTGTTTGAAGCGTTTGAAACGCAGTTAGAGAGCTATATCGACTTCTCAAATGGCTCGCTCAATCGCCGAATTGATACCTTGAACGATGAAAAAAGTCGTATTAACGACGCTCTATCCGTTTTGGATACGCGTTATGAAACCTATTACAACCGCTACCTTGCCCAGTTTACCCAATTGAACTCACTAAGTAGCCAATTGGATTCTGTTTCCGGACTTTTCACGGTTTAGGGAGAAACCGCCATGCTATTAGGAAAACAGCAACAAGCTAACTATGCCAATGTTCAAGTCGCTGCTAACGCATCGGTCTCATCGAGCTTTGAGTTGATATGTATGCTACATGAGCGTCTGATTCAAGAGTTAGAAAGCGTTAAATACGCGATAGAGCATAAGGATCTCGAGCTCAAATCCAAAGCTTCTCAAAAATCCATTGATATCTTAGTTGGGCTAGACGCTTCTCTCGATTTGTCGACAGGTGAAGCTTTGATTCAGAACATCCATGCGCTCTATGAACATGGTATTGCGACTGTATTTGAAGCATCTAAGGAGATGAATACCGAGCTGATCGACAAGCTTATTGAAGTGATGACTGATCTTAAAGAGGGATGGGAAGGCGCAATGGAGTGGCTTGATGAAGCCCAGTCCTGAGCAAGTAGAACGTCTTGTTCTCAAGCTAGAACAGGCGGTCAAAAACAGACAATTTTCTGAGATAGAAAAGTTAAATCGTTTGCTCAAACAGGTGCTGCTAACCATAGAGCAATCACATCCGAGCTATCTGCCTCTGGTCGTGCGATTGAAAAGTGTTCACAACCAATGCAGAGCATTAGTAGAGCATGAACAAGTCATCCTTAAACAGCAGCTTAGTGACAATTCAAGTCTGCGCGAGCGAGATAAAGCGTATGCCCAGACACAAGTGAGAGCAGGAGAACAGTGATGGAACTGCAAGGGAATATGGCATCAAATAGTTGGGCGACCAATGGATTGGTTTTTGATTTGCTGTCGGCGGTAGATGCGACGGTGAAGAGCAATTCGACCTCTACGGCTCTCAGTTCCTTGTCTTCTGAGCTTGGGGAAACCCGAATGACGCCACTCGCTCATTCATTTCAAACTCTGTTCTCAGTGCTTAATCAGGTGCAGCAATCCTTGCCTATTGAACAAGACGTCGTAGTCTCTGAGAGCGTTATTCGCGGGGTTAATGAGAGCCGTAATTTAGAGTCTGTGAGTCTTGAAGAGCCTACGCGGACGTCAAGTGTTAACTTGCTTCTGCCCGCAGAACAGTTACCGCTTCGACTAAATGAAGTTGCACGCTCAATAGCAGATTCTACTAAAGTGCTAGCAGCGTCATCGCAGTCCCATCTTTTTTCTTTTGAAGCTGACGAGTACAAAAATGATGAAGTGCTAGTGACTTCAAACAATACCTCCTTTTCTCAACAGGTACTGAGTGCTGTGATATTGGATATTAAGGACAGATGGCTACCAAAGGGCCTTCCCCAGACTAATCCTAATTTGCTCAACTTGGAGTCGTCGTTGCCTAGCATTGCGTCTAAGGCTAGCTCTATGAACCCTTGGACACCAGCTAGCTTAAAGCTTAGTACGCAATTACCGCTTGGATCAATCACCCATCAATCCATCGAAGCGCCGTATCTAGCCAATGAAACGATAGCAAGTCGATTAGTACCGACCATTGAGGTAAGTAAAGCGCTTGATGTAGATAGTCAAAGACAAATTCATCAAGTGTTGAGAGATAAAATACAACTTCAATTGGACACCATGAATCAAGCGGCTCGAATACGCTTTGATCCACCTGAGCTTGGAAAAGTGGAGATGCACGTAAGAGTTGATGGCGAGCGGGTCACGATACAAATGAGCGCTACATCTGCTGCCACGCGAGAGGCAATTTTAGCAACGTCAGAGCGTTTGAGGGCGGAGCTCGTCGCACAAAATAGTGAGCTGTCTGAGGTAAATATCTCTTTGGAACAATCGAACTCACAGCAGTTTCAATCTCAAGAGCAGAGCGATTATTCAGAGCAAGAGGTCAGCCCGCAAGCGAATGATCTTCCTTCTCAAGATAACGGCGATGTTTTGGAATATCGTGCATACATTGCGAGGGCTTAGAGATGACTAAAATTATCGTTACGTTCATCGTTACTCTCGCGCTTTCGGTCACAGGTTTCTGGTTGTACCAAAGTAATACGCTGAATATGGAGTCCTTGACTGCTTGGCTTTCACCGAAAGAACCAGAGCCAGCTAAAATGCAGCAGGTTGAAATTCAGCTAGAAAATGTACTGGTGCCTATTAACCTGGGCAATCGACAAAGCTTGCTTTTGCTTGATGTTTCGATGTTTACCCCACAGAAAAATGGCGCATACGTGTATGAGCAATTAAGCCGAATTAAGAACCGCATCATCAAAAAATTCAGTGTCAAAGAGGCCTCTTATTTCTACAACAAACAGTTTATCTATGTGATTCAGGATGATCTCAAAGATGACTTAGATGAACTACCGAGCCTGCAAGTTGGCGATGTACTTGTCACCAAAGCGGTATTTCAATAGGTCGTTACTATGTTGATGCAGCCCAAATACCAGCACACCCAAACTAACGACCAAGCGACGTTGCAGGAGTTAGAAAAATTGGTGCTGCAACAAAACATCAAGTTGATTAACGGACTGCTTTATCAATATCGCTACGCAGTTGATGAAGGAACGTTTGAGGATTTACGGCAAACGGCCATGATGACTTTGGTCATCGAGCTTAGGAAGTTTGACCATGTTGCTAATGATGATTTTCGACGGGCGGTAGCGGTACGAATTCGAGGCGAATTAGTCGATGAACTCAGACGTCGCGACTATATGGAGCGAGATAAACGCCAATTGGTGAATCGAATCAAGCTCGCTGAAAGACAATTAGTACAGCAGTTGGCAAGACAGCCCACAACTAATGAGATTTGTCATTACTTAGGCATTGAAAGTAATGATTATCAACAAGCGATGACGTTAGTGGATGTGTTTGATGATATTGAGCTGGAAACGGTGGTGACAGCCGTTCCGGAGACAGACAGAGAAGTGCTTTTTAATGAGGTGAAACAAGTGTTGAATACGCTTCCTGAGATGGAGCAGCGCATTCTTTACTTGGTTTACGTGAAAAGTCTAAGCACCAAAGAGACGGCACTGGTCCTCGATATCAACGAAATCAAAGTGCATCGATTAAAACACCGAGGTTTAGACATTCTCAAGAGTAGAATGAAGGAGAGTGATGTATGCAAAAACTAATCGGTATTGTTATCGTGCTGAGCGTTATTTTTGGCGGCTTCATTTTTCTTGGTGGGAAGTTTGAATTTATTTTCAAGCTGTCGGAAATCATAATCATTTTTGGGGCGGCATTTGCCAGTCTATTAATGTCTACTACGTCTGCAACGATGAAATTGATGGCTCAGCAAGTTGGCATCGCTTTTCGTTCTACGCCTTATAACAAGGACTATTATCAACAGCTACTATCGTTAATGTTTGAGCTAATCAATACTGCACGAGTTCAGAATATCAAAGCGTTAGATATTCATGTTGAGAATCCTGATTCAAGTAAAATTTTCAGTAAGTATCCAAAGATCACTAGTGACGCTCTTACGACTCAATTCATTATTGATTCATTTCGACAAGTGATCACTGGTAAACAATCGCAACACGTATTGGAAGCATTTCTAGAAGAAGAGATCGAGCATCTCGAGGATGAATACACCAAGCCTTCCGAGAAACTACACGCTACTGCTGAGGCTATGCCGGGGCTTGGTATTTTAGCTGCAGTAATGGGGATCATTCTGACGATGCAAGGCCTTGACGGTGAGATCAGCGAGATTGGTCAGAATATCGCTGGCGCTCTGGTGGGAACATTTACTGGGGTTTTTGGTTGTTATTGTGTACTTGGGCCAATGTCTAGCAGTATCAAAGATGTTTCTGAGAATCAGTTAGCGCCACTACTGTGTGTGAAATCAATCCTGTCTGCTTACGCTCAAGGTCAATCGGCGCACATGTGTGCTAATGCTGGACGCAAAAACATCGAAACTCGTTATAAGCCGTCATTTGTTGAGCTAGAAAAAGCAGTCGAAGTGCTCAGACAGCAGCCTTCATAGGGCTAAGGAGCGAATGATGGAACAGCCAAATGTCATCATCAATAAAAAAGGGCGCCGTAAGCGCGGCGAGCTGCAACACGGCGGATGGAAAGTTGCCATGGCAGATTTGATGATTTCGCTAATGTGTCTTTTCCTCGTGTTGTGGATACTGCAAGTCGTCGATGTGGATGACCAGAAGAAATTGTTGAATTACTTTGCCTATGGCAATGATCCCATCATGCACTTAGGTACGAACGAAAGTGGTGGCAACTCAATTAACCCACTGCCATTACCTCATGTAGCAACCTCTCATTACGACGCGGAGCTGCATCGCATTAATGACACTTCTGTACTTGAAGGTGAGTTTAATAGCCAACAAGAACTGGAAGTTTTGGCGCAGCGAGTCAAACAAGAGTTATCCGGAATTGATGCCCTAGGTAGCGTCAGTGTGTTCGTAACACCTCAAGGCGTGAAACTAGTCATCGCAGACTCTGATAAAGGCCCGATGTTTTTCCGAGGAGGGGCCAAGGTAACGCCTTTCTATCAAGACTTATTGCTGAACCTAGCCGGATTACTAGAAAAAATCGAAAACAAAATGATTATCACCGGACACACGGATGCAAGTCGTTATAAAGGAAGTCGAATGACTAACTGGGAGCTTTCAAGCAATCGTGCTAATAGCGCTCGGTACTATTTGGATAAGGGCGGTCTTCAAGAGCGTCATATTTTTCAAGTAACGGGGATGAGTGATACGGCACCAATTGACTTTAATAACGCCAAATCCGGTATTAATCGCCGTATCGAGTTGTACATTTTAACCGCTGAAACTTTGGCGCAACTGAATAAGGTTTACAAAGCCTTTGCTCTAGAACAAGCGACCAGACCTTCGCCATTGGCAGAAAAAGAACTCGACACAGTTTTACGAGAATCGCACCGTAAAGCGCTGCAAAAAGCAGATTATAATCAGCCAGTTACATCATTTGAAGTGATGAGCCGTTATGACTGAACTCATTCACTCTGTGCTGAACATGCGAAAGTGCTTAGCTTGGTTAGTGGTTATAGATTATGTATTAATTGGTTTTTACGTCTATTTGGCAACGAGCTTAGTATATTTTGATGTTTTTCTTATTGGAGTTTTGATCGCACTGTACAATATCCTATTGGTGACCGTTGTCATCAATCAGCCGCCAGGCTTTATTTCACTGGATAGAGACAAGCACCTTGTTATCCCAATCTGCTTTGCAACTTTTCTTGGTTGCACCATCGTTGTTTTGACCGTTTTCTGGTAATTTTTTGGCTCTATTTCAAAGATTTTTGCGAACAGCGTTGCAAAAATAACCATTTAGGCCTAAGTTGTAATGGTAGCGTAACAAAAAGGAGAGTTTGCCTATGCATCAAGAAATGATTCAACCTTCCAACCTCGGCGTTATTAGTCGCACTTGCCTGTTCTCTCTCGGTACAGTGGTAGCCATTCTGGCTATGCTCTAATAACTTAGACTTCTTAGGGGACAGCCCAAACTCAGACGCTTTGTTTAGTAGATGGGCGTTCCTCTAGGCAACGTAAATCGTTTTTTCTCCCCGTTATAAAGCTCTCTTTTTTCTAATATCCTTACTTTTCGTTAATACCCACACTTTTCGTTTGTTTTCTATCCACCGCGACTCGCTATACTCTAAGTAATTGTTATTAAGACTTGTATAGAGCCGCCTATGTTTTCGCTGGATTCACTATCCTTTTCTCATCGTTTTTTAGCTCTGCCGAATAGCTTTTATACCCAAGTTGAACCGACGCCTCTCAACAATCCTCGTTGGGTTGCATGGAATCAAGAACTGGCAGGTGAACTGGGATTTCCAGAGATGGTTGAAGGCGAACAAGCCTTGCTTGATGTTCTTTCGGGCAGTGTATCGAGTGAGCACATCAAGCCACTCGCAATGAAATACGCGGGTCACCAGTTTGGTATTTATAACCCTGATTTAGGTGACGGTCGTGGTTTGTTGCTGGGTGAAGTCGCAGGAAAGTCAGGGCAGACTTTCGATCTTCACCTCAAGGGTGCGGGTCAAACACCGTATTCGCGAATGGGAGATGGTCGGGCGGTTCTACGCTCGACAATTCGAGAGTATTTGTGCAGCGAAGCCATGGCAGGGTTAGGTATTCCTACCACTAGAGCATTGGCAATGATGGTAAGCGATACGCCTGTGTATCGAGAGCAAGTGGAGCAGGGAGCATTATTGGTTCGTGCTGCCGACACACATATTCGCTTTGGCCATTTTGAACATTTCTTTTATACCGGTCAGCATGAGCAGCTTCGCTTACTAGCGGATAAAGTAATTGAGTGGCATTTCCCTGATTGTTTGGACGCTGACAAGCCCTATGTTGCGTTCTTCGCTGAAGTTGTTCGATTAACTGCAGAAATGATTGCTCACTGGCAAGCCAAAGGGTTTGCTCATGGGGTGATGAATACAGATAACATGTCGATATTGGGTCAGACGTTTGACTATGGCCCATTTGGATTTATGGATGACTACGAACCGGGTTATATCTGTAATCATTCCGACTACCAAGGTCGTTATGCGTTCGACAATCAACCTTCCATAGCGATGTGGAATCTCACCGCGTTAGCTCATGCTTTGTCTCCACTTATAGATAGAAAAGACTTAGATCATGGATTGGAAACCTTTACGCCAATCTTGCAGACAGAGTACAGTTGCCAAATGCGCGACAAGTTTGGGTTGTCGACCAAGCAGAGTGAAGATGGAGATTTCTTTAATCGAAGCTTTGACCTCATGGAAAGTGAAAAAGTGGATTACACCCGATTTTTCAGGGCACTATCGAATATCGATAGTACCGGCATTGCCCCTGTTGTTGACCTGTTTATCGATCGTGCTAAAGCGCAAGCGTGGGTAGAAAGCTACCTGCTACGTTGTATGTTAGAAAATGATTCTGAAGCCGAGCGCTGCCGAAAAATGCGTTTAGCGAATCCAAAGTACATTCTCAGAAATTATTTAGCCCAACAGGCCATAGAACTTGCTGAGAAAGGCGATTTTTCACTGGTTCATCAGTTGGCGGACTTACTCAAATTCCCTTACGAGGAACAAGCAGAACATGAAGAATTTGCCAAGCTTCCACCTGAATGGGGTAAACGTATGGAAATCAGTTGCTCATCATAAAGATGAATGAATTTGTTAACCCTTTATGGCTAAAAAGTATCATCATGTCATTTTTGTGACCTTGCGCAAATTCGAGCTGCAAATTTTATAAACGAATCAATAATAAAATTTCCGCTAAAGCCTTACACTATAGGGAGTAAGTGCAGACTTAAGGAAATAAAATGCAGGCTAAGACGCACATTTTGGTTGTAGATGACGATGAAGAGATCCGTCTCTTACTCGATGAGTATTTGACGAAATCTGGCTTTCAAGTTTCTACTGCTGAAGATGGGGTAGAAATGGAGCTGTTTATTAAGGCTAAAGGCTACCCGGATCTTATTCTGCTCGACGTCATGCTACCGGGAGACGATGGTTTTACTCTTTGTCAGCGTGTACGACGAGACTCGCAAGTACCCATTATTATGCTAACCGCAGTATCTGACGAAACCGATCAAATTATTGGTTTAGAAATCGGTGCTGACGATTACATTGCGAAACCATTTAGTCCGCGTCAATTGATGGCTCGAATTAAAGCACTGTTGCGCCGGACCCATCTCAATGGTGATAAGGCAGAAGAAACGCCACCAAGAACGATCGATTTTGGCGACTGGCATTTGGATACCATTGCTCATCGTATGACCAATAAGGTGAATGGCCGTACGCATGATTTATCCGGTAGTGACTTTGCGTTGCTAATGCTGTTTCTGTCGCGCCCGAATGAAATTCTTGATCGCGATACTATTTCGTTTGCGACTCGTGGCCGTGAAGCCCTTCCTTACGAACGTGGCATTGACGTTCAGTTAAGCCGAATTCGAAATAGATTAGGCACTAGTAAAAACTTCCCTCACTATATTAAAACCATGCGTGGTAATGGGTATATTCTGTCTGTTCCAGTGGAATATGGCCAATAACACATGTCTAGAACTCATTGGCTAAAGCGTTTTAGCCCTAACTCTTTAGTCGCGAGAACACTGCTGCTGACTTTGTTGGCAGTCGTGTGCTCTCAAGGTGTACTCACGGCAATTTGGTACCAAAAAACTAAGCAAGATGAGCTATCAGGTATTCGTGATACCTCTGCTAGTATGGCGACCATGTTCGCTTCAACGGTGACCTTTTTCCAAAAACTCCCTATTAAATATCGCCATATTGTTCTCGACCAGATACGTAATATGGGTGGTACTCGTTTCTTCGTTTCATTCAATAAAGAAGAGCTCATCGTTGACCCGATTCCAGACACCCCGCTTAAACTGGCGTCTATGGATTCGGTGACCAAAGTGCTGGAAGAGAAGCTACCGACCATAGAAGCTGTAAAGGTGAACTTCTCGAAAGCAGAAAACTTACGACTGCTCAAAAACGATATTTTTATCAAAGATCTGCCTAAGTCTTGGGCACACCATACGTTAACGCTAGGTCCACTAGACCCGCCAATTCTGGTGGTACAATTGAAGCTTAATCAAGATGAGTGGATCTATATCGCGGCTTTATTGCCTTCACCATATATTCAGCTCGAAGATACCATGCTGACTCAAGATCAAATGGTGTTCTTATTTACTTCTACAACCTTGTTGCTGATCCTGACTTTCCTTTTGGTTCGTGCTCAAGTTAAGCCTTTGAGAAGATTGGCGAAAGCTGCGAATGAAATGAGTATGGACATCGATCAGCCACCATTAAGAGAAGCTGGTGCTTCTGAACTCGTGACGGCAACACGTGCGTTTAACCGTATGCAGACACGTATTCGCCAGTATGTATCTGACCGTGAACACCTGTTTTCTTCTATCTCTCACGATTTGAAAACGCCTATTACACGTTTGAGGTTGAGAGCAGAACTTCTAGATGATGATGTCAGGCGAGACAAGTTTAACCAAGATCTGGATGACCTTGAAATGATGGTGAAAGGCGCGCTGCAGTGTGTACGTGATACCGATTTACATGAAAACAATGCCTACATTGACCTCAATGAGATGATTCGCAGTGTTTCAGAGACACATAACCAAGTGCATACGCTGGTTAGTTTCACCGCGCTTCCGATGGAGCCAGTAGTTGTTAAGCCACTAGCCATTAAACGAGTGCTGACTAACCTAATCGATAATGCGGTTAAATATGGCAATCGAGCATTTGTCAGCATTGAAGAGAATCCCAAATGGATCATCATTACCATTTTAGATAAAGGTCCTGGCATACCGGAGTCTCGCATCGAAGAAGTGTTCGAGCCATATGTTCGCATTGCAACGGATAAAGAGGGGCATGGTTTAGGCTTGGGGATCTGTCGCAGTATATTGCACGGCCTTGGCGGCGATTTGATCATTCGTAACGCAGATTTTGGTGGGCTAGAAGTACAAGTGTTTATTCCGCCCAACCTAGAGGCCTAAGCAGGCTAGCTATTGAATTAACCTCAAACAGAGCGTTAAAGTCACTGAATCCAATAACTCGATATCACTATAGTGATATCGATGCACAGATAACGGCAATGAATATGCGTAAATCACTACTAGCGTTACTGCTTACTTCCACAATCTTTCCTACTTTTCTGCAAGCGAGTGAAGTTGAGGTGTTGCACTGGTGGACATCTGGCGGTGAAGCTAAATCGGTTCAAATCCTAAAACAGAAATTGGAGCAGCGAGGTTACACCTGGAAGGACTTTGCCATTGCTGGTGGAGGTGGTGAAAGCGCTATGACAGTGCTGAAAACTCGAGCGGTCTCGGGTAATCCTCCGTCAGCTGCCCAGATCAAAGGTGAGGATATTCAAGAGTGGGGAGGTTTAGGTTTTCTGACCAATCTTGATGATGTTGCCAAAGCTGATGGGTGGGATGAAGTATTGCCACCTGTCGTAGCGGCAGGCATGAAGTACGATGGCAAATATGTTGCTGTTCCAGTCAATATCCACCGAGTTAACTGGCTCTGGGTCAATCCACAAGTGTTAGAAAAATCGGGAGTGGATTCGGTTCCCGAAACTCTAGAACAATTCTTTGCTGCTGCGGAAAAAATCAAAGCTGCGGGCTTCACACCTCTTGCTAATGGCTCAGGCCCTTGGCAAGACACAACACTGTTTGAAACAATTGCCCTTGCGGTACTAGGACCTGAAGATTTTAGACAAGCGTTTGTTAATCTAGATATGGACACTTTGTCGAGCGACAAAATGGCGAAGGTATTTGAGACGTTCGGCCGAATGCGCGAATACATGGATGAGGACGTCCAAGGTCGAGAGTGGAACGTGGCAACCAACCGAGTTCTTAATGGGCAGGCTGCTATGCAGATCATGGGAGACTGGGCCAAGGGTGAATTTACCGCCGCAGGAAAAATTCCGGGTAAAGATTACCTATGCGTTCCCGCGCCGGGTACTAAAGGGCAGTTTATCCAGAATGTTGATAGTTTTGCCTTCTTTGATATCAAAGACGAAGCCGAAGTGAACGCCCAGAAAGCACTCGCCAGAACCATCATGGATAAGCAGTTCCAAGAAGTGTTCAACTTAAACAAAGGATCTTTCCCGGTTCGAACCGATATGGATATGCACGGTTTTGACAAGTGCGCTCTGGATTCTAGAAAAACATTTGAGCAAAGCATTGAAAATGGTGGTTTAGTACCAAGTATGTCGCAAAATATGGCGACAACGAGTTATGTACTGGGCGCGATTACGGATGTAGTTTCCAACTTTTTTAACGATCCAGAAGCTGACCCGAAGAAAGCTGCTCACAAATTAGCGAAAGCGGTTAAAGCGGCTATCTAGTAACTGCTTTTCCCGTTAGAAAAGCGGAAGTTACCATGGGTAGAAATGGGCTTGTTTCTACCCTTTTTCATTTTATAAATGTGTCACTTTCCACCCATTTCAAAGGCTGGTTCTACACTTGAAAATAGAAATCTTTTATAACTCGTTGTAATTATAGCTTTTTTTTGATTGGCATCGTTATTGCTCTAACAAGATTATCAGTACCCATTGAAGGGACTGCATTAATCCAAAGGAGAATAATAATGTTAAAGCCTCTATCCCTACTGTCTGTTTCTGCTATTGCTCTAGCAAGTTTTAATGCCTCTGCGGCGTGTGATCCAGGTGAGATTGTGATTAAGTTTAGTCACGTAACCAACACCGACAAACACCCTAAAGGTATTGCCGCGTCATTGTTAGAAGAGCGTGTAAATACAGAAATGAACGGTAAAGCGTGTATGCAGGTGTTTCCTAACTCTACTCTTTACGATGACAATAAAGTTCTCGAAGCCCTTTTAAACGGCGATGTTCAACTTGCCGCTCCTTCACTTTCTAAATTCGAGAAATTCACCAAGAAGTACCGCATCTTCGACCTACCTTTCCTATTTGAAAACGTAGAAGCCGTTGATCGTTTCCAAAACTCAGAGTCGGGTGAAAAACTGAAGAACGCGATGAATCGTCGTGGTCTGCAAGGTCTGGCATTTTGGCATAACGGCATGAAACAAATGTCGGCGAATAAGCCACTTCTTGTTCCTGGTGATGCGAAAGGCCTGAAATTCCGTGTTCAAGCTTCTGACGTGTTAGTTGCTCAGTTTGAACAGTTAGGTGCAAACCCTCAGAAAATGTCATTCAAAGAAGTGTATGGCGGCCTGCAAACGAAGGTTATCGATGGTCAAGAAAACACGTGGTCAAATATCTACGGCAAGAAGTTCTTTGAAGTTCAAGACGGTGTGACAGAAACCAACCACGGTATTCTTGACTATCTTGTAGTGACTTCAAAGGAGTTCTGGGATGGTATGCCGGATGATACTCGTGAGCAGTTCGCACAGATCCTAAAAGAAGTGACTGAGACTCGTAACTCAGAGTCGAGCAAAGTGAACCTAGCCAATAAAAACAATATTGTTGAAGCGGGTGGTGTCGTGCGTACTTTGACACCAGAGCAACGTCAACAGTGGGTTCAAGCTCTGCAACCTGTTTGGAAAAAGTTTGAGAAAGACATTGGTGCGGACTTGATCGAAGCCGCTCAAGCATCAAACCAACAATAACCTCGAAATTCATTGTTAAGGGCCCTACGGGAAGTGGGGCCTAACCCTCTGTCCCTACTATTACAAAAGCGATGTATCACATGGAACAGTCTCTTATTTCTCGTATTGGTAAAGTGACCGATGCTTTTGAAGAAACGCTGATTGCTTTCTTCCTTGGCGCGATGACTTTGCTCACTTTTGCTAACGTTATTTCTCGTTATGTATTTAACGACAATATCCTTTGGGCTCTTGAACTTACCGTATTTATGTTTGCCTGGATGGTCCTTGTCGGCGCGTCCTATGGTGTTAAAAAGCACTTTCATATCGGTGTGGATGTTATCATCAACATGGTATCGGAGGATAAACGCAAACTGTTTGCCATTGCCTCGGTATTAGCTTGTTTGGTGTTTTCTATCTTATTGCTAATCGGTTCGTGGAACTACTGGTACCCGTTTGCCACCGAGCGAGCTTGGTATGAAACCGACGATATTCCTATGCCTGAGGTTTTACAGTTTTTAGCAGACTGGCTAAATGAAGGTGAACGTTACGAAAAACTGCCGCGCTTTATTCCTTATATGGCACTGCCAATTGGTATGGCATTACTGACCTTTAGATTTGCTCAAGCCGCTTACCAGATAATGACGGGTAAGTTGGACCGACTGATCGCAGGTCATGAAGCTGAAGAAGATCTAGAAGCGTTAAAAGCGGAAATGCAGGACAACGCGTTTGACAGTGTTAAAGACAAGGATAAATAAGCATGGATATTCTATTACTCTTCTTAATGGTGGTAGGCTTCATGCTAATTGGCGTGCCTATTGCCGTGTCACTGGGTTTGTCCAGTATCTTGTTCCTACTAATGCACTCGGACGCATCGTTAGCATCTGTAGCGCAAACCTTGTTTAACGCCTTTGCAGGCCACTACACGTTACTTGCAATTCCATTCTTTATTCTGGCATCGAGCTTTATGTCGACGGGTGGTGTAGCAAAGCGCATCATTCGTTTTGCGATTGCTATGGTCGGTTGGTTCCGCGGTGGTCTTGCCATGGCATCAGTGGTGGCGTGTATGATGTTCGCAGCGTTATCGGGTTCATCGCCTGCAACAGTGGTAGCGATTGGTAGTATTGTTATCGCGGGTATGATCAAAAATGGCTATACCAAAGAGTTTGCAGCAGGGGTCATTTGTAATGCTGGTACTTTAGGGATTTTAATCCCGCCATCCATTGTAATGGTGGTCTACGCTGCGGCAACGGACGTTTCTGTAGGCCGTATGTTCCTTGGTGGCGTTATCCCAGGCTTGCTTGCGGGCTTGATGCTAATGATCGCCATTTATATCGCTGCAAAAGTAAAAGGATTGCCAAAGCAACCATTTGTAGGTTGGAAGGAAGTTTTCGATTCCGCTCGTGAAGCGAGTTGGGGTTTGCTGTTAGTAGTGATTATTCTTGGCGGAATCTACGGTGGTGTATTTACACCAACAGAGGCCGCAGCGGTCGCAGCAGTGTATTCATTTTTGATTGCTAACTTTATCTACAAAGATATGGGGCCGTTTGCTGATAAGGAAAATACCAAGCCAGCGATAGTTAAAGTGTTCCAAGCTTTTGTGCATAAAGATACCAAGCATACTCTGTTTGAAGCAGGAAAACTGACTATCATGCTTCTGTTTATCATTGCTAACGCTCTGATCCTTAAGCATGTATTAACAGAAGAACGTATTCCTCAAATGATCACTGAATCAATGCTTTCGGCAGGCCTTGGTCCAATTACCTTCCTGATTGTGGTGAATGTCCTACTGCTTATTGGTGGTCAGTTTATGGAGCCATCTGGCTTGTTGATCATCGTGGCGCCGTTAGTTTTCCCTATCGCCATTGCACTGGGTATCGACCCGATTCACCTTGGCATTATGATGGTCGTGAACATGGAAATAGGGATGATAACTCCGCCAGTTGGACTCAACCTGTTTGTCACCGCAGGGGTGGCGAAAATGTCGATGATGGGTGTGGTGAAAGCAGCACTGCCTTGGGTTGCGGTTATGTTCCTATTCTTGATAATTGTTACTTACGTACCTTGGGTTTCCACTTGGCTTCCGACCACATTAATGGGGCCAGAGATCATTACTAAATAACCATTTATTAATAACAAAAAAAGAGGAGGTCGTTAGACCTCCTCATCTATATGCTTGATATTCTGTGTTCTTGGATCCGGCTGAGAGCGTCTTTCATAAAAAACACGTCTACTCTGTTTTTTTCTTCTGTCTACAGTCTCGCTGGTGCGATGCTCAACGTAAAAAATACCATCGATTTCTACCGTATCAGAAATAAAGGGAACCTTTGTTTTTTCGCCCATAATCGTCTCCCTACGTGTTCTTATACCCAATTGTTATGCAACATCCTGTCTATATAATTTAAGTATAGGAGACTTGGCTCACACTTCTACAGTATTTTAGTAGGAGCTTTTGTAGGATTCCTTAATGAGCTGATATTTCTGCATTTTATCGTACAAAGTTTTTCTAGGAACGTTGAGCTTTTCCATTGTCGCCTTGATGCTACCATTGGTTTCGATAAGGGCATGCTCAATGACATTTTTTTCGAATAACCCCACTTGTTCGGCGAGAGACTGTCCTTCGCTACTTTCTTCTTGATTAGGCGTGCCTGCTTGAATTTTACCCAGTAGGACAAAACGCTCAGCACAGTTTCTTAGCTCTCTCACATTGCCGGGCCAATCATGGCCAATAAGTTGGCTAAGTTCGTGAGGAGTTAATGCATTAGCGGTTTTTCCATAGCGGGATGCAGCGACAAGCTGAAAGTGGTGGAACAGTGAAGCGATATCGTCTTTCCGCTCTCTTAGAGGAGGTAAATCTAAAGTCACGATATTTAGGCGGTAATAAAGATCTTGGCGAAAAGTACCTTGCATCGAAGCTTGGTTTAGATCGGTTTTTGTGGCGGCGATAACGCGAATATTTAGGGGAATGAGAGCATTAGAACCGACTCGCTCAATGGCTCTTTCCTGCAATACTCGCAGCAGTCTTATTTGCGCTTGCATTGGCATCGATTCTATTTCGTCCAAAAATAAGGTTCCGCCTTCTGCGTGTTCAAACTTACCAATACGCTTGCTCTCTGCGCCGGTAAACGCTCCTTTCTCATGGCCGTATAGCTCGCTTTCAATCAAATTCTCTGGAACCGCGCCACAGTTTACTGCGACGAAATTACCGTCTTTCCGTGAGCTCTGTTCATGTAAAGAACGTGCAACCAACTCTTTGCCTGTGCCCGTTTCTCCAAACAGCAAAATATCGGCATCGGTATCGGCAACCACAGAGATAGTAGAGCGGAGTTCTTGAATCACATTGGTGTCACCGATAATCCTCGGTCCAAGTGTTTGGCTTGCTTTTAGTGAGCGCTTAAGGCTTTCATTCTCAAGGGTAAGTTGTCGCTTCTCAATCGCTCGTTGTGTTATCTCGATGAGACGTTCAGCAGAAAAGGGTTTCTCGATAAAATCGTAAGCACCATCTTGAATGGCTTGAACCGCCATCGAAATATCGCCATGCCCAGTAATCAGGATGACGGGAATACCTTGGTGGTGGCGGGTGACAGTGTTGAGTAAATCCAGACCTGATAACCCAGGTAGACGAATATCGGAAATAATGGCAAGCGGAAGGTCATTTTGTTTTAGACACAACATGGCATCTTCAACAGACGCGAAGAATCGCGCCTCAATATCGGCGAGTTCGAAGCTTTGTTCCAACGCGGCTCTTATATCAGCTTCATCATCGATAAAAAACACTTGGCTCATAATTTAGTCCTTGTCCGCATGGGTGAAAATAGGCAATTCAACCGAGAAACGAGCGCCCCCAAGAGGAGATCGAGCGACACGAATCTTGCCGTTTAGGTTTTGAATAATTTGTTGGGAAATGGAAAGCCCTAACCCAAGGCCATTCTCTTTGGTTGTATAGAAGGGCTCAAACAGCTCTGCAATCGAGTTGCCATGCAAGCCCGGTCCAGAATCATCGATATGAATCGTCACTTTGGTTTGACCCTGTTCTATGGTCAACTCTAGTCGTTTTTGTTCACTATCATGCATGGCTTGCATTGCGTTAGTCAGCAAATTGATGAGGACCTGTTCAACCTGAATGGGATTGATTTGTACTAAGGTATCTTGCTGACCAATTTTACAATCGAGCATGACTCGATGACTCTTAAGTTGTGGTTGAATTAACTCTATGGTTGAAAATATCACCGGAGCAAGCTTGATACGGCTTAACTCATTGGCATCACTGCGTTTGGCGAAAGATTTAAGTTGCTGGCTGATTTTTGCCATTCGTTCAGTCAAAGCGACGATACGCTGTAAATTATCTTTTGCTCGGTCAACTTTGTTTTTGTCGATAAAACGTTGCCCGTTTTCGGCAAAGCTGCGAATGGCTGCAAGAGGGTTATTTAGCTCGTGACTAATACTGGCAGACATTTGACCTAGCACTGCCAATTTAGCGGCTTGAATGAGTTCATCATGAGCTTGTCGCAAGGCTTTCTCAGTTTTGACCCTTTCATCAATTTCTACATGCAGTTCGGCGGTGCGTTCCATCACCAAAAACTCAAGCTTTTGTTTCGCCTCAGTTTGCACCTGTTCGATCTGTCGGTGGCGATAGCGGCGGTTCTCAATCAGAGCGACGACTAGGTAAAGCGTAATAAAAACCAGTGCTAGCACGCTAATAAAGCCGAAAAGCTCAATATAGAGCGTCGAGAGAGGAGTTAATACCCTTAAAATAAGGTTTGGAATACCGGATTCACGTTGGGTAACCAAGTAGTGTTTGGTGAATATATTACCCTCAGGATTAGCAAGTTGGGCGGATTTTGCCGTCAGGTCACCGATGAATCCCAAACTGTGAATGTCGGTTTCTAAGTATTGTCTTGAATTACGGATACGTTGCAGTGTTTGCGAGTTCAGTGTTGAAAGACTGTTAAACAGCCAATTAGGGTTGCTAGACATGAACACGACGTGATTATTGTCGGTGGCAACATAGGTGCTAGTTTCACTTTGCCAGTTGCGTTCAATGGAAGACAGATCCATTTTGACCACCACCACACCAATGTGCTCTGCAGCATAAGTTACAGGAAAAGAGTAATAATAACCGCGTTGCCCAGATGTCGAGCCCAGCGCAAAATAAGTACTTCGTCCACCGTTAATGGCTTCTTGGAAATAAGGTCGAAACGCAAAGTTTTTGCCGATAAATGAACGTTCTAATGCCCAGTTACTTGAGGCAATGGTGTTGCCGTAACGGTCGATGAGATAGGTATCTGAGGCCAAGATAATCCGGTTGGCTTGCTCCAAGTAGCGATTAGTCACTTCAATTTGAGCGGTGTTGCTCGGGGATAATAATGCGTCTACTAATTCTTTATCTTGCGACAGGAGTTGTGGGATATGTCGATATTTGTCCAGTTTACTGTCGATGGTTTCTACGAATCGGTTCAGCCAATTGTTATGCTGTTCTTCAAGAGCAGCGTAGCTGTGCTGCCAGTACCATTGACCGCCTACAGTCGAAATTAAGAGAAATAGGGCAACAAAGCCTAGCAAAATCCGTTTCAATCGCATCGTCGAACCCCAACGTTAAACCCCAACGATTCCGTATGTCGTTTGAAAGCATAGGTTAACGAATTTGAGGGTTTTGTGGCAAAAAAGTTATAAGAACTGAGAGGTTAACGCGTTGCAAAACAGGAGCAAGATCTCTTTTTTCGCCATTCACCAAAAAAAGCCCTTCACTCTCTTGAAAAAGCCGATATTGTCCCCATTTCAAGTTGGAATCGGTTGAAAACGTCATTGTTGAACGTTTTCTTGGAGTAATTAGAGACAAAACCACCGATTGACCCGACTTCGACTCGACAGGGTAGGCGGAGATCGCTAGAATGTCGCGTCTGAAATTTTGTCCTGAGACTAATCAGAGATGCCTTTGAGGCTGTCTATTCAGCCCGATGAAGACGTCACTCATTAGTCCGATAGCCAAGATAACATGCTAATTAAAGCATGATTTACTGGTTATCGATGCTCACTTTAAAGAAGTACCTATTGGTACTAACAAGGATGAAGCGGAAATATCCTCGTGATATGGATGCTCATACGCTCAGCCAACACTGAGCCAAACTGAGGTTTATACAATGCAAGTTACTGTTGAAACTCTAGAGGGCCTAGAGCGCCGTCTAAACATTACTGTTCCTGCTGCTAACATCGAAGACGCAGTGACAGCTGAACTACGCAACATCGCGAAAAACCGTCGTTTCGACGGTTTCCGTAAAGGTAAAGTACCGATGAAGATGGTTGCGCAAATGTACGGCAAAGCAGTACGTCAAGACGTGATGGGTGAAGTTATGCAACGTCACTTCATCGAAGCAATCGTTTCTGAAAAAATCAACCCAGCTGGCGCGCCTACTTTCGCTCCTGTTGAAAACGAAGCTGGTAAAGATCTTGTTTTCACTGCGACTTTCGAAGTTTACCCAGAAGTAGAACTTAAGGGTCTAGAAAACATCGTTGTTGAAAAGCCTGCAACTGAAGTAAATGACGCTGACGTTGAAGAAATGATCGACACTCTACGTAAGCAGCAAGCAACTTGGACTGATGTTGAAGAAGCAGCTGAAGACGGTAAGCGTGTAACTATCGATTTCACTGGTTCAATCGACGGTGAAGAGTTCGAAGGCGGTAAAGCTGAGAACTTCCCACTAGAAATGGGCGCTGGTCGCATGATCCCTGGTTTCGAAGACGGTATCCAAGGTAAGACTGCGGGTATGGAATTTGAAATCGACGTAAACTTCCCAGAAGATTACCACGCAGAGAACCTAAAAGGTAAAGCAGCTAAGTTCCTAATCAAAGTGAACAAAGTTGAAGCACGTGAGCTTCCAGAAGTAAACGACGAGTTCGTTGCTAAGTTCGGTGTTGCTGAAGGCGGCGTTGACGCTCTTAAAGCTGAAGTTCGTAAGAACATGGAGCGCGAGCTTAAGCAAGCAATCAAGAACCGTATCAAAGAGCAAGCTCTTGACGGTCTAGTTAAAGAGAACGACATCGACGTTCCTGCTGCACTAATCGACCAAGAAATCGGTGCTCTACGTCAGCAAGCTGCACAACGTTTCGGTGGCAACCCAGAAGCTGCACAACAGCTTCCACGTGAGCTATTCGAAGAGCAAGCTAAGCGTCGCGTAGTTGTTGGCCTACTTCTAGGTGAAGTGATCAAGTCTGAAGAGCTAGAAGCTAGCGATGAGAAAGTGAAAGAGCTTATCTCTGAAATGGCAACAGCGTACGAAGATCCATCAGAAGTAATCTCTTACTACGAGCAAAACGAGCAAATGATGAACAACATGCGCAACGTTGCACTAGAAGAGCAAGCGATCGATGCAATTCTTGCTAAAGCACAGGTTTCTGATAAAGAAGTTAGCTTCAACGAGCTAATGAACCAACAGCCTGCTGCTTAATAAGCAATATCTTGTATAGAAGGTTGACTTAGAGTCGACTTCTCTGCTAACAATGGTCCGTATGATGTTTATCATCCGGGCCATTTATTTTAGGGACATAAGAATATGAGCTACCAAGAAAAAAATGCAATGTCGCCAATTATGAACGCGCTAGTACCGATGGTGGTTGAACAAACTTCCCGTGGCGAACGCTCTTACGATATTTATTCGCGACTACTAAAAGAACGAATCATTTTCTTGACTGGTCAAGTGGAAGACAACATGGCGAACTTAATTGTTGCCCAGATGCTTTTCCTTGAATCAGAAAATCCTGACAAAGATATCTTCCTCTACATTAACTCTCCTGGTGGTAGCGTAACGGCTGGTATGTCGATTTACGATACTATGCAGTTTATTAAGCCTAATGTAAGCACGCTTTGTACTGGTCAAGCATGTTCCATGGGTGCCTTCCTACTTGCAGGTGGTGCTCCTGGTAAACGTTTTGCTCTGCCTAACTCTCGCGTGATGATTCACCAACCACTAGGCGGTTTCCAAGGTCAAGCTTCAGATATTCAGATTCATGCACAAGAAATTCTGACTATCAAACAGAAGCTGAATAATCTTTTGGCAGAACACTCAGGTCAGCCACTCGACGTTATCGAAAAAGATACTGACCGTGACAACTTTATGTCAGCTGCTCAGGCCGCTGAATACGGTATTATTGACGAAGTTTTAACCCATCGCGGTTAATCGACAATCGTTTGAGTAACAATTGACCAAATTGAAGCCTGTGAAAATCAAATTGGCGGGCGCAATTTGGTCTAAATTGATATACACTCAAAACATAGAAAGTAAAGGCTAAGAGGTTAGCGAATGACAGATAAAAGCAAAGAGAGTGGTAGCGGTAAACTGCTGTATTGCTCTTTCTGTGGTAAAAGTCAGCACGAAGTTCGCAAGCTAATCGCAGGTCCGTCTGTTTACATTTGCGATGAGTGTGTTGATTTATGCAACGACATCATCCGTGAAGAAATCAAAGATGTGCTGCCGAAGAAGGAATCTGAAGCGTTACCAACGCCAAGAGACATTCGCGCACACCTCGATGATTATGTAATCGGTCAAGACTACGCGAAGAAAGTTCTCTCAGTCGCTGTTTACAACCACTACAAGCGCTTGCGCAATGGTGATACAACGGCAGACGGTGTTGAACTCGGTAAGAGTAATATCCTTCTTATCGGTCCGACGGGTAGTGGTAAAACACTGCTTGCTGAGACGCTTGCACGTTTCCTTGATGTGCCATTCACAATGGCCGACGCAACAACATTGACCGAAGCCGGTTATGTTGGTGAAGACGTTGAAAACATCATCCAAAAACTACTTCAGAAGTGCGACTACGATGTAGCAAAAGCCGAGCGCGGTATTGTCTATATCGATGAGATTGACAAAATTTCACGTAAAGCTGAGAACCCATCTATCACACGAGATGTGTCGGGAGAAGGGGTTCAGCAGGCACTACTAAAACTGGTTGAAGGTACAATTGCATCGGTTCCACCTCAAGGTGGTCGTAAGCATCCACAACAAGAATTTTTGCAGGTAGATACCTCTAAGATTCTGTTTATTTGTGGTGGTGCATTCGCAGGTCTCGATAAAGTGATCGACCAACGTGTTGCAACTGGCACTGGTATTGGTTTCGGCGCAGAAGTTCGTTCAAAAGACGAAACTAAGACTGTCGGCGAGCTATTTACCCAAGTTGAGCCAGAAGATCTAGTTAAGTACGGTCTAATTCCAGAGTTCATTGGTCGTCTACCTGTGACAACGACTCTAACCGAGCTTGATGAAGATGCACTGATTCAAATCTTGAATGAGCCGAAGAACGCACTGACCAAACAATATGGTGCGCTATTCGACCTTGAAGGTGTTGAGTTGGAGTTCCGCGAAGATGCACTGCGTGCGATTGCTAAGAAAGCAATGGAGCGCAAAACAGGTGCTCGTGGTCTACGTTCAATCCTTGAAGGCGTGCTGCTAGAAACGATGTACGAATTACCATCGGCTACTGACGTAAGCAAAGTGGTTATTGATGAAAGTGTGATAAATGGTGAGTCAGAACCGCTACTTATCTACACAAACAACGATAATCAAGTTGCCAGCGCTGAGTAATTTGCGAAGCTGAGATAAAAAGGAGGTATTTGATACCTCCTTTTTTTATTTCTTTATTGAATCCAACGAATACGCCCCCATATACTGAAAATAATACTAAGCGGAAGAGAGAATAATATGAACTTGGAACGTTCCGAGCGTATAGAAATCCCGGTATTGCCTCTGCGCGACGTGGTTGTTTATCCACACATGGTGATTCCTTTGTTTGTTGGCCGCGAAAAGTCCATTAGTTGCTTAGAAGCGGCGATGGATAATGACAAACAAGTACTCCTTGTGGCTCAGAAAGAAGCAGATACTGAAGAGCCAAAAATCGACGATCTATTCACAACAGGCACAGTTGCAACCATTTTGCAGCTTCTCAAGCTACCGGATGGCACAGTAAAAGTACTGGTTGAAGGTCAGCAGCGTGCCAAAATTAACAATTACCGCGATGAAGAATTTTTCGTAGCGGATGCTGAATACCTGATCACGCCAGAACTCGATGAGCGTGAGGAAGAGGTCATTGTACGTAGTGCAATCGACCAGTTTGAGGGTTTCATCAAACTGAACAAGAAGATTCCACCAGAAGTACTAACGTCTCTCGGTGGCATCGATGAAGCAGCGCGTCTCGCTGATACTATCGCTGCTCATATGCCGCTTAAACTCGTAGATAAGCAGCAAGTGCTTGAGTTGCTTGATGTAACTGAGCGTTTAGAGTTCTTAATGGGACAAATGGAATCGGAAATCGACTTACTGCAAGTTGAGAAACGCATTCGTGGTCGCGTTAAGAAACAAATGGAAAAATCTCAGCGCGAGTACTACCTGAATGAGCAAATGAAGGCGATTCAGAAAGAACTCGGCGACTTAGATGATGCTCCTGATGAGTTCGAAACACTGAAGGCTAAGATTGAAGAATCAAAAATGCCTGCCGAAGCGAAAGAGAAGACCGAACAAGAGCTACAAAAGCTTAAGATGATGTCTCCGATGTCCGCTGAAGCAACCGTTGTTCGCAGTTACATCGACTGGATGGTAGGTGTTCCTTGGGCTAAACGCTCTAAAGTGAAAAAGAACCTAGCAAAAGCGGAAGAAGTACTGAACGAAGACCACTATGGCCTAGAGCGCGTTAAAGAGCGCATCCTTGAGTATTTGGCGGTGCAAAACCGAATTAACAAGCTAAAAGGTCCTATCTTGTGCCTTGTTGGTCCTCCTGGTGTGGGTAAAACCTCTCTCGGTCGCTCAATCGCGGCTGCAACGGGTCGTAAATATACTCGTATGGCATTGGGTGGTGTACGTGACGAAGCGGAAATCCGTGGTCACCGACGCACCTACATCGGTTCTATGCCGGGCAAGTTGATTCAGAAGATGTCGAAAGTTGGTGTTAAAAACCCACTATTTCTTCTGGATGAGATCGACAAGATGTCTTCAGATATGCGTGGTGACCCGTCATCAGCGCTGCTTGAAGTTCTAGACCCAGAGCAGAACAATGCCTTTAACGATCACTATCTAGAAGTCGATTACGACCTTTCTGACGTAATGTTTGTTGCAACGTCTAACTCAATGAACATTCCAGGGCCTTTACTTGATCGTATGGAAGTGATTCGTCTTTCTGGATATACAGAAGATGAAAAGCTGAACATTGCTAAGCGTCACCTCGTGTCTAAGCAAGTTCAACGTAATGGCTTGAAGCCGAACGAAATTGAAATTGAAGACTCTGCGATCATTGGCATCATTCGCTACTACACACGTGAAGCGGGTGTTCGTAGCCTTGAGCGTGAAATCTCAAAGATCTGCCGTAAAGCAGTTAAGAACATCTTGCTTGATCCGAAACTGAAAACGGTGACGGTAAATCAAGATAACTTGAAAGAGTACCTAGGTGTCCAACGCTTTGACTATGGTAAAGCGGACGACAGCAACCGCATTGGGCAGGTAACGGGCCTAGCGTGGACGGAAGTAGGTGGTGACCTATTGACTATCGAAACTGAAGCGATGGTCGGTAAAGGTAAGCTGACTCAAACCGGTTCATTGGGCGATGTGATGCAAGAGTCAATTCAAGCCGCGATGACGGTTGTACGTTCTCGTGCAGAGAAGCTTGGTATTAACTCAGACTTCTACGAGAAGCGTGACATTCATGTTCACGTTCCTGAAGGTGCGACGCCGAAAGACGGTCCAAGTGCGGGTATCGCAATGTGCACCGCTTTAGTTTCGAGCTTGACAGGTAACCCAGTGAAAGCTGAGGTGGCAATGACAGGTGAAATCACTCTACGTGGTGAAGTTCTACCTATCGGCGGCCTGAAAGAAAAACTACTTGCAGCGCATCGTGGCGGCATCAAAACGGTATTGATTCCTAAGGATAATGAACGTGACTTGGAAGAAATTCCTGACAACGTTATTGCGGATCTGAAGGTGATTCCGGTGCAATGGATTGATGAAGTTCTTGAAGTTGCTTTAGAGAGAGCACCGCTTGGAGCGGCATTTGAACCTGTAAAATAGTGATGTGCTCCAAATTTAGGTAAAAGAAATGCGCTGATAGGCAAAAAAAGCTTGTCAGCGTTTTTTTGTAGCACTAAGTTTAGCTATGTAACTCTGAAGCCCTTGATAGACAAGGCTTAGAGTCTTCAACTACGAGAATGGAACTAACGTTACCTTTTAAAAAATAACAATTCGGTAACAGAAAGGGGAAACACAGTGAACAAAACACAATTAGTGGAAAAAATCGCAGAGAACGCAGATCTATCTAAAGCTTCAGCTGGTCGTGCACTAGATGCTTTCATCGAAGCAGTTAGCACTACTCTAGAAGAAGGTGATCAAGTGGCTCTAGTTGGCTTCGGTACTTTCAGCGTACGTACTCGTGCAGCACGTACAGGTCGTAACCCAAAAACTGGTGAAGAGATCCAAATCTCTGAAGCTAAAGTTCCTGCATTCAAAGCAGGTAAAGCTCTTAAAGACGCTTGTAACTAATCATTTGTTACAGTTGTACGCAAACCTTGCGTCAACTGAGCAAAAATTAAGCTTTTGTAAGGCTTAATCGACAAAATAAGTCGAACTTTTTTTAAATATGCGCATCTTACTGATGCGCATTTCTTTTTCTGATATTATCCGATGCAGTAGAAGATAACCCTTCCTATCTGGAGAGTAATAAAATTATGATGGAGCGAATTCGCGAAGGCGTGAATAGCATCGCGGTTAAAATTATCTTAGGACTCATTATTCTGTCTTTTGTGTTTGCTGGTGTAGGTAGCTATATCGCAGGCGGAATTGGCAATACTGCGGCAAAAGTGGGTAATGTAGAAATCGGTCGTGGTGAGTTTGAACAAGCGTATCAAAATGAACGCAATCGCATGCAATCTCAGCTTGGTGATTACTTCTCGACTCTGCTTGGTGACCCAAGCTACGTAGCGTCTTTCCGTAAGTCAGTCCTTGATCGTATGATTAATGACGTGTTGCTTGAGCAACATGCAGAATCGCTAGGACTACGTATTAGCGACGCTCAAATCCGTCAAATGATTCTTGAGATGCCTCAGTTCCAAAATGACGGAAAATTTGACCAAGACATTTATCAAGCAACGCTGCGCCGTGCTGGTTTCAGTGCTGACAGCTTTGCAGAGTACCTTCGTCGTGATTTGGTTCGTAACCAACTACTATCGGCATTGCAAGGTAGTGAGTTTACGCTTCCTAGCGAAATTGAGCTTCAAAGCAAGCTGCTAACCCAAACGCGTGATATCAAAACGCTGACACTATCGCTAGCTGACTTCTCTAAGAAAGCTCAAATTACTGATGAAGAGATTCAAAAGTATTATGAAGAGAACCCTGGACAGTTTACGCGTCCAGAGCAAGTTAAAGTGGCTTACATTGAGCTATCTGCTCAAGCACTTAAAGATCAAGTTAAAGTCACTGACGATGAAATTCAGAAATACTACGACGAGCATTTAGACAAATACTCCACTTCTGAGCAACGTGAAGTGAGCCATATTTTGGTTCAAGGCGATGACGAAGCGAAAGCACAAGCAATTTTGGACGAGCTAAATGCTGGTGCTGATTTCGCGACGCTAGCGAAAGAAAAGTCAGAAGACATTGGTAGCTCTGAAGAGGGTGGTTCTTTAGGTTGGATCGAACGTGATGTAATGGATCCTGCTTTTGAAGAAGCTGCATTTGCTCTTAAGAATGTGGGCGATACGACAGGTTTAGTTAAGTCTGATTTCGGGTACCACATCATTAAACTTGACGCTATCAAGGCATCTGAGTCTAAGCCTTTAGCTGAAGTGAAAGACGAAATCATCGCTGAGCTTAAAGACCAAGTAGCGGTGGATGAGTTCTATAACCTACAAAACGAACTAGAGAAGGTTGCTTTCGAATATCCTGATTCACTGGATGATGCAGCGAAAGCGGTAAATCAGAAAGTCGTGACTACTGATTTCATTTCTCAAGTTGATGCGCCAGAAATCTTGAAAACGCCAGCAGTGATGCAAGCGATTCAGTCACCAGAAGTGAAAGAAGATGGCCTTAACTCTGAAGTGATGGAAGTGGCTCCAGAGCATATTATTGTGGTTCGTGTCGATGACGTTCGTGAACAAACTGTATTGCCACTTGAAGAAGTGAAAGAGCAAGTGGAAACTCAGCTAGCGAAGGTTAAAGGTGAGCAAGCGGCTATGGAGTTGGGTGTTCAGTTAGTGAATGAGCTAAAAGAAGGCAAACAAGACGCACTTCAAGCGAACAGTCTAAGTTTTGGAGAACTGGAAGCTATCGACCGTAGCTCTCCATTAGCAGGCACTGTGTTTGCAATGACTAAGCCAGCAGAAAACGCAGCGACCTACGCTCAGACTAAAGATATGGAAGGCAACATTGTTGTTGTTGAGCTAACTAAAGTCGCTTCTGAGTACAACGAAGCATACAACGAGCAAATCGGCGCTCAAATGGAACGTGAGGCGACTCAACAAGACTTAGCTTCCGTACTTTCAATTCTGCGCAAAAATACGGACATCGAATATTTGCTTGATGCTGAATAACAGCATTAACAGATTCGATGACGCAATTTAGCTCACAGTTCTTGTGTAACTGATAAGCTAATAAAAACGGACCGCATTCGCGGTCCGTTTTGTTTTCAGTAGACAAAACTTTTCAGTTTGTTTTTTCTGGGTATCTTGAATGGCGACTTTTAGTGAGAAAAAGGAATTCAAATGAAGTATCTAAAAAACGTTTGGCTGCTAGTAGTTTTGTTAGTTGCCCCAGTGAGCTTTTCCTATGCATCTGAAGCGAAGAAACTAGAGGGGATAGAGATAACAGTCAATATCAACCAAGCGGGCCCTGAGGAACTAGCGGAACTGCTCAAAGGTGTTGGCGAGGAAAAAGCAAAAGATATTGTGGAGTATCGCGATCAACACGGAAGTTTTAAATCGGCAGATGATTTAACTCAAGTGAAAGGTATTGGTGAAGCAACGGTAGAGAAGAACCGTTCAAGAATCACTTTGTAACTTACGACGATAGACGCTTACCGAGAGTGCCAAAATCAAGCCGACGCCAAGTCCTATTGCGTGGGCTTGTGTCGCAACTGGAGCCGCGATTAGCTGCGAGGTCGCTTCTGACGCGCCGTATAAGCTTTCCCAGGCCACTTTACCGATGATACCCAAGACCAACAGCCAACTTGAATTTCTTCCACTCAGTGCCTCTTGTAGCGCCCAATAAGCAAATAGAGCGTGGAGTACTCCTGATAGGCCTAGGTAATACGTTAAGTTTGTGAACAACAAAGCGAAACCAATAGAGGTCGCGCTAATTAGCGTAACAGCCACCACTGACCGCCACGAAGGACGAAATACGTAGCAAATGACCCAGAGTCCGGCGAGGTTCATGCCCAGATGTGCTAGGTTGGTATGCGAGAAATTTCCTGATACTATCCGCCACCATTGACCCGCGTGTATTGCTAGCTTGTTCCACTCTACTAAGGATTGTAAGCTCGGAATTTGCAGTAATACGCAAAGCAGAGAAAACAGCAATAGTCTTATGACGAAAGAAGTGTCCATATCTCGATATTGTCCCAAGTGCTCGAAAGCTAAGCGCGCTTGTATTTGTCAGTGGATTCAACCCGTTCACTGTGACACACAATTGATCATTTTGCAGCATCCAAGTGAAGAAAAACGCCCGCTTGGGACGGCGCGAATTTTGTCCTTGTCATTGCCAAACGGACATCTTTTTATTGGTGAGGATTTCTCGACCCATCAAGCGCTTAATGATCTGTTGGCTGATGATAGATACCAGTCAGTGGTGCTGTATCCGGGTGAAGACTCTGTTGAATTATCGCAAGTGCAACTCGCAGCGCCTAATAAGCACTTGCGTGTCATTCTACTAGATGGAACGTGGAAGAAAGCGTTTAAGATGTGGAAACTGTCTACGAATTTGCATGCTTTACCGTTGGTTAAATTGCCAGAGACCTTGCAGGGCGATTATCGGATTCGTAAAGCACCATCACCTAATGCACTATCCACGGTTGAAGCGGGCCATCATATTATTCAAACGTTAGAGCCTGAAAGGAACTTCGACGCTATGCTGGTTGCATTTGAAAAAATGATAGAGTTCCAGATTCAGCAAATGCCTTCAGGTGTTTATGAAAAAAACTATTGCGCTCCGGACTCCAACGAATAAGGCTTTACCCTTTCTAATCACTAGTAATTCGAATGCGCCGCAAACAGTTGTTGATGCATCTTTTGGGCATAGCCGTCAGTCATGGCGGAAATATAGTCGGCTATCACACGCATTCCGTTATCTTGTTGTCCACTGGCTTTACGCCAAAGGTTGCGTGTTGACTCAGGAAGTAAGCGCTCAGGGTCGGCGCTGAATGCTTCAAAAAGATCCATAATGATTTGTTGGCCTTTGTACTCGACGATTTGTACCCTTGGTACTTGAATCACGAACTCACTGACAAATCGTTTGAGAATCGCCAAGACACATTCCATATCACCATCAAGGTAGGCATTGTAGTGAAGTAGAGGATCGTCGAAATTTACCTCGGGGACCTTTTTGACTTCAATGCTAGTTAATAGAGCGTTGACAATGCCTCCAATGGCGTCTTTTCGCTCGTAGTGTTTGCCTGAAAAAAGCAGTTCAGTGATAGAGTCAATATGTTCTGAGAGCCAAGTGTTGGTTTGTGTCTTAAGCTGCGCCGCGGCGTTGGCTTGCCACATATCTTTGTCCACCAACTCAAGCACAATTGCGTCTTCTAAATCATGCACACCGTAAGCAATATCGTCAGCTAACTCCATGATAGAGCAATCAAGAGATTTGAATTGCGTCTTGTTGTGTTGAAGTGGTGTCAATTGCTCAAATCGCATGGTTTGCAACAATAATTTATCGCTGTCAGATAGTGGGTCGATAACCCAATCAAACTGGGGCTTATCTTTATCGTAGATCCCTTTTGCAGGCGCCCAGTCCTTCGCTTTTAACTGGCGTTGGCTGCTCACCGGGTGGGGCTGTTTGTCGGCGCAAGTTTGGCTAATAGGGGCGGGATATTTAAGCAAACCTAATAGGCTGCGGCGGGTGAGGTTCATTCCGTGATGCTCGGTGTAGGGTTCGAGTTGGGTGACGATACGAAACGTCTGGGCGTTACCTTCAAAACCACCATATTCACGCATCATGTAGTTGAGTGCGACTTCACCGCCATGCCCATAGGGTGGATGACCGATATCATGAGCGAGGCAGAGTGCTTCAATGAGTGCATCAGAAGGCAATAATGGTTCGAGTTCTGGCTGTTTTTGTTTTAATTGAGCTGCGATGCCTGAGCCAATTTGAGCCGCTTCGAGCGAATGTGTTAGGCGTGTGCGGTGAAAATCGTTAACACCTGTACCGTGCACCTGCGTTTTAGCTTGCAGTCGCCTAAACGCTGCAGAGTGGAGAATCCTAGCTCTATCACGTTGGAAGGGGTCGCGATGATCATTACGTCTGAGCTTGTGCTCATCACTATGTCTGGCTTGCCAAATTTGCATGGATTCTAACGGCATCTCAATTCCTCGAGTTGGCTAACTGATTTCATCAAGAGAAAGCTCAAAGCTTGGTGCAAAGGTGTTTAGGAAATAGTCCATCTCTTCGGTTTGCTTTTCAAGCAGTGTTTGGTCCAAACGTTTTTTGGCGAGAGCAAACTCATGGTTTCCAGCGCTCAGCTCCTCAAGACATTTCAAATATGCGCAGATAGAATCGGCTTGTTTGACAATTTGGGTGTCTTCTTCGTAAGCGTATTCTGAAATTAAGAAAGGTCGGAAATCATCCTGAAATTCTTCGGGTAACATAGACAGCAGCTTTCGCTCAGCTGCAGACTCTATCTTTTTGTATTCCTTTGCGATTTCTGGGTTGTAATATTTAACTGGTGTTGGAAGATCGCCCGTTAGCACTTCACTGGTATCGTGATACATCGCGAGAATCGCGATTCTTTCAGGGTTGGTTTTACCGCCAAATTTCTTGTTTTTTATGATGGCTAAAGCATGAGCAACGAAGGCGACTTGAAGACTGTGTTCAGAGATGTTTTCCGTTGAAACCGAACGCATTAATGGCCAGCGTTGGATCAGTTTCATTCGAGCAAGGTGAGCAAAAAAGTGACTTTCTTTCATACAGCGTAATCCCTTAATACTAGCGCCGAACTATTTATTCGGCGCTCAATAAGAATAGGCTTTATATCAGTGTTATGAAAGAGTTACTGGCTATATGTTGCCAAGAATTTTTCAAATCGACCAATCGCCATCTCTAGATCTTCTACGTGAGGTAGAGTAACGATGCGGAAGTGATCAGGTTTAGGCCAGTTGAAACCAGTGCCTTGCACGAGGAGAACCTTTTCTTGCTTCAAAAAATCGAGCACCATGCGCTGATCGTCTTTGATGTTGTACATCTTGGTGTCGATCTTGGGGAACAGGTACATAGCCCCCTTGGGCTTCACACAAGAGATTCCTGGAATTTGAGTAATAAGCTCGTAGGCTTTATCTCGCTGTTCTAATAAACGACCACCCGGCAAGATCAATTCATTGATACTTTGGTAGCCACCCAAGGCGGTCTGAATCGCGTGTTGCATCGGAACGTTAGCGCAAAGGCGCATCGAGGCAAGCATTTCAAGACCGGCAATGTACCCAGTGGCATGCTCCTTAGGGCCCGTCATAAACATCCAACCGCCACGGAAGCCACAAACGCGATAAGACTTAGAAAGACCATTGAAGGTCACTACGAGTACATCTTCGGTTAGGGTTGCAACTGAGGTATGAGTCGCGCCGTCATACAGAACTTTGTCGTAAATCTCATCTGCGAAGATGATAAGCTTATGCTGACGTGCAATTTCAATCACTTCGAGTAGGAAGTCACGACTATACACTGCACCGGTTGGGTTGTTCGGGTTGATAAGCACGATACCACGAGTTTTAGGCGTGATTTTCTTCTTGATATCATCTAGGTCTGGATACCAATCCGCTTGTTCGTCACAGAGATAGTGAACTGGGCTACCACCGGATAAAGAAACCGCCGCTGTCCATAGTGGATAGTCAGGAGCGGGAACTAACATTTCATCTCCGTTGTTTAACAGAGCTTGCATCGCCATTACAATGAGCTCCGAAACACCATTGCCAATGTATACATCTTCAACGTCTAAGCTACGAATGCCTTTACGCTGATAGTGTTGAACCACAGCTTTGCGCGCGGAGTATATACCTTTGGAATCACAATAACCTTGAGATGTAGGTAAATTCCTGATGACATCGACTAATATTTCATCAGGGGCATCAAAACCAAAAGGGGCGGGGTTACCGATATTGAGTTTCAGTATTTTGTGTCCCTCTTCTTCCATGCGCTTAGCATGTTTGAGTACAGGTCCCCTAATGTCGTAGCAGACATTATCGAGTTTTGACGACATCTCGATATTTTTCATTGCTATATTCCTAAAAAAACGGCTATTTCTTTACTAAATTACACTAAATTGGCTTTTGAAAGAATAAAAATCTGCCTAAAGTGAAAATTAAAGATTGGATATGAATTCAGTGGCAATGAGCCACTTAACATTGCGAACAATTAAAGCGCGTGTTGCTTGATCTATGTAGTTGGTATAAATAGAGTATCTCGTGTATATAAGATTAAAAGTTACAGTTTTGAGGTTGATTTGTCTCATTTAACAAAAGCCATCACTCAGCTTGTTGAAAAACTAGAGCGTGCGCCACAAGGCACCAAACGACTAGAGCAAGAATTGCAGGGTTCACCAAAGACTCATGGCATCGACTGGTTGGACGCTCAGCCTCATTATCCTAAGTTCTATTGGCAGTCGAGAGATACCCGTGAAGAAGTGGTTGCTCTCGGTCAGCTTCATACTTTTTCTGAAGCAGCTCCTGCTTATACGATTCTCAGTGAAAACCAACGAGTATGGGGTGGTCGCTCTTTTGATGGCCATTCAGACAAAAACCGTCGTTGTATGTCGGCATTCTTTTTCCTACCTCAAGTTGAGTTGATTCGTTTCGATGAAGGATGGCGTTTGGCGGTTAACATTGGAATGAGCAAAGAGGTATCAATTAGAGCCTTGAAGCAACTCGTTGCCGATGCAAAAGAACTCGCGCCGCTAGCGAGTGACATCGTCTCATTGCGTCATACACCAGAGAAAACACAGTGGTGTGATTTGGTTGATGATGTTTTAGCAGGAATTCAACAAGATAAATTCAAGAAAGTGGTCTTGGCTCGTAAAACCTGCGTTGATCTCAAGCACTCCATATCTCCTGCGCAGCTACTCAAAGCAAGTTATGCTCAAAACCATCATAGCTTCCATTTTTTGATGGCTTTGTCCCCTGGTCACGCATTTGTAGGCTCAACGCCTGAACGTCTCTATCGAAGAGTAGGGCAAGAGCTAGAGACAGAAGCCTTGGCGGGGACGATTGGTCGAGGCGGCAATGCCGCTCAAGATATGGAACTTGCTAATTGGTTGACTCAAGATGACAAGAACATCAATGAGAACCAGTACGTTGTAGATGATATTCTGCAAAGCCTATCGCCACACTCAGACCAAGTTCATCTTGAAAGCGAGCTTCGCTTGGTTCGGCTGCGCAAAGTTCAACATCTAAAAAGAAACATTTTGGCCCATTTGCACAAGGGCATTAACGGTGTGCAATTGCTTCAAGCGTTGCAGCCAACCGCGGCAGTTGCAGGGCTTCCAAGAGCAGAAGCAATGCAGTATATCCAGCAGAATGAACCTTTTGCACGTGGTTGGTATGCTGGCTCTGTGGGCTATCTTAGCCATGAAAAAGCAGAGTTTTGTGTCGCGATTAGAAGCGCGCTATTGGTCAAAGATGAGCTACAACTCTTCGCGGGTGCGGGGATCGTGCCTGGTTCCATCGCCGAACATGAATGGCAAGAGTTGGATAAAAAGATGTCCACGTTATTAAGTCTAATTTCTGACCAACCGTCATTAGGTGTTGCGTCATGAGCCACAACCAAGCTGCTTTAAATAGGGTTTGGACGGAAATACTGATAGAAGAACTCTATCGCCAAGGGGTAAGACACGTATGCATTGCTCCGGGTTCACGCTCAACCCCGCTTACTCTTGAGGCTGTTGCTCACCCTGAGTTGACCGTTCACACACACTTTGACGAGCGTGGTTTAGGTTTCTTGGCGTTAGGTCTTGCCAAGTCAAGCCAATCACCTGTTGCGGTTATTGTTACATCTGGCACTGCAGTCGCTAATTTACTTCCTGCGGTTGCTGAGTCGAAGTTGACTAAAGAGAAGCTGGTTTTACTGACTTCTGATCGTCCCATTGAGTTAGTCGATTGTGGTGCTAATCAAGCCATCGTGCAGTCTGGAATCTTCTCACAACATGTGGCGGAGACCGTTAATCTGCCATCGCCGACAACCCAGATTTCGCCAACGTGGATATTATCTACAGTTGACCATGCGTTATCAGTTCAAAAAGTGAATGGCGGTAGTGTTCACTTCAACTGTCCGTTCCCTGAACCATTGTATGGTGGAGACGATAAGCGTTCGTTCTCAGCCTATTTGCAACCCATAGCGAAATGGCGAAATAGCAAGGCCTGCTTTGTCGACTACCATACGGTTAGCGCTACTGACTATACGGCGGAGCATAGTGCATTAAGACTCGGTGACAGAAAAGGTGTCATTGTCGTAGGCAGTGTAACTCTCGCGATTGCCAAGCAAGCAAAGTTACTGGCGCAGAAGTTAGGTTGGCCAATTCTGCTCGACCCTCAATCGGGTTTGGGAGGTGACTGGCAGCGTTATGATATTTGGCTTCAGAATCCGCAAGCAGCAGACATGCTTTCAAGTGCCGATACTGTACTCCAAGTAGGTGCAAGGCTGGTTTCGAAAAGGCTGAATGCTTGGCTAAAGCAGCAATCTCTAGACAGTGATTACCTAGTGCTGAGTGAATTTGGCGAGCGGTTAAACCCAGATCACGTTGCATTGAAACATTGTCAGGTGTCAATTCCTCTATGGTTAGAGTCAGCCTTAGAAACAGTGGAGCACAGCAGAAATATCGGGTGGGGAGATGAATTAAAATCTTATGCCCAACTCGTGACGACATTAATGCCTACTCGCTCACATCTGACCGAATTTGATGTTGCCCGTAGCATTGAGCGATTACCGCTAGACATTAGTGTTTTTATGGGTAATAGCCTTATCGTAAGGTTAGCGGATATGTTAACTAACCCCCTAGGCATTGAAACTTATAGCAATCGAGGCGCATCCGGTATCGATGGTTTAGTCGCTTCTGCTAATGGTGTTCATCGCGATAAAGGTAAGTCGATGGTGCTCTATTTGGGTGATACATCGCTGCTCTATGATTTGAATTCGCTGTCACTTTTTAGTCGTACACAAGCACCTTGCGTAATCGTTGTGACTAACAATGATGGGGGGGCGATATTTGACATGTTGCCTGTACCGCAAGAAAAAAAAGTAAGCTGTTATCAAATGCCCCATGGCCTAAACTTTGAACATGCGGCGGCTCAGTTTGGTTTGCAATATTGCTCACCGAAATCACGTGAAGACTTAGAGACACAAATTCAACATCATTTATTAAGTGGGAAAGGCACTCTATTGATTGAAGTGCTTACCGCTGCCGACGAAGTGGCAAGTTTGATTCGTCAACTAAGTCAAGACATTAGTACTTATCAGACTCATGCTTAATAGTCAGTTCACAACGTCCCTCCAAGCTCATACTGAAGATAAGCCTCTGTTGGTTTTCTTACATGGCTTTTTAGGGGCGGGTGACGACTTTCACACCGTTAGTGAATACCTTCCAAACTACAACAAGCTGTTTATCGATTTACCGGGACATGGTCAAAGTCAGTCGATCCAAAGCACAAGTTTTAGTGATGTTTGCAGATTGATCCATTCAACCATACTAAAATGTATTGAAACACAAAACCTCAGTGCTACAGTGCCCACCTTTTTGGTGGGGTACTCGTTGGGTGCTAGGTTGTCGATGTACTTTCTCTGCGAGTATGAGGGTGCAGATAATCAACTGCTGCCACTCACGATGGCTGGTGTTGTCATTGAAGGTGGAAATTTTGGACTGTGCTCAGAACATGCCCGTCAGGATAGATTTGCAAATGACTTAGCATGGGCGCATCGCTTCAAAAATGATGATATTGCAGAGGTTTTGGGCGATTGGTATCAACAACCGGTGTTTTCTTCCTTAAATCATGAGCAAAGACAAGATTTGATTGCTAAACGTAGTGTTAACCTTGGTGACAAGCTAAGTCATATGCTGATGACGACTTCACTAGCTCACCAGCCTAACCTGCTGCCAAAAATCCAGCAGCTTCGGTTTAGTAACGGTAATCGACCTCTGTATATCGTGGGTGAACGAGACACAAAATTTACTGCGCTAGCTCAAGATAGCAACCTTGATTTTAAGGTGATTGCGGGAGCTGGGCATAATGTACACAAAGAGCAGCCTAAGGCCTTTGCCTCGGTGTTGCTGAGTTATCTAGAACAAATGGGTTTAAACCCAAAAGAAGAATTGGAATAGATCATGGCTAAAACAGTTGGACTAACAGAAGAAGAACTTTACGCACCGGTTAATTGGGCGGATGTAACGGGCGATTTTGAAGAAATTCAATATCATAAATCTGAAGATGGCATCGCGAGAATCACGATTGCACGCCCACAAGTTCACAATGCATTTACCCCAAAAACAGTCAGCGAAATGATTAAAGCACTGGCTGACGCTCGTTACGACGAGGGTGTTGGAGTCATTATTCTTACTGGATTAGGTGAAAAAGCCTTCTGTTCTGGTGGCGACCAAAGTGTTCGTGGCGACTATGGCGGTTACCAAGATGATTCAGGTACACATCACCTCAATGTGTTGGACTTCCAACGTCAAATTCGTACTTGCCCTAAACCTGTTATCGCTTCGGTAGCTGGCTGGGCTGTTGGTGGCGGTCATGTTTTACACATGATGTGTGATCTAACGATTGCAGCAGAAAATGCACAGTTCGGTCAAACGGGTCCTAAAGTTGGTTCATTTGATGGTGGTTGGGGTGCGTCTTATATGGCTCGCATCGTTGGCCAGAAAAAAGCTCGTGAAATTTGGTTCTTATGCCGCTTCTACGACGCACAAGAAGCTTTGGATATGGGCTTAGTGAACACGGTTGTACCACTAGAGGATTTGGACAAAGAGACTGTTCGTTGGTGTCGTGAAGTACTTCAACATAGCCCAATGGCACTTCGATGCTTGAAAGCCGCTCTGAACGCTGACTGTGATGGTCAAGCTGGCTTACAAGAGCTAGCGGGCAACGCGACCATGATGTTCTACATGACTGATGAAGGTCAGGAAGGACGTAATGCATTTAATGAGAAGCGTCGTCCAGACTTCAATAAGTTCCCAAGAAACCCGTAACCATCGGCTCCAAGGCACTATCAGCCTTGGCGTCATGTTTGTTTGGCCATATTTAGATACATTTTATCGATAGTTTGCTCAAGTAATTTGGGAACTCTTGTAGTGAAATGTGGCCTAACAACGGTGTATTCAACGTCGTCGACTCTCTCATTTTTAGTTGACGACGTATACTTCCTATGAAGTGGGACTCTACTATGAGACAAGCAAAACTCTACCGCTACAGTCTGCCTATGGACAGCGGTGTTATTCTTCGAGAACAAAAACTTACTCACCGAGACGGTTGGATTGTAGAACTGTCTGAAGACGGCCAGACAGGCTTAGGTGAGGTAGCCCCTCTACCTGGATTCAGCCAAGAAACGTTTGAACAAGCCGGCATAGAAGCACAAAGCCAATTAGAGCAATGGGTCAATGGCAAAGACATAGACTTGGAAGTATGTGTGCCTTCTGTCGCGTTCGGCCTGTCTGCCGCATTAATGGAGCTTGCTCACACGCTTCCTCAAACCGGCAATTATCGTGCGGCTCCTTTGTGTAGTGGTGACCCGGACGAACTGATACCTATCTTGAATAACATGCAAGGTACTAAAGTTGCCAAGTTTAAAGTAGGGCTGTACGAAACGATAAGAGACGGGATGTTAGTCAGTCTTTTCCTCGAATCGATTCCAGACCTTACTCTGCGACTTGACGCTAATAAAGCATGGACTTTGTACAAAGCTAAGCAGTTTGCCAAACACATTTCCCCATCGCTCAGACAGCGTATCGCGTTTGTTGAGGAGCCTTGCCAAACACCCGGTGATAGCGTGTCGTTTGCCTTAGATACGGGGATTGCTATCGCTTGGGATGAAACACTACAGGCCGCGATTAAAGAGCCTGACTTTTCGGTGAAAGAGTTAACAGGTGTCAAAGCGTTAATCATCAAACCAACCTTAATCGGCAGCTTTGATAAATGTATTCGTTTGATCGAAGAAGCGAGAAGCCATGCTATTCGAGTCGTTATTAGCTCAAGCTTAGAGAGTAGCATTGGTCTTGGACAGTTAGCTCGCTTTGCTCACTGGCAAGTGCCAGCAGAAACACCAGGTTTGGATACCATGCAGCTTTTTGGTGCTCAGCTCGAAACACCGTGGCCAGGTTGCTTGCTTCCTGTCGAGCGTCTAGCAGACCAAACTTTGGTTTGGCAATCTGAATCCGTGGACAGCTAGTCAGTGGTTTCATCACACTTTTGGGAGCACTGGGCTCAGTCTGCTCCCAACGACATTGCCTTAATTACTCCTCAACGCCAACTGACGTGGGTCGATGTTAAACAACAAGTCGATCAATATCGACAGTTGCTTATTAATAAGGCCATCAGTCAGGGTCAGGTGGTTTGCCTTATTGGTCGTGCTGAGGAAGCGTTAGTCTTCGCTTATCTCGCTTGCCTCGCTCATGGTGCGGTGCCTGCGATTATTGCCGTGCAATCACGTGAATTACTTGAAGCCAAACTGTCCTCTCTATATCTAGAGGGTGAGCGTGCTGTGGTTTGGAATTGCAGTAACTCGACGTCGCTACCAAGTTTGCACTTCCTTTCACGAGGGACTGCATCGCGACAGTCGTTGGTCTCCGCAAATGTTGATATCGCCTCCATCATTTTTACATCTGGTTCGACAGGGTGTCCAAAAGCCGTTGTCCATGGTAGAGAGCAACACATAGCCTCTGCTAGTGGCTTACTTGAGCGCTTTAGTTTCACTGTCGGAGATTGCTGGTTATTGAGCCTGCCTATGTACCATGTCTCAGGGTTAGGTATTGTTTGGCGTTGGCTACAAGCTGGTGCAACGCTCAAAATTGCTAGCGGTGACTTTTGCAAAGACATCTCAGACGTAAGTCACGCCTCGCTGGTGTCTACGCAGCTTAAACGGATTATTGATAATCAATGGCAGACTAAGTTAGAGCGAGTACTACTCGGTGGTAGCCACATTCCTTTGTCACTAATCCAACAAGCAAAAGCCCGACATATCGATGCATGGATGGGTTATGGTATGACGGAAACCGCTTCGACAGTGACCGCCAAACCAGTAGATGAGTGGCCATCATCGGGGCATATTCTTCCGCGACGAGAGCTAAAGTTAAGTAACAATCGTATTTTTGTGTCGGGTGAGACCTTAGCCAAAGGCTACTATTGGCAAGGTCAAATTCTGCCACTGACATTGGAAGGGAAATGGCTGGATACCAGAGATCTCGGAGAGTGGGTCAATGGCAATGAGCTTAGAGTGGTTGGTCGTGCTGACAATCTGTTTATTTCAGGTGGCGAAAACGTACATTGCGAGGAGGTCGAAGCTGCTCTCAATGTACAGCCAACGATTACTCAGAGCATTGTAGTGGCGGTAGAAGATGAAGAATATGGGGCGCGATGTGTTGCAGTAGTGCAGTCAACTGCATTACCGACGGTCTCTGAACAGCGGAAAAAGCTTGCGGATTCGTTACCAAGATTCAAACAGCCGGTCGCCTATTTCTTATTGCCTGAGTCTCTTTCGCAATCGGGAATTAAAGTCTCACGTGCTGAAGTGAAAAAATGGCTATCGCAGTATCAATCCAATTATGTAGTTATTTCATAGTCCAAAACTGAATTTTCATTACCTAATAGGCTCACCATAATATGAGACACGGAAAAACAGTGAGCCTATGGAATGAACAAATTACTGGTTATCGCAATTGCCCTTCAACTGGCGCTTGCCTTCTCAACAGATGGACTGACAAGAGCGCTTGCGGAACTGACAGCGTTTTTGTTGACAGTAGTGTTGTTCTTCAATGTAAAACAAGGAAAAACAGCAGACCCTGAGACTAAACGAGCGTTAGCCAAGCTAGAGAAGTCGCCGAAATCAACAACCACATCGTAACGCCAAACACCATCGGCTTACTCCCTGCCTGTTTAAGCTTCTCAATTGAGATACTGCAACCAATCAAGAATAGACACACGACCAACAGCTTTTTCGAGACATCAAAAATTCCCTGATATACGACTTCGAACTGAGGTAAGTAGTCGCTTACTAAGATTGCGACACAGTAAAATAAAATGAAGTAAGGGATAGTGATTTTATTTTGCTTGTTGCTAAAAATAGCTGCACTTACTAGGGCAACAGGAATAATCCATAGCGCACGGGCCAGCTTTAGTGTCGTTGCCGTCGTGAGTGCTTCCTCACCATAAGCGGAAGCCGCACCGACCACGGATGACGTGTCATGGATGGCGATCGCTGCCCACGTACCGAAAGTATGTTGATCGAGACTTAGCGCGTGACCAATGACGGGAAATACGAATAAGGCGACAGAATTTAGTACGAATACAGTTGCAAGAGCGATACCGATCTTTTCATCATCTGCGTTGATCGCCGGTGCAACAGCGGCAATAGCACTACCACCACAGATAGCAGTACCTGATGAAATAAGGTAACCCGTTTGTTTGTCCAATCCCATGCGGCGTGCCAAGAACCAACCGATGACTAACGTGCCAACTATAGTTACTACGATGATTCCAATTCCATCGCTGGTGGCTTGCATGGCTTGATCTAAATGGATCCCAAAACCAAGTCCGACAATGGAGTAGGCGAGCAACTTTTTAGTGAATTTTGCTAATGGTAGCGTGGTTGGCACTAGGCTGAAAGTGGTTAAAAAGAAGCCAAGTATCAGTGCAATTGGCGAGGAAACCCAGGGAGTGAGACAGGCAAGAATTGCGAGAAAAAACAGAGGGTATGAGCGTAACTGGGTGAGCATGGAGTACCTTTAATAAAAAGGCGAGAATTTTCTCGCCACATAAAGGAATTGTATGAATTTCGCTAGATCAACAAAACCTAAAATTTCTTAACGAGCGTTCAGTAAAACTAAACGCTCGTTGTTTTGATATGAACAACATCGAAATAAACGAACAAAATCGCTTATGGCGATCAGCGATAATCACCACGAAGTGTTGCGACTTTTTCGAACATCGCGGCACTTGATGCTTCTTCAGGAGCTACCGGTGCTCCCGCTTCTAATTCCAGCTTAGCTCTAAAGCGAGTTGGGAGCCCTTTACACGCGCGGCCTTTATGTCGACTAAAATAGCTGCCCCATAATCCCTTTAACGCCATTGGGATGACAGGTACAGGAGAGCGGCGCAGGACAATATCAATACCACGCATAAATTCATTCATCTCACCATCTGAGGTTAGACGTCCTTCAGGGAAAATGCAGACAATCTCCCCTTCAGCTAAAGCGTGTTCGATATCGTTAAACGCTCTTCGAATGGATCCTTTGCGAGAGGAGGAGATAGGTATGACTCCAGCACGTCGTAAAAAGCGACGAACGGGTTTGTAGTTCGCGTAGTCTTCTTCCATGACAAAACGTATGAGTCTTGGGCTTGCCGCACTCATCACCAACGCATCCATATAGCTCACATGATTGCAGACAATCAAGGCGCCACCTTTTTCTGGTAGGTGATGCAGATTTTTATGGGTGATACGGTACATGATGGTAGTGAGTACCCAAATAAGGAAACGAACCACGAAGATAGGAGCTTGCAAAAATAGGTAAGTCGCCATCATAAAGTTCATCAGAGCTAGCACAAGGAACAGTTCGACAATAGTGAGTTCCAGCACTGACAGTCCTACGATACCTAAAACTGCACTTCCAACCATAAATAGCGAGTTATAGATATTGAGGGCAGCAATCACTCGGGCACGTTCAGTTTCTTTAGCCTGTTGTTGCATCAGCGCGTACAAAGGGACGATAAACAATCCACCGGACATGCCGAGTAACAATAAATAGCCAAAAACAGGCCATAAGCTAGAGTGGGAAATAAACTCGCTGAATGACGTAAACTGAGGCAGCTCTGATGGAACTGCAAAAGCCATAAGCGCGCCAAAAATGGTAATGCCAATGCTGCCTATTGGCACGATGCCGACATCAATGCGATTCTTAGACATCTTATCGCACAACATAGATCCGAGAGCGATGCCTACAGAAAAAAGTGCAAGTAGGAATGAAACGGCCGCTTCATTACCCATCAAATGTATTTTGGTGAAATTCGGAAACTGCGTTAGGTAAGCTGCGCCCAAGAACCAGAACCAACTAATGGCCATGATACATTGGAATACTACGCGGTCTTGGTGAGCAATTTTAAGTGTTTCTTTAGTTTGCTTTACGGGTTGCCAGCGAAATTTTAGTTCCGGTGCAGCCGCAGGCGCTTCTGGAATAGAGCGGCTTGAAATGTAGCCCGCCAAGGCAAACAAAACTACACATCCAGCAGCGACGTATTTCGCGCTTTCAGCTGAAGCTATAATGCCGGCCCCTAAGGTTCCCAATAGGATGGCAAGGAAGGTGCCAGTTTCAACCAATGCATTGCCGGACAAAAGTTCGTTCGGTTTCAGTTGCTGTGGCAGAAGAGCGTACTTCACTGGACCAAAAAACGCAGACTGTGTGCCCATTAAGAACAGCAATAATAATAAAATGCCATAGCTTTCAGTAATAAAGCCAATTGCGCCGAGACACATAATTGCGATCTCAGCCAGCTTTACTTTTCTGATGAACCATGACTTTTCGTATTTGTCGGCAAGTACACCTGCTGAGGCAGAAAACAGAAAGAACGGCAAAATGAATAGACCGGCCGCTAAGTTAATAAACAGGTTACTAGAGATTGGCAGAACCTGTGGTCCTGCAAATGCGACAAACAACAATAAAACGTTTTTAAAAATATTGTCGTTAAACGCGCCAAAGAACTGAGTCACAAAGTAGGGCAGAAAGCGCCTTTGAGATAACAGAGACGCAGATTTCGTATGTGGCATTACCTTTCCTTTTGATTACCAGCTTTGTAAATACTTTGAGATTAGATCTTTGATTAGCTCATCGCCATCGACGGGCTCTGAAGCAAAGAATTTGTCGTCAACACTTAGCAGTGTGATGCCATGAACGCCAGCCCATAGCACGCGACTGGCACGAAGGACTTCTGAGTGAGACTTTTCCGGTTTATAGACTGAAAGCAAGCTCTCCAGCATGCCTGTCATCCCATCGATACGTTGTGATTGCCATTCCGGGAGCGTATCACCGTTCATGTTGTGTTCGAAAATTAATTGCCAACGATACGGGTATTTCTTGGCAAACTCGTGATAACAGCTCGCGAGAGCATATAAGGCTTCTTCGACATTATCAGCTTCATCCACAACCGCTTTTGCTTCCTGTGACAGCTCATCTAGAGTGCGAGCGACAGCGTGCAGTAGTAGCAGATTATAACTGCCAAATACATTCACTAGTGTGCTGGGAACATAACCAATCAGAGTGGCAATCTTCCGAAGGCTAAGCGTGTGATAAGAGTTTTCGCTAAGGTAGTCTTTTACCGTCGTGAGCGTAAGCTCAACAAGCTCTTCCCTGGTATGATCGTTTCTGCGGGCCATGGTTGCGGATCGTTAATTGAACACGGTTCGTTATTTTAGAGGTGTCATGATTAAGCGTCAACTAATGAAGCCTTGTATTGCAGGCTTTGCGCATAGTTTTGAATGCGGTTCTATCTAGCTCGTAACATACGTGCAATATTCTGAAACATGTCGAGGCATCAGAGTGTTTCCTTTAATGCTAAGCTCAGTATATTATGCTTGATGGGTCGTAGTTCATGTATAGTGGTTTCGGCTTAACGTAACAATATAACTAAAGGTCTAGAATGAAACGTTTATTTTCTTTCGTCGCTCTGCTTGTTCTTGCAGTAGCGGTGAATCCGGTAGCTGAAGCGAAGAAGTTCGGTGGCGGTAAATCATTCGGTAAGAGCTTTAAAACAGCTCCAGCTCCGAAACAACAGCAACAGAATACAAATAACATCAGCAGACAGGATCAAAACAAAGCTGGTAGCAGCAAAAAGGGCTTGATGGGCGGTCTTCTAGGCGGTCTATTGGCTGGTGGTTTGTTAGCGGCGTTCTTTGGTGGTGCATTTGAAGGCATCAACTTCATGGACATCCTAATCTTTGGCCTAATTGCATTCGTAATCTTCAAGTTTATGCGAGGGATGCTTGGTGCCAAGCAAGGCAGCATGAATCAGCAGCGACAGCAGCCGGCGTTTGGTGGCAACACGCGTAACCAGTTTGAACAGCAACCAAACTTCCAAAACTTCGAGCAGCCGCAAAACGGTGGCGCAGCGACAGGTGGCTTTGGTGCAGCTGGTCACAGCGATGTTCCACATAACTACCCACCGGGTTTCGATCAAGCGGCATTCCTAAATGGTGCTCGTGAACACTATCGAATCCTGCAAGGTGCTTGGAACCATAACGAACTTCATACCATTGAAGAGTATGTATCGCCAAGCCTACTTCAAGATCTTATGGCTGAGCGTGCAAAACTAGAAGGCGAGCAGCATACTGATGTTATGTATGTGGATGCTGAAATTGTTCGTGCAGACTTTGATGCTAACAAAGCGCAGCTGAGCTTGCAGTTCTCGGGTCGCTATCGTGATGCGGTAGAAAACGTCGAAGAAGATATCGAAGATATTTGGCACTTAGAGCGCGATCTTACTGTACCTAACGCGCCATGGCTGATCGTCGGTATTCAAGGTTAATTTACCTAAAAATTATGCCAAAAACCGCAGTCTGACCACTGCGGTTTTTTTATATTTTGCTGCTGTTTTATTCTATAATTCGGCCTCTCTTTTCTGATACATATAAATTATCCATGCACCAGACATTTTCTAGATTCGCACTTGTGCTTTGCGCTTCTTTGGTGACCACGATTTCATTGCATGCTGAAGAATCAGTGGTGCCTTTATTTGAGGCGACACCTAATCCAACAACAGACACTCTGGATGATGTGTTGAGTATATTTGGTGCAGAGCAAGAGTATGACGCTCAGCAAGGGCTTAACTCGAGCTATATTCCAGCCGTGTTCTATACCCCAGAGCAAGGCTTAGGGCTTGGTCTTTTGTATGTTGGCCTTTATGGTGAACTTTCAGAGGGGGCGGGACAACCTTCGTCTATGGTTATCAACCCATATGCTTCTAGTAACGGATCAATGGGTATTACGTTCAGTAACAAGCACTTCTACAATTCGGGTAACGACCGTATATTCACTGACATAAAAGTGTTTGATGATGCCGCCGTCTACTACGGTCGCGGCTACGAGAACGGTCAACAAGACGATAATAAGGTCAACTTTAAAGAGCAAGTCATTGATATCAAACCTACGTGGCTTACGAGAGTGAAAGGCGATTATTTCTTAGGTCTCGGTGGTAACATCAAATCGGTGCGCCCTCATGACAAGGAATTTGATAATCAGTCAGCGGACTACCTTGCTGATGAGCTAACCGATAACACCAGCTACGGTGTGTTTTTATCTAATGTTTATGACACACGTGATAATGTCACCAATGCCTCTAAGGGAACGCTACTGCAAGCGGATATCGGTTATTACCATGATGCAACCAACTCTGCAGATTTTGGTAAATATTCACTGAAAGCTTCACAGTACCATTCACTGGCACCTGTGCCAGGATTACTGGCTTGGCAAGTACAAGCGAACTTAACTTCCGGGAATGTGCCATGGAATCAACTGCCCGATCTTGGTGGTGCTGATGCTATGCGTGGTTACATACTTGGTCGCTACCGTGACAACCAGATGATGATGGGACAAGTAGAGTACCGCTTGCCAGTGTATTGGCGAGTAGGTGTCGTGTTTTGGGGTGCAGCTGGCACCGTTGCCGATGACGTTTCAGGACTTTGGGACAATACACTTGCGAGTGCTGGTACGGGTTTGCGCTTAAAGATCAAAGACAAGGTTAATGTGCGTGCTGATATCGGTTACGGTGAACATGGTGGTACCTTCTATTTCCATGTTAACGAAGTCTTCTAAACAGAATTTTTGCGTTGGTTATGTGCATTAGGGTTATGCATTTAGCGAGCGCAATCAAAAATATTAAGGGTTGATAGCTTATATGGACATATCCATATCGCTTGTTGAGCTGGAAGATTGTCACGCTTTGTTATTGTTTGAACGGCAGAACAAAGCGTGGTTTGAGCTGCATATTCCTCCAAGGGATGACGGATTCTACAGTCAACAAGGTGTGGAAGAACATATTCGTGAACTGGTACTGTTTCATAGAGCGAAACTTTGCTACCCAATGCTCATTCGTAATAACGAAGGAGAGATTTGCGGTCGAATTAATCTCAATGTCTCTGAAGCCGACATGAGTTATGCGGAGGTGGGTTATCGAATCGGCGAGGCCTATACGGGAAAAGGTGTCGCTAGTTTTGCGTTGTCATTGCTCTTAGATTACGCAAAAAAAACTGCCGGTCTGAAAACCCTCAAAGCGCACGCATTAACGTCGAACTTGGCCTCACAAAAAGTGCTTGAGAATAATCAGTTCAAGCGCATAGAAAAGATCAAAGACTTTGCGGTACTTCATGAGATCCGCTCAGATGCATATTTATATCAGCGTGAGATTTAGAGTCTAAACTAAACTCGAAAATAGCTTGGCAGGTAGTGGTGTCAGCAATACAAAGTGGTAATAACAAAAAAGCCGACTCAGTGAGTCGGCTTTCGTTTGTATGGTGGGGGGGGACGGATTCGAACCATCGAAGGCAGTGCCGTCAGATTTACAGTCTGATCCCTTTGGCCACTCGGGAACCCCCCCAGGGTTTTTATACTTGTTTCACCGTTTTCCCAACGCAGTGCTTCAAGTTTGTCTAACTGTTGATAACAACTAAACAGAATATGGTGGGGGGGGACGGATTCGAACCATCGAAGGCAGTGCCGTCAGATTTACAGTCTGATCCCTTTGGCCACTCGGGAACCCCCCCAGGGTTTTTATACTTGTTTCGCCGTTTTCCCAACGCAGCGCTTCAAGTTTGTTTAACTGTCAATAACAACTAAACAGAATATGGTGGGGGGGGACGGATTCGAACCATCGAAGGCAGTGCCGTCAGATTTACAGTCTGATCCCTTTGGCCACTCGGGAACCCCCCCAGGAGTTTTTATACTTGTTTGATGTTTTCCCAACACATCACTCAAGTGCGGAGCGCATCATAACAAACTGCGCATAGCTGTAAACCCTTTTTTGAGGATTTTGAATTGAATGGTGCCTTTTTGGACAAAGACGCTTAAAAAGCGTGTTTTTAGTCATTATTTATTAACCAGCGCGGTGTTACATTGATTGTACGTGGATGGTTTCTAAATAGATGAGCATCAAATGTAAATAATCTCTTTAGATTACATTTACACTTCTTGACGTTACTCCTCGTATTACTCGCTACACTATCTGTAGTTTTTACACTGAAGACAAACACGATGAAAAACAAAACAATAATCGGTTTGCTGGCACTGTCTATTCTTAGTGCTTCACCAGCAACCTTCGCCAAAAGGAACGTTGGCTCCAAGGCTATCTCAGTAGTGACTGAACCTGTTGCCATCCATCAAGTTTCTCAATCTCTCTCATTAGTTGGCAAATTAGAAGCGGATCAGTCAGTTATTATCGCCTCGGAAGTCAACGGTATCGTCGATGAAATCAAAGTCACCGCTAACCAAAAGGTTGAAAAAGGTCAGCCTTTGGTCTTACTTAATGACGATAAAGCGCGAGCTGCTGTCGCTGAAGCAAAGGCTTATACCCGTGATCAAAAGCGCATCCTTGCTGAATTTGAGCGTCTAGTAGACCGCAACGCAATTACTAAAACCGAAATTGATGCTCAGAAAGCTGCGGTAGAAATTGGTAATGCACGATTAGACGCGGCTAATGCTAACCTTAACGATCTTTATATCGAAGCTCCCTTCACAGGCACAGTGGGCTTAATTGACTTTAGCCGAGGAAAACTGGTCAGTGTGGGTACTGAACTGCTGACTTTAGATGACCTCTCGACGATGCAACTCGACCTCCAAGTTCCTGAACACTACTTACCTATGCTTGAAAAAGGTATGGATGTGACCGCCAGAACATCAGCATGGGGTACACGTATTTTCACAGGTAAAGTGGTTGCAATCGATACCCGAGTGAATCAGGAAACCCTCAACCTTCGAGTTCGAATTCATTTTGAAAATGATGAAAATCGCCTAAAACCAGGCATGCTTGCACAAGCTAGAATGGAATTTCCTCCAATCGAAGCACCTATTATTCCAGTTCAGGCTTTGGAATACTCGGGAACTAAGCGTTTTGTTTACGTCGTTGATGAAAATAACAAGGCACATCGCACGGAAGTATTCTTAGGTGCGCGCGTTGGTAACCAAGTGGTGATTGAAAAGGGTTTAGAAATCGGCCAGCGTATTGTGGTTCAAGGTATCGTAAATATGCGTGATGGTGCCTCGGTTCAAGAAGTGAAATCCGAACCGACAGCAGGTCGCACCGGTGACAAGCCAGCGGGCAATGACAAGGAAGCGAGCTAATGTTGTTATCTGATGTTTCTGTTAAACGTCCGGTAGCGGCAATCGTATTGAGCTTGCTGCTCTGCGTGTTCGGTATTGTTTCCTTTAGTAAACTCGCCGTTCGTGAAATGCCGGACATTGAAAACCCAGTTGTTTCTATCTCTACTCGTTATGAAGGGGCATCGGCTACCATCATTGAGAGTCAGATCACCTCTGTGATTGAAGACCAACTTTCTGGTATCAGTGGTATTGATGAAATAGAGTCGACCACGCGAAACAGCATGTCACGTATTACAGTGACATTTGAACTCGGCTATGACTTGAATACCGGTGTTAGTGACATTCGTGATGCGGTAGCCCGTGCGCAGCGCGCTCTTCCAGATGAGGCGGATGATCCTCTGGTGTTTAAGAACAATGGTAGTGGTGAAGCGTCGCTGTACATCAACCTTAGCTCTTCAGAGATGGACCGCACTCAGCTTACTGATTATGTGAACCGTGTTTTGGTCGACCGTTTCAGTCTTATCTCTGGCGTGAGCTCGGTGGATATTTCAGGTGGCCTATATCAGGTGATGTACATTAAGCTCAAGCCTGCTTATATGGCTGGTCGCGGTGTGACAACGTCAGATATTACCTCGTCACTACGCAGCGAAAACATCGAAAGCCCAGGCGGCGAAGTTCGAAATGATGCCACTGTGATGTCAGTGCGTACCGCACGCGCTTACAACACACCTGTCGATTTTGAGTATCTGGTAGTTAAGCGCGCTAGTGATAATACACCTATCTACCTAAAAGATGTCGCTGATGTTTATGTGGGCGCAGAAAACGAAAACTCGACCTTTAAGAGTGATGGCGTCGTCAACGTTAGTATGGGGATTGTGCCGCAATCTGACGCAAACCCGCTACAAGTCGCTGACTTAGTTCATAAAGAAGTTGAGCGCATGCAGCAGTTCCTTCCACAAGGGACAAGACTGGCGATTGACTACGATTCTACCGTTTTTATCGATCGCTCGATTTCAGAAGTGTATAACACACTGTTTATTACCGGCGGTTTGGTTATCCTCGTGCTTTACATCTTTATTGGCCAAGCTCGAGCTACTTTGATTCCTGCCGTGACGGTTCCAGTGTCGCTGATCTCGTCTTTTATCGCGGCATATTTCTTTGGCTTCTCTATCAACTTAATTACCTTAATGGCATTGATCCTTTCAATCGGTCTGGTGGTCGATGATGCCATTGTGGTAGTCGAAAACATTTTCCACCATATCGAACGAGGGGAGTCACCTCTGTTAGCGGCCTATAAAGGGACGCGTGAGGTAGGGTTTGCCGTTATTGCTACTACACTGGTTTTGGTGATGGTGTTCCTGCCTATCTCATTTATGGATGGCATGATCGGGTTGCTGTTTACTGAGTTTTCGGTATTACTGGCGATGTCGGTGATCTTTTCCTCATTGATAGCATTGACGCTAACGCCGGTGTTGGGAAGCACTATTCTAAAAGCCAATGTTAAACCGAATCGCTTTACTCAGTTTGTCGACAAGGGGTTTAGAAAGCTTGAGCGCGGCTACAAAGCGGCTTTGGTTAAAGCCCTTAAATTGAGATGGATGGCACCAATTATCATAGTGGCTTGTATTGGCGGTAGTTTCCAATTGATGCAACAAGTCCCAGCCCAATTAACACCGTCAGAAGACCGTGGCGTTATTTTTGCCTTCGTTCGCGGTGCCGATGCAACCAGTTATAACCGTATGGCTGCAAATATGGACATCGTTGAGAAACGTCTTATGCCGCTATTAGGGCAAGGTTTCTTGAAGTCGTTTAGTATTCAATCGCCTGCCTTTGGCGGTAATGCGGGTGACCAAACGGGCTTTGTTATCATGATCTTAGAGGATTGGAATGATCGTGATATCACGGCACAAGAATCTCTCAATGTGGTGAGAAAGTCTTTGGCAGGTATTGCCGATGTCCGTGTCTTCCCGTTTATGCCAGGCTTCCGAGGTGGGTCGAGCGAACCTGTGCAGTTTGTTATTGGTGGTTCGGATTATCATGAGCTACAAACATGGGCGGATAAACTAGAGTTGGCAGCGGAACAGTCTCCGTTTATGGAAGGGGCAAGTACCGACTATTCTGAGAAAACGCCTGAACTTGTTGTGACGATTGACCGTGAGCGTGCCGCAGAATTAGGCATTAGTGTGTCTGATATCTCGGATACGTTAGAGATCATGCTTGGTGGTAAAAGTGAAACCACCTATGTAGAACGCGGCGAAGAGTATGACGTGTATCTGCGCGGTGATGAGAATAACTTTAATAACGCCAATGATTTAAGTCAGATCTATATGCGAACTAAGTCCGGCGAGTTGGTTACTCTAGATGCGGTGACTTCCATCGAAGAAGTGGCATCATCAATTCGTTTGTCACACTACAACAAGCAGAAATCGATCACCATTAAGGCCAACTTATCGGATGGTTACACATTAGGTGAAGCGCTCGATTTCATGGACCAACAAGCTGTGGAAATGCTCCCTGGTGATATCTCGGTAAGCTATGCGGGTGAATCGAAAGACTTCAAAGAAAACCAATCCAGTATCTTAGTCGTGTTTGGTTTGGCTCTGCTGGTGGCTTATCTCGTACTAGCCGCTCAGTTTGAAAGCTTCGTAAACCCTCTCGTGGTAATGTTTACCGTACCTATGGGTGTTTTTGGTGGCTTCTTAGGCCTGGTAATCATGCAGCAAGGACTGAATATCTACAGCCAGATCGGCATGATCATGTTGATCGGTATGGTGACCAAGAACGGCATCCTGATTGTAGAGTTTGCCAACCAGTTACGTGATAAAGGCGTTGAGTTTGAAAAAGCCATTATCGATGCTTCAGCACGACGTTTACGACCCATCATGATGACGGCATTTACCACGCTCGCAGGGGCAATTCCGCTGATTCTGTCTACTGGAGCAGGCTATGAAAGTAGAGTCGCAGTGGGTACGGTAATCTTCTTTGGTATGGCTTTCGCTACCTTAGTGACCTTGTTTGTAATCCCAGCGATGTATCGACTTATCTCTGCTAAGACCAAAGCGCCAGGGCATGTTGAAGCTGAGCTCAATAAAGCGCTGAGTCACGACGTCAAAGCGCGAACCAGCCATGGCGAGTTAACCGACAGCTAAAACCACAGATTAAATTAAAATCACGGTTTCAATTAGTCTCATAAAATGCTCAGTTTCGACTGGGCATTTTTTTGTTTGTTGGTTAGGATTGTTGAGTACAAAAACAATCAATAAGGAAAGTAAAGTGGCTGAATTTAAATACAAAGATCTTCCTCAAGAGCAGCAAGATAAACTGGATGCGGCGGTATTTCGTAAGCTGTTGACTCACCTTGATGAAAACAAAGATGTGCAGAACATCGATCTTATGATTCTTGCAGGATTCTGCCGTAACTGTTTTAGCAAGTGGTATAAAGCAGAAGCTGAAAATCAAGGATTGGCGCTGGACATCGATGATGCCCGAGAGCGTGTTTACGGTATGACTTATGATGAGTGGAAAACCAACCACCAACCTAAAGCGACACCTGAACAGTTGGCCGCGTTTGAAGCGCGTCAAAACAAGAAATAGTCATTAGATTCTCTTCCTTTTGAGGAAGAGAATCACTTTTTTGTGATAGCAATTTAAGTCGATAAATCGCCGCAAGACGCTCACCCGTCCATACCCTAATCGGGGTATACCCACTGCCACTAATCACAACTTACTCTTTAGTCCATTTCTATTTAGCACCTCAATGCTAACGTTAATAAAGAATAACAAGAACCGCAGTGGTCATGATTTATGTTTGCATCCAAAAAACAGTTACTAAACACTCAGCAGCAGTTGCAACAGCAAAAACAACAGACGGACACTTTCGCTTGCCAGATTGAGCAATTGCAGCAAGAGTTGGCGCTTCGTGAGCAAACTATCGAGCGGCTGGAGCAGCAGTTGTCTTCGCAGAAAACCCGTTCGCGTCGATTCTTAAATAGCGTGACGACGCAACTGATCTCCACCACCGCCAATATTGAACAGGCCAATAACCAACTTATCGCTCAAAGTGATCAGTTGCAGGCTAATCTTGGCGTGTTTGAAAGCACACAGCAGCAGTTGCATGCTATGTATCAGTCGTTGGATGAAGTCTCTCAGTCAGCGGCAACGAGCAAAGAAACCGTCGCAGCTCTTCAGGTACTTACCAGCGATATCACTCAGTTTATTAGTATTATCCACCAGATATCCGAGCAAACGAATTTACTGGCGTTAAATGCTGCCATTGAAGCGGCACGCGCTGGCGAGCATGGACGTGGTTTTGCGGTAGTGGCGGATGAAGTACGTTCATTGGCGGGTAGAGCCAATGAAGCCGCCAGTGAAATTTCCGGATTGGTTGAACGCATTGAAGGTAGCACGAATCGAGCGGGAGACAATATTGAATTGGTCTCAAGCCAAGTCGCGGAAGCGTCACGAGGTGCGGCAGAGATAGTGCAAGATACCCAGTCTATTTTGTCTCTCTCATCTGATACGGTAGATGTGATTTACAAAAGCACAGTAGATATTTACGCTTCAAGCGCAATCGCACAATACACCAATATGTGGACGACTGCCCATTCTAAACTCATCGGCGCCGAATACGAACATTCGCTATTAGAGCTCAAAGAGCACGAAACCATCTTCGGCCAAATAGTCGCTCATCATGATGAAACCCGTCAACTAGCAAGTGTTGGCGGGCCTTTAGAATACTTTAGCGACAAAGCTAGGTATTACCATGACTGTCTGCAAAGAGTAGCGAATAATGCGACTGATGCAGAGCTTATCACTCAACTTGATGATGGGTATCAAGACCTTGTTCATTATATTTCGCTGGCACAGGACAAGGTGAAGTCAGACTATCAGCGTGGCTGAAGCAAAGGGGACGGTGAGTCCCCTTCAGATCTATATATTAGCGGGAGGAAGTTTAAGCTCGCCTAAGGTATTGAGATAAACCGAAGGCTCTTGATACTGAGGAAACGCAATTGGGTGGTCTCTAAAACTCTTAAGTGGTTGCCCTAGGCCTAAGGTTCCTCTTTCTCTCACACGTTTTACTCGACCTACATCAAGTTCAATAGGAATGACTTGTTCGGTTTCTCCTGCTTGATAAAGCACATCGCCTTCCGGACCTACGACGATTGATTGCCCATTCCCCAGCGGCCCACAACCATTGATATCCACCATAAAACACTGGTTGGTGATGGCATTGGCTCGTGCAATACAGCATTCAATCTCACGGTCTATCGTGCCCGTCATCGTTGGGTGAATGATAACCTCAGCCCCCATACAGGCTAGCGCACGAATAGTTTCTGGAATCCACATATCATAGCAAATGGAAACGCCAAACCGTCCAACATTAGGGATGTCAAAGGTCACGAACTGGTCGCCATTTTCAACCTGTTGCTCGTATGGGAGAAAAGGGTACATTTTTTGGTAACGAGCGATAACTTGTCCCTCGGGACTAATAACCAACAAGGTGTTGCTGGTACCATTGTCATCTTGAGTGTAATAGGAACCAGAAACCAGCCAGATATTCTGTTCTTGAGCCAGCTTGATTAGTCGCTGCTCGGTTTCGCCTCCGATAGGCTCGGCATATTTGAGTGATGCGCCGTAAATAGCAAGCTCACTAAAAACCACCATATCGACCCAAGGGAATCGCTGGCAAGTGGCACGAGTCTTCTGTTCCAACGTTGCTAAGTTATCGCCCATTGGAAGGCTTAATTGCAGCCCCGCAATTGAAAAATGGCTCATATTGTCACCTTATCTTGTTGGTTTGCTGCAAAGTGCTGGTGTTCATTCAATAAAGGGTAAAAGCAAGCGCTCTCATGGGGTCTTTCTTGCTCTATGCGAGGAAAGGCTTTTTGGCACTTCTCGCTCAACCTTTGACAGCGGCTTTGGAATGCACACCCATGTGGACGGTTCAACGCACTTGGTACTTCTCCCGATAAGGCTTGCAATCGATCACGTTGGGTAGGATCTAGTGACGGGATAGAGTTAAGCAAGGCTTGTGTGTACGGGTGTTGAGTGTGATGAAACACATCACCGACGGGACCTGCTTCGACAATTTCACCTAAATACATCACCAATACCCTGTCAGCGATTCGTTCGACCAATCCTAAATCATGAGTAATGAACAAATAGCTCAGACCACGTTCCTGCTTAAGTTGATTAAGTAGATTAACAATGGTGGCTTGAACAGAGACATCCAGCGCTGCCGTCGGCTCATCTAAAATAATTAATTTGGGGTCGAGCATTAAAGCGCGTGCAATCCCTATTCGTTGACGCTGCCCGCCGGAAAGCTCATGAGGCATGCGGTTTAACATGTTCTCATTAAGTCCCACTGTAGTGAGCATTTCGAGGACCTTATCCAACCGTTCTAGTTTGCTCAGCTTTGTGTGAGTGAGCAGCGGCTCTTCCAATAGCTTTTGAACTGAAAGTCTAGGGTTGAGTGTAGAGTAGGGGTTTTGAAATACGATGCTGTACTCTTTTCGAAGCTGTTTGAGCTGTCGACCTTTGAGTACGCTGATATCTTGACCGCAAAAGTGGATATGACCGCAATCAGCGTCAATAAGCTTGAGTATGGTCATCGCTATGGAGCTTTTCCCGCAACCAGACTCTCCGACCAAGGCCACGCACTCGCCTGGTTGAATGTCGAAGTTGATGTGCTGAAACGCTTGTAATGTTTGTTGCCCAACAGAGTAGGACTTCGCAAGGTCTGTGACCCTCAATAATGGTTTTACCATGATGATTCCTCCTCAATTAATCAAGCAATTTGCTTCTGCTGTTTTGGGGGGTGATGATGAAAGCACAGAACCTGATGCGCGTTATATTGTTTGGCTTCTGGCGCAGCGCTTAGACACAGATCTGTGGCAGCATGGCAACGGGAGGCAAAAGCACAACCTTGAGGTTTTGTTCTCATGTCAGGCACAGAACCGGGTATGGCGTACAATTCATGGGTTAAACCAATCGCCGGGACAGAATTAAGTAGTCCTTTGGTATAGGGATGCATGGGGTGATTGAACAGTGAGTCGATAGGACCTTGTTCAACAATGGTTCCGGCGTACATTACCGCCACGCGATCACATAGCGATGCCACGACGGATAGGTCATGAGTAATAAACAATATGCTGATGTTCTGTTTTTCGGCTAGTTCGCGCAGTAGCAAAATGATCTGTGCTTGAATGGTGACATCAAGCGCTGTTGTTGGTTCATCTGCGATAAGGACTTTGGGCTCACAGCTTAACGCGATGGCGATCATAATTCGCTGTAATTGGCCACCAGAAAACTGATGTGGATATTTCTTTACCGCTTGTTCTGGCTCTGGAAGGTGAACCATGTCCAGCAACCGTATTGCTTCGAGCTTGGCTCGTTTGCGACTGATTTTGCGGTGGGCAAGAATAATATCAGCCATTTGTTGTTCGATGGTGAAGTAGGGGTTTAGAGCCGTCATCGGGTTTTGGAATATCATCGCAATATCGTCACCACGAACGCGTGCCCACTCTTGTGCAGAAAGCGACTCAAGGGGTTGACCTTCAAGACAAATCGAACCATTAAGAATGGCGTTATCTGGTAGCAGTCCGAGACAGGCGGTTGAAGTGAGGGATTTTCCGCACCCAGATTCGCCTACCAAACCAAGGATCTCGCCACGGTTGAGTTCAAAACTGCATCCATTAACAGCATGGATAGTTGAGGAGAAGTTCTCAAATTGAATGCTAAGGTTGCGTACGGACAATAGAGAATCGGTCATACTAATCTCTCCCTTTGAATTTTGGGTCAAGTGCGTCTCGTAAACCATCACCTAATAAGTTGGCAGCTAAGACCGTGACAAAAATAGCGCAGCCCGGGAATACGGCGGTCCACCAGTATTCAAGGAACAAAGATTGTGCATTGCCTATCATTAATCCCCACTCAATGGTTGGAGGGACAGCGCCCAGACCTAAGAAACTTAATGCCGCTGCCCATAGAATTACGTACCCAAAATCCATAGAAACTTGAATCAATAGCGGGGTCATGGCATTAGGAAGGAGGTGCTTAAACATGATCGTTAAATGACCGACGCCAGCCGCTTGAGCAGATAACACATATTGCTCATTACGCACGCTAATTACCGCTGCACGCAGTATCCTTGAGTACCACGGGAACCATGATAGGGCGATGGCAAACATCACATTCAATAGCCCTGGACCAAGTATCGCTATCATACAGATAGGTAAGAGCATGGGAGGAAAGGCGAGAAACACATCGGAGATTCGCATTAAGCAGCCATCGACTTTGCCACCAACATAGCCTGCGACCAGACCAATGGGTAAGCCAATAACAAGCGCTAATATCACCGTAATAATACCGACCGATAGAGAGGTTCGGGCGCCATAAAGAATTTGGGAGAAGATGTCTCTTCCTAAGTTATCCGTGCCAAACCAATGGAGCGCGTTAGGCGATTGCAGCTTGTGGGCAAAGTTCATTTTTGCAGGGTCATAAGGCGCTAGCCAAGGTGCAAAGACCGCCATGACAATCAGAGAAATAAAAATGAACGCGCCAATGTAAAGTAGTGGGTTGTTTTTAGCGTTGTACCAGAACTTACGAACGCGAGTTTGCCACAGATGCTGTGCGACAGGCTCTGAATTTGCGGTTAACGCAATACTTGCAACGTGTGCGGATGATTTACTCATATTACACCTCAGGAGACAGTCTTGGGTCGACGGTGAAGTACAGTAGGTCGATGATGAAATTCACCAGTAAATAACTCGATGACAGGATCAAGGTGACACCCATAACAGCAGGAAAGTCGTTAGTGATGACAGATTCGACAACGTAGCGACCTATACCGGGCCAATCAAAGATGGACTCTACAATCACACTGTTGCCCAGCATAAATCCATAGGTCAGGCCAATAACAGTCAACAACGGGACGAGTGTTGCTTTTAACGCATAGAAGAAATAAATCTTGGAGTGACTTAATCCAAACGCATGACCAGTGCGAATGTAATCTTGGCTCAACACCTCCACCATTAAGTTGCGTGTAGTTCGAACAAAAATGGCAAACGTGGCGAGGCTAAGGGTGAGCACGGGCAAGGCTAAATGCTGGACTGCACTTTTAAAGGCAACCCAATCCCCAGCCAGTAAAGTATCTACCGTGAATAGTCCTGTAACTGCAGTAAACTGCGCATCAATGAGAATATGAGAATCAATTCTTCCTTGCAGCGGAAACCAGTTTAATACGCCATAAAACAGCATTTGTAGCAAGATGGCGAGAAAGAAGGATGGAATCGCGATTCCAACAATAGACACGCCACGCGCCATTTGGTCGACTGGCGTTTTATTTCGAATCGCTGCCCATACACCAAGTGGGATACCAGTACATAATGAAATACCAATAGCAATGGTGACCAGTTCAATGGTCGCCATCATATGCTTAATAATTTCGGATTTAACCTCTTGGCCGGTACGTAAGCTCTTGCCGAAATCGCCTGTTGCGGCTTGGGAAATATAGGACACAAATTGGTGCAATAATGGTTTATCCAGCCCTAACTCTTGTTTGGCGATAGCGATTTGTTCCGCTGTGGGTTTGGCTCCAAGCATCATTTCCACTGGAGATGAAGGTAGCACTCTGGTTAAAAAGAAAGTAATAACCAAAATGCCGACCATGATGCCAACCAGCGTTAACGAGCGTCTAAAAATGTAATTTCTCATAACTACTTACCACTATGTCTTCAATGACGTTGAGAAAGAAGTACCGTGCTCGGTACTTCTTTCTGAGCTCCTGCTCGCTGATTATTTTGAGAGTTGATAGAAGAACGTGGCCGCGTAAGCTGGGTTTGGCGTGACGCCTTCAATCTCTTTGTGGTGAATGATGCGGCCTTTCAAGTCGGCGTAGAAGATAGCGACGGCATCATCAATGAGCACTTGTTGTGCCTGCTGGTAATAGCTAGAAGCCTGAGCTTTATTCGTTGGCTCGGCGGCTACACCCTTGTCCACAAGAGAGTCGTAGTTGGCGTTAGAATAGTGAGACAAGTTAAACGACGGTGATTCTTCGGTTTTGAACAGACCAATCAACCAATCTGAAGGTGTCGCGTAAGTTGGCCACCATGTCATAGACTGAAGGTTCGGTGCGGTTTTTAGATTCTTCGCATCGTTCCAGATCTTACCCCAAGGGCCCGGCTTTAGATTCAGCGTCACACCAATCTGGCGTAGATTCTCTTGATACATTAGCAAGGCATTTTTATAGGCTTCTGAAGAGTTGATATAGGCAGCATCCAGAACCCAGTCTTTTTTCGGAATGCCAGATTGTTCCAATAATGCTTTGGCTTGCTTAAGGTCGAAGGCTGGGCTTTCCTGACCTTCGATAGCACCCCACATGGTACCGGGAACAATACCACTAGGAATGGTTGCTCCTCCTGCGTAGATGTAATCAACCACAGATTGATAGTCCCAAGCATGAAGTAATGCTTTACGGAACTCTAGGTTATCCGTTGGGTATTTTTGAGTATTGATTAAGAACTGTGAGTTCTTCCATGAGGGAGTGTCAATTACTTTAACATCTGGATGCTTTGCGAGTGATTCCACTAGGTCAGCAGAAGGTAAGCTGATAAAGTCGGCATCACCTGCTTTGATCATCTGTACTTGCGTCGCTGGGTTTGAAACGTATTTTAGCACCACACGATCGAGTTGCTCGTCTTGCCAACCACCCCAATACTGCTCGTTCTGCTCTAGAATGACTTGTTGACCCTTTTCCCACTGAGTCACTTGGTAAGGACCAGTTCCGGCTGCATTACCTTGATTAAACCATTCTGTGCCTTTGTCTGCTGCAGCGGGTGAGTAAATATAAGCGCCATACTGTGACGAAGCGATAAGATCGATAGGCGATGGTTTCTCTGTTTTGATTACTAAGGTATTGGCATCGGGTGTGGAAATCTCCATTTTAGGCCAAATATAGTAAGCCCCTTTTTTCATAGAAACCGTACGTTCGATAGAAGATTTGGCTGCTTGAGAATTAAAGGGTGTCCCGTCGTGAAACTGCACGCCTTTTCTCAGTTGGAACGTCCAAGTTAAACCGTCATCACTTACGTTCCAGCTTTTTGCTAGTGCTGGGCTGAAGGTTTCTTTTGAACCCGGAGGGTTATACCAGACCAATGGTTCGTAAACGTTGCTAAGCATGATGACTTCGGTAGAAAAGGCAATGGCAGGATCCCAATCTTTTATATCGGTATATGTAGCAAATGTTGCGGTGTTTAGCGCAGAGGCATGAGTAAAGCCAGTAGCGAGCGTCAGTAGCGCAACAGCAGTCAATTTATGTTTGCGTAGTAACATAATGCTTCCTTGTAATTATTTGACCAGAGTAAGGCCTTGTTTATTTACTTCCTGTTCAAGACATTTAAAAAATAGCGCTCAGGTTAACTATCGAGTAGTACCAGTTGTCGTTATCGTTGGATCCAGTTTTGTTAATAAATATGTTCAACGAATTGGCTTATATAAAACAGAATTATCTTGGTGAGTTACACTCGCTGTTTTGTTATTTTTGTAGTTACTTATGCTGAATTATGTGAAATATCGGTTGATATTCTTGGTTTTAAGTTCTAGGTAGCGATATATATAAGATACTGAGCGGTAAAATAATTTGCTATAGAATGTTGGGTAAGACCTTTCTTTAATAGATATGAAATTCAGTTAACAAATATGTGACATTTATCTCAGCGATCATTTTACTCAATGGGATGGTATTGATGCTTTTGGTAATAGAGTCCCTTTCGATACCAAAAGACCATTTTCGTCAAACCGATACAAGGTATTGTTATGGCGAATCAACTTCTGTCTTCGTACGTCGGAAAATTGCCATTTCTTCCACTGAATGCACAAGGTGTCTTCTTCTAACCACCAATACCCCTCATCCTCATCATTTGGGCGGTTGGACATACCGTGCATTCGACCATCTTGCTGGAAAGTCACTTTATAAGGAATGTTAAAGCAGTCAGTCGTGCAGATGATGTAATCATCGACCACCTCCCTGACTTCATCAGCCTTAAGTCGTTGTCCTTTTACTGTTTCTAAGGAGTCATCGGGCATAATGTGTTGAGCAAGCAGCGCTAGGCGTTTTATGCCTTCCCTAATATCGCTTTCGTCGATGGAGTTGAAACTCAGCCGAATACCATTTCTCTTGGCGTTAGCAAAATAGTACTTCTCTCCAGAATTGATCAAAATCCCGTGTTGCTGCGCCACGTTAGCCAACCGGTTTGCGTCAAAACCGGGTTTGTAGTCGATCCAGAATGCGGTACCAGATAATGCTGAGGCTACCCCTGATTGCGGAAAGTAGAAATTAAGCGCCTTTTCCATGGTAAGCCATTTACTGCGATAGCGAGTCAGCAGTCGATGTATTAATGAATCGTAGTAGCCTAATTTAAGAAACAGAGCTAGGGTCTGACAGTTGTTTTTAGGCGGGCAAGTATGGTTGCGCTGTTGAAGCCGTTTAGCCAGCTCAATGAACTGAGGTGCGGCGACGATAAAGCCAAGTCGCAGACCTGGAGCGATAGTAGAAGAAAAGCTTGAGAGGTAAATAATACGCTCACTATGAATTTCGCCTTTTAGTGCTGGAATGTCTTCATCAATAAAGTTGGTTTCATGCTCAAAGTCGTCTTCGATCACCAGAAAGTCGTGTTCCTCAGCAGCTTGAAGCAGAGCTTGTCTTCTGTGTTTTGACATTCGCACTGTGGTAGGGAACTGATTGCTCGGGGTGACATAAACCAAATCGCATGAGTGCAATGACTCATTAATTACTGCTCCCTGTTCGTCGATATCAATTGGGACGATGCGATCTGTTTTTGCACTTAGTTGATTTACTGCTTCTGGGTATCCCGGATTTTCGATACCAACCGTTGTACTTTGGTCGGTCAACAAGCGGCTAATCAAGTTTAAACTGTGCTGAGTTCCCATGGTAACCATTATTTGATTATGCTGTGCAAAGATTCCTCGTCGAGGCAGGACACGAGTGCGAATTTGCTCAATCAGTTCATCGTAGTTCTCAAACTCGGAAGTCCAGCGTTTGCTGTTGATTTTGTTCAACGATTGAATGGCGCATTTACGCCATTCAGCCACGGGAAAGGTGGTCTCATCGACCATTCCATGAATAAAGCGATAAGGATACTCACTCAGCTCTTGAGGAGAGGGCGGTGAATCGAGAGTGGTGAGCTTGACGTATTTGTTCCATGGCAGTGTCTGCTGTTGGTCGCGTGTAGTAAGAGGCTTAGGCTTAATATTTAGTTCGGGGTTTATGTAGTAACCCCTACGCTCTCGCGAAACAAAAAAGCCCTCAGCATTAAGCTGTTCATACACTCGAAGGACGGTGTTGCGAGATACTTTGAGGCTGGTGGCCAGCTTTCGAGAAGAGGTGATAGGCACTGATCTATCCAGAAAGCCGCTGGTGATCGCATGCGTAATACCGGTTTTGATTTGGTCTTGCAGTGACAGGGATAAATTGGGGTCGATTTGAATGTACTTCTCTAACACTGCTTACCTCAACGATTGATTATCTTATCAACAGCATTGGTTAACAAAATGTTATTTTCCGAGACCAAGATCGCGCGTTGTATTGGAATCTGATTCACAACTGTAAATACGTGACTCAGATTCCAAATGTAGATTTAATTCATATGGTTAGTTGGTTGTTGTTTTGTGAATAAATGCAGTAAAACTACAGCGTCAAGTTTTGATTAGTGATTTTTGTAAGGCATTTGTAAACCGTTGTGAGTCCTTTTTCAATGTCGTCCCTTTCAATGGTCAGGGGCGGTAGAAAACGGATGACATTACTTTTAACTCCACAAGATAAAATGATCACTCCTTGCTGTACACAAGCCGTCACTAATTGCTTAGTAATGTGTGCAAGTGGCTCTCCAGTTCTCGGATTGTCGAGCTCTATCGCAATCATGGCGCCGACTTGCCGCACTTCGCTAATACAAGGCAACTCCCTGCGCATGGCGTTGAGTTTGTCACTAAACTGTTGTCCGATTTCAACCGCGCGATGACACAATTGTTCCTGCTCTATGATGTCTAAAACACTGAGAGCAGCAGTGCTAGCTAATGGAGATCCCGCGTAGGTACCACCTAAGCCACCGGGCATAGCGCTGTCCATGATTTCGGCTTTGCCAACGACTGCTGAGATAGGGAAACCGCCCGCGATGCCTTTAGCCATAGTCGTGATATCCGGTACCAAGTCAGTGTGACTGGACGCAAACATCGCCCCTGTACGAGCGAAGCCGGTTTGGATCTCATCGCATATGAGTACGATACCGTGTCGGTCACACAAGACTCGTATTGCATCCGTCCAAGCTTTTGGTGCGGCGTAAAATCCACCTTCTCCCTGAATGGGTTCGAAAATAATAGCCGCGACACGTGAAGGCTCGATATCAGTAGTCAGTAAGTCATTGAGCGCCTCGAGGCTTTGCTCAACGGTAACGCCATGAAGTGTGTTGGGAAACGGTGCATGGTAGATGTCGTTAGGAAATGGTCCAAAACCAGCTTTGTAAGGGGTCACTTTTCCTGTCAGCCCCATACACATATTGGTTCTGCCATGGAAGCCGCCTTTAAAAGCAATGACTCCGCTGCGTTTAGTGTGGGCGCGAGCAACCTTAATTGCATTTTCAACCGCCTCTGCACCAGTGGTTAAGAACACCGCTTTTTTATCGAAATCTCCAGGGGCTAATTGGGTGAGCTTTTCAGCCAATGTGACAAAACTAGTGTAGGGCGTCACCATAGCGCAGGTGTGGCTGAATTGTTGTAGCTGTTCAGTGACGGCAGCTACAATTTTTGGATGTGAGTGACCTGTATTAGTTACTGCTATGCCAGAAGCAAAATCTATGTACTGGTTGCCTTCAATATCCGTTAACGTGGCGTTCTTGGCTCGCTCAATATAGACAGAGGCAAGGTTACCCATACCCTGTGCAATAACGGCGTCTTTTCTTTTTTGCCAGTCTAAATTGCTCATATTCTTTCCTTAGCTGAGAGTTAGAGATTACCGAAGCAGATGTATTTAGTATTTAGGTATTCTTCGATCCCTTGTTTTGCACCTTCACGGCCGAAACCAGATTGTTTAATACCTCCGAATGGGGCGACTTCGGTGGAGATTATGCCTTCGTTGATGCCTACCATCCCAAACTCTAATGCGTCGGCCACTCTGAAAGCGCGTTGAATATCTTTGGTATAGAAGTAGCTTGCCAAGCCATAGATGGTGTCATTGCATTGCTTGATGAGATCGCTTTCATCTTCAAATCGAATCACCGGTGCAACGGGGCCAAATATTTCAGTTTGTACAATGTCCATATCGCTGGATACGTCGGTCAGGACGGTTGGTTGTAGATAGTTACCCGATAACTTATCGCCACCGTATTGCAGCTTGGCACCTTGCTGCAACGTCGTAGAAATCAGCGCTAAGATGCTGTCTTTAGCTTTGCTATCAATCAATGGACCCACATGGGTATCGGCTTCCAAGCCATAGCCAACATTGAGTTGTGAGACGGCAGACACAAACTGATCAACGAACTCATCATAGATAGCGTCTTGAACATAAAAGCGATTGGCACAGACACAAGTCTGTCCTGCATTTCGAAACTTAGAGGCGATAGCGCCTTGAACGGCAGCAGGAATATCCGCATCGTCAAAGACGACAAAGGGCGCGTTGCCACCGAGTTCCATCGACGTACGTTTTATGGTGTTAGCGGTCTGTTTAAGTAAGGTTCGACCTACTTCTGTGGAACCTGTAAATGACAGCTTCTTAATATCTTCATGGTGACAAAGTAGGTCGCCAACCAGTACAGAAGAGTGGTTATTGATAACAAACAGCAGATCTTTGGGAAGACCAGCTTGATACGCAAGCTCAGCGATGGCGTAAGCCGATAGAGGGGTTTGGTTCGCAGGTTTCACGATACAGCTACAACCTGCAGCCAACGCTGGGGCTACCTTTCGAGTGATCATGGCAATAGGAAAATTCCAAGGCGTGATGGAAGCGGTCACCCCTATTGGCTGCTTAGTGGTCATGAGTCGTTTTCCTGCAGCAGGAGCAGGAATAGTGTCACCGTAGGTACGTTTGGCTTCCTCTACAAACCACTTTATAAAGCTGGCGCCATAAACCACTTCACCTTTAGCCTCGGTCAGCGGTTTGCCTTGTTCTAGCGTCATGATTTGCGCTAGCTCATCACTGTACTCAGTTACCAACTCGAACCACTTATTCAAAATAGTGGCACGATGGCTGGCGGTGGTATTTTGCCATTCTTGTTGCGCGACCTTAGAGCGTTCTATTTTGTGATTAATATCTTCAATGGAAAGAGAAGGTATATATCCCACAATGGAGTCATCATGTGGGTTATATACTGCAATAGAATGGTCAGCTTGATTATTAAATGCAGCGAGCAGCTCGTTTTTATTTATATATTCCATTATTTATTCTCCCAACTAATGTAACGTTGAGAATAGGCGAATCGGTTTACTCGGCTTAGTACCAGTTAGCACTATTTTCTGGTACCAGATTAAGATGGTTATTGAGGGGAATAATAATTTGCTGGTACCACGAAATAGTGGCAACTGGTACCTATCAGGTATTTTGGCTTTTCTATTATTAGTTCGATTGTGAGCCGTCAACTGTGTGCGACATTAAGTGCAATATTTCAGAGTGCGGCAATCATAAAGTCCCTATTCAGGGAAGAACATTGACTTTATATTTGGAGAAATAGAATGAAGCCTTCTCTCTGTCTCTCGCTAGTATCTGTTGTGCTTTATTCAGTACCAACAGTAGCGGATGAGCTTTTTTATGATGACTTTAATTCGGGGTTGTCTAATTGGATTGCTTATGGAAATACCAGCACCAGTGACACTGTCGTTATTGATGGTTTATCGGCTTATCTAAAAGAAACGGGTTCAATAGAAAGAGTAATAAACGTCAGCGGTTATAGTGATATTAATGTGGACTATTTGCTCGCAGCAAGACTACTTGAGTCAGCTGATTATTGTATAGCAGAATACTCTACGGACGATGGTAACAGTTACACTCAAATGTCAGCGCTCACTAATGGGCAAGACGGTGGCGATTTTTATCCATCGTCGATAACTATTCTTTCGAGCAACAGCCTAACCCTTCGTTTTAGAGCGCAAACGGGTGGTGCTGACCATTGCTATGTGGAGAATGTGTCAGTAACAGGAACAGCCAATTCGGGCGGAGAGAATCCAAGTATTGTTGTAACGGAGCAAGCCAACTTTGGTAACCAGCTGATTGATAGTCAAACTCAAAAGCGAATATCGGTAGCCAATTCAGGAATGCAGTCGCTCACCATTAACAGTGCTCAAGTTTCTGGCGCGGATTATGTGTTAGTCAATAATAGCTGTGATGGAGTCACGCTGAATAATAGCACCTCTTGTGATGTGACGGTGCAGTTTGAGCCAACGACATCTGGATTAAAAACCGGAACACTAAGCCTAGATAGTAATGATCCTCAAAATCCAACCGCTCAAGTGACGTTAAGTGGCTATGGGGTTGAAGATAACAGCGGAGAGTATACGGAGAATTATCAACCGCTCACTGGCAGTGGGAATGTGAGTCGTAACCAACTGAGTTATTCTGAGCTTAACAGTAGCAATGCAGTTTCCTATTTAGCGACAACTCAGGCGTTTGCATTACCGAGTGAGGCTGCTCAACCAGAGCATAATTTTGAAGGGACGTTAACTCTTATCGCCCCTGAGAGTGCAGGAGTCGGCCAGTTTACCGAGCATAGAGATACCTTCCGTTACACTGGGAATGGTGATGATCCTAGAAAGCATATTCCGGACTTCTCCTTCTCATTTGTTCAAAGTGGTACCCACTTAATTCCTGTAGAACGCGGTATTAATCTTGGCTCTCATCCATACTGGGAGTACATTTTAGAGCCGGGGAGAGTATGGAAAGAAAACTCGGACAATGGTTCAAGCCGGGCAGCCATTCCGTTTTCTCTTATCCAAAAGAACTCGAATTGTGTCCATAATGGCCTAATGATGTTTACCTTTGATAATCAATCTGTTAGTCAGGTCGCTTATCAGATCGCCTCTGAAACATGTCTGTATTATCAGTTTGATATGTGGGGAAGTGTAGCCGCTACGTATACTCCTCATACTGTCGCAGACAGCTTAGCGCTCAAACAAGCTCATCAGGCGTATGAGCGCTCGAAAATTGAAACGCGAGCCTTGAGTGAACTTGTTAGTGACTATCCATCTATTGGCTTGAACCTTGCCAATATTGGTAGTGGTGTGACGCCGGAGCATATGACCGCTTATGGGGTGTTTTTCAACGGTGTTCACTACCGTGCTGAATGCAGTACACGACAAGGTGTGCACCCGTACTGTGATCGCTTGAGAATGCCCTCTTATTCAACGGCTAAAACCGCATTTGCGGGTACGGTTTCGATGAGGCTAGAGGCTATGTATCCAGGCTACATGAATACTGACCTGACTTCACTCGTACCAGAAACTGCCAATGATCCAGAAGGGGATTGGCAAGATGTAACACCGAACCATGCGTTGGATATGGCGACGGGTAACTATAGATTGTCCTCAAGTTCTATGAGTGATGAAGGCTCGACGGCTAATGATACTGGCTTCTTTCTGGTCCTAGGCCACCAAGACAAACTCGATTACTCAATAAGTCGTTATCCTCGTAAGTCGGTGCCGGGTTCATTGTTTATCTATCACACGACCGATACCTATATTGCAACCGTTGCAGCTCAGAATTTTACCAAGAGTCAGTTAGGTAGCAGCTTTGATGTATTCAATGACGTGCTGGTGGCGGATATTTGGTCGCCACTGGGTATTGATGAAGGTTCGAAAGACACCCGTCGCACCTATGACAGTGAAGGTATGCCATTTGGTGGATTTGGTTTGACCTTCCTGAGCGATGATATTGTGAAGTTGTCTAAGTTCACTTCTATTGATAGGGGCGCCGTTAATGGTCAACAACTACTGGATCCAGCAGAACTAGCGATCGCGTTATTTGAAGACCCAACGTCACCTCCGCTGCCGACGACAATCACTAATAAATATTATGCCAATAGTATGTGGGGTAAATCTGTGATGGTTGATTCAGGATGTGAGGTGATGATTCCGTTTATGTCGGGCTATGGTGGCATACAGTTTGTGATGTTGCCGAATGGTGTGATCTATTATTATGTGAGTGATAATGATGAGTTTAATTGGGATACAACTGCTATTGAGTTAGGCAAATTGGCACCGTATTGCAATTGAGGTCTAAAGCTAGGAATTGAATAAATAAAAACGCCACTTCGCTTACCGAAGTGGCGTTTGGTCTTCATTGAAGATTAAGCCAGTTCACCTGTCGCTTCGAAGCTTTGTAGCTTGTCAGTGTAAGGTTGTAGATCGCCAATGTTGTTATTAATCCACTCAGCATTGTAGTAAGTGTCTAGGTAACGCTCGCCACTGTCACATAGTAGGGTGACAATAGAGCCTTTCTCGCCGCGCTTTTTCATTTCGCCAGCCAATTGCAACACACCGTATAAGTTAGTACCTGTCGATGCCCCGACTTTACGACCTAACATTTTCTCCAACCAGTGGATGGTAGCAATACTTGCCGCATCAGGAATGGTGCGCATTTCATCGACCACACCTGGGATAAAGCTAGGCTCCACACGAGGACGGCCAATGCCTTCAATTTTGCTACCACAGTCACCGGTAATATCAGCATTACCTGTTTTAAAGAATTCATGGAACACGGAATTCTCTGGGTCGACAACACACAATTTAGTGTCGTGCATTTGATAACGGATAAAGCGTCCGATTGTTGCAGATGTACCGCCAGTCCCTGGGCTCATTACTACCCATGTAGGAATCGGATGATCTTCTAGCTCCATTTGATTAAAAATAGAGTTGGCAATGTTGTTGTTACCACGCCAGTCTGTAGCACGCTCTGCGTAGGTAAATTGGTCCATATAGTGACCGTTAAGTTCTTTCGCTAAGCGGTGAGACTCTGCATAGATTTGGTCAGGACGATCAACTAGGTGAGCTTTACCGCCGTAGAATTCGATTTGCTCGATCTTCTTACGAGCCGTGCTCTTTGGCATAACCGCGATAAATGGCAAACCAAGTAGGCGCGCGAAGTAAGCTTCAGAAACCGCAGTGCTACCTGATGATGATTCAATAACCGTCGTCTTTGGACCAATCCAACCGTTACAAAGCGCATAAAGGAAAAGAGAACGCGCTAAACGGTGTTTTAGCGAACCAGTAGGGTGTGTACTTTCATCTTTTAGATAAACATCGATACCCTCGATGCTTGGAAGATCGAGTTTGATGAGGTGCGTATCGGCTGAGCGTTGGAAGTCTGCCTCAATTTTACGAACAGCGCTGTTAATCCATTTAATATCGGTACACATAAGTTTTGTTTCCTACTTTGTTATCGGTATGGTGATAATTTACCTACGTATCAGGAGAAAAACTTTGCTATATTGACTTTGAATTCCCCTATAGGTAGAAAACTTTTCTATTTGGAGCTGTTTGTGGATATAGATAATACTGATAAGAAATTGCTAGCACTGTTGCAACAAGACGGCACCTTGTCGTTGAACGATCTGGCAGAGGCCGTCAACCTGACCACGACGCCATGCTGGAAGCGCCTAAAAAAGCTTGAAGACAACGGCATTATTGAAAAGCGCGTCGCTTTGCTAGACCCAGAAAAGCTTGGCTTGTCATTCACCGCTTTCGTGCAAGTCAAAACGACTGATCACTCACATGAGTGGTATAAAGAATTTGTCGAAACCGCATCACTTTTTCCTGAAGTGATGGAGTTTTATCGCATGGCGGGTGAGTATGACTACATGATGAAAGTACTGGTTAAAGACATGAAATGTTTTGATGAGTTCTACAAAAAGTTGGTCAATAGTATTGATGGTTTATCTAATGTGACCTCGACATTTGCCATGGAACCGTTGAAGTACACCACGGCGTTACCGATACGTTGATTCAGTAAAAGCTCTCAACTTATTGCCATCAAGCTTGCTTCGTCTGAGTAATCACTCTATAAAAATAGACTAGATTCATATCAAAATTGGCAGGCAAAGGAGTGTCATATGCTGCATCAGTTAATGGTGTCGGTAAAAAAACCGTTTATCAAAATGGTACCAGTGCCTAAGCCAGAGTGCTTGTCGGGCTCTGGTCAAGTACTTAACGTTCCATCACTATGTCATCAGTATTCTGTGAAAAGGCCGTTAGTGGTAACGGATGGAGTGTTGAGAAAACTGGGGCTGCTCGATGATATGCTGGCCGCATTGGACGCCGCCGCTATTGAATACAGTTTGTTTGATGAAGTCCTTCCTGACCCCGACTTTGCCACGGTTCGCAAAGGCGTTGAGCGATATAAACAGCAGAGTTGCGATGGCATTATTGCGTTCGGAGGTGGGTCACCAATGGACTGCGCTAAGGCGATTGCTGGCAGTGCGAAATCTAACAAAGATGTCTCTAAGCTGACGGGATTGCTTAAAGTACACCGTCCACTGATGCCCATTATTGCGATTCCAACAACAGCAGGCACAGGCTCTGAAGGGACGGTAGCGGCGGTAGTCAGCGATGTAGAGTCCAAAATGAAGCGCTCTATTACCGATCCGTTCTTAGTCCCGAAAGTGGCGGTGTTAGACCCTGATATTATGTTGGGCTTACCCCCAAAAATTACCGCAGAAACGGGGGCGGATGCCTTAACTCATGCCGTTGAATCTTATCTGAGCCAATATTCAAATACCTTTACTGAAACGTGCTCAATCAACGCAATTCAAGCAATTTTCGACTATCTTCCAGCTGCTTATCTGCAAGGTAGTGACAAAATCGCGCGAGAAAAAATGGCTATAGCGAGCTATGAGGCTGGCTTGGCGTTTACTCGAACTTATATTGGTTATGTTCATGCAATTGCCCATCAACTAGGGGCTTTTTACCATGTTCCTCATGGTAGGGCGAATGCGGTGGTATTGCCCCATGTACTTCGATTTATTGAACAAAGAGATAACGCAAGACTGACAAAACTGTCGTTGGCCTTGGGATATAAAGACAGTCATCACTTTATTGAAAATGTCGATTCGTTGCTCCGTACTCTGAATATTCCAATGGTGATACCGGAGCTTAATAAGTCCGACATTCCTCGCTTGGCAAAACAAGCGATTAAGGAAGCGTTTGGTGAGTATCCGGTACCTGAAGAGATGACGGTAGCGGAGTGCCAACAACTATTAGACACATTACTTGATACAGGAGCGCATTAATGAGTGCAGTTGAACTCAATGAACAACAAATGATAGAGCGACTTCAAGAACAGAAAGCCGCATTTAAAGAGTCTCCTTGTATTAGTCGCGAACTCAGACGCGTCAACCTGCTCAAACTGGAAAAAATCCTGCGAGAGAATCAATCTGAGATCTGTGAAGCCATCGCTAAGGACTTTGGGCATCGTTCTTCAACAGAAACAGCGCTGCTAGAAATTTTTTCTTCCATTGATGGCATTATTGATGCCAGAAAGCAGCTAAAAAAATGGATGCGTCCAAAACAACGTCATACTTCAGTTTGGTTCTGGCCTGCGAAAAATAAAGTTGTGCCTCAACCGTTAGGTGTCGTTGGGATTATCGTACCTTGGAACTATCCTCTTTATTTGGCTGTGGGGCCTATGACCGCCGCGTTGGCTGCGGGTAACCGTGTCATGGTAAAAATGTCGGAGAACTCAACTCATCTCTGCCAAGCTTTAGCGCAAGCATTTTCCAGTGCATTTACCGAAGATGAAGTGTGTTTTATCTCCGAAACTGGCTCGACGGGTAAAGCGTTCTCAAAACTGCCATTTGACCATCTTATCTTTACTGGTTCAGGTGCGACGGGTCGCAAGGTTATGGCGGCGGCAGCAGAAAATCTAACACCGGTGACCTTAGAACTGGGCGGAAAATCTCCAACCATCATCGCACCAGATTACGATGTGAAGAAAGCACTCAAGCGCATTCTTGGCGGCAAAGTGTATAACTCTGGGCAGACATGTGTGGCTCCGGATTACTTGTTAGTGCCGGAAGACAAGCTCAAGCATGTGATTAAAGCAGCGAAATCAGTGATGAAGAGTCGTTATAAAACTATTGACCACCCAGATTACACTGCAGTGATAGATGAGGTGTCGTTTACTCGCCTTAACGAGACGCTTCAATCGGCGAAGGAAGGGCAGGGCGAGGTGATTAACCTTATCCCAGCAAGTGAGCCAGACGCTCAGACTCGACGTTTTCCTTTACATTTAGTGGTAAGCCCCGCTTGCGATGAGCCTGTTATGACCAGAGAGATTTTTGGTCCTATCTTGCCAGTGCTGACTTACAAATCCATGGACGATGTTTACCATTTCATTAATGAACGTGACCGACCACTGGCGCTGTATCTATTCTCTGATGATAAAGAACTGCAACAAGCGGTGTTGGAAAATACCATGTCCGGCGCGCTAACTATCAATGATGTGATGCTTCATGTGGCACAGCATGATTTGCCGTTCGGTGGTGTAGGGCCAAGTGGTATGGGACATTATCATGGGCGCGAAGGGTTTGAGACTTTTTCTAAACTGCGTCCAATCATGCACCAAGGCAAGATGTCAGCGATTGGCTTTTTGCATTCACCTTACTCAGGATTCGCTCGTCGTGTGGTGAATTATCTAATCAATCGAAAGTGGGGTAAGTACCCTCACTAACCTGAGAATCAGAGTAAGAACGAAAAGGCGGGGATGATTCCCCGCCTTTTTTATTAGTATCGTGACGTTTCGTCGGTAAAGCGCATAACCCCTTCTTGAACTGAAGAAGCAATGAGCTCGCCTTTTTGGTTAAAAATTTCGCCACGAACCAATCCTCGAGAGTTACTAGCGTTCGGGCTATCTATTACGTACAACAACCACTCATCCATTTTTACAGGACGATGGAACCATATGGAATGGTCGATGGTAGCAACCTGAAATTTAGGGGTTAACAAGGTAACACCATGGGGGTGCAGTGCGGTGGTTAAGAAACCCCAATCAGATGCGTACCCAAGTAGGTACTGGTGGATAAGCTGATTGTCTGGCATCTCACCGTTCGCACGAATCCAAAGGTATTGTTTGGGCTCTGCCTTCTCTGGCTTCAATGGATTGATGACGGTCACCGGACGCATTTCAATCGGTTTTTCACCGCAAAAAGCTTTGCGAAGCTTTTCTGGGAGAAAGTCAGCGATTCGTGCTGCCAATTCAGATTCTGAAGCGTAGTTTTCTGGTCCCGGTATTTCTGGCATAGCGCTTTGATGCTCAAAGCCCGGAGCCTCACCATGGTAACTTGCCGTTAAGTAGAAAATGGGGCGACCATTTTGGATGGCTTTGACGCGGCGAGTACTAAAACTCTTACCATCTCTCAAGTTCTCCACATCGTAAATGATGGGCTTTTCTGGGTCACCGGGGTAGAGAAAGTAACTGTGGAAGGAGTGAACTGTTCTATCTTCAGCTACGGTATAACGCGCTGCAGACAACGCTTGTCCAATCACTTGGCCGCCATAAACTTGCGGTAAACCAAGGTTCTCACTTTGCCCTCGGAACAAGTCAACTTCGAGCTGTTCTAGCTGTAATAGTTCTAATAAATCGCTTAGTGGTTTACTCATAGCACCCATCTTTTATTCATAACTTTATTAGCCAAGTGTGGGTTTTGCTGTCAATTTCGTCAAGCAGAGAAAAATGTAGGAATTGGGTGAATTTATTGAAAAAAAGCGTGTTTTTGTTAAGCGAGATACCGTATATCTGATATGTTTATTGCATATTGTTCCTGTTTTTTGCACAGGTTGTAATCAAAAACTCAAGAGAGGCATCATGAAAAAGACACTCATCGGCACGCTGGTTATTGCTTTAGGTCTAGGCTTGGTAGGGTGTCAATCTGCACCTCAATCAGACGCGGCATCTCAAGTTGAACAACAGAAGAAGATGGAAGACAGTATGTCATCAGTGAAAGGCACAATTGCTTACAGAGAGCGTATTGCATTACCGCCTAATGCCGTAGTGACAGTGAAACTTCAAGATGTATCGCTACAAGACGTTGCTGCCACAGTGATCAGTGAGCAAACCTTTACAACCGATGGTGCACAAGTGCCGTTTGATTTTGAGTTAAGCTACGACATGGCAGATATTAAAGCGAAGCATACTTATAGTGTGAGCGCTCGCATTGAAGTAGATGGCAAGCTGCGTTTTATCAGTGATACCTCGTACCCTGTTATCACAGACGCGAACCAAACAGCAAACGTAAATATGATGTTAGTTGGCGTGCGCTAATACCTAGCACTGGATGGCAGTTATGGCTGCCATCCAAATTCTTTCAAACGAACCCTACCTTTGATTGAAAACGCCACGCCTTCCTCCATTAATCGCGCTCTTTGTCTTAAGAAATCGTCTCCTTTTAGCGATATCTCTCCTTTGCCATTAATCACTCGATGCCAAGGTAATGCACTGCCTTCAGGTAAGTTGCCTAATGCTTTGCCAACATGGCGCGCATAACCCGGATAGCCCGCCATTTTGGCAACTTGACCGTAAGTCGCGACTTTTCCAAGTGGAATTTGGTGAATTACTGCAAAGATTTGCGCCTTAAATTGATCCATACTGAAGGTGTCCTAGTTCATTTTGCCAAGGATAGGTAATAAGGAGGAGCTATGGTATTTTCCGTTTTTCAATTCATAATCACAAGTCTGCTTGTTGTAGTTTGTGCTAGAACTATCAGCGTTACCGAAGGGGATATCCCTGTGCTAGCGATGATGATCCCTGCGTTGTGGATCTTACCTCAGGGGGGCATAGCAGGACTGATGCTGCTGGCATCAATGGTGGTATACGGCCTCACTTTACCCCTTCAGTCCATTGCGATGTCGGTGGCGGTTTGGATACTAATTCCAGTGTTTTCTGTCGCGTTTTCCAAACGAAGTAATATATGGGTCGTCAGCATCATAGGGCTCATAGTCTTGACCCTCAATGTGGGTATTATGCTCACCCAATCGGCAGGTAAATTAGGTGGCACCCCTATGGTAACACTCGTTCAAGCTTTCTCAGTTTTCGTTGCTTGGTATGCGGCGCGAAACTGGAAAGGTTCAACTGAGCATAGCTGGTGGTCATTGGCATTGATATTGCCAATTTGGGCGGCCGGTTTGCCATACGCCGCGCTGGTATCTTTGTGTATGACCGGAATTTTAGCTTCGATGGAAAGTCTCGGAAGGCTGAAAACATTTCGTTGGAACAAGCTATTGTGCTGGACACTGCCCACGGTAGGTTTTGCCGCCTTAGTCGTGGTGCCATCGATAGAGGTGCCTAAACCAGTATTTGTTGTTTGGCTCTGTCTATTGGGCACAGCATGGATGACCGATTACATTCTGAGCATAGACGAAGAACAGCAAGAACCTTAAAGCCCTTTTTGAACAAGTAAAAGCGCAGACATTGACTACAGTGTCGGCGCTTTGACTATTCTGTAAGCACTTAATCTACTTAGGGTACAAATTTGCAGTGATGGCCTTGCATTCATCGTCACGATACCTGATAATCCTCCCACGCCTTGCAACAGTGACCCTTCACCAAGCAACGCAACAAAATCTATGGAGGCCCTGGTCCTCCCGCAACAATAGCTCGTGAACTCGGTCAGGTCCGGAAGGAAGCAGCCGCAGCGAGTGACTTGTGTGCCGGGATGTGGCTGGGGCTTCCACCCATTGAAAACGCCGCTTTTATAAGCGGCGTTTTGCTATCTAAATCTCATCAGATCTTCGCTAATTACCGTCTTTCCTGTGATAACAGGAATCTATCCATACCGTCCACTGAATCACATGAACTATCTCAACTAGCTATCTTACGAGGTTGGCTTACTCATGCCCCAAAGTTTGATAGCCGAGTGCTTAGTGTAATCTTCTATTTCTGCAGATTTACCTATTTTTTCTGATAGCAGACTTTATTCATCAGACGCGCAAAGGAGCCTGCATACCAGAGAATAATTAGAAACAGGATTAGGAGAGATCTAGAATGCAGCCGTAATTACGGACAAGATACATAAACAGAAAGTCTTGGTGCTTACATAAGTACCAAGACTTGGTTGATAATGCATACGCAACAAACAGTGTTGATAAATTTCAACTGGATATAGGGGAAATAGGGAAATGCCAACATGGTTTTGTTGGCATTTGTGTTGCGGAACAAAGAGTAAATACTGAATCTTCCGGAGCTACAGTGCTTTTCTATACAGTGCGATTACTTGATCACGAGTCATTGGATGCGGGTTACCGCCTGCACAAGGGTCTGCCAGAGCATCATCTGCCCAGCTCTGAATATCTTCTTCCGTTACGCCTAGTTGAGCAAAGCCTTCAGGGATGCCTACTCGGCGGTTAAGAGCATGAAGTTCATCTATCGCTGCCAGACTTGCTTCTTCTGCGGTCATACCAGAGGTGTCTGCGTCAAGCGCCTTGGCAACCCGGGCAAATTTTTCAACGCAGTACGGGCGGTTAAACTCACACACGACAGGCAATAGAATTGCATTGCATACCCCGTGTGGTAAGTCTTTGTGAGCACCGGCAGGGTGAGCCATTGCGTGAACCATACCCAGACCTGCACTGTTAAATGACAAGCCGGCGATAAACTGACCGTATGCCATCATTTCACGTGCTTCGATACTTGTGCCGTCATCAACCGCTTTTGGTAAGTTTTGCGCGATGGTTTTGATTGCTTCCAGAGAAATATAATCGGTTAGTTTGTGTGCCCCAACAGATACAAAAGATTCAACCGCGTGTGTTAATGCATCAATACCGGTTGCTGCCGTTGTACCGCTTGGAACACCAAGCATAACACTAGGATCGTTCACTGAAATTTCTGGAATGATCTTGTCCGAGATAATTACGTGTTTAACGTGTGTCTCTGTATCAGTGATCACTGCGTTACTCGTCACCTCTGCCGCTGTACCTGCAGTGGTATTGATTGCGTAAAGAGGAACGCCAAGCGTTATTACTTTCTCAATACCGTTATACGCTGCAATCGGACCATCATTAGCAGAAAGGATTTTGATGGCTTTCGCGGTATCAATTGAGCTGCCACCACCGAAACCAATAATAAACTGCGCCTCAGACTCAGAATACATCTTGTATGCGCTGTTCACGGTATTGGTGTCCGGGTTTGGACGCACATCTTTGAAAAGCATCAGGTTAAGCGAACTGCTGAGAAGTTTGTCAGCAAAGCCGAGCTCTACCAGAGCCGGGTCGCAGATCAGAAGACCTTTTTCACTGCCATGCTCTTCAGTCAGACGTTCAACTAATGCTTCAATTGAGCCAACACCGGAGTAGTTGATCTTCGGAAAAGCTAGTTTGAACACACTCATAATATATACCTCTATAGATTGAATTCTCGTTTCAAAATATCCATATTTTTTCTCGTCACACCTTCAGGCTCATAACCAGCAGCTATACACATCAGGTATAATTTTGCGCCTTTGTTGGCGACATCTACGTAATCAAATGCTTGCAGCGCATCGGCACCGGAAGCGGTTGCACCGTGTTTTTCCCAGATCGCAACGTCATGCTTAAGCAATGCTGCTGTTGTACCATCCGCCAACTCTTCTGAAGAAGGCAGACAGTACGGGATCATGCCGATACCGCGTGGGACGAATGCACGGACTTCCGGCAGCATCTTCCAGCAGGTATGGGTGAACAGCTCGCTGCTCTTTGAAATGTCTGAGTGATGAGAAAGCGCAATCAGTTCAAGTGGGTGAGTGTGAACTACGGATTTGTGGTCAGAGCCTGCTTTGCTTTTTTCTACAAGAATCTTAATATGGCTGATAAATTCAGAGGTTGGGGCGAAATCTTCACTCGCTTTTCCGCCCCAGATGATTTGGTAACCGTTTGCCGCTGCGTTGACTTTAAGTACACAACCCGCATAGTCAGGCTCCCGCAGTTCACGGATTCGTTGGCCAGTACCTTTTACGTAATAAATGCGGTTAGCACTTTCTATTGGCAGTTGCAGTGGCAGTGTTTTTTCTTGCACGTCAACTTGCGGGATTTCATCGAATAGATCTGTGACGTCCACAGAGATGTTACCGCCGTTGCGCTCTGCCCATTCACGTTGCCAAAGGTACTGAGAAACTTCACTGACTTTCTCTATTTCACATATCACTGCATCGTTTAATTGAATCATAGTATTAGCCTTTTATATCTAGTTAACTTAGCCAAACAAGTCAGACGTAGAATCTGACTTGTTTGATTGTTGAGCGGTTTGAATTAACGTGTTTCCAGAATGGTTGCTTCGTAATCCTTCACATCGTTGATCCAATCAAAGCCAACCGGGACTTCGTTTTGCAAACAGTGGTAATTCCATACAGCTGCCCATGGTAGAGAATGAGCCTCTTCAATCAGTCCAAGGCGTGTGGTGTAATCGAAGGATGCTTCTGCCGCTTTTAGTTGCTCTACTGGTTCAAGCAGGGCTTTAAGTAGTGCTTTTTGTGCGTTGCGGGTACCGATAACCCAAGCCGCTACGCGGTTGATTGATGCATCAAAAAAGTCCAAGCCAATTGCTACGCGATCCAGCAGGTTGTTGCGTACGATTTCACGCATGATTGCCTGCGTTTCGTCATCGAACGACACCACGTGGTCAGAGTCCCAGCGAACCGGACGGGTTACATGTAGCTGTAGGTCATTGACGTACAGTGAACATGCACTGATTTTGTCGCTGATCACTTCAGTTGGGTGGAAATGGCCTGCATCAAGGCATAGTGCCGTGCCGCGGGTTGCAGCGTACGCTAGATAGAACTCGTTGCTGCCAACGGTGAATGCTTCTGCGCCTATACCGAACAGTTTGCTCTCTACAGCATCTTTGTGGAACTCAGGAGAAATCTTCTCAGCTAGAGCTTTGTCCAGAGAGTCTGCAAGACGTGTGCGTGGAGAAAGGCGGTCAACAGGTTGATCTTTCATGCCGTCCGGGATCCAGATGTTCATAAATGATGCTGTGCCAAGTTCACGGCCAAAGTATTCAGAAATCTTACGGCTCGCTTTTACGTGTTCAATCCAAAACTGACGGATATCTTCGTCCGGGTGAGACAGCGTCAGACCGTCGTCTGCTTTAGGGTGAGAGAACAGAGTCGGGTTGAAGTCCAGACCAAGCCCTTGTTTTTTCGCCCACTCAACCCATCGAGAAAAGTGCTCAGGTTTGATTTGATCACGTTCAACATATTCATCGGCATCGATGTAAATCGCGTGCAGGTTAACGCGCTTCTTACCCGGAATAAGAGAGAAAGCTTTTTCCATGTCCGCACGCAGTTGATCTGGTGTTTTTGCCGCGCCCGGGTGGTTACCCGTTGCTTGGATACCACCACTCAGGGCTGTTTCTGGCGATTCAAAACCACGTACATCGTCGCCTTGCCAGCAGTGCATAGAGATTGCTGTCTGGCTCAGTAGCTCCATTGCTTTATCTGTGTCCACACCGTATTTTTCAAAAACCGCTTTTGCTTGTTTGTAAGCTGAAATGATCTGCTCTTTGCTCATGGTTATGTACCTTATTTAGTTATTTGTTGGAATTGGGATTTGATTTGTTCCAATCCCTCAATAGGGTTTGCAGTGAAGCTCTTCACATCGGAAGAGGCATCGATAATCTGGCGGCCTTCTTCCAGCGAGGTAATAATGTTGGACGCGATAAACTGGTTAATCACGTTGCCCAGTGCCGAGGCTTCTGTCGGTTCGGTCGATACCCTGATCTGACAAACATCGGCACAAAGTTGGTTCAGGAACTTATCTTGCGTGCCGCCGCCGACAATACGTAATTCAGTTATGGATTTGCCGGTGACTTCCGCAAGCTCGGTCAGTACCCTGTCGTACGCTAGGACTAAGCTGTCGTAGATACAGCGAATGACTTCGGAAAGAGTTTCCGGCGCTTCCATGTCACGCTTGTTGAACCAGTTTTTAATCGCATGTGTCATCGACGCAGGATTTAAGAAATCATTGTCATTAGGGTTGACGATATACTTAAACGGCTGTGCCTGGCGTGCCAGACTAGCGATATCCGGGAACGTCAGTGATGGGTTTTCTGCTTTAATGCGCTGAATCAGCCACAAGCCCATGATATTTTTCAGTACGCGATAGCGACCATCCACATTACCTTCGTTGGTCAGGTTGTATTGGTAAGCAAGTTCGCCGGTGTAAGGTTCAAAGCTTTCAATCCCCACTAGAGACCAGGTGCCGGAACTCAGGTAAGCCATAGTCTCATGAGTGATTGGTGTTGCTGCTACTGCTGATGCGGTATCATGACTTGCCACAGAGCATACCGGGATTCGTACATCGCCTAAGTGGTACTCACCAATAATGCGGTTTGGCATTTTAGGTGGCAGGAACCAGTTTATTTTTGCACCACATGCGTTAATAAGCTCCTTGCTCCACACTTTCTCTTTGCAGTCCAGAAGCTGACTGGTGGAGGCATTGGTGTACTCACAGTGTTTAACGCCGGATAGCTTGTAGTTAAGGTAATCCGGAATAAACAGCAAGGTATCAATCTCGCCATACCATTCAGGCTGTTGATCGTGGATCGCTTTTAACTGGTTAATGGTGTTAAAAGACAGGAACTGAATGCCCGTTGTAGTGTAGATATCTTGCAGGGTTAGCTGATTATCCGCTAACAGCTTATCTAGGACACCTTCTGTACGTGCATCACGGTAGCTGACAAACTCACCTAAGTGTTTACCAAACTTGTTTAGCAGCACAAAATCGACCCCCCAGGTGTCTATGCCCAGTGAAGTAATCTCAATACCTGTCGCCACTACTTTATTGATGCCTACTTTGATCTCTTCTAGAATTGAGTAGAGATCCCAGCACGACTCATTACCATGCATCACTTGCTGGTTTTGAAAACGGTGAAACTCTTCGAGTTCGATTTTTCCGTTGTTTAGATAACCGACCATGACACGTCCGCTTGACGCCCCAAGGTCTATTGCAATCACAGCCTTCATCATGAATACCACCTCTTGTTCTTTAGAGCTATTACACCGTTTTTTGCGACCGAATAACTTCAAAAATCCCCCCGTAAAAACGCAATTGGTGCGTTTTTTTCAAGAAGCTCATGCGGCGTTTCAAAGTTTTGATAAACAACGTGATACTGCATAGATAAAGTTCTGCCAGAGCTTCTCTAAATGTTTGGTTTTATGTTCTTTTGAAGAAGGAAGCAGTTGAACGGTAAAGGGGGAAGCGCAGATGGAAAAAATTCGTCACTGTCAAATAATAAGCCTCGCAATATAGCGAGGCTTAGTGACTGGTTATTTACTGCGATTGGTCTTAACGTTAAGTCAGATAGAAGACGGAATCTAGGGTTACAGACAACGGAGAGTTATCCGGATTGGTTGCCATAATGTCTTGCATATAAGCCCACCATTTCTGACAAGTCTCAGTATTGGCAACCCGACCCCAACGCTCCTCACTCTCGATTTCGACATAACCAAATAGCTGATTAGTCTCCTCATTGAGAAAGATGGAGTAGTTGTGACCGCCGTGACTTTTCAGAACGTCCACCAACTCTGGCCAGATTTCATCATGTCGTTTTTTGTATTCTGCCTTACAGCTTTCATTGAGCTGCATAACAAAGGCTTTTCTGATTAAGTCATTCATTTATATACTCTCTTAAGCTTTGTCACGCAGAGTGATCCAGGTGGTCGCCGAGATAAAGTAAATTAAAGTCGGATAAATCGCGAACGCTTTAAAGGACTCGAATGCCACTTGGTAGTCAGCACCTGCGCCCCAGACTTTCAATGCAGAAACTACCAACGCAGCCAGAGAGGCTAGAGCAATCGCGCCGGAAGCTTTCTCCAGCAGACTGGCTGGCTTAGCTTCAGTCTGTTGTGCTGCTTCGCGTTTCGCTAGTTCAGCATGGTACTCTTCACGTTGATTCTGCTCTTGTTGGTATTCCGCTTCCTGTTTAGCGTAGTTATGACCGGCACCCATAGATTTCGCTAACGTGATGTAAACGGCCATAGACAGTAGGTAAGTCGGTACAAAAAGGAAGAACAAATGCAGGATGCCCATCTGTTCACACGTTATCGCAAAAACAACACCAATAGCCCAAGTGATAAGTGCCGCTTTGTTCAGGTCGTTACCTTGGTACTTAGACCAAAGTGGAGTCAGACCGATTTTCTTGAATACCCAGTGCTCAGACACGATGATTGCGCCAACTGGTGCCAGCAGAAGACCCATGTAGCCCACAAAGTCTAATAAGCGGGTAAATACGAATGGGAAACAAGCAATAATAGCGGTAACAACACCAACGATAGTCGTGATGTATGCACGCGATTTGTTCGGGAAGATACTTTGGATTGCCAGACCTGCACGGTAGATAGTTGGATTAGACGTTGTCCACCCTGCAATGATTACCGCAACGATACCTGTCGCGCCAAGAACCGCGTGAGCGATACCGCCAGCGTCCAAGTTAGACATTGTAGTTTGCATCAGAAGCATAGCTCCCGCACCCATGATACCGGCACAGATCCATGCAATGTAGTGACCGAAGAACATACCAAATGCTGAGAAGTAACCGTATTTTGAGCTTTTAGCAAAACGTAGCAGTGCCATGTCTCCTAAAGAACCGTGCATTGCTAGGTTACATACCCAAGCGAAAGCAGCAATCTGCCAGAAGGTCATAGATGGTGAACCATCAGGCGTTTGTCCAGTCCAGATGTACTGATCCGCCAGAGACAAGAACTGACTGAAGCCAGTAAAGGTTTCACCGTTCCCAATATTGCTCAGTGCTGGAAGTGCAACCATTCCGCCAGTTACAAACACAACAAGCAGCCATGGTGAACAAACGGTTGCGAACTGAGCGCATTTCTGAAAGCCCAATACTGCAATGGCTACTACAATAGCACCTACAGCTAGTGCCACTGCAACGAACGCAGCACTGGTTGGATACCAGTGTGTCTGCGCCGGAATATCAAATAAGATACGTACCGCAGAGGCCGATACTGTGATCATTGCCCCGCCCAGAGCACAGAAGAGCACGGCGTTGACCACGTTATAGACTTTGTTAAAGCCTGGACCTGCGACTCTGCGCAGGTATTCGTAGACAGTTAATCGGGATTGGGTTGCGATAGGTGCGGTAATGAGTGCCCAGGTCAGCACTGCCATCAGGTTACCAACCACCAGACCCATCAGGATATCAAATGTGCTGGCTCCCCAGGCGACAAAAGCTGCACCGATTACAAACTCAGTACCGGCTACATGTTCACCGGAATAGGAGCCGAGAAAGTGCCGCCAGCCAAGTAGTTTGTGTCTGGGCACCTGCTCTTGTTCATATTCATTGAGGGTTGCTTCTGTTTCTTGCGTTTGTGTAGAGGTAATCGCTTCAGACATGATTGTCTCCTTGCTACTTGTAAGCTCTTGTTTCTTATGTCTTTAAATTCAAGTGTGTGAATTTTGTTCTCGTTTGTTTCCCTCTAAAACGCCACGTATTATCCATGTGGAGGACAAGGGAATTAGGATTAGCTTACAAAGCTGAGAAATTTAAACCTTGGAAAATTAACATCCAAAACGAGTATTTTGGTGAGTTTTTTAAGGTGGGCAACTTTGCCTTCACACTTTTAAAAATATCAGTAAAAAAACGAGCAAAAGTGAGATGTTCGACGAGGAAAAACGAGTTTAAACCATCTAAGTTTACGCTCATGGAAGCAGAGGTATGCAATGATCTATCTAAAGTCGAGAGAGTTCTTTATGAACTCCAACAGTCCTGTCACTACTGAGCTCAGAGCTCCTCAGGAGCCTTATCCTGAGCACGCGCACTCATTTGAAGAGATTATTATTGTTTCCGAAGGATGTGGTACACATGTCATGAATGACGTACCAATGAATCTAAGTAAAAACTACGTTTGCTTTGTCAAAAAGAAAGACCGTCATTTATTCGATGCTGTAGATGGCCTCTACTTAAGTAATATTCTGTTTGAAAAAGATAAGCTGCAAGTTTGCTCGGATCTGAAGCGTTTTATGCCAGATGAATCAGATAGAGAAACGGGCTGGTTTATTAGTGAGAATACCGCACAAAGTGTGCGTCAGCTGATCGAACGCTTGCATGTTGAGTCACATATCGACAGTGAAGAGTCACGCATGATTACTCAGTTCATTTTTCAGCAGATTATTGTTGAGCTGTGGCGGGGTAAAATGAAAGACGCTGATCTGCTTAATAGCAACGATAAGGTCATTTACGCTTTGTCTCATATCCAGCAGTACTATGCTAGCGTTAATGAAATTGATGATGTTGCTGAGGCGGTCAAACTGTCTTCGCGTCAGTTAACAAACAGTATGAAGAAATTAACGGGCATGAATTTTAATCAGTATCTGCACTACATACGCACCAGCAAAGCGTTTTCCGACATTCTGTATACTGATCAATCTATTACAGATATCGCATTCAGGGTTGGTTATCAGGACAGCAATTACTTCTCCACTAAGTTTAAACAAGTATTCGACCAGACACCGAGAGAGGTTCGAATGAGACATTTTGTTAAATAATCTCTGCATAATTCTAATGTAAGCGCTTTCGGAACGGGTAAGGTTATATTTAAGCGTAAGCTGATAACAATAAAATAATGCAAATAGGTTGTGTGGTTCGAAAACTCGTAACTTGTCTTTGTTCAAAAGATTTCTACAAAACGCTACAGCACTCTTCGAGGATACCTAGTGACAACATAGTAGTTTTACTACGAGGTATTTCCAGGATTCATTAAAGTTTGCTGACTTCTGATGCAAAATTATGCGGACTTATTACTGCAAATCTCCTTTTAACTGTTTGAAATTTTACTTGGGCTATGTTGAATTTTATTGCAAGCATCGCCATCTAGCGCATGCAAATCATATCTAGATTTATACCTGTAGAACAAAACTTCTCCAAATACGCATTGTTCATAAGCTTAAAATTGCTGATGTTTAAGTGATTTACACCCCACAAATACAATACATTACAAAACCACAAACTGAATCGATTCAGGGGTTACTTTATAGCTGTATTTAGACGCTCATTTTACTATCAAATCCATATTGTTAACCTCTTTGTGGTGCTCTATTTAGAGCTTCTACGCTAATGCGACAATAATGTATGGCTTTGTAAACTGCCATTGTATAACAACTCATTAACGTAGTAGTTTGATTATATAACTGTCAGTTAGAGTGAACTCGATCGCTGATAGGGAAGCATGCGTTATGTCCAAGGAGAGTGAACCAATTATCTAGAGTATTATGAGGTAGATGATGAGTGCAGAGCTGAGACGAAAAATAGAAGAGTTATTGGTGATCGCAAAGCAGGAAGGTGTTTCTATTTTGGGGTTAGTTGATTCGGCTGATGAAGCACAATGCCAGATTTTTCGGAGCATTGAATTGAACTCTCGTCAGGGTATCAGGGCGTTAGATGACATCGTCATGAGACAAAAGTGCCCTGCTGATGGAAGTGCTTGTGATACCTGCCACCAATCTTGCTGGGAAGACCCTAGTTCAGAAATCCCTCAGGTTAGTTCGACACTGCTCTATTTGGTTAAATAGTCACAGGAAGCGTTTTTAACCCAGCGTTACAAAAAGAACGTATTCGCGCATATTGGGTATTTTGTTTGCCTTTTCATTGATGACATCTTCAATAAAACCACGCCAAATAGTGAGCCCCCTCCAACTTCATTTTTATTTGCCAATGCCTGTTTAAATTAAGGCTAGACTCAAAATTCATCGTGGCTACAACCACATAACTTTATCAGCTGAGCAGATGACACTCTAGACACGGACGTTATGGTACTAGACGCAAGCTGCAAAGTGAGAGGTGAATTATGGCAGAAATTACTCAACTCCTTCCCGCTTTTCCTGGATTCGCAGTGCAATATGACCCAAGTAAGAACCCTTACTTCAGAGTGATTATGGAAGAGAACCTTCGCAAGCTAAAGCAGGTTTCAGCAGGAAAATCATTACTTTCATCGATTCAAGCGGCGACACCTGCTTTTCGTGGTTCTTTTCCTCGAGGTGTGAATGTAATGTGTGTTCCGACACACCTTCACTTTACCCAAAGTGGCTACAACCTTGAGATTGAATACGCACAAGATTACAGCCAAAAGCTGACAGGCATGACACCTTCAAATCTCGCCAAACACGCACCTCAAGGATGTCCATTCTGGATCTCTGGAGGCAGCCACAATTCCGCTTTAGATCAAAAATCTGCCACCAACGCCACGGGTTCCGTATGTCATATGCGTTTTACCAACGTTCAGGTTGTAACCCGAAGAGGTGAGAAGGCAGAGCCTTATGTGGTGCTAGCTCATGAGCTGATTCATTCTTTACATTGTCTTCAAGGTATTAAAATGGATGGTCGGGACGAAGAGTTATGGACGACTGGGCTCGGAAAATATGAAAATAACCCAATGAGCGAAAACGTATTTAGAGCTCAATTTGGCTTAGCGAAAAGACAGCGATATTTCTAAATTTTCTTCACAGTTTTATTGACCTTCCCCTTAGGGGAGGGTCTACACTCAAGAAGATTTTTCGTAGAAGGCTTGTTATGCGCTTTAGTGTTATTAGAAAACGTTGGATGTCGTTACTGACGATTGTTGCGCTATTAGCATCAACGTTAGCCGTTAGTGCACCAACGATGGCTTTTTCTAATGATATTGTTTTGTCTTCTCAACATGGTGCAATGGTAGATTGTACTGCTAGTGTCGATTCTTCCACAAACTCCCATCATAATGTTTCTAAGCAAACCGCCGTCAGTGAGTGTGGTGGCGAATCAAAGCATAATTGCTGTAGCGCAACGTGTGCGAACGGTGTTGGGGTTATCAGTGCAGACTTAATGCACGGTATTCATCATTATCTCTTCTCCAAAAGAACGCTCGAACTTGCGTTTAGTCCTATTTATCGAGCAAACGGCCTCGATCGACCCCCTAGAGCGTAATCCAATCTAATTTTTTAGCCCTTCTTAGAGCTCTAAGAAGCTTTTTAATCGTGCTTATTATTTAAGCGCGCAGATTGGATACTATCGTGAACAAATCTATTACTTTGGTTGCGCTTACCGTGAGCGCCGCCTTGTGGATGCCGATGTCTGCTTTGGCAGACAATGTCGCCACGATGCAAGTTAATAACCCAAGCGAGGAACAGCTTGGTTCAGTGACGCTGCAACAACTGATCGAATTGTCGATCGCCAATGATGCAAGTAGAGTTCGATTCTACGCTCAATCAGAATCGTTAAGGCAGTCTGGGATTGCTAGCGCTACGCTGAAAGATCCAGTAATAAAAGTTGGCGTTGGCGGTCTACCAACGGACAGCTTTCAATTCGACCAAGATCCCATGACAAACGTGTCAGTGGGTTTGATGCAACAGTTTGGACGAGGGTCGACGTTAGCCCTGCAAAACCAAAAAACGCAAAAGCAAGCTGATGGTATTGAATTTCAAGTACAGACACGTGAGCTTGAGATAGCAAACAGTATCTCAAAGCTGTGGTATGAGCTGGGATTTCAGCAACAGTCAGAGCGTGTGCTGCTGGAAAGTCAGGGCCTAATGCGAGAAATGGTTCGCTTTATCCAAACTAACTACGCCATTGGTAACAGTGAATCTCAAGATCTGATTCAGGCTCAGTTGCAGGTCAGTAAGCTGGATGAAAAGTTGCAGGCCAACCGTCAAATGCAAAATCGCCTGATTGCTCAGCTCTCCGAATGGTTAGGTGCTCAATGGTTGTCTAATTCGCCGACTCTTAAGGCGACCACGACTTCAGACTGGCTGAGGTTGGAAGGTCGTTTATTAGAGCACAGTCGTTCGGACTACTACGCTATTCTTAATCAGCACCCTATGGCTCGCATGGCGGATATCGAAATAGCTGCAAGTGAAACCCAAGTCGCCATTGCAGAAGAAGCGTACAAACCGCAGTTTGGCGTTGAAGCGATGTATGCCCATCGACAAGCTAACAATATGCGCGGTGAGCCAGCGCCAGATTTAGTGAGCGCTTATGTCACGATGGATATTCCTCTGTTCACTGGTAATCGTCAGGATAAAAATCATGCCGCTGCCGAGTATCAAGTGGTCGCCTCCAAATCTAATAAGGATGCATTGCTTTCTCAGATGTACGCCAAAGTCAGTGCACTGACAATGGATAGGCAAAACCTCACCGAACGTCTTGAACGTTATCGTCAAAGTCTCCTTTCTCAGGCTAAAGCTCGCACCAAAGCGGTAGAAAGAGGTTATGAAAACAGCACTGCGCAATTTAGTGATGTGATCACCGCCTCTAGAGACGAACTGGCAATAGAGCTAGAGGCGCTGAGGTTGGAAACAGATCTTAGCTTGGTCAATAGCGACCTGTCCTATTTTCTGGGTGGTTTTGATTATCAAGCCTCAACTCCGGTGCTTTCAGTGCCATCAAAACAACAATAATTCTGAGAAGGTAAACAAAGATGAAGACATTGAATGTTGCGCTATTGGCCTTAGCGGTTGGCGCTGGAATTGGTGTGCTAGTCGCTCCTTATGTCGGAGGTCATAACATGGCGGAGGCGTCCGATGAAAATGCCAGTACAAAGGGAGCAAAAGAGCCGCTGTACTGGGTAGCACCGATGGACCCAAACTATCAACGCGATCAACCAGGTAAATCCCCAATGGGAATGGACCTTATCCCAGTGTACGCCGATGACCTTAACGGTGGTAATGAAAAACCAGGAACGGTCAACATCAACCCGGCGGTGGAGAACAATTTAGGAGTAAAAACAGAACCGGTAAAGCTAGCGAAGCTATCGCCGCGTATCGAGACAGTCGGCTATATCGCTTTTGATGAAAGTCGTTTGTGGCAAACCAATGTGCGCGTTGCGGGCTGGGTCGAAAAGCTCTATATCAACGCTGTGGGAGAGCGTGTTAACAAAGGAGATGTGTTATTCAAGCTTTATTCACCAGAGCTGGTCAAAGCGCAGGAAGAGTTACTTAATGCCCATCGCACAGGACGCAGTAGTTTGGTTAAAGGCGCCACGGAGCGTTTAATTTCCCTGGGTGTAGACCGAGCTCAAATTAACCAGATAGTCAAGCAAGGCAAAGCGTCCCAGACCATTGATATCAAGGCACTGGGCAATGGTGTGGTAGCTACATTGAATATCCGAGAAGGTGGCTATTTGTCCCCAGCTCAATCGGTTATCAGCGCGGGGCCAATTGATGAAGTTTGGGTCGATGCTGAAGTGTTCGAACGCCAAGCGGAATGGATCAAAGCGGGTAGCCAAGCAACGATGACATTAGACGCGCTATCAGGCAGGGAATGGCAAGGAGAAATTGACTATGTTTATCCGATTCTCGACCCTGCAACGAGAACGCTAAGAGTAAGACTCAAGTTTGCTAACCCAGATCATCAATTAAAGCCAAATATGTTTGCCAACATTGCGCTGCAACCCAAGACGGAGCATGCGGTGCTCACTATACCTCGTTCAAGCGTGATTCGCTCTGGAGGGATGACTCGCGTGGTGTTATCCGAAGGAGGCGGTAAATACCGCTCGGCACGTATCGACATTGGACGAGAGGCCCGTGACCGAGTTGAGGTGTTAGCAGGATTGACCACAAGTGACAAGGTGGTGACCTCTGCGCAGTTTATGTTGGATTCGGAGTCAAGCCAAAGTGCGGATTTGTCACGAATCAACGGTGTAGAACCGCCAGCGGAGGCTGTGTGGGCGCAAGGTGAAATCACGAGTGTGATGGCAGGGCACAATATGTTGACCATTAATCACCAACCCGTACCAGAGTGGGATTGGCCGGGGATGACTATGGATTTCACGGTGGACAAGGGTGTCAACCTTAACACCTTGCAATCGGGTCAACAGGTTGAGTTTGAAATGGCAAAGACCGATTCAGGGCAATACGCCATTATCGATCTCAAAGTGAGTGACAAACGGGTTGTCGAGCAAGTTTGGGTTCAAGGGGATATCACCATGTTGATGGCTGATTTTGGCATGATAACCCTCAGTCACAACGCCGTTGCTGAATGGGGCTGGGAAGCCGGAGAAATGAACTTCACTTCTCAAGGAGATGTGGATTTAACTGGCTTCGCTGAAGGCGAAACGGTGCGCTTCTTAGTGACGAAGCAGGGTTCGGACTATGTGCTTATTGATCTGCAGCGTGGAGGAGGTCAGCCATGATTGGAGCCATTATTCGTTGGTCTATCAATAATCGTTTTCTCGTCTTGGTCGCAACCTGCTTTTTGACGTTAGCAGGTTTGTACAGTGTGAAGAATACACCTGTTGACGCTATTCCTGATCTGTCAGATGTTCAGGTGATTATCAAAACCAGTTATCCGGGACAGGCTCCTCAGGTTGTTGAGGATCAGGTTACTTATCCTCTGACGACCGCCATGTTAGCGGTGCCGGGCGCAGAAACGGTGCGGGGATACTCCTTCTTCGGTGATTCGTATGTGTACATTATCTTCAACGATGATACCGACATGTACTGGGCACGTTCGCGGGTTTTAGAGTACTTAAGCCAAGTTACGCCTAACTTACCAGCACAGGCAAAGCCGACTTTGGGTCCCGATGCGACAGGGGTGGGCTGGATTTACAGCTACGTACTACAAGACAAGACAGGCCAGCATGACCTAGCAGAACTTCGCAGTATACAAGACTGGTTTTTAAAGTATGAGTTACAGACAGTTGCTGGCGTTTCGGAAGTCGCGACGGTAGGCGGTATGGTCAAGCAGTATCAGGTCCAAATTGATCCTGCTAAGTTACGTGCTTATGACCTGACCTTGCAGCAGGTCAACATGGCTATCAAAAATGGTAACCAAGAGACTGGTGCATCAGTGATAGAGGTCGGTGAGGCTGAACATATGGTTCGCACTACGGGTTACTTGAGTAGCATTGAGGATATCAAAGCGCTTCCTCTTAAGGTGACGAGCAAAGGTACTCCTCTATTGCTGGGGGATATCGCGGACATCAATCTTGGGCCTCAAATGCGTCGTGGTATTTCCGAGTTTAATGGTGAAGGTGAAGCGGTTGGTGGCGTTATCGTTATGCGTTTTGGGGAGAACGCCAGTCAGGTTATTCATGATGTCAAAGCAAAGTTGGAAGAGCTGCAACGCGGTCTGCCTGATGGCGTTGAGATTGTTGTGACTTATGACCGTTCAACGCTCATCGATGCGGCGGTTGAAAATCTATGGAAGAAGTTGGCAGAAGAGTTCGTGGTAGTAGCCATAGTCTGTGCGCTGTTCTTATTCCACATTCGTTCTTCACTTGTGATTGCTATTAGTTTGCCCATTGGCATTTTGTCCGCATTTATCGTCATGCACTGGCAAGGGATTAACGCCAATATTATGTCGTTGGGTGGGATCGCTATTGCCATTGGGGCTATGGTCGATGGTGCGATAGTGATGATCGAAAATGTTCACAAACATATCGAGAAAACGCCCCTCACCGATAAAAACCGCTGGCAAGTTATCGGACGTGCAGCAGAAGAAGTCGGTGCTCCGCTGTTTTTCTCTTTGCTTATTATCACATTGAGTTTTGTTCCTGTGTTCGCGCTTGAAGGGCAGGAAGGCAAAATGTTCTCACCACTCGCTTATACCAAAACATACGCCATGGCAGCAGCTGCGGGCTTAGCCATTACTTTGGTGCCTGTGCTGATGGGGTACTTTATTCGTGGGAAAGTGCTGCCCGAACATAAAAATCCCGTCAACAAAGCGTTGATTGTCTTGTATCGACCGATGCTTAACCTAAGTCTTCGTTACCCTAAATCGATGATTGTACTGGCTATCGTCTTGATGGGGTCGGCTTTCTATCCGACCAGTAAGTTAGGTAGTGAGTTTATTCCGCCTTTGGATGAAGGGGATTTGATGTACATGCCAACGACTTATCCTGGTATCTCGATTGGTAAAGCACGTGAACTGCTTCAACAAACCAACAAGTTGATCAAGACCGTTCCTGAAGTCGAGACTGTGTGGGGCAAGATTGGTCGTGCAGAAACTGCCACTGACCCAGCCCCTTTAACCATGATTGAGACCACCATCCAATTGAAGCCTCGCTCAGAGTGGCGAGATGGCGTTACCACAGAATCACTACGTAAGGAGTTTGATGATTTGGTTCAGTTCCCAGGGCTAACAAACGCGTGGGTAATGCCAATTAAGACTCGCATCGACATGTTGGCCACTGGGATAAAGACGCCAATAGGTATCAAGATCGCTGGACCTGATCTCAAAGTCATCGAGGAGATAGGTGCCAATATCGAACCTATCCTCAATACGATTCAAGGCACGGTGTCGGTATATGCCGAAAGGGTAGCGGGTGGACGATACGTCACGATTGATATCAAACGACTCGCCGCCGCGCGTTATGGTCTGAACGTCAGTGATGTTCAGCAAGTTGTGTCAACGGCAGTGGGTGGTATGAATGTGGGCGAGACAGTGGAAGGGTTGGAGCGATACCCAATTAACGTTCGCTATCCACAAGATTATCGTGATTCGGTGGTGAAGCTACAGAACCTGCCTCTTGTCACTCCAAATGGTGCTCGAATCGCGTTAGCAGATGTGGCGGAAATTCGTTATGAAGATGGCCCGCCAATGATTAAGACTGAGAACGCTCGCCCGAACGGCTGGGTGTTTGTTGATATTGCTGAGCGCGATCTTGGGTCTTATGTCACCGAAGCTCAAAACACTGTGGCGGAGCGGTTGTCCCTACCCGCGGGGTACTCACTAACGTGGTCTGGTCAATATGAGTATATGGAGCGCGCCAAAGAGCGTTTGAGCGTTGTTGTGCCTGTCACTCTCTCCATCATTATGTTGCTGCTTTACCTGAGTTTTAGAAGGGTCGGTGAAGTGCTGGTCATTATGGGGACACTGCCGCTCGCCATGGTAGGTGGCTTGTGGCTTATGCATTACCTTGGGTACAACTTCTCGATTGCTGTAGGAGTGGGCTTTATCGCGCTTGCTGGGGTAGCGGTCGAGATTGGAGTCATTATGCTGGTTTACCTAAATCAAGCATGGCATGCACGCAAACTAGCGGCACAAGAAAATCAAGCACCACTAACGCGCGATATGTTAACCGAGGCAATCCGAGAAGGCGCAGGGCTGCGTGTGCGACCCGTCATGATGACGGTGTTAACAGTCATCATCGGTCTTATTCCAATTATGTACGGGTCAGGTACTGGCTCTGAAGTGATGCAACGGATCGCCGCTCCAATGATTGGCGGCATGGCGTCCGCATTACTGCTCACATTGCTGGTCCTTCCGGCTATCTACAAGTTATGGAAATCAAAAGAAATTAACCAATAACCGTTGGCGGCCTCTAATGAAGAGGCCGCTAATCACTTATTTAAAAAGGAAGCAATCATGAAAAAAACACTGATAACATTAGCTCTTACCATCGCTTCAACCGCCGTGATGGCAGAAGGTATGGATCATTCGAAAATGGATCACTCCAATATGGACCATGGCATGATGAATCATTCTAATATGGACGACGCTAAGATGGACCATAGTAATATGATGAACATGGACGGGATGTCTGCTGTGGGTATGCCTGCCAAGGGAGCGAAACCCGATAAAGTGGTACATGTGATTTTAACGGATGACATGAAAATCACTTTTAAGCGTGATGTTAAGATAGAACCTAATGACGTCGTTCAGTTTGTGGTCATGAACACTGGCAAAATCGACCATGAGTTTTCTATCGGTTCTATTGCAGAACAATTGGAACACCGTGAAATGATGAAATCGATGCCAGCGGGACATGATCATCATGGTATGGGCAACGTGGTTTATCTTGAACCAGGCAAAGCAGGACAGTTGCTATGGCATTTTCATGGTGAGAAACAAGTCGAGTTTGCTTGCAACATTCCAGGCCATGCAGAAGCTGGGATGGTTAAGAGCATCACATTGTAATAGATCGGTGTTTCGTTAGTAAAAGTGCCCTAGAAGATAACTTCAAGGGCACTCAGGTCAGCAGGAAACCTTGTCAGCGAGCTGCCATTAGCCTATTTGTTCGGTGGCGTACCTTCGGCGTTCGACATAATGGCATCTATTTGAACTACCGCATTAGACGGTAAACTGGATACGCCGATAACGGTCAACGCTGGCAACAAATCACTGAAATAGCTTCTCAATACTTCTTCTAGTGCGCACAAATCATTCATGTCTTTTAGCTGAATGTTGAGTTTAACAATATCATCCATCACGTGGTCGATGTTTTCTACGATGGCTTTAATGTTCTCGAAGCATTGCATCGCTTGTTCTTTTGTCCCTGAAGCAACAATCTTACCAATCGAAGGATCAATAGGCAGTTGCGCTGAGATATTGTTGTAGTGAGAGAAGGCCACGCTTTGCGTCGATAGGGCGTTTAACGGTGCTTTTTCGGTATTGGTTGCCTTAATAACGATGCCGTGACGGTCTTCAACTAATTGAGGCGGTGTACCATCGCCGTGAGAAACGGTCGCATCTATTTGTACGAGTGCATCCAGCGCTAAGCCTTCCACAACCACACTGGAGCGTGCAGGTAAGTAATTAACGGCACGAGCAATGGAAGAATCTGGGAAGAAGGTTTTATACACTTCGTCAACGGCCTCAAGATCCTCCAACTTTGTGATATGAATATTTGTTTTGACGATATCATCCATCGGCACGTCAATGCTTTCGAGTATCGTTTTGATATTGCGTAGACATTGTTGTGTCTGTTCTTTTATCCCGCCTGTCACTACATTCCCCGACTTTGGTTCGATAGGCAGCTGAGCTGAAATATGATTGTAGTGGGAAAACGCAACAGTCTGGCTTGAGAGTGGTGTTATCGGCGCGTTGACGCTATTTCGAGTTAATTTCACCAAATCACAAGGGTCTTGAGGGTAGGTACCTTCGCCATTTGAAATGACAGCGTCCATTTGCACCAACGCCCCTTTCATTGGCAAGTCAGCGACTGCAAGTGACGTATATGTGGGGCGGTGTAGAGGAAAGAAGGAAGCATAGACTTCATTGACTTTGTCGAGGTCGGTAATGTTTTTCAGGTAAACGTTGATCCTCACCACGTCACTCATCGTATGCTCAATGCTGTTTACTATCATTTTGATATTTTTCAGACACTGTTTTGCCTGCTGCTCTATACCACCCGCAATAAGAGTCTTGGTAGCAGGATCGATGGGTAATTGAGCCGAAATATTATTGTAGTGAGAAAAGGCAACAGACTGTGTAGATATTGGGCTTACGGGCGCTTTTTCAGTATTCCTTGAAACCTTAATGATACGGTTATCCATGTAGTGGTATCTCCAATTTTCGTTATTAGTTAGGATAAAACGAACAAATAATAAGCAAAAAGAGAGCCAAACTAACAAAAGGGTAAATCAAAGCTTCAAGTAGGGCGGATTTACTGTCGCACTAAATGCATGGTGAGGCGTTTATCTTAGCTTCTGGCACTAAGATTTATCTGACAGTGAGAGCGGGTGGTATAAGTCGAATTGCGTTTGTGTTAAGCGTCTAGTTAGGTTTCAGGTAACGGTTATTGTCAATTTTCTAGGCATTCTTGACGGTTTAATCTCATGAGCTGAGAAAATGATGGTCTTTAGTCCCCCAGATAATACTGGAAGGCCGCACTACTCTCATCTGCAGAAAAGTCTACTAATAACGATTTGAATCTTATCAACCGAATATGAAACTAGCACGCCAATGGAATCTCGACTAACTTTAATCCAACGTCGTTGTGCCTTTTAAAACAAATGCTTAATGACAACTTACGCAATAGTTTCAATGATATAAAGGATTGATTATGCCTCTTCATAAAAAGTCAGCTGTTCGTGGTTCAATGTTAGATGATGTTTACTCTTCCAAAGATTTGTCAGTGGTTATGCCCAAGTATCGAATCCCTGAGAATGAGCACGCACCTGAACATGCCTATCAAGTTGTTCACGATGAACTTATGCTAGACGGTAACTCGCGTCAGAACTTAGCGACATTTTGTCAAACATGGGTAGAAGATGAAGTTCATCAATTGATGGATGAATGCATCGATAAGAACATGATTGATAAAGATGAGTACCCACAAACGGCGGAGATCGAAGCGCGTTGTGTTCATATGTTAGCGGATCTTTGGCATGCGCCAGATGCAGAGAACCCAATGGGTTGTTCAACGACGGGGTCGAGCGAGGCCGCGATGCTTGGCGGGATGGCATTGAAGTGGGCTTGGCGCGAAAAAATGAAGAAGCAAGGCAAACCTACTGACAAACCAAATCTTATTTGTGGCCCAGTACAGGTTTGTTGGCATAAGTTTGCGCGCTATTGGGATATTGAACTTCGTGAGATTCCAATGGAAGGTGATCGCCTCATCATGACACCTGAAGAAGTGATCAAACGTTGTGACGAAAACACTATTGGTGTAGTGCCGACTCTTGGTGTGACGTTCACATGCCAGTATGAGCCAGTAAAAGCGGTTCATGAAGCGCTAGATAAGCTTCAAGAAGAAACAGGCTTAGATATTCCTATTCACGTTGATGGCGCCAGTGGTGCGTTTTTAGCGCCTTTCTGTGACCCTGATTTAGAATGGGACTTCCGCTTGCCTCGTGTTAAATCGATTAATGCTTCCGGCCACAAATTTGGGCTTTCGCCATTAGGTGTGGGTTGGGTCGTGTGGCGTGATGCTGATGCGTTGCATGAGGATTTGATCTTCAATGTAAACTATCTTGGCGGTAACATGCCAACATTTGCATTGAACTTCTCTCGCCCAGGGGGACAAATCGTTGCGCAGTACTACAACTTCTTAAGATTGGGTAAAGAAGGCTATAAAAAGATTCATGATGCATGCTACGAAACAGCACGCTACATTGCCAAAGAAGTTGAGAAGATGGGCATGTTTGAAATCATTTACGATGGCCACGGTGGTATTCCAGCACTAAGTTGGTCTATCAAGAAAGGTGCAAACCCAGGCTTCAACCTTTATGACTTATCGGATCGCATTCGATCTCGTGGTTGGCAGATTGCAGCGTATGCAATGCCTGCGGATCGCCAAGATCTGGTTATTATGCGTATTCTCGTACGTCACGGTTTTAGTCGAGACATGGCGGACTTGCTGATTTCTGACTTGCAACATTGTGTTGATTTCTTTGACAAGCACCCAGTGGTTAACGGCAGTGATGCCGACGAGTCTAGCAACTTTAACCACGGTTAAGGTTGTCACCGCTCTAGGTAATCGGCAGAGCGATGCGTCGCATTGCTCTGCTGCTTCAATCACAATGTAGCAGGTGAGATCATGTCTTTTCTTTTTAATTACTTATCTGAAAACCCATTTGTATTTCTATTTCTATCACTCGCGATAGGGTACCCATTAGGACGTATTACTGTTAAAGGTGTGAGCCTTGGTACAACGGCAGGTACATTGATTGTTGGTGTTACGTTGGCGTTGACCTCATTTTCAGTCTTTGGATTAAAAATTGAGGAACCGGGGCTAGTATCGGACATCTTCTTAATGATGTTTATGTACGCCATTGGCATGAAAGTAGGTCCTCAGTTCTTTTCCGGACTGGCGAGAGGTGGCTTAGATTTTGTCGTAATTGGGCTAATCGTTGTTTTTAGTAACTTCGCCATCGTCGTGATTGGCGCCAAGTTGATGGGATTAGAGCCTGGATATGCGGCAGGTATCATCTCTGGAAGCTATACCGTTACCGCGGTAATGGGTGTCGCACAATCGGCGATTACTTCGGGCGCTTTTGTTCCGCCGGCGGGGATGAGCGCTGATCAAGTCAGTGCTAATATCGCAGCGGGCTATGCTATCAGTTATGTATTGTCGACAGTGCTCATTATTCTGCTAATCAAATACTTACCTTCGATGTTTGGTATTGACCCCGTTAAAGCAGGTAAAGATGCAGAGAAAGAGTTTTCTACCGGCGATGACAATGAGAAACTCCCCAGCACCTTTGGGTTCTCAGATGCTGGTGCTTTGCCTATCGATGTTCGTGCTTACAAAGTGACACATGCGGAGTTGGAAGGTCGCTCGGTTCAAGATCTCTATAAGCAGTTTCCCGATGCAGTGGTTTTGAAAGTGGTGCGTGGTGAGGAGGTGTTGGATGCATCGGACAACCCAACATTAAAGATTGGTGATGTTATCGGTGTTCGTGGTGAGTACAGCGCTCTTATCAAAGAAGGTGAAGCAGATATTGGCAATGAAGTTGACGAACCTCGAGCGCGCAATGTCGATATTGAAGTTGCTGACATCCATGTGGGTAAATCAGAACATGCAGGTAAAACTATTTCTCAGTTGCATGCTGAGGTGGGTTTTGGTGTGTACTTCAAAGCACTATTTCGACAAGGTCATCAACAACCACTATTACCTAATACAACGGTAGAAGTGGGTGATGTTGTTCGTATTGCAGGCTCACAGTGGTGTGTAGAACAAACGGCTTCTCAGTTGAATAGTGTGCCCATTGTAGAGAGCACAGTCACAGAAACATTCTACTTAGCGTTAGCATTGTTGGTAGGTTATGTGTTTGGCCACTTGAGTGTGACCATTGCAGGAATCCCATTTGCCTTGGGTACATCTGCTGGATGTATGCTTACTGGTATCGTGTTCTCGTTCTTACGAACTCGTAATCCGGCGTTTGGCGGCCCAATGAGTGAGGGGGCGCGAAGCTTCTTACAAGATATTGGCCTTAATTTATTCGTAGCGGTGCTAGCTGCGACTGTGGGGCCTAAGATCCTAGCCTCATTTCAAGGCATTATTGTGATTAAAATAGCGTTACTTGGCGTGACTGCAGCACTTGTTCCACCGGTATTAGCTTGGTTGTATGGTCTGTATGTTCGTAAGATGAATCCGGCCATTCTTGCTGGTGCTTGCGCTGGTGGTAGGAATAGCACACCTGCAATGAAAGGAGCTCAAGATGCCACTCAAAGTGACATGCCAGCAATTGGTTATCCAGTGCCGTATGCGCTAACTTCCGTTATCGTTTTAATCCTTGGCTATATCGCAATGGTTATCAGCTAATAGTCTTATGAGCTGAATATGATACTAATGAAAAACGGCACTCTTTGTGCCGTTTTTTCTTTTGCGATCTATATGTTATTCATAAAACCGTTGGCATCATAAAACGCACACTCCAATATCAGAATAAGTTGACACTATCGGCTAAATCCTGCTCAATATCCTGACCGTAAGGTCAGAAAATCAAGGGAATGGAAATGAGTGATATTGAGATTGGCTGGCGAGATAGGCTGTTTATGAACATCAGTATGCCAGTAAAAATGCTGCTACCGGGCATTGTAGGTTGCTTGGGTATTGTTGTTCTATGTATATCAAATTTGTACGCTTTAGGTGTGTTATCGGGTGGCGATGGCGTTCAATTACTACTATCGCCTGCTGCGATTATTGTCTTTTCATTGGTAGTCGTTGGGTTGGTGCTGTTCTTATCCACCGGCATCTCCCAGAATATCTTACCGCTTCTCAAACACATCATTGATACTATGCAGCAGGTTCAGCGCGGTCAACTTGACCACCGAATTGGCTTTTCAGGACAAGACGAGTTCGGTCAGATTGGTTCGGCTGTCGATAGTACTCTCAATAAATTGGTTTCTCTTATCAATGATGTTAATGGTTCAGTCGAGCAGCTTCAGCGTTGCACTCACCATATCGAAAGTGCTTCTTCGGATTTAGATGACTTGTTCAAAACCCAGGTGACTCAGCTAGCCGATACCACGTCAGACATCAACAATATTCAAGTGGCGATAAGCCGTGGTGAGCAAGAAGCACAGCGCAGTCTTGATGCAAGCCAATCTATCTCCAATCAGTTCTTAGCGATTCAGGAGAACAACCAGCAACTAACTAAAGATGTTGATCAACTCAGACACGAAATGGCAGAAGCAAATCAATCAAGTAATGTACTGACTGATGTTTCGATGAAGGTTCGGGATGTTTTGCATGTGATTACTTCGATCTCAGAGCAGACGAATTTGCTTGCGCTGAATGCTGCTATAGAAGCCGCTAGGGCTGGCGAAGCTGGACGGGGGTTTGCAGTTGTAGCGGGAGAGGTAAGAACCTTATCGGAGAACACCCAAAACGCTGTGTCGGAAATTCAAACCATGACCAAACAACTTATCGATACGGCGAGTACTTTAGTATCCGCTATTGCGAAAAGTGAGAGCAGTGTGAGTGAAATATCTCAAGTGACCACGCGGTCCACGGCCAGCTTTGACGATATAACGGTCGCTTATAACCAGCTTCTGGCATTGAATGAACAGATTTGTAACGACTCGGTAGAAACACTGCACCTATGTGAGCAGTCTATCGACAGTTTAGAGGTGGTGAATAAGTTGGCGCTCGACTGCACTAAAAGTACCGACAATGTTGTGCGTGCTAAGGATGAGTTGGTGACGATATCGGACTGCTTGGATGCTTCATTGGAGTCGATTGCGAAATAGCTGAGTAACGATGGTGACAGAGATAGGTCGACAGACAAACAAAAAACGCAGCGTTTAACAGCTGCGTTTTTTAATGGTGTTCGCTAGTGAAACTGCGATTAACCTTTTAGGCGAGTTGTTTTACTCGACTTGTTTTTGATTGCTCGCATCAGACGTAATCTGCGCTCCGCAGAGCCTTGCTCGCTCGCATTATTAGTACGACCTTGGCGGTCCTTGTAAGCTGGTTTAGTGTGCATTTTCTGTAGCAAAGCATCGCGGTTTGCTGGCTCGTAACCTGCAAGTTGGATACGCTTAATGCGGTGTTGAATTAGGTTCTCGATCTGAACCAGAGTCAGTTCTTCTTCACGGCTAACGAAAGAGACAGCATGACCTTGCTGACCTGCACGGCCAGTACGACCAATTCGGTGTACGTAGTCTTCAGCTAGGAATGGCATGTCATAGTTTACAACGTGCGGAAGACCTTGAATATCTAAACCACGAGCCGCAACTTCTGTTGCCACCATCACACGTGCTTTACCTGTTTTAAATTCTTCCAGAGCGCGACGACGAGAGCTTTGTGCTTTATCTCCATGGCAAAGCACCGCTTTAATACCATCAAGTTTGAGCTCTTTTACCACTTCATTGGCGGTCTCTTTGTAATTCACGAAAACCAAGACCTGTTGCCAGTTTTTACGACCAATAAGCTCTGACAGTAGTTCAAGCTTACGATCTTCATCTACGGGATAAACTACGTGCGCAACAGTATCTGCGGTTGAGTTCTCTGCGTTGACAATAATGCGCTTAGGCTTACGCAATAGATCTTGTGCCAGGGCGTTCATCTGAGGTGATGATGTCGCGGAAAACAGCATGGTTTGAGGTTGGCTGTTAACGCTGCTCATGATGGTGCGAATTGCACTAATGAAGCCCATATCAAGCATTCGGTCTGCTTCATCGAAGACTAGGAACTCAAGATTAGCAAGCTTAACGTTACCAAGCTCCAAATGCTCAATAAGACGACCCGGAGTTGCAACCAATATGTCGACACCAGCTTCAAGCTTGCGCTCTTGAGACGACATTTTCGCACCACCAAACACGGCGGCAACTGACACGTCGACGTATTGAGTGTAGCTTTCGATGTTATTAGCGATTTGATCTACTAATTCACGAGTTGGCGCCAGAATAAGTGCACGTACCGCTCCACGAGTGCGAGCTTTTGGAGTATCAACAATCTGTTGAATAATTGGCAAAGAGAAAGCGGCGGTTTTACCTGTGCCGGTTTGAGCGTGTGCCAAAATATCGTGTCCACGACGAGCATGTGGAATCGCTTGTTGTTGAACTGGAGTGAGTTTTTCATAACCACACTCGGTCAGTGCTTGCACGATCTCAGATGAAAAACCTTGTGATAAAAATGACATTCGTTGTTCCTAAAAGCAGATGGCGGTATTTGGTGTTTCTCGTTAACCAATCAACAAAATGATTGTTGACCAAAAATACGGTCGCTGATTATAGAAGAATAATTGCTGCCTGTGGTGACTAATTTTGGTTGTTTGAGTAGAAATTGTACAGTTATTAGGCTAACAATCTGAAAATTAATGCGATATGACGGTAATCAATCTGGATTTGGGAAGGACTTTTATCGTTAAATTGTAAGCCTCCCTCTTTGTTGAAGAGGAAGGCGTTGGGTAGCAAGGACTCAGCTAGCTTAAAATGAGATATTGAAATTATGTTGTACGGTTAACCCGAGTAGATGAGAACGCTCTGACACTAAATCTCGCTTTTCATTTTCTAGACGTTTGCGCTCATCATGATTTTCGCTTGGTGTCGTTCTTAACTTGTCTTCGATAGTACGTAACTCGGTTTCAATCTGTTTAAGGCGCTGGTCGCGTTGTCTAGCTTGTTTGCCCAACTCATAGTTTTTGAGAAAAGACTCGCCCGGACATACATAGTAGTACTGCTGTCCCTCATAACCCACCTTGTAACCATTATCTGGTGAGCAGTACAGCCCCGTCCCTACTTTGAATCCCTTTGACCATTGTTCTCTATCGGGAAAAACAGCGGCTTCGCTACAATCACTGATATAGCTATCAATCATTTTAGGGCTATTACCGTTAAGTCCATCGCTATAACCAACTTGATACCAGTCAGCGTTGTTACACTCTTCAATAGACATACTGGAACAGCCAGAAAGCGTGATAGCTAGTGCAGCGACAAGCCATTTGATGTTTAAACTTTTTAGTCCGATATACATATAAAATCCAAAACAGTGAAAAATAAAAAGAGTGCTAAAGAGTCGAAAGCTACTTAGTCAACAATGCTCTTCGTCAAGCTTATTAAGTAACTATCCATTCATAGAGATTGGGTGAAGGTATTGGTTTATTTTGTTCTGTCTGTTTTAACGACGTCGACGATTCAAGGTAATGAACCAGCTAATTGCTGAACTAAAGAGTAATAGCCAGAATAGGGCAAGAAATCCAAAATTCTCTACAAGGACGCCCGATTGATCGACATAAGAATCGCTCATAAGAAAGATAGCTAAGCAGAGGTTTGCCAAGCCAAATAGAATGAAAGTTAACCTATATTTTTTACAGTTCATTACCTAGCATCCTTGCCGTCACTCCAACTTTTATAGCGAGCAATATCACCAACTCTTATTCTATCACCTAGGGTAATTTTCGATCTGTAACCGAATGTACTAGCGGTGTCATGAAACGTAGTTGGCTTTCGTGTGTGCAGGAGTCCAAGAGTTGGTTTGCAAGTGCCTCAGCGAATAGCATTGGGGCGTTGAGCTTTCAGTAATGTCTTATTTGTTACTAGAAGATAGGGTGGGAAGTCATACAAACAGGTACGATAGAAACCTCGGCATTGTGTACAAAATGTATGAACGACCTCCTCTCATTGTGCAGATATACCTTTGGTGTGATTAATGCGCAAAGCGCATGTGCTGGTGCTTCTTATTCCAGGACTTTTCGTGGAAAAAGTACGCGATGGTATTAATCGTTGGTTCTAATGTTGCCATGATACCACCCGCCAACACATCACCCGTTAGCAAATAAACTACACCAAACGCCACACTAAAGTGTACGGTCGCAAATGAAGCCGTCTTAATGGTTTCGTTATTTCTCAAAGCTTGAAGGCGTTGGTTTTTGTCCCAAACACGTTCGTGAAAGTAAAACGCAACGGTATTTACGGCTGGTTCAAGCATTGCAATCATACTCGCGATTAAGATTTCGCCAGTTAGCGCATATGCAACCGTAAAGGCAATAGTAAAGTGGATAGCGGCAAATCGAATCGTCTTAATCATGGGATGTATCACTCAGTTCAAATCTTATGAGTCCATTATGATGAACTGGTAATGAGAATTAAAATCAATTAAAGCTCTTTTATTGATAGGCAATACCTATATTTCGTTGGTGAGTTTTTTAAGCAGATGCACCGCTAGTGCACCTAAGGAAGAAAAACTAGCGCATACTGAGGCGACATTGACCTTAGTACTATTCTTGTGCTGAAGCAGGGTAAATGTATGAAGGAGCGTTAGATATCTTCTGATGTACAAGCACTGGCGCTCCTTCATTTCACGTTTTGTAGATTCATGCTCTAGTAGATAGTCAAGCTGCGATAGATCTCTTTTCGATTAAACGAAAACCGAGCTCATTCCTTTCTACTTCTCCGGCAGCGATTGCTTTACTCATATAGCTTCCGACGGTGTTTCGCGACATATTAAGTAATGAAGCAAGAGTAAGAATATTTAATGGGATAGACCCATCGTAGGTCGCTGCACTGATTGCTTCCATCGCCAAACGAATCTTCAAATCGGTATTTTTTTCGCCGCGTAGGCGAAATAATGTCAAGCAAAAGCGCTGTTTTTTTGCCAACGAGAAGTTGATCATTTTTGAAAAACTACAGCAAGAATCCATCAATTCTTTGACATCCTCAAAGGGTAACAGCAGCACGGTACTGTCGGTCACGGCTTGTATATCAGACTGAGCACCCTCACCCAAAATCAATGGTACATCATTGATAAGGATGCCGGGGGTAATCAGGTCGTACTTTAAGTTAGTGCCCTCATCGATAGTGGGGTAAAAACCTAATACGCCCTGTAAAGGGATAACGATATCGCTCACACTTTGATACTGGAAGAACAGAAATTTATCCTTGGGAATGGTGACAACTGCGCCACGCTGGATAAGTTGAGCTGCAAGTTCATCGCTAGCGCGGTATATCTCTTTAAGTATCTTCTGGACTGACATTTTAAGCCTCTCAAGAAAGGGATGAGCGCTATTCCTTAGCTTCTTGGGGGTTGTATGTCTGTGATTATAAGAGGGCCAAGACGGTGAATAAATAAGCCGCTGGTTATATAAAACATAAACGCCGTTTATATTGTTCAACCTTTTCGATAACGAGGAAGTTTGACCAATTGCCTGCGTCGCTTTTCGTTACAAGCTATTACCATGCACTCATAGTGCACCTTTGGATTGCTGATTTGACTATGATTTGCGCCATCCGAATCTGTGAGTTGCAAACGATGAACAAAAACCTTTTAGCAGTCGCAATGGCTGTAACCTTCTCTTCGTCCACATTTGCTGGCGGTATCTTACTTCACGAAGTAGCTACCTTTGATAGTGTTTCTTCTGCTGGTGTAGGGAACTCATCTAATCGTACTGATGCAAGTGCCGTGATTACTAGCCCTGCTGGTCTAACGGTGATAGATGACAATAGTTTTTCTATTGGCGTTCAGTACTTAAACGCAAAGACTGAGCACAGTGGTACTGGGGTTTCTGTTGACAAGTCAACGACAGGTGAGTCGAATGCTTTTATTCCAAGTCTTGCTTATGCACAGAGAATCAATGACAGCTGGGTTATCGGGGCATCTTTACATGGTGAAGGTGGTTTGAGTATGGACTATAGCGGTGGTCTTGTAGGACCTAATGGTGGTCTTCCAAAAACACTGTCTGATGAAGCGTTAAATTTGCAGTTAGCCGCTGGATTCCAGGCAAGCGACAATCTGTCTCTTGGCGGAGCTTTGATCGTTCAGCATTTAATGACGTCGTTTGAGCTTGGTGGTGGTTCTAGGCTTGATGGAGATGGCAGTTCTACGGCGGCAAGCTTTATGCTATCAGCTATGTATGACGTGTCAGACTCTACTTTTCTATCTGCCAACTATAAACACAAAGTAAAGCATAACTCTGGTGATATCGATGTGTCGTTTGATGGCAACCAGTTTACGTCAATTGAGCGAAATGCTTCTTGGCCAGCTCAACTTGATTTTGGCCTTCAGCACAAAATCTCAGATGAGTTAACTTTCAAAGCCATGACGGGTGTTGAATTTTGGTCACAGTTTGATGATGCTGCAAACAACGTTTATAGCTTAGGTACAGCGCTCGCGTATTCTCAAAATGATTGGACCTACCAAGGTGGTATCCGTTACGACTCGAAAATGTATGACACTGACAAAATGACCCCTGCGCTTCCTATTGGAGCAAACTGGTCGTTAGGTCTTGGCGCAGAAAAAGAGCGTTCAAATGGTCATCGAATCGGTATCGCATACCAATACCGCAATATGGGTACTCAAGACGTCACCTACACTGGCCCTACAGACACAATTCCTTATTTTACTGGCAGTGTGGATACCAACCGTATTCATGTTCTAAGTATCAGCTACGCCTACTAACTTAGTGAGCTAACCGTAAATTGGCCTCTCACCGTTGTGAGGGGCATTTTTGTTTTTAATGAGAAATAAAGCGTTATGAAAAAGAATGGTCTGTTTTCATCGGTTGTCAGAGCTTTTGGCTTTGTTACCGTTGTTGGATTATTGGTAGTGACAGGAGTCTCAGCCAAAGAGAAACATCATGAAGATCCAACCAAGATCGTTACCAAAGTAGGTGCTGGCTATTCAGACTCTGCGTTTGTGTCTGGTTCGATTGGTCTTGATGAAGCTAGGATGATCAACGCTCGATACAATGAGACTGGAGAGTGGCGCTTGGGTGGCTCATGGCTATTTGATTTGGGAATCTTAAACTTCAACTTTAGCCGTACTGATTATGAAAATGATAGCTATCGCAACAACTACAGTATTGGCACCTACATCCCTCTAAGTTACTTTGACATCTCTCCGGCAGGATGGATGCTATTTCCCATGGCGGGCTACAGCTACAACGATGGAAAAATGGCAATGCCTTCAGAAGAGGTGGATAACGAATACGTACTGATGCGAAGCCAAAGTCACGGCGGTTATTTGGGAATGTTTGGTATTCGTCCAATTGATGACTCGGATTGGAGCGTACTCGGGTTTGCTGGTGGCTCGATAGGTTCGGATAATTACCGCGGTTACTGGGGCGGACTTGGCCTTAGTTATAAGATAAACAAAAATGCATCGTTTAACTTCTTTGGAATGCTCTCGGAGGACGACTACGGGACTAATAATAAACTGGCAGGATCGGTGAGTTACGAGTTTTAATGAAGTAAGGCTTTAAGTAAGCGAAAGTAAAAACGGCGGCTATCATTGATAGCCGCCGCGTCGTTTACTCCTCAATAAACTTGTGCTTTATCTGACTCTCTCTTTCCTGCGGTTTGAACTGATTAAACCTAGGTAAGAACTTGTCCCAATCGATCACATGACTGTTGATCTCAGGGCCATCGATACAAGCATGTTTACGAATCAATTTTCCATCTTCCATTACTGGGACCATACACGCACCGCACATACCAGTAGCATCTACCATGATAGAGTTAAGGCTCGCCACGCACTCCACTTTGTACTCCAAAGTTAAGTCGCTTACAGCTCTCATCATGAGTGGTGGACCTATAGTAATGACTTCCGCGATAGGTTCGCCTTTTCCGGCTTGATGCTCATCTAGGCGGTCTTTTAGAGGGGTAGTGACAAACCCTTCTACACCAAAGCTTCCGTCATTACTGGTATAGATGACTTCCAGTAAATCAGGGTAGAGCGCTTTGAGTGTTTCGACTTTATCGCCTTGCTCAGTCCAGAATGCTTGAGGTGCGCCTCTAAAACCGGAAATCAAAGTGACTTTGTTACCAATTTCGAGATGTGCGCGCATAATAGGATGAACAGCCGGAAGACCCACACCACCTGCGGTGAAGTAGACTCTGTGATTATCTTGGTGCACAACGACTTTACTTGCTTGACCTAGTGGCCCTGCAATCGCTTCAAAGACATCGCCTTCCTGCATCCGGTTGATAAGTTTAGAGCTGCTTCCTAGCCCCTGAATCACTAACTCAATCGTCCCTTTTTCAGCATCCCAATCAGCGAGTGTCAGTGGAATTAACTCGCCTTTTTCATCGGCAAGAACTCGCACAAACTGACCGGGTTTTGCGGAGCGGGCGATAAGTGGGGCGGTAATGGTAAATTCGACAATCTCATCGGTAAGTTGACGACGTTTGACGATTTTGGCTGGCATTTGCCCAAGTTCAGTGTAATTGCTTGCCTGCGCGACTAACCCTTCGACTTCTTTTAAATTGAAGTCTAGCGTACTCATGATTTCACGAGCGGCTGCTTGCCCATCACCTGCCGCTTTAATGGCTGTTGAGCCACCACGAGTCGCATCACCACCACTATAAACACCAGCAAGCGAGGTTTCCTGCGAGCCTTTATTAAGCAGCAAGGTACCCCATTTCGAGGTGTTAAGATCTGGGTTGGCGTCTTTCATTATAGGGTTAGAACTATTACCCAGAGCCATGATGGCGAAATCGACCTTCATTAGCTCCGTTTCCCCGGTTGACTGCGGTCTGCGACGGCCTGAGGCATCGGGCTCACCTAGTGCCATCACGTCTAAGTCGGCAGTCGCCAGTACATGGTTTTTATCCCCATTAAACTGACAAGGAGAGCGTAGTTCTTTGAGCATAATACCTTCTTCTAACGCATGATGTAGCTCTTCCACACGAGCTGGCATCTCTTGTTGCGTCCGACGATAAACAATGGTCACGTTAGCGCCAAGGCGACGAGCGGTTCGCGCAGCGTCCATTGCGGTATTACCACCACCGATGATCATCACCTCTTTATTGTCCATCTCTGGCATAGGTGTCTCATAGTCAGGGAGGTTGGCGTGCATCAGGTTGACGCGAGTTAAGAACTCATTCGCTGACATGATATTAAGTAGATGCTCACCCGGAACGTTCATGAAGCGCGGTAGTCCTGCCCCAGTGCCGACAAACACTCTCACAAAACCTGCACGTTTGAGGTCCGCTAGAGTGGCAGTTTTACCAACGATGTAGTTAGTGACAAAGCGGCCTCCAAGCGCTTTGATTTTTTCTACCACGTCATCCACCAATTGGTTCGGTAGACGGAACTCAGGGATGCCGTAACGCAGCACACCACCTAGGACATGGAATGCTTCAAATACCGTCACGGGGTAGCCAGCTTTGGCCAGTAGGTAAGCATTGATTAACCCAGAGGGCCCTGAACCTACAATAGCCACTGGCGGTTTGCTAGCGGCAACCCACGGGTTACACGCCACAGGTTTCGGCGGCTCACCATTAGAAAGCTCACGCTCCCGTTGTGGTAAGAACCACTCCAACTGACCGATCTCAATCGGTCTATCGTTGTGAGTACATACACCTTGGCATTGAAGCTCTTGGGGACAAACTCGACCCGTAACATTTGGCAGAGGGTTGGCGTCTCGTATTAGCTCAAATGCTGCTTTAAAACGGCCTTCGCCCATCAAGTTCAACACTTCTGGTATGTGGATCTTAACCGGACATCCTCCATCGGCTTCTTCCGCGGGATTGCCGTCGCGGTCGCACATTGGGACACCGACTTCACAAGGTTTGTCTTCGCATTGCTTATCGCGAAGCACTTCAAGCCACACAAACAGCTCTACTTCGCGCAGCGAATAACCCAACCCCATGTAGCCAAGGTAGCCTTGGCTCACTAGATCGAAGTCTTTGCGGCGCTCTTCCGCAGGACGAACGTAAGGAGGAATATTATTGCTGCCCGGCCAACCTTCAGATAACCCTTTAAACATGGGATAACGTTCTGAAAGGTGCAGGTCTAAGCCTTTAACAAATGCCCGTTTTTGTTTCAGTGGAATTCGCCATAGATAACGCTGTAGTGCGGTACTAAGATCGTTGCCCGCGAGCAACAGATCCCATAGCTTAGTGGTGAACTCTGCCGATAGGTTACCGCGTTTCAGCGTGTCCTGGATTAGCTGTTGACTCTCTTCGATGATCATTTGCTGGAAGCGCTGTGGATTTTGATCCATGCGCTTTAGCATAAGCTCCCGTTGAGATTGAGTAAGTAAAGCGACCATAACTACACCTCCACCGAAGCAGGAGCGTTAAAGTGAATGATTTCAGCGTCACACTCATCGGCGATTCGTGCGGCACGTTTCACTAACTCATCAGTGAGTGTCACTTTCGCCAATGAACCCGGAATGACTTGGCTAATCACTTTCGCTTCGCCATTCTCAACCACGGTTGTTTTCTCAAACAGTTCACTCAGTTGTTGGTAGCAGGTCTTGCAATCGGTACACAGACATTTTTCGTCCTCATTGATCGCGACAAGAGGTTGCGATTGTCCATCGGCTTTCGCAGGTGCGTCAGTGGTGTCGATTTGTGTCACAGGGATGCTACTGGTTGGTGTTGCAACCATAGCAAGTTCTGCTAGTCCGTTTGCGATGGACTCAATAGTTTGTTCATTGTTGTCCAAGGCTTGTTGATATCGCAGTTTCCACTCTTCGATTTGCTGCTGATAACCTTGCTCGATCTGCGCTATATGCTGTCCACTTAATGTTTGTAGCATGTGCCAGTTGCGAAGACGCTCTTCACTCAGTGCCACTAACGACGGTGAAACAGAGAGCTGCACCAAATGTTGCTGTTTATCGGTGGACCAGATAAACGGTACTTTATTTGCGCGTTCTTGAGCGCTTAGCTTGAGGTAATCAGCGAGCTCTACGGTGTTGTCGTTATCGCTGACTAGCGCAAAGTGTTTCTTGAATCGACCCTCATACAACGCGAAGTCTGCGGCGGTAAATGGCACTTGTTTAAGTTGGGTCATGCCATCGTTATCTAGGTAGCTGATGGTATGTGTTGCCCAGTCCTGATCCAGTTCAGGGTTACCTTCAATAGAGAAACGCTCTGCTAAAGTATCACCTTTACGTGGGTCGTGAACAAATACCGGACTCATGCGGCTCTCTACGGCTAAGCGAGAGTGTCGCGTGCTAGCATCATCGGCGATACCGTGCTCACCCATACAAGGGGTATAAACATCAAACAGTGCTGGTGCATCTTGATAATTCAAGTACTCCATCAAGTTCGACATAAAGTGACCTTGTAATGCCGTTGAGGTCTGTACCACCATGACTTTCGGATGGAAGGTAGCAATAATTCCTAGCTCTTTACGTGCCTCTTCTTTACCGCTATGAGCACTGCCGAAACGGCTGAGGTCGGAATCTTGCGCGGTGAAACTTGCTGTGGATGCTTGTCCTCCAGTATTAGAGTAGCTCCCAGTATTCAATACAAAGATCTTAATCGGTGTACTGGTAGTTAACAGTCTAGAAAGCGCACCAAAACCAATATCATAGGTTGCGCCGTCTCCACCGATGCTGAATACCGTTGGCATCAGTGCCAATTCTTGATCGGACAACTGACTCCACTCAAGGTAACGAAGCTGACGATCGTGAATCTCTTCATCGTACATATCTTCTAATTCGAGTTTTGCAGTGCGCAGTGCTTTGAACTGTTCAAGCTGATTGGCTGCTTCACCTTCAAACAAGCCTTTCGCGACCGCCGGGGTGTCTTGGAACAAGCTGTTTACCCAAGGGTCGTTGTATGGGTTTGCAGGGAAGGTAGAGGCATAGACGCTACTACAGCCAGTGGCGTTAGCGATAAGTGCATCAGAAGGACCATTTCCTGTTGGACCATGTTCGAATAGGAACAAGCGTTTTTCTAGCGTTTCAATAGTGCGAACTAACCGCTGGGTTCTGGTATTTTCACTGTCTTGTCCAACGATCATATCCAACTTGTCTTCAAGTTGCTCAATCATAGACTCAAGAGTCTGTATATGAGCTTGATAGCGTTGTTGTTGCAGTGCTCGGTTGATGGAGGTGACGAGTCTTAAGGCTGTGACCTCACCACAGCCGCGACATGCGCCGTGACCAGAACTCATTGCATAGTAGTTGCTGCGGTCGAGTAGCAAACGTTTTGACTCTGAGGCATCTTTCACACCTTGTTCAACAAAACGAGTAGGCGTATTTGGCATATTCGCAAGCGTGTTGAACAGTTCGTGCATTTGCTGGTTCATTTCGGTGGTTTGACGAACTTTTTCTAACGCATTCGGGCCGCAAACGTCGACACATTCCATACAGCCGCTACATTTGCTTGGGTCGATAGCCACAGAGAACAAACCGCCACTTCCTGGTACCGCTTTTTCCATCGCATCAAAGAATGGCTTGGTGCGGCTTACTGGTAAGGATTCTAATGCCACGCATAGCGCTGCCATTTGCAAGGCGATAGGCTCTTCAAAGGTCATGGAATCCACAACTTTTGATACGACTTGATGCAGTGGCTGTGATTCCCCTTTTGCCGAGCTGCGGTAGTGGTGGCGTACTGCGTCCAGGATTGGCGGCATTTTCGCTTTCAAACTGTCGCGTTGTACAGGTGGAATATTCAGTTTGTCTATTGCTACATAGGCAATATCGTGCAGCTCATGCACCGCGTTAGGAATAGCGCCATCTGGGCAAGCAATAGTACATTCCATACAGCCAGTACACTTGTCTGCATCAAATTTAGGCACGTTAAGCCTAAAGAGTCCTTTATCTTTAGTGATGGCACTGGCAGGAGGCAGGAACATGCCAGAACCTGGGATAACAGGAGCTTCGCCAATGGAGCCATCAACGTAGCGTTTGCCTGCGATATTATTGAAATAAGAAGGATCAAATAATCCGCAACTGGCTTGCGCTGGTTTTTGGGTTTCGGTTTGCGCTAGCGTTTCACTGGTTTCGACATTGTCGTTAAATGCGCTGTAATTGACGTGCTGTGTGGCGTGCATGCCTTCACGAATCACTGCCATGTTACTGGCAACGACTTTCTCGCCTTTTGAACCAAATTTCTTGGCGATTTGTTGGGTAATACGCTCTAACATCGCCGACTCATCAGCACCTTGGGTAACTTGTTTTGCATGTCCACACAAGGCTCCGATAAAGGCGATACCCATCATACGGATTTCTAAATCAGCTGATGGCGCTTGCTCACGCGCTACCTTGAACGCATCAACAATGTAGAAGTTGATGTTGTTGTCACGAATGAACTGACGAGCACTCGCAGGGATCTCTTGCCAAACTTGCTCTGGTTCATGATGAGTTTGCAAAATGAAGGTGCCGTTTTTACTAAGACCCGCCAGTGGATTGGTGTGCATAAACACTTTATGGTCGGGTGAAAGAACGACTTCGACCTGTTGTAGTTCGGCATTGGTGATTTTGATAGGTTCTGGAGAAAGAGTAATAAAGAAGTTGGTTGGTGCGCCACTTTTCTCAGAACCATATTTCGGCATGGACTTCGAGTGCAATCCTAATGCACCAGAAAGAATGTCCGTCAGTAGCTTACCCGTGGCGATGGTGCCGTATCCACCGACAGAGTGGAAGCGTACACGCATTGCCGATTCAGGTAACAGGTTCGGGTTTTCGCCTGTTTCTAAAGCCATCAGCTCAGTATCTGGATAAGCAGAGCGTAATCGATCTTGAATCTGTTTTAGTTCGCCAGTTGCCTGTTTGTCGAAGAACTGGCTGCCTAGGTAGAAGAATGGCTTAATGTTCTCTGAGCGCATGTTATCAAAAGCAGCGATCAAGTGCTTAGGTTGCAGGTCGTGACCTCCTAGTCCGAAGATACCAGTATTGATCATTGGTATGTGCGTCAGTGCTTTGATGCCATTGTGGCGAGGGTAATGGGCATTTTCTTGCGCTTTAAATAGCGCTCTAGAGATGCGCGCAGTTAAGCGTGTTTCGTCGCAACGCTCTAGCACCGTTACCGCAGTTTTTCCCGCAAGTTTCTCGACGATTTGCGCTTCAGGGAATGGATGTAATTGTTTGATGGAGATGACGCCGACTTTTTGACCTTGTTCTCTGAGGTGTAAAGCAACGGCTTCAGCATCATCCGTGACCGAGCCTAAACCGACAATGACGTATTCAGCGTCATCACATAGATAATCCATGACAGGCTCATAGGTGCGACCCGTTAGCTCACCATATTCACGCATGGCTTGCTCGATAAACTGTGGAACATCACTCAGGAAGTGGCTGCGATGGTCGACGATACCCGCTTGGTAGTCTGGCTGATTTTGGACACCACCCGTTAATCCTGGGTTATGCGGATCCATCAGCGCTGGTACACGTTGACGCGTATCTTTTTCATAGGCATTAAGCCAAGCACGTTGCCATTTTTTCAATAGTGCTTCGGGTAGGTAAGCGTTGGTGGATTCAATCCATTCGCCCTGAACGTCTTTTTCTATCGCTGCTTCATTAGCTGTGATATAGCCTCTTAAGTCGGCTAATTTTTCAGGCCAAAACTGGTCTTGGTATTTGTCGATAAATTGATTGAGTTGCCAGACGCGGCCTTTGGCACCATATAGCATTCTCTGAGCTTCTGTTGGTGCGAGAATTCGATCGGTTGGGTCACCGAGATATTGTTTAAGTAATTCTGGCTCAGGTAGTTGAACTTCACTTTGAATATGGCTCGTTGCGAAGCCATCCATGGTATTGGCGACAGGAATTAGTGACAAGGCACTGACGCGATACGAAATGGCAGCAAGGTCGGCCGCTTCTTGGGCATTACTTGCAAATAAAGTGGTGTATCCAGCAGATAACAGAGCGTAGACGTCATCATGTCCCGCCATTACATTCAGTGAATGACGAGAAACTGAACGCGCCGCGACATGAAGCACAAAACCTGCAGCCTTCTTACCGACGGTCACATAGTGCGATTCAAGCCCGTATAAAATCCCTTGGCTTGATGAAGCGTTGGAAATGTACTTGCCCCCTGTCAGCGCGGCGCCTAATGCGCCACTTTGCGCAGAATGCTCACCTTCAGGTTCGAAGAAGAATGGGTGTTGCCCCCAAACATTGCAGCCACCTTGAGCTCTAAAGGCTTCATACAGTTCGGAAATCTCAGTAGAAGGGGTGATTGGGTATCCTATCACTCCACCACAAACGTAATCCATAACATGTGCGACAGCGCCATTGCCGTGGATTACAGTAGTCAGGCCGGGATAGGATGGGGTGTTGTGGTGCGCATTGCTCCCTTGGGTCATCGTAGACATAAGAGGTTGCTCCTTGGTATATGGTTTTATTATTAGTTCGACTTCCTTAATGCGTCGATTCTTTACTCCTCACCAAATACTTCATGGCTAATTGCCAGCTTGCACCTTATCATTCAGAGCATTTGGTGATGAACCACATAAACCTAGTGATCGCTCTCGAGATGACCATCTGATGCTTATGCGTTAAATACTACACCAGTTGCAAAGACAACTTTGCTCGTATGTTCACAAAATCAACACAATTTATGTGGTTATAGAGGGTAGGATAGAAGAGAGGTCGGTGAGCCTTATCAGGTGATGTTCAGAAAAAGAAAATTTCAGAATTACATGTGGTTAGTTAGCTATAACCTATTGAAAAATATGTGGTTTAATTAGTTCAGTTCAAGTTAGTATCTTTGATTTTAAAA
>NZ_JAPPTJ010000012.1:0-132532 GCF_027586995.1 Vibrio sp. La 4.2.2
AACCAGAGCTTCAGCTCTGGTTTTTTTATGGTCTCACACTTTTTAGCTACAAAAAATAAAGGAGGCAGACTGCCTCCTTTATGATATTTAAATTCTGACTTAGTTAGAGAACAAGATAGATGAACCTTGGTTTAAACTAGTCAGCAATAATGTTTTTTCGTTAACGATATCAATACGTCGACTTTGCTGGGCTTCCATTTTTAGGAACTGCTTAATCATCGCAAGTTGCTCATGAGTAAACTCGTCCGATTGTGCCGTCGCAGTGTCTTTGAACTCTCGAGGTGAAATCAGTAAGTAGTTGTCACTGATAGTCCAAGCGCCTTTCTCAGAAATCTTAATCAAGGTGTGTTTTTCTGGATCGTTACCGTACAAGCGCATTGAAGATTCGCGGATATATTCACCACCTGGCAAATATTTTACGTTGGCCGACATTTCTAATCGGCTTAACGGGCCGATATCGGTATCTGGATAGTCACGGGCAGCAATGATACCTACCATGTTGGATTGCCATTCATTGGACGTTAGAACTTGCTCGATTTTTAAATCACTTCCCCAGTAAAGCCAAGCACTTAGAGCAGTAGATAGAGCAAGTAAAATAGCAGCGTATTTCATTTTCATCAGGACACTCCTTACTTGCACACTTTGCTTAAGTCTGATTGCTCAGTAAAAATACGCATTGTGCTATTTTCACCAGAGAATTCGACACTATGAATAAAGTTCAGTGCAATTTGATCACTCTGATCGCCTGTTACAATCACTTCTAGAGGCAACATGTCGTCGGTATGTGTTTCAATATACTTAGCAACACATTGCTCAATTTTTGGTTGCCAGCTAGAGACGTCAGGGTGGTTTTCAGGCGTCACAATCTTAACGCTTTCGACCATACCAAGCTCTTTAAAGCTTGATTGCGCTGGGTTGGTTACCATAAGCACAAGAATAGGTAGCAAAATTGCCACTACGACCATTGCCCAAACGGTTGGCGGTGTCTTTTCTTTTGGAGCTGGTGGGATCACTGGCTCTGAGTGAGGAACTGTTGACGCAGAGTTTGGCTCTTGCAGTTCTTTGGCAAGATCAACAACAGGAGCTTCGTTTATGGCTTCTGATGAAGCGACAGGCACAGAGCGCTCAACACTAGATATAAGCTGATAGCCACGCTTAGGCACCGTCTTTACAAATTGAGGTGACTTTGTTGGATCTTTCAGCATCTTGCGGAGCGTAGAAATAGCTTGAGTCAAGCTTGAGTCATCGACCTCAAAGCCTTGATCTCTCCAAACAAATTCATGAAGGTCGTTACGGGTCACGACTTCATTCGGTCTTTCAGCGAGTAGAAGTAAAATGCGACTTTCATTACTACCAAGACGGACTACTTCATCGTTATTGGTTTGATCGACTAAAGAGTTGCTATTAGGGTCAAAAATGTACTTTTGACCGAGTATAAACTTAGTGCCTATGTTACTCATTGCATTCTTCTTTTTAGTGCCGCAACGCGACAGATACTGATACTTTGGCACTGAATAATTGCAGGGCCAATTATAGGATTTTAGGATTTTTTTATAGTCAGGAGCAGTAGGATAATAAAAACCAATCAAAAAAACAGCATTTTTATGTTTTTTGACCTTGAATTTACAATCTTCATCCTCATTTCTTTAGCAGATTAATCATAGCAATAACGAGTTCCAGAAAATGTCGAAACTCGATATTAAATGTGTAATGGAGATAGCATGAGCACCGCTGAAACTAACAATAAAGAAACCCGTGGCTTTCAGTCAGAGGTAAAACAACTTCTTCACTTAATGATTCACTCTCTGTATTCAAATAAAGAGATCTTTCTAAGAGAGTTAATCTCGAACGCGTCCGATGCAGCCGATAAGCTGCGCTTTCAGGCGCTATCTAACGCTGACTTATATCAAGGTGACGCAGACTTAGGCGTTAAGTTGTCGTTTGATGCAGAGAGCAACACATTAACCGTTTCCGATAATGGTATCGGTATGACGCGTGATGATGTGATCGAACACTTAGGCACTATTGCAAAATCAGGTACAAAAGAGTTCTTTGCTAAATTGTCAGATGAGCAAAGTAAAGACTCACAACTAATCGGTCAATTCGGTGTTGGCTTCTACTCAGCGTTTATTGTGGCAGACGCGGTGACCGTACGCACGCGCGCAGCGGGCACGGCCGCTGACCAAGCGGTGCAATGGCACTCTGCTGGTGAAGGCGACTACACCATCGAAGACATCACTAAAGAAACACGTGGTACGGATATCATTCTTCACATGCGTGAAGAAGGTAAAGAGTTCCTATCTGAATGGCGTCTTCGTGATGTAATCAGCAAATATTCAGACCACATCGGCATTCCAGTATCTATTTGGACGCTTGAACGTGATGAAGAAGGTAAAGAGACAGAACAAGGTAAGTGGGAACAGATCAACAAAGCGCAAGCACTTTGGACTCGCAACAAATCTGATATTACCGATGAAGAGTATCAAGAATTCTATAAGCATGTGTCTCATGACTTTGCTGACCCTCTGCTATGGAGTCACAACCGCGTAGAAGGCAAGAATGACTACACTAGCTTGCTGTATATTCCAGCTAAAGCGCCTTGGGATATGATGAATCGCGATCATAAGAGCGGACTTAAGCTGTATGTACAACGTGTGTTTATTATGGATGACGCAGAACAGTTCATGCCATCTTATTTGCGTTTTGTCCGTGGTCTAATTGATTCAAATGACCTACCACTAAACGTTTCGCGTGAAATTCTGCAAGACAACAAAGTTACTCAATCGTTGCGTGGCGCATGTACCAAACGCGTGCTAACTATGCTTGAACGCATGGCTAAGAATGATGAAGAGAAATATCAATCGTTCTGGAAGGAGTTTGGCCTAGTACTGAAAGAAGGCCCAGCGGAAGACATGGCAAATAAGGAGAAGGTCGCTGGCCTGCTTCGTTTTGCGTCGACGGAGGTGGATTCTGCTGAACAAACTGTGTCTCTTGCGTCTTATGTTGAGCGCATGAAAGAAGAACAAGACAAGATCTATTACCTAACTGCGGATAGCTACGCGGCGGCAAAAAACAGCCCACACTTGGAGCAATTCAAAGCGAAAGGCATTGAAGTTATTCTTATGTATGACCGCATCGACGAATGGCTAATGAACTATCTAACCGAGTTTGACGGTAAGCAGTTCCAGTCTATTACTAAGTCGGGTCTTGATTTAAGTAAATTTGAAGACGAAGCGGAAAAAGAGAAGCAAAAAGAGACAGAGGAAGAGTTCAAGTCTGTGGTCGAGCGCACTCAAGCTTACCTAGGTGATCGCGTTAAGGAAGTTCGCACCACGTTCAAGCTTGCGACTACTCCAGCTGTTGTGGTTACCGATGACTTCGAAATGGGCACACAGATGGCGAAGTTGCTTGAAGCAGCTGGTCAGGAAGTTCCTGAAGTTAAGTACATCTTTGAAATTAACCCTGAGCATGAGTTGGTTAAGCGCATGGCAGACGAAGCGGATGAAGATGCGTTTGGTCGCTGGGTTGAAGTATTACTAGGGCAAGCAATGCTGGCTGAGCGTGGCTCTATGACAGATCCATCTCAATTCCTAGGTGCAGTGAATAAGCTTTTGTCTAAAGTCTAATAACCTTAGATTTATTTTGTGACTTAAAGCATAAAAATGAGCCCAATAGTATTGGGCTCATTCATTTTAAAGTGTGGTTTAACACAGAGTTAGCGAACTTTAGATGCTTGTTGGCTATTCTTTAGTCGTATTTCGCGCCAAGCAAAAGATTTCTGTGTTAGAATGCGCCGCACGCATAAACATTCAGATCTTTGTTGAGCAATGTTTATACATTCAGAATTCATCTTTATACCGAAACTTATCGTAAAGCAGCCACTAAGGTGAAGCCTTTCGCTGTGAGCTTCGGTATAAAATCTTTTTAAGTATAAGAGGACAAGTCATGCGCATCATTCTTTTAGGTGCTCCAGGTGCTGGTAAAGGCACACAAGCTCAATTCATCATGGAGAAGTACGGTATCCCTCAAATCTCTACTGGTGACATGCTACGTGCAGCAATCAAAGCAGGCACTGAGCTTGGTAAGAAAGCCAAAGCGGTTATCGATGCAGGTCAGCTAGTATCAGACGATATCATTCTTGGTCTAATCAAAGAGCGTATTGCTCAAGACGACTGTGAAAAAGGTTTCTTACTAGATGGTTTCCCTCGCACTATCCCTCAAGCTGATGGCCTGAAAGAGATGGGTGTAGACGTAGACTACGTTATCGAGTTTGACGTTGCTGATGATGTGATTGTTGAGCGTATGGCGGGTCGTCGTGCTCACCTAGCATCTGGTCGTACATACCACGTTGTTTACAACCCACCTAAAGTAGAAGGTAAAGACGACGTAACAGGTGAAGACCTAGTAGTTCGTGATGACGACAAAGAAGAGACAGTACGTGCTCGTCTAGGCGTTTACCACGATCAAACTGCGCCGCTGATTGCTTACTATGGTAAAGAAGCAGAAGTGGGTAACACTAAGTACCTGAAATTTGACGGTACTAAGCAAGTTGCTGACGTAAGCGCAGATATCGAAAAAGCTCTGTCTTAATTCGCAATTGTGAATCAAGTAAAAAAACGACCTTATTAGGTCGTTTTTTTTGATCCATGGATGGTCAGCTAGAGTATATAATCCGTTTAGAAATCAAATAACAACTAAAAGGAAGTCTATGAGCGGTTCGCTAAAAACAGGAGTTTTGCTGGTTAACTTAGGTACGCCTGATGAACCTACAGCAAAAGGAGTGAAAGCGTTCTTACAAGAATTCTTGCATGATCACCGCGTTGTGGATATGAATCGTTGGCTTTGGTGCCCTATTTTGCACGGCGTCATCTTGCCTATTCGTTCGCCTAAAGTCGCTAAACTGTATCAATCAGTATGGATGGAGCAGGGCTCACCCTTGATGGTGTACTCTCGTCAACAAGCCGACAAACTGGCGCAAGCACTAAATATGCCGGTTGAACTTGGTATGAGCTACGGCAATCCTTCTCTTAAAGATGGGCTCTCAAGATTACTAGACCAAGGGGTTGATAAGGTCGTGGTACTGCCACTTTATCCTCAGTATTCAGGGACGACGACTGCGGCTGCATTTGATGGTATTGCCAAGGCTTGTAAATCTATCTCAACGCTTCCTAGCATTTCATTGGTACGCGACTATCATGACAACGCCAGATATATCAAAGCGCTAGCCAATTCGGTGCGAGCGCATTGGGAGCAGCACGGGCGCGCGGATTACTTGTTGTGCTCATATCATGGCATTCCAAAACGCTACGCTGATAACGGTGACGTCTATCCTCTGCATTGTGAAGCGACGACGAAGCTTCTGGGTGAAGAGTTAGGCCTAGATTCGTCGCAAATAGGAATGAGCTATCAGTCCATTTTTGGTCGTGAGGAATGGTTACAACCGTATACGGAACAGACGTTAAAGCAAATGCCAGATAAAGGCATTAAATCGCTGGATATTATCACACCGGCATTCTCGGTGGATTGTTTAGAAACACTGGAAGAAATCGCGGTGGAGGCGAAAGAAACCTTCATAGAAGCGGGTGGCGAAAGTTATCGTTATATTAGCTGTCTTAACGATTCGCAGGAACACATCGACATGATGGTTGAATTGGTTCAGTCTGCTTAATGGCTTGTCTTAATTAAAGAAGGGTCAGACATTCAATGTCTGACCCTTTTTAGTTATTAAGCTTATTCGTTTATTAAGCGAGTTGTGCTTGTTGCTCTTCTACTTCTTGAGCCTTGCTAATGCCGTTAGACTCGGCACCGTGCATCCATTTTACTAAGGTACTTGAGAACACGAGTAAAATAACACCACAAATGACGGCCGTTGCGGCAATGCCGCCAAAGATAGCCATTGCACCTAGTTCACCAACGTGTGAACCAATAAGGCCAGCCACATAGTTTGCAATCGCATTGAAACCGAACCATGCACCCATCATAAGTGATGCAAGGCGAAGCGGTGCCAATTTTGTCACAAGTGATAGGCCGATTGGAGATAGGCAAAGCTCACCTAATGTGTGGAAGAAGAACGCACCCACTAACCAAAGCATAGAGGTTTTAACCGCAGTGTCGCCGCCTTGCTCCATCACTGCACCAACCATACAAAGGAAGCCAAGTGCTAGGAAGAATAGTGCTAGAGCAAATTTAACTGGAGAGTTAGGTTCACGCTTACCAAGTTTCACCCAAACTGCCGCTAAAACAGGAGCAAGAGTAATAATGAAGAACGGGTTTAGCGATTGGAACCAAGCTGCTGGTACTTCAAAGTCACCAATCATACGGTCTGTATATTGCTGCGTGTAGATGTTCATCAGGCCACCAGCTTGTTCAAAACCAGCCCAGAAAACGATAACAAATAGACCCATGATAAGGATAACTTTAAGACGATCGATCTCTTCTTTAGTTAATGGCGCTTTTGTTTTTGAGTTGTTCAGTGCTTTTGCACGAGCAGCCGCAGGCACGTTACCGATTTCACCTAACCAAGATTTCGCCATAGTAAGCTGCATGATTAAGCTCAGCACCATACCAATACCAGCAACTACAAAACCTGCTGACCAACCGAATGAATCGGTTGCTGAACCCACAACGATACCCGCTAGTAGTGCACCTAAGTTGATACCCATATAGAAGATAGTGAAGGCACCATCACGACGGTTGTCGCCTTCTTCGTAAAGGTCACCAACCATGGTTGAAATGTTTGGCTTAAACATACCGTTACCAGCGATAAGAAGTGCCAAACCACCATAAAATAAGTGCGCATTAGGCTCGCCTGATGCCGCAGCAGCCAGAGTGAATTGACCCGCTGCCATCAATACACCACCAATGATGATAGATTTTCGTTGGCCTAGGAAGTTATCGGCAATGTAACCACCGATTAGCGGAGTGATGTAAACAAGTCCAGTATAGATACCATAGAGATCTAGAGCATCTTTAGTGGACCAGCCCATACCGCCATTCATAGTAGCATCAGTTAAGAACAGAACTAGGATGGCACGCATTGCGTAATAGGAAAAACGTTCCCATAGTTCGGTACCGAACAATAGAAACAGGCCTCGTGGGTGGCCTAGGATGTTGTGCTGTGCTGTCATAAGTTTTACTAATTTTAGTTATCAAAGAATATAATGTGCCAACTTGTATACATGACCAAATTAATAACTGCAATAGCATTGATTAATAGATATTGTGAATAAAATGTTTAACACAATGAAATGTAAGTAAATTTTTCAGGGATGGTACGAGAAAAATGTGCTGCAAACTAACATTTCATTTTTTGTTAACTCGCAATTATTAGGAATATTCCTCTTTACTATTCGATTCATTAATTGAACTTTAGAGAAAGACCGCAAATTTAGTGATACGATGTAGGTAATTAGAAACATTATGCAGTGAAAATGAAACGTTGGTATTTGCTTTATTGTAAGCGCGGAGAACAAGCTCGCGCGAAAATGCATCTCGAAAATCAAGGCTTAGAGTGCTACTACCCAGAGATCTCGGTAGAAAAAATATTGCGTGGCAAACGACAGAATGTGAAAGAGCCGCTCTTTCCATCCTATGTATTCGTGAAGTTTGATTATGAGGTAGGACCTTCTTTCACTACCGTTCGCTCGACACGAGGTGTGGTTGATTTCATTCGTTTTGGTGCTCAACCAAAAGAGATCAATGGTGATCTGATTTTTGAATTAAGATCGATGGTTCATTGTGATGAGCCAGATTGCGCTGACCTTCCTGACAAAGGGGAATGCGTGAGAGTGATTGGTGGTCAGTTTGCGGGCATTGAAGCCATTTTCCAAGAGGCTGACGGCGAGGCGCGTTCTATTATGTTAGTCAATTTGATTAACAAACAAGTCCCAGTAAGTATCGACAATAAAGATTTGGATATATAAAAAGAGCCTCAGCACTATGCTGAGGCTCTTCTTTAACATCGGGCTATTACTACCGACTAGTTGTTGCTGTGTAGCTCGCTGTTTAGCTCAACCGCAGTCTTATTGGTTAGACATTCGATTTGACCAGTCACAGAATTGCGACGGAATAGTAGGTCTGGCTTACCTGCAAGGTCACGTGCTTTGACGATTTCTACTTCTTGACCAGAAGCATCAAGCATACGTACTTTAGAACCCGCTGTAACATACAGACCAGACTCAACAGTACAGCGATCACCAAGCGGGAAACCTAGACCAGCATTCGCGCCCAGTAATGAGTTCTCACCGATAGATACCACAACCGTGCCGCCACCTGACAGTGTACCCATGATAGATGCACCACCACCAATATCAGAGCCGTTACCAACGACAACGCCAGCAGAAATTCGGCCTTCAACCATGCTAACGCCTGTCGTGCCTGCGTTAAAGTTGATGAAGCCTTCATGCATAACCGTTGTACCTTCACCAACATGTGCGCCAAGACGTACACGAGAAGTGTCGGCAATACGAACGCCAGTTGGAACCACATAGTCCACCATTTTCGGGAACTTATCGACGCAATCAACCGTTAGTGTTTCGCCCGCAAGGCGAGCCTCGATTTGGCGGTCAGCCAGCTCTGGAAGGTCGATAGCACCTTGGTTAGTCCACGCGATGTTATGAAGCAGACCAAAGATGCCGTCTAACACAGTGCCGTGTGGTTGAACCAAGCGGTTAGAAATCAGTTGTAGCTTCAGGAAGCCTTCTGCAACAGATTGTGGCTTCTCGTCAGTGGCAAGAATAACGATAACTAATGGTTGAGAAGAGTTTGCTGCTTTTTCAGCGAAAGCTGCGTTTTGTGCATCGTCGTTTGAGGCGAATGCTGTCGCTAATGCAGCGCTTTGCTCTGCAGTTACTTCAATCGCTTGGTTACCGTCTGTGTAACCTGCTACTTCAGCAATGGCTGAGACCAGTGCATCACTTGGATTTAGACGTGGATGTGGGAAAAACGCTTCGATGATTTTACCGTCGCGGTTTTTGGTTGCGCTGCCGAAAGCAATTGAATATGCTGCCATGACTCTCGTTCTCCATGTATAGAATTGTCCAAAAGTCGCGCCAAACTGCAGCGACTTGGTGTAATTTGTTGGCAATCATCTTATAGAGTGACAGGATGTGATGAAAGGGCAAAAATGGCAAAAGTCTGTAAAACGATACCCTTTGTCTTTTTAGCGATAGTTTTGTCTAATAAGAAATAGTCGATACTAGAGACAAAAAAACCAGCAGGACCTGATTGGCCGTTGCTGGTTTATTGATGAGAAGGGGAATACTAAGGTAAGCGATTTATGCTGCAGCCTCGCTATCATCCTCTTCCACAGGCTCAACCACTTTTGGTTTCTTTGGTGTCGGTTTGCGTTTAGCACCCAGAGCATAAAGCACTTCTTCTTTACGTTGAGCAAGGAAAAGGGATAGCTCTTCCTGTTTTGCTTCATCTTCAATGAGCTCACTTTCGCCTAGCAGTGAGAATAACTCGTCTGCCATATCCAACATTTTGTCATAAGCGTCAGCTTCAGCTTTAGAGGTAAAAGTCATCTTTTCTTCTCCGTTGCGTTCCACCACGTACTTGACGATTACAGCCATGGTCAATCCTCTAATATGTTAATTTTGAAACGTGTAATACTGTCTGTTTATACAGATGCGAGATCCGCTTGTCCAGTCGGCGGGTCAAAAGTGAGAACTGATTGCCTATTTCCTATTCATGCAAGACTAGGCTTTATCCCACACCTGACAAAAATCGATAAAGTTCTTAAGCAGCGGGCTCTGATATTTCTCTTTATGAACTAATACCCAGAACCGTCGCTTCATATCCAGCGCAACGGGAAGTTGTTTGATACGACCGTCATTAATCGCTGTTTGTGCGGCAAGTTTAGATAAACACGCGAGACCTAATCCCGCCGATACGCAGTTAATGATCGCTTCTGTGGTATTCAGCTCGAATGCTTCGTGCCATACCTCTATTCTTGGTGCAACCGTTCTTAAAAAAAACTCTCTTGTGCCGGAACCCGGTTCTCTCAATATCCAATCGCTGTTTTCAAGCAAGGACAAATCATTCATATCACTAGTTGCTAGTGGGTGATTGACCGAGGAGACGATACACATTTCATCTTCACTAAACTGAGTGCTATTAAGTTCGGGATGCAGCGTTTTACCTTCAACCAAGCCAATATCTAACTCATAATCGATGAGCTTTTGGCAGATCAACGCTGTATTGGAAATAAACAACTGTTGCGCTTTATGTTGGTGTTGCTGGCGAAAATCACTCAATAAAAACGGCGCTAATTGATTACCAACGGTATCACTGGCGCCAATGCGTAGTTGCCCGCGATAACTTTGCTCATCGCTAAATAGAGATTCTATGTCGCGACTTCGACTAAGCAGTTCATCGGCGAGAGGGAGTAACTTCTGACCCTCTTGATTGATCACTAAACGGTTATTTACCCGATCAAAAAGAGCATGGCCGATTTGCTTTTCTAGTTCACTTAACGACATACTCACCGCCGCTTTTGAGAGAAACAGTGTTTCCGACGCAGCAGTGAGAGTTTGATGCTGAGTGACGGCTACGAAGACTTTAAGTTGCTTAAGCGAGATATGTGGGGTCATGTTTAGTTTATCTGAACGTTAGTTTAATTTTAATGGATATACCTAAACATAAGGCAGAGTTAGAGTAAGCGCAACACATTAATTGAGGCAGCTAATAATGATTGCGACCGTGAAAAAAGCACACTACAGAGTTAAAGGCGCACCTACACCAATGGCAGGGTTGGCTTTAGGTATCGCGAGTCTTGGCTGGTGTTGGGAAAATGCACTGGAACTGCATCATGGCGCACAGTGGATGGGCGCGGCCATCGCGAGTGTATTACTTGTGATTTTGGCTTACAAATTTTTATTTCATAACCACCTATTAAGAGAAGACCTAGCACACCCTGTTGTGGGCAGTGTTGTTCCTACGTTTGCAATGGCCACTATGGTGGTCTCTCACTCAGTTGGTCAGTTTTTACCAAGACTCGGTGATGGTATCTGGCTAGTTGCTGTAGGCTTACATATCGTGTTCCTAGCAAGCTTTGTTTATCACCGTAGTCGTGATTTCGAATTACACCATATGGTGCCAAGCTGGTTTGTACCACCTGTTGGTATTGTGGTTGCGGATGTGGCGTTCTCTGGTAATCCAAATCTGCAATGGGTAGCAAATGGTGCTTTGTACTTTGGTCTAGGTGTGTACGCAGTGATGCTTCCTACCATGATTTATCGTTTGATTTTCACTCACGAAATTCCAGACGCAGCTAAACCAACATTAGCGATTATGGCAGCGCCAGCGAGTCTCTCACTTGCCGGTTACCTAACCGTGGCAGCAGAGCCTTCACCAGTGATACTTGCACTGCTATTCGGTATTGCAGTACTGATGACGATGATTATCTATTTAGCGTTCATTAAATTGCTTCGTTTACCATTTAGCCCAGGCTATGCAGCATTTACTTTCCCAATGGTTATAGGTGCAACAGCCCTGTACAAATTGGTAGCTTGGATGGGCGCTCACGGAATATCAGAGAGTGCGATTCAGCAAGTTCGAGTGCTAGCCAATATTGAGTTAATTGTGGCAACGATTGTTGTAAGCTACGTAGCGGTACGTTACTTAATGGCTTATCTACCTAAACCTTCACATCAAACAGCGTAGGGCTTCAAGTAAATATTAGAACTGAAGTTAATGTGTTAATCTTGAGTGAGGACAATTAGTTAAAGGCGCGCGGCAACGTGTTCACCGTTTATCACTCAAATCAAATCGATGTATTGAAATCTCTACTGGTGCAATTAATCAAGATTGACCCACTAGATAATCCATTCGAAAAAGAACAGATTCTTGTGCAAAGCCCAGGTATGTCACAATGGCTGAAAATGGCGCTGGCACAAGAATTTGGCATTGCTGCCAATATCGACTTTCCACTTCCCGCGACGTTTATTTGGGATCGATTTGTTCAAGTGTTGGATGAGGTGCCCAAGCGCAGTGCATTCAATAAAGAAGCGATGACATGGAAAATCATGCATCTGTTACCGCTTCATCTCAATGACACAGACTTTGCTCCGCTCGCTCAGTACCTTTCCGATGATGCCGATGCCTCGAAACGCTATCAATTGGCTGAAAAAATCGCCGATATCTATGACGGCTACTTGGTTTATCGACCAGAGTGGATAGCGGCATGGGAAGCGGGGGAACCTGTCGTTGAACTGGAAGATCAGCAGCCTTGGCAACCTAAACTATGGCAGGCGTTGTATGATCATACGGTAGCGTTAGGTCAGTCACCTTACCACCGTGCTAACCTCTATGAACACTTTATTGATGCCTTAACACACAATGTGGATGTGAAATCGCATGGTCTAGATAGGCTGCCCAAGCGCTTATTTGTTTTCGGCATTTCTTCTTTGCCCCCGAGATACTTGGACGCCCTTAAGGCGCTCGGGCAGCATATTGATGTGCATCTGATGTTCACCAACCCTTGTCGTTATTACTGGGGTGAAGTGCGTGACAGAAAATATCTGTCCAAGCTTGCCGCCAATAAGCGCAAGCATTTACAACAAATTGCCGATGTGGCGCATTCTGGCGATATGTCGATGGTGGAGCAGCTTAAAGGCTCCATCGAGCAAAATATCGAAGATGAACTGCATATCTCTGAAGTTGGCAACAGCTTACTGGCATCTATGGGTAAGCTAGGTAGAGATAATCTCTATCTCCTCTCACAGCTAGAGTCAAACGAGATAGAAGCATTTGTTGATATACAGCGAACTACGCTGTTGGAAAATATCCAAGCGGATATTTTGAACTTAGAAGAACACCAAGATGATCAGCTATTGCTAAGTTCTCAACATAAGCCAACCATTTTGCCTCAAGATCATTCACTATCTTTACACGTTTGCCACAGTCCAATGCGTGAAGTGGAAGTGTTGCATGATAACTTGCTAGCGATGTTTGATCGTAACCCCGATCTCAAGCCGCGTGATGTGATTGTCATGGTAGCCGATATCAACGCCTATAGCCCTGCGATTCAGGCGGTATTTGGTAATGCTTCCGGTGAGCGCTACATTCCATTTTCGATATCGGACCGAACAGCAGACAAAGAAAGCCCATTATTGAATGCTTTTAACCTATTATTGCAGTTACCTGAGTTGCGTTGTTCCAGTAGTGAGTTGCTTGAATTGCTTGAGGTACCTGCCATTTTGCAGCGATTCAATATCAGTGACAGTGAATTTGCTACATTAAAACTCTGGGTCGAAGAGGCTCAGATACGTTGGGGTTTGGATAACCACACTGCCAGTGAGTTCGATTTACCTGAATTTGAGCAAAACTCATGGATGTTCGGTATTTCTCGAATGCTGGCCGGGTATGCTATTAGTGAACAAGCTGGCTTGTTTGAGTTTGAGCATGGCACCATTGCGCCTTATGAGCAGACTCAAGGTATGCAAGCCGAAAGTGCAGGCAAACTGGCACAGTTTATCGATACCATTACCAAGTATCGTGGATTGCTTGCCAAATCCGCACCAATAGATACATGGCAAACCAACATAAATGCCTTGTTGGATGATTTCTTTGATGTTGATCTAGAAGGTGAAGTGGTTGTAAAAGCGATTCGTGACACGCTTTCTGGTCTCAAAGAACAGCTTCAAGATGCTTGCTATAGCGAACCACTTGCACCTCGCATTGTACGCCAATATTTTATCGATAAGCTATCGGGATCACGAGTCAGTCAGCGCTTCCTTGCTGGGCAAGTCAACTTCTGTACCTTAATGCCAATGCGCTCGATACCATTTAAAGCTGTGTGTTTGCTTGGTATGAATGACGGTGTTTACCCGAGAAGTGTTCCACCTGAAAGTTTTGACTTAATGACAGGTCGCACCAAACCGGGAGATCGCTCTCGTCGAGATGATGACCGCTATCTATTTTTGGAAGCCTTATTATCGGCACAGCAACAGCTTTATATTAGCTACGTTGGGCGCTCTATTCAGGACAACACTGAGCGAGTACCTTCGGTATTAGTATCAGAGCTGGTGGAATATTGTGAGCAAAACTACTGCTTGCAAGGAGATAGTGAGTTAAGCGTGGATGAGTCTGGAGCCAAACTTCGCAACAGTTTGGTTCAGGAATACGCGATGGTGCCGTTTAGTGCTTCTCATTTTAAGTCCGCACACAGCTATCAAAGTTATGCCTCCGAGTGGCTACCCGCTGCTTTGCAGCAGCTAAGTAATGTGAGGTTTGACGGTTCAGAGCCATTTACGCTTGAGCCTATTGAACGTGCCGTCGGCAGTGTTGTTGAGCTGGAACTTACCGAGTTGCAGCGTTTTTGGCGGTTGCCCGTTCAATATCTATTCAACCGCAGGCTTGAAGTCAGTTTTGATTCACAGCAGTTTACAACCGAAGACGATGAACCCTTTGCGCTTAATGGATTAGAGAGCTTTGTATTGCGAAAAGAGCTACTTGATTTCTTTACTAAATCAGAAGACGGCACTGACTTAATAACGGCATTTAAATCCGAACAGAAGGCGCAAGGCTATCTACCTATCAATCACTTTGGTGATTTGGAATTTGCATCGAACGTGGCGCAAACTGAAGAACTCGCTAAGGCCGTGAGACCGTTGTCGAATAGAGCACTGGACGATACCGAAATAAACCTGCAATTAACCTTAGGTTCGAGCGCCATTAAGTTACAAGGTTGGGTCACGGGTATTTATGCCTCAGGCTTGCTTAGATACCGTAGTGGGCGTTTGCGTTCTAGTGACTATTTAAGTGCGTGGATTGACCATCTAGCACTGACCCTCGCAGGTCAACCAGCAGCGACCCATATGCTGGCCTACGACAAAAAAGAAGGGGTAGTACATCGTGTCTATCCTCAACTTGATAGTGTTCAAGCAGAACAGTATATGAAGCAATTACTTGAGTTGTTTCTTGGTGGTTTGGATAAACCTCTAGCCTATTTCCCTGAATCGGCATTAGCAGGTATCGAGGCAAACTATAGTCGAGGCAGCTGGACTCCGAACGATGAAAAGATGTTGAGTAAAATGGAAGCTCGATTTATCGGTGGTTATATGCAAACGGGAGAACGCGAGAATCCTTATATTTCTAGAGTCTGGCCTGAATGGAGTGAAGTGCTTGCCAATGATCTCAAGTTAGTCTCGCAGCTCGTGCTAGAAGCCCCAAGAACCCTAAGTATGAATGCTGAAGAGTACTATTCTCATGAATAGGGGAAGTTTCGTGAATTTGGGAAGGCTGCGTGAGCAAGAAAGGGGGCGGCCGCCAGTATTTTTATAGTGTGTAGGGAGATTGCTGTGCGGCCAAGTAGGTCAGAGGGACCAGTTTCTAGGGCGCATAGTAGTGGGAGCAGATAATGAATTCCGTGAATGCGATCGCACCCTGTATAAATGATAGTTTCATCTTATTGATAGAATTAAAGAATTAAGCGTTGGATCACACAGTTGAGTTTAAACACCATGTCACAGAGCCATGAACCAATAGCGTTAGACACCATGCAGTTTCCATTGCACGGTGCAAGATTAATAGAAGCGTCAGCGGGTACTGGTAAAACATTTACCATTGCGGGCCTTTATTTGCGCCTACTTCTCGGTCATGGCAGCGACCAAAGTCGTCATAAACAGCCACTAACTGTCGACCAGATCTTAGTCGTAACGTTTACTGAAGCGGCAACGGCTGAGCTTAGAGATCGTATTCGCGCTCGAATTCATCAGGCTCGAATTGCTTTTGCGCGCGGTGATAGTGACGACCCGGTCATTAAACCTCTTCTAGATGACATCACAGATCATCGCTTTGCGGTAGATACTTTGCTTCAGGCAGAACGTCAAATGGACGAAGCTGCGGTGTACACCATCCACGGTTTTTGCCAAAGAATGCTGACACAAAATGCGTTTGAGTCTGGATCTCGATTTAATAATGAATTCATCACCGACGAAAGCCGACTAAAAGCTCAAGTGGTCGCAGATTTTTGGCGCAGTCAGTTTTATCCGCTAGGGTTGGAGCTTGCAAGTGAAGTCCGAAAGCTATGGGCGACGCCAAATGATCTACTCAAAGTCATTGCCAATTACTTGACTGGCCCGGCGCTGTCGCTAACAAATGTCGATGCTTGTAGTGACATTACCCAGCTTCATGCACAGAATTTACAGCGAATCCGAACCCTTAAGTCGGAATGGCTAGCGGTCGCTGACGACATTGTTGGTTGTGTGAGTCAATCGGATGTAAACAAACGCAGTTACACTAAAAAGTCACTGCCGACTTGGGTTGAGGCGATTACTGATTGGTCTAAACAAGAAACATTGGACTACTATCTACCAACGCAATTAGAAAAATTCGCTCAAAACGTTCTCACAGAAAAAACGCCTAAAGGCGACGCGCCAACGATGACGATCTTTACTGAGATTGAAGCCTTCTTAGCACAGCCACCTGAGCTCAAAACCTCGTTGTTGGCATTGGCTATTCAGCATTGTCGTCAGCGATTGGCTCTAGCTAAGGAACAAAAGCAATGGCTCTCATTTGATGATTTGCTGACCCATTTGTCGGCGGCTTTGGACAGCGAATCTGGTGACAGTCTGGCGGAAAAAATCCGAACACAATTTCCGGTTGCGATGATCGATGAGTTCCAAGATACGGATCCGCTTCAGTATCAGATATTTAGTCATGTGTACTTAAGTCACGCCGACTGTGGTTGGTTTATGATTGGTGACCCGAAACAGGCGATCTATGGATTTCGTGGCGCTGATATCTTTACTTATATACAAGCTCGAAACCAGGTACAAGACCACTATACGTTAGGTACGAATTGGCGTTCCAGCGAGAGCATGGTCACTGGCGTTAATGCACTGTTTAAACAGGCAGATTCGGCTTTTCTTTACGATGATGATATTCCGTTTCATGCTGTCAATGCTAGCCCTAAAGCGAGTAAAATGCAGTGGCAGTTTAACGGTGAACATCAAGCGGCAATGCAGTTTTGGCTCCAAGACGCGGAATCCCCCGTTGCTAAGAGTGAGTATGTACCAACGATGGCAGCTGCCACCGCTCAGCACATCAAACAGGTATTAACCCAGTCCCAAACCGGTAAAGCAGCGCTGATTAATGGTGACAACAACGAAGCGATTGAAGCGGGCAATATCGCAGTGTTGGTGAGAACTGGTAGTGAAGGTCAGTTGATTAAACAGGCCTTGGCTGAGCGCGGTATCGCTAGTGTTTATCTTTCCAACCGTGATAGCGTTTTTACCAGCGAAATAGCTGATGACTTACTGCGTTTGATGCTGGCAGTTTGGCATCAAGACGATGAAAGAATGCTAAAAAGTGCGTTAGCCTCCCAGCTATTTGCTCTGCCTGCCGTTCAACTGGACAGCCTCAATAATGATGAAAATCTCTGGGAACAAGTGGTTGCTGAATTTCGTGACTATCGCCAACAGTGGATATCGCGCGGTATTTTACCAATGCTGCGTTCAGTATTGTTTAAGCGAGAAATCTCCAACCGATTGTTGTCTACTGATGGTGGTGAGCGATTACTTACCGACTATCTCCACTTGGGCGAACTGCTGCAAGCAGCAAGACAAGATATGGAGAGCGACAGTGCATTACTACGTTGGTTGGGGCAAGCGATAGAGGATGCCAAGCAAGGATTAGGCTCTAGTGATGAGCATATTCAGCGTTTAGAGTCAGAGCGTAATCTCGTTCAGATTATCACTATTCATAAGTCAAAGGGTTTGGAATACGACTTGGTTTATTTGCCGTTTGTGGTGAGTTATCGAGAAGCGATGGAAGCCAAGTATTATGATGCCGAAAGCCAATCATCGGTACTCGATCTACGTCAATCATCAGCCTCTATGGCACAAGCCGATAAAGAGCGGCTTGCCGAAGATTTGCGCCTCATCTATGTGGCATTAACTCGTGCAGTTTATGGTTGTTTTATCGGGATGGCGCCACTGAGAAATGGCCGCTCAACCAAGGAGCCAACTGGAGTTCATCACAGCGCAATAGGGCATCTAATCCAAAATGGTCAAGAAATGGGAGTGAGCGAGTTAAGTTCTGCGCTCAATCAGCTTGCCAATGCTTCTCAAGCTATCGCTATCACAGAGGTACCAGAACTTGATGAGGAGCGTTATCAAGAGTTGGCGCAACCGACCGAAGAGCTCGTCGCTAAAGCTCAATCAATGGCCATTGATCGTGACTGGCGAATCACCAGTTATTCAGCCCTTGTAAAACAGAGCCATCATAGCAACGATAGTGAGGTGTTTATTGAAGCATCTGGACTTGATATCGATTCATCCGAAGAGCACGAAGTCGACGTGTTATTGGAACCAGAAAAAACCATTTTTCATTTTCCTAAAGGGGCGCGTCCCGGCACGTTTTTACATACCGTGTTTGAAGAAATCGAATTTACCGAGCCCGCGACATCACTACAAAATAGCGAGGTTATTCGACAGCTTCTCGAGCGAGAGCAATACGATGCAGAATGGTTACCGGTGATTCAGCAACTTGTCGATCAGGTCATGAATACGGCGTTAGATGGTGAAGCGCTGTACTTAAGGGATAAGGACTCTACGCAACGTTTGGTGGAAATGGAGTTTCTGTTGCCGATTGAAGTGCTTGATGCGGTGTCATTAAACCGTGTTATACAACGCTACGATGCGTTATCCGCTAAGGCGAACGAACTGGGCTTTTACACCGTTAAAGGCATGCTTAAAGGTTTTATTGACTTAGTGTTCGAACATCAAGGTAAGTACTATGTGCTCGACTGGAAATCTAACCATTTAGGTGATGAAGCAGAGCATTATCAAAAACATCAACTCGATAACGCTATGGTTGATCATCGCTATGATCTCCAGTACCAAATTTATGCACTAGCGCTGCATCGCTTCTTGAAAACCCGTATCTCTGATTACGATTATGACCAGCATTTTGGCGGCGTGTTTTATCTCTTTTTACGTGGTGTTAGGCCCGACTCTGACTCCGGTATTTTTAGTGCTAGGCCCGACAAAGCCATGATAGAAGCATTAGATGGGCTTATTTCAGGAGAGTCTTTGCAATTAGATGAGACAAATGAGCAAATGGGGTTAGGATTCTGATGGCAATGGTATTAAAAAACTTCTCCGAATGGGTCACGTATCTAGCGGAAAAAAATGTCTTGAGACCGCTGGATTTTCAGTTTGCGAAGTTTATCTCTTCCATTGAGCAACAGCATCGAGATCCGTTGATGTGGTTAGCTGCGGTTACAAGCTACCAATTAGGTCAAGGGCATATTTGCGTCAACCTTGATGCAGATGAGCAAGTCTCTCTGCCGATGCCAAGCTTGATCGGTTTGTACGGTGAAGCTGCTGAGTCGCTAGAGTGCATGGTGAGTCAAGTCGATTGGCAAAAGGTAATGACGGAGGCGTCTACGGTTACCTGTTTGTCTCCAAACGACATTATGACATCGGCGGTCACGCCATTGGTTTGGCAGCAAAATAGATTATATCTACAGCGTTATTACTACTTTGAACAGACGATCGCTACTCGCCTCCATGCCATGGCTGAACCGATTTCCATTGAGAGAGATGCGCTGCAAAGCGTCGCAAAGATGTTAGATCGCCTATTCACGCGTGAGTACCACTATCTTTATTCCGCTTTGTCTGCTCTACCCGCAGAGCAGAATAATCAGGTTATGCGCCAGCAAGTTATCTGCGATTTTCTCGATGTGGTTAAGCCGGAATCTATCGATTGGCAATATGTTGACGATATAGTCACGCAAGCGACAAACGTAAAAGCACTTCAAGGTTTGGATGATGCTATTCCATTATCTCTGTGTTTAAACTGGCAAAAAGTGGCAGCCGCAGTTGCGCTTACACGTCGCTTCGCTGTGATATCAGGCGGACCTGGTACTGGCAAAACTACGACGGTAACTAAGTTGTTAGCTGCGATGGTACATCAGGCGAATCAAGCCGGTGAATCACCTTCAATTAAGCTGGTGGCGCCAACGGGGAAGGCGGCAGCTCGTTTGACGGAATCCATAGGTAAAGCGGTAGACTCGTTAACTGTGGAGCCAGAAATTAAGCAGCAAATTCCAACGGAGTCAAGCACGCTACATCGCTTACTCGGTGCAATCCCCGGTCGCGTTGAGTTTCGACATAACAACGCTAACCCATTGCATTTAGATGTGTTGGTTCTCGATGAAGCGTCTATGGTGGATCTGCCGATGATGCATCGTCTATTGGATGCGTTACCGGCGCATGCTCGACTTATTCTTCTTGGAGACAAAGACCAGCTAGCCTCAGTGGAAGCCGGAGCAGTGTTGTCGGACATTTGTGACTTTGCTCAGTTTGGTTACAGCAGTCAGCAAAATGATTTGATTCAAGCGTTAACACAGTTTGATTGCCGATTAGCTGGCAAAGTGGAATCCTCAAAATCCGCCTCTGCATTGGTTGATAGTTTGTGCGTGCTACAAAAAAGTTATCGTTTTGATGCAAGGTCTGGCATAGGTCAACTGGCTAAGCAAGTTAACTCGGCAAATAGCTACGGTTTTGATCAGGTCTGGAACAAAACATTTGATGATATTGAATGGCTAGCCTTAAGTGCGGATAGCTATCAACAGTTAGTTGATAAGCTAGTACGTACTTACAAAGATTACCTGACGCTATTGGTGCGCGCCAATCCGCAAGGAGAAGAACTGCAAAGTGCTGAAACGTTGTCATATTGGCAGCAGCGTTTGGCGAGAGAGGTGCTCTCCAGTTTTGCCCAAAGCCGGTTGTTGTGTGCGGTTCGTGAAGGCGATTTTGGAGTTTCAGGGCTTAATCAGCGAATCGAAAAACGTCTAAAGCAACGCGGGCTAATTTCTCGCGGTGACGAGGCGTGGTATATCGGCCGTCCTGTGATGGTGACGAGAAATGATCATGGTCTTGGCTTATTTAACGGTGATATAGGCATTTGTATGTGGGACCATTGCGCTGAGACACCAAGGCTGAAAGTATTTTTTGAATTGCCTGATGGTAGTATTAAGTCTGTGCTGCCGAGCCGTATGCCTGAGCATGAGACAGCTTATGCGATGACGATTCATAAGTCTCAAGGCAGTGAGTTTTCTCATACGTTTATGATTTTACCAGCCGACTTCTCGCCCTTGTTGACTAAAGAGCTTATCTATACTGGCATTACCCGAGCGAAAAAACAGTTCACTTTGGTGGCTGATCAACGAGTCGTGAATCGAGGTATTCGCCATAAAACTTTACGACATAGTGGTTTAGCGAAGCGGTTAGCGAACTAAAGCGTGAGAATAGAATGAGGGGATACAGTGAGTGGTTTTCCACCATCCATGGCGGTAGATGCCCAAAGCCTTTAGTTAAAGACTTCTGAATACGTGATTTGGTTGATTCGATACTGTTGTTGGTAAATCTTCATTAGAGATTTTACCTTGTCAGTTACCGGAAACACGCAATGGACATTGTGTCCTTCTAAGAACTGGTTTTCAGCCATATCCCAGAAGCTCTGAATGGAATTGCAAATAACTGTACGCATAGATGTCACTCTTAAAGTTGTCGTGGCACACCTAGCTATCCTTGCATTCCCCAAAAAGCGCTATGTATTTGGGAGTCCCATCACAAAAATGCCTGTGATTTGAGCGAATTTTAGACAGTAATCTTTGAGAAGTAAAATAATTTGTGAATTTTATTGATAGCAATCGATTTCATAAAATCGACGGCTATCGAGCTATTATTAAACTGCTACAGACAATATCTTTGATTTGCGCTGTAGGTTGTACAAATCTTGTTTTGCCATTGGCAAGGACTCTACACCGATCTCTAAGAATCCTTGTTCTCTAAACCAGTGCAAGCTATGAGTGGTTAGCACAAAAATCTGCTCTATCCCTTTCATCTTTGATTGTTGTTTCATGTGATTGAGTAATAACACGCCACGGTTGCCATCACGATAATCGGGATGAATAGCGACACAGGCCATTTCCGCCATCTTTTCATGTAGATATGGATAAAGTGCCGCACAGCCAATGATCAACCCATCTTTTTCTATGATGGTAAACTGATGGATTTCCTGCTCTAGTTGCTCGCGCGAACGACGAACTAAAATACCTTTTTCTTCAAGCGGGCGAATCAAATCAAAAATACCGCCAATATCATCAATATCTGCCTGTCGAACTTGTTCGGCACTGGCCATGACTATCTGCGTTCCGATACCGTCAAGAGAGAATAGCTCTTGTATCAATGCGCCATCAATTTTATAGCTGATAAGGTGACAACGAGGAACGCCCGCGCGACAAGCCGACTGAGCGCCACGTAAAAAACGTAGCGTACCGCTGCTTTCACCCTCGTTAACGCGTTCTTTATCCTCGAACTGCTCGATAAGTTGATTGACCTCGGCAGGGAATAGTTCTGCAATAGCATTTCCATTTTCATCCAACACGCCTTGCTCGGAACAAAAACCAATTAATTTATCGGCATTTAATTTTATTGCGACTTGGGTCGCCACTTCTTCTGAGAGAAGGTTAAAAGTTTCGCCTGTGACAGAGCCGGCAACTGGGCCAAGAAGTACAATAGAACCTTGATCGAGTACTTGGTTGATTCCTTGGATATCGATACGACGGACTCGCCCACTGTGACAGTAGTCGATGCCATTATCGACTCCAAGAGGTTGCGCGATAACGAAGTTGCCACTGATGACGTTAAGTTGATTGCCTGCCATAGGAGTATTATTAAGGCTCATAGACAGGCGAGCGGTGATGTCGAGTTGCAATCTTCCCGTCGCTTGCATCACGTAATCGAGACATTTTTCCGTCGTGACACGTGTTCCCTTGTGGTAAGGACAATGGCAATCATTTTGCTCCAGTAATTGGTTTATCTGTGGTCTCGCGCCGTGGACGAGAACCAGTTTGACACCGAGGCTGTGCAGTAAGGCAATGTCGCTGACGATATTGGTGAAGTTTTTATCGGAAAACGCTTCGCCACCTAACATAATGACCATGGTCTTGTTACGGTGTGCATTAACATAAGGTGTGGACTGCCTAAATCCTTTAACTAAGGCGGTACTACGAATCTTCACGCGGCTTACTCTTGGTTTATTTATGTTGAAATAATGACTTTTTATTCAGTGTTGCGCAAGGTTTAATTTGCGCAGTTTAGGTGATGAGTTGCATGATTGGATTTGCAGTGACAATATGTCGCTGTCGATAAATGGTAAGGCTTGGTATGAGTAGCGGTAAGCAAAGCGGTGCAGTCGGAATCAAAGCAGTACCGGCAGCTAGACTAAAACCCAATAAGTGGTTGGAACGAACCTTAATCGTGCTGGCGTTAGTCGGTAGCTTAGCAGTATTAGGATTATATCAAGACTTGTATGACCGTTATCAATCTCATGCGAATCCAAAACAGGCCGTGTACGGTGTTTGGTATGAAAGAGATGCGGCTCCTTTTGCTAGAGATTCCTTCGAGCTTACTCCTGATAAAGTGGTTATCGATAACCGAGTAGTTGCGACAGACTTTGAGCTTACTCGTGATGAATTGTCATTCTATGTTGGTCCTACCTTGTATCGTTATCACATTCTTAATGAAGCTAAAACGGAATTGAGGCAATTATCACCGACTCATTACAATCCCATCTTTGTTTTGTCAGGAAAACACAAAAACAACCTACTATAACGTTCGGTTTTATTGCGCTTTTTTAAAGAGTTTGCCATCCTGAATGCACCACAAATAAGGGATGACTAACTTGATCAAACGTATTCTGCCTCTCGCCTCTGTATTGCTCGTATTTGGCTGCGCACAAACTGACCGCGCTCAGCAATATCAAGATGGCGAATTTACCAAACTGCTTAACAAGACCGAAGTTATCGAGTCGAACCAACCTAGAAACTTCAACTCTTTTGCAAGTCAGGCAGATGAAGTGATTAAGAAGTCGCCGTCGATGGCTAAAATCTATCAGCCTTTGTATGAGCAACTAGAGGCGTGGGCGATCCAAAGTGGCGATCCAGCGCAACTGGCAAATTTTGGTGTGCAAGCGGCCCAATTAGGTGGCGGCGATAACAAAGGTAATGTGTTATTTACAGGCTATTTTTCGCCAGTGATGGAACTGCGTCACAAGCCAGATGAAACCTTCCGCTATCCGGTCTATGCCTTACCAGATTGTTCGCAAGACTGCCCAACTCGAGCTGAAATCTACGGTGGTGCGCTTAATGGTCAAGGTTTAGAACTTGGCTATGCAAGCAACTTGATTGATCCATTCATTATGGAAGTGCAGGGTAGTGGCTTTGTTCATTTTGAAGATGATGATACGCTCGAATATTTCGCCTACGCCGGCAAAAACAACAAGGCATACGTGAGTATCGGACGTGTGCTTATTGAACGCGGTGAAGTACCAAAAGAAAAGATGTCGCTTAAAGCCATCAAAGATTGGGTGATGCAGCAAGATGAGCAGACCGTGCAAGAGCTACTAGAGCAAAATACCTCGTATGTGTTCTTCCAGCCTCAAGATGCCGCACCGGTGACGGGTACGGCTGGCATTCCATTATTGCCAATGGCGTCGGTAGCGGGTGATCGCTCAGCATTTCCAATGGGAACACCAATCCTCGCAGAAGTACCGCTGTTGAATGCGGATGGTACGTGGAGCGGTGCCCATGAATTACGTCTATTGATTGTGCTTGATACCGGTGGGGCGGTAAAAGGAAACCACTTCGACCTATATCATGGGATGGGTGATTTTGCAGGTACACAGGCTGGTCACTATAAGCACTTTGGTCGAGTTTGGAAGCTTGGCCTAGAAAACTCGGCGACAGAGAGTCCATGGGCATTGCCACCTGAGAAAAAGTAACATTGAGAAAATAGTACGAGCGTGTTTCGTACATAGTTGACCTTTTTACTAAGAGTGCGTATAAATCGCACTCTTTCTTTTTTCTCCGAGACAAGTTAGGTAACCCATGCGAGAACTTAACCAACCAGCTTCTGATAGCTACAATCAAAGATTTGGCGGCACGCGCAGACTATACGGCAACAGTGAGGTCGAGATCTTACGTGCGGCGCATATTTGTGTGGTAGGAATTGGTGGTGTGGGTTCATGGGCGGTTGAAGCGCTTGCAAGAACTGGCGTGGGTGAGCTGACTCTTATCGATATGGATGACGTTTGTGTGACCAACATTAATCGCCAAATCCATGCGATGTCAGGTACTGTTGGTCAGAGCAAAATTGAAGTTATGGCTGAGCGGGTAAAATTGATTAACCCCGAATGCAAAGTTAATTTGATTGATGACTTTATTACAGCAGACAATGTCTCGGAATACATCAGTAAAGACTTTGACTATGTACTGGATGCCATTGACAGCATTAAACCTAAGGCAGCGCTATTGGCCTACTGTCGTAGCAACAAAATCAAAGTTGTGACCACTGGTGGAGCTGGTGGACAGACCGATCCAACACAAATTATGGTGGCGGATCTGACAAAAACGATTCAAGACCCGTTAGCTAAGAAACTCAAAGACACTTTGCGTCGTCATCACAACTTCAGTAAGAACCCTGCACGTAAGTTTGGCATTGACTGCGTATTTTCTACGGAGCAGCTTAAATACCCTCAAGCTGATGGTTCTGTCTGTGGAGTGAAGTCCACGGCGGAAGGGCCAAAACGTATGGATTGTGCAAGTGGTTTTGGCGCGGCTACGGTAGTGACAGCGACATTTGGCTTTGTTGCGGTGTCTCGTATCGTTGAGAAGCTTATTCAGAAATACGCGCAGAAATAGAGGCAGCTTATGTCATCAGATAACAACAACCCATTTGGATTTGAAATCAACGCTCAAGATGTTGTTGAGGCCATGGCTCAATTGAAAGGCTGGGAAGACCGCTATCGACAGGTTATTCAGTGGGGTAAGAAGTTGCCAGTATTGGATGCATCTCTCAAGCAGGATCAGGTTCTAGTTGCTGGCTGCGAAAGCTCAGTATGGTTAGTACTGACACAGCAAGAAGGCAAATGGCAGATTCAGGCAGATTCTGATGCGCGAATCGTTCGTGGCTTGATCGCTATCGTTTTGGCAGCTTTCAATGGTAAAACATCGGAGCAAATATTGGCGTTCGACTTGGATGAGTATTTCGCACAGTTAAACCTCATCAATCATCTTAGTCCGTCTCGCGGTAATGGCTTGAAAGCCATTGTTGACGTCATTAAGTCTAAAGCGTCAGAGTAATTGATTATAAATAAGGTCGACTCACATTCGTTAGTCGACCTTATTATTGAAGCTATGTTATTGAAGCTTAGGGCGTAATCGCTACAGCATATCCACCGCTTTGGTTAGTGCGGTAAGAAATCTCTCTACATCTTCTTTTGTGTTGTAAATAGCAAAAGATGCTCGAACTGTTCCCTTCACACCAAGCGCATCCATTAATGGGTGAGCACAGTGATGACCAGCTCTTAATGCAATGTTCTGTTGATCTAACAGTGTGGCGATATCTTGATGATGAACGCCATCCATCACAAAAGTGATGACGCTTGCACCAGGTTGGTAACCGATGATGCGAATATCCTCCAAGGCGCTCAAACCTTGAAAAGCTTGGTGTTGTAGGTCACTGATGTGACTCTCCAGTAGTTGGCGGTCATAGCTTGATAGCCAGTCTATGGCACAAGCTAGTGCTAAGGCTCCTGCCACGTTCGGAGTCCCAGCTTCAAACTTTCCGGGTAGTTGACTAAATGTGGTGCCTTCAAAAGACACTTTTTCCACCATCTTGCCACCACCATGCCAAGGCGGCATAGCTTCCAGTAGGGCTAGCTTGCCATACAGCACCCCAATACCAGCTGGTGCATACAGTTTATGTCCTGAAAAGACGTAGAAATCAGCATCCAACGCTTGTACATCCGTTTGCTGATGAACAATACCTTGCGCACCGTCGACGATGATAATGGCATCGGTGTTAGCTCGGGTTAGCGTTACAATCTTATCCAACGGTAGAGCAGTTCCGGTAACATTGGTGACTTGCGTAGTGGCGACAATTTTCGTTCTCGGGCTGAGTAGCGCCTCAAACGCATTAAGATCAAAGTGACATTCTGGTGTTATTGGAATCTTAATAACCTTCGCGCCAGTTTGCTCAGCAACGATTTGCCATGGGACAATATTTGCATGATGTTCCATCTCAGAAACCAGAATCTCGTCTCCTGGTTGTAGGGTGCTTCGAGCGTAAGTCTGTGCGATAAGATTGAGTGCTTCGGTTGCCCCTCGTGTCCAGATGATTTCTTTACTGGAAGCCGCATTAATAAAGCGTGCCACGGTTTCTCTCGCTGCTTCAAAGCGCTCGGTTGCAACCGCGGTGAGTGAATGGGAACCGCGATGGACGTTGGCGTTTTGGTTACCATAATACTGAGTGATACAGTCGATTACAGCTTGCGGTTTTTGTGTCGTTGCGGCACTGTCCAGATAAACCAAATCGCCATCAATAGCTGGGAACTGGGCCCGAATGTTGAGTAACTCACTCATCGTATTTACCCATTTTATGGTAGTGAAGAGTCGGGTTAGTGATCATTGGCTCAGCCACTTGCCAGGCTTTTTCTTTACCACACAAGGCGATGATAATTTCAATCGCAAATTCGAGGGCGGTCCCAGGGCCTTGGCTCGTGATAAGGTTGTGGTTGATATCAATTGTTACTCGTTTGCTGCGCCAGCGGTTTTCTGGGATATGTGATTGAAAACTTGGGTGGCCTGTCATCAGCGCATTTGGGTAAAGCTGATGATGTTGCAGCACCAATGCAGGAGCTGCGCAGATAGCACCAACCAGTTTACCGTCGTATTGGTGTTGGCGAACCATTTCGACTAATAATGTGCTGTCTCGAAATGTTTCGGCGCCGCCTACACCGCCTGGTAAGGCGATAACATCGAACTCTTCATCGGCGACATCGACCAGCCTGCAATCCGCAGTCAGGGTGACACCACGTGACGCTTTCATCGTCAGCGCGCCATCAAATGCCGCGCTAGCGACGGTCACGTTGAAACCTGCACGCACCATAATGTCGATGATGGTAATCGCTTCCATCTCTTCGGTGCCTGGCGCTATGGGAACAAGGATTTTCTTAGTCATGTTGATTCCAACTTGATTCGATCTGTTTAATTTGATGATACAGGGCTAGGTTGGTGGGAACAGCAATACCGTATCGCTTTGAAATAGAGACCACATAGCCGGTAATATAATCAATTTCGCTTTGTCTTTTATTATAAATGTCTTGATGCATGGATGAGTAGTTTTGCGCAGTGGCATGGATGACTTTGTAGACGGTATCCAACATCTCTTCTGCTTTAAGAGTCACTCCCACTTTGTTTGCACACTCAGTTGCTTCGCGCACTACCATGGCGATCTGTTGCTGATAATCTTTATGAGCCAGTCCACCATTTTGACAGTTGTTGATAGCTGTTAATGGGTTTATGGCGCAGTTAATAACAAGTTTGCTCCATAGTGCCGTTTGAATTTCAGAATTCCAAGCTACAGGTTTGAAAGCATGGTCGAGAACGTCGGCGATAAAGGAACAACGTGAGCCTTTGTCATTCCAGGCCCCAATAAAGGTCTGGCCTAAGCCGGTATGGCGTACTTGTAAGCTGGATAGTTTAAGCGCGCCGTGAGTAGAAGTACCAAGTAACACAGGGTGGTGATTAATGGCGATTTCTAAGTGCTCAACGGTGCCCATACCATTGTGAAGAAAGAGCAAGATGGTATCGCTACTTAAATGTTTAAGTAATGGCATTAAAGCCAATTCCACTTGCCATGCTTTCAATGTAACGATAACAAGATCACTCGCTTTAAGTGAGGTGATATCGCAATTGGGTAAGTGGATAGCACTACCACCATCTAGCTCGATGGCTACGGTATCTTGAGGTGATCGGCCCCAAACCGAAACTCGATGCCCTGCCTGATGAAGCTTATAAGCGTATAAAGAGCCAATAGCGCCGGGGCCCAAAATAGTAATATTCACAATAGCTATGTAATCGTGGAAAGAGAGGATAGAAGAATAGCAAATTTAGCTGTGGTTTTCGAAAGCTATGTTGGCGATTTGGTAATACAAAAAATGGCGCCGCAGCGCCATTTTATCTAACTTCGAAGAATTAGAAGTTGTATTGCAGACGGTAGATGATTGCATCACCGTAGTGCTGTTCGTAGTCTGTTGAACCCCAAACACCAAGTTTGTTTTGGAAGTAACGATACTGAATTGCTGCTGTTAGGTGCTCTGTTGCGTGCCAGTTAAACAATAATGCACCGTTAAGGCCTGTCTTACCGCCTTGAGCTTTAGCGTATTCATCGTTGCGGTCAAATTCGATTTCGTTCCAGTTAACGAACGAGAAGTTTTGACCGAATGCTTCGAAACCATAGCGTGCAGTCCAACCTGCCATGTAGCCGTTGCGACCGTTGATGTTTTGGCTCATGCCATCAGATTCTTTATTAAAAGAGTCCCAAGAAGTGATGTCATGAACACCAATCCATGGTTTGAAGAACCAGTTATCACCTTGTAGAGCCGTATAACCAAGACCCAGAACGCGGTTGGTTTCACTTTGAGCTGGGTTATCGTGGTGGTAAACCTGACCGTAAAGCGATACGCCAGTATCACCTAGGTAAACATGCGCAGTACCTTTGAATGAGTTCTTTTGCTCTGATGCACTTTTCTCAACACTTTCGCGATCGTAGAAGCCGTAGATTTCGCCCCAAGTGAAGCCAGCGCCACCTTCAATACCTAGTACAAATTGGTTACGTTGGTCACCCACTGCACCGTTATCGATTTTGTTAGGACCGTGATCCCAGCTCTGATGATCAAGATAAACGCCACCAAAACCGTATAGATATTCTGCTGAAGCTGGTACAGAAGCTACCGCTGCAACAACGCCAAGAGCTAAAAGTGATTTACGCATAGTGTTAACTACTCTTTAAGTTGTACTGAAATTAGCCGCGAATCCATGCGAACTCATCCGATGGGTGGGCATGATAGCGATTTATATCTCAAAGTAAATGTGCAACATCGCAAACGTTTACTAAAGTTTGTGAGGGGTATCACAAATACTGGCGGTGAGTGGGAACTTTTATAAATAGCCTACAATTTAATCAATATTGTCGATCTGTGTGATAACAAAATCTCGATAGTTGTTAACATATGTTGGTTCTGATCGTATTTAGCGAGTTAGCGTACAAAGGGTATATAAAACTAAAAGGAACTATGATGACGCAGATAAAGTTGTTTCCATTGCGCTCCGTGGTGCTACCCGAGGGAAAAATGAGGCTCAGAATCTTTGAACCTCGTTATAAGCGCATGGTAACGGAGTGTCTTAAAAACGAAACAGGGTTTGGCGTCTGTTTGATCAGTGCATCTGCAGGAGCTATCCCTAGTAACGTTTCATCTATAGGCACCTACGTCAGCATTGTAGATTTCGAGAGCCTTGAAGATGGAATGCTTGGCGTTACCGTTTCTGGGATACGCAAGTTTCAGATTCACCATGTTGAATCTGAAGAAGACGGTTTGCGTCAAGCTCAGGTCAGTTGGATAGAAAGTTGGCCTCCAACCGATTTAAGTGATGAAGACCAATTTCTTGGTGAGAGGCTCCAACACGTCTACGAAAAGTTTCCTCAAATTGGCGATCTGTACCTTCACCGCTTTTTTGATGATGCGACATGGGTAAGTCAGAGGTGGCTGGAAGTATTACCACTCGAATGTCATCATTTTGAACATCTTGTAACACAGCAGGATTGCTCAGCTACTTTGTCATTTTTGGGAGAAGCGTTTCGCAGCGACGACGTTGATAATGCAACTCGACACTAAATATTTGTGCAATCGTAGTGATCATTGTTGTAAATTTGTCGTAAGTATTTAGGTAGAAAGACGGATCATCTGGAACTCTAGGGATACATGGCATGACATTAGACAGTCCCCAAGCCCTTAGTAAGCAAGAATGGGCAGAATGTATGGAACGGGTCAAGCAAAGGGACAAAAGTGCCTTCGCTAACCTGTTTAACTATTTCACTCCTAGGTTGAAGCAATTCACCTTTAAGCACATGGGTAATGAGCAAGTGGCCATTGAAATGGTCCAAGAAACCATGGCGACAGTATGGCAAAAAGCTCACTTATTTGACGGCTCGAAAAGTTCGTTATCGACTTGGATTTATACTATTGCTCGTAACTTATGCTTCGACATGCTCCGCAAGCAAAAAGGTAAAGAGCTTCACGTCCACGCCGATGATATTTGGCCTACAGATTATTGTCCACCTGACTTTGTAGAACACTATTCTCCGGAAACTGATCGTTTAAAAGAGCAAATAATTAAGTTTTTGGATGAGTTGCCAAAGGCTCAGAGGGAAGTAGTGCAAGCAGTCTATTTGGAAGAGTTACCGCACCAACAAGTCGCTGAGATGTTCAATATTCCGCTGGGAACCGTTAAATCGAGGTTGAGGTTAGCAGTGGAGAAACTTCGACATTCAATGGAGGCAAATTGATATGAGTCACCACCCTAATTCAGAATTATTAAAGCTATATGCGACGGGTGAGATAGATTCTGCGCACGGTGCAGCAATCGCCTCACACATTGAGTCTTGCTCAGAATGTCGCGCTAAAGTGATGAGATTTGAAGCTGAAGCTGGCGAAGCGATGATGTCCTTAAGTTTGAAGGATGAAAAATCTTCAAAAGATCTGGAGCTGGTTTTTTCTAATATGCTCGACGATATTATGACCCTTGATGCTGACTACTCGAAGCCCAAGGTGAGAAAACCCGGCAAGGTGCAAGTAGATGGCAAAGAATTTACTGTACCGGCAACGATAGCTCCTCTCGTAGAGAGGATGAGTGAATGGCGTAGCTACGGCGGCAAGGTGTTTACGTCAACAATCGATGTGGACGAGGAATGTAGAGTAAGCCTCCTTTACATAAACCAAGGCGTTCAGGTGCCTCAGCACACCCATAAAGGGTTCGAATCGACACTTGTGTTACACGGTAGTTTTAAAGACGAAAACGGCGAATATCATGTCGGAGATTTCATTCGTGAAGACGGTGAAACCAAGCATGCGCCTCAGACCGTTGAAGGACAAGATTGTTTGTGTCTATCGATCCTAACCGAGCCAATGATTTTCACCCAGGGCGTAGCAAGAGTATTTAATATGTTTGGTAAGGGAATGTATCCTTAGGCCTCAAGGTCCGACAAAGACGCAGAGAAAAGAGCCTCAAATTAATCCTGAGGCTCTTTTTATTTCAACGATGTATCTATTCAACGATCTTATCGTCTTTAATTTCTTCTTGGTCTCTTTTACGTGCTTTATCCAAGAGATCGGCAAAATAGTGCCTTAATGAATAAAGCATAATAAGACTTGGAATGACCATTAACGACGTAATGACAAAGAAGAGAGCCCAGTCATTTAGCGCATCAACCAGTTCCCCACTAAATGAAGCCAGGGTAGTTCTACCGAAGTTACCCAAAGAAGCCAACAAGGCGTATTGTGTAGCAGAGAAAGCCTGACCTGTCAGTACAGTAAGAAACGAAACGAAAGCGACAGTGGAGAAGGCGGTGGTAAAGTTGTCCACTAGAATGGTTGCTAAGAACAGGTGCTCACTCGGACCAACCTTCGCGATCCATGCAAACATCAAGTTACTGGCACTCATCGCGATACCACCAATCATCAACCCTTTTACAATACCAAAACGCACATTGAACATGCTGCCTAATAGTGTAAATAAGATGGTTGCGCCCCAGCCAATGAGTTTGGAATAGTAGCCGATTTGCTCGTTACTAAAACCGATCTCTTTGTAGAACGGAATTGACATTCTACCTAAGAAGGCCTCGCCGATTTTAAACAAGAAAACAAACAACAGTAGGGTAATCGCGACTTGAACACCATTACGGCGGAAGAAGTCGAGAAAAGGCTCAATAACAGTAACTGATAGCCAGCTAATTACTGGGTTGCCAACCACTTTCTCATGGCGCTTCTCGGCTTCAGCTTGCAGTTTATCCCGTGCGGTTTTTGGTTCTCCTACGAGAAGGGTAAATAGCATCAAAATAGCAACGATTCCGGCCATGCCATAGTAGACGCCATTCCATCCCATTGAGTCAGCATTGATAAACGCGAGGTAGCCAGGTAACGAGTAGCCTGTCCACCAACCAATCACAGCCATAGCTGATGCTTGTGGTAGCTTGTTCGACTCAGATTTTGGGAAGGTGTCGATACGAAATGCATCGATAGCAATATCTTGCGTTGCCGATGAAAGAGCGATACACAAAGCGAGCATTGACGTAAACATCAAGTCATTGGCGGGGTTAACACCTGCAATGAATAAGGTAGCAACCAGAATGAAGCTCTGACACAAGAATATCCAACTACGACGTTGACCGAGGGCTGAGTGCAAGACAGGTAATTTTACCCTATCGACTAATGGGGCCCACAAAAAGTTGATTGCATAGACAGCAAAAACAGAACCAAAATATCCGATGGCAGCACGAGTTAAACCTGCATCTTTAAGCCATCCGGACATATTCGAGCCAATTAGAACCCATGGAAAGCCACTTGAGCACCCCAACATAAAGACCCAAAGCAGTCGTTTGTCCCAATAGCTTTTGACCGTGTCTAACCACGTCATTTTATGTTCCACAAGTACGCTCCTTGCTAGGGGGTGAGCTGATAGGAAAATGAGAGAGGAAATCCTCTCTCATTTTTGCGTATTATTCAGTAATACGTTGTATTTTTGTAATGACGATAGGCTCTAAAGGAACATCTCGCATTCCACGAACACTGCGTGTGGGTTTCTGTGCCATTTTCTGGACGACGTCAAAGCCTTCAATAACTTGGCCAAATACTGCGTAACCTGGATTCGTCACGCTGTAATTCAAGAAGTCATTATCAACGAAGTTAATGAAGAACTGACGTGTTGCTGAGTTTGGATCTTGAGTTCTGGCCATTGCAATGGTTGCTGCGTCATTATCCAGTCCGTTTGAGGCTTCATTTTTGATTGGGGCGTTAACAGGTAAGCGGTTAAACTTGCTGTCAAAACCACCACCTTGTGCCATAAATCCCGGAATTACGCGGTGAAATTGACTGTTTACGTAACTGCCATCTTCAACATAGGTTAAGAAGTTTTCTACCGTAATAGGTGCCTTCTCTTGGTTTAGTTCTAGGATGAATGAACCCAAATTTGTTTCGACTTCTACTTTTGGTCCCGCAAAAACGCTCGTAGCGATCAGTGCTAGGGAAGCGACAAGTGTTTTAATCATTAGAAACGTTCCTTCATGTAATCTTGTAGCTCAGTATCGTTAGAAATTTCTTTTAAAACAAGGTTTACGGTGTCGTTAAGTACGGTTTCGATCTCTTCGTTAGAAGCACTCATTAACCCAGAGCGCTTTGCGGTACCAGTGTAGGTTTTCACCAATTTACCCTGCTCATTCTCTGCTGTTAGCTCGAGAATGACCGTTGCGTTCATATCATTCTCCATCACAGTGTGCTTGACTGAGACTAATGCTTCTTGGATCTCAACTTTTAGTGTGTTTTTGCTGTTTACGGTAACCTGATAACCCTCTGAAGAGAATTGGTTGACTAGGGCGTTCTCGATACCAATGCGAACATTCTGTCTAGCATGCACTGGGGTGATGTTCGCTCGACCATTATCCAGTAAAGCTACGTATTGCGCAGTACGGACATCTTGGCTAGAGATGGACATCGCCTTACCTTCAACGATCTTGGCAGCGCTGGTTGCCGCGGTAGGCGCAAAATTAATCTGTTCTTTTTGAGGACTTGCACATGCAGCAAGTAAAACGACTGAAGCAGCCAGAACGAGCTTTCTCATTGATTATTCCTTTTCACACTCTTCAAAATGACGAGTAAAGTTATGAAGTCCGCTTGGGCTTCATGATGAATATTATCCGATTATTGTTAAGCTATATGACTATTAGCAGCAACAATGACTCAAACTTTACTTAGTTGCCTGTAAAATAACAAATTTGGCGTTAGATGCGACAAGTTTTACATTGTGTTTGCCAAAGAGTCGCGCTAGTTTTTTATCGTAGCCTAGATGACGATTGCCGATAACCATTAACTCCCCTGTATCTCGAAGAACTTGCTTAGCATCACAGAACATTTGCCACGCAATGTGATCGGTCACCGCTTGTTGTTGATGGAAAGGTGGGTTGCAAACTACCAAATCTTGACTATTTGCCTGGAAACCGTCTAAACAATTATTAGCCACAAACTCACAACCATCGAGAGCGAGGTTGTTTAAAGTTAGGTTGTGATGAGCTGACTTCACGGCCATAAAGCTTTCGTCGATAGCTGTGATATTTGCTTGAGGATTGAGTTGCTTTAGCTTCAGTGTCAATACGCCATTACCGCACCCCAAATCCACGATATCTTGATATTTGGTGTTGCTCTTAAGATGTTCTAGGATAAACCGCGCACCCAAATCAAGACTTTCCCCGGAGTATACATTTGGTAAGTTAGAAAGTACCAATTTATGCTCTGATACTGGCCAAGTTGTATAAGGGTCAATACTCTCTTGATGCACGCTATTCAGATCTGAAAACACCAAACGATGCTTTTTCCAAGCGAGTGAAGTTGTGGTGTGTCCCGCATATTTTTCAAAAATCTTGAGAGTAGAACTATGGATCTCTTTTGCTTTGTTCACGGCAATGAGCGAGCAGTTATCTCTGTACTTTAAGGCAATTTGGTTGAGTTGCCATGTCAAGTAACGATTGTTACGGGGAATCTGCATCAACACGATATCTACCTGTTGCGGCCATTCATCGGTTGAGGCTCGAAGATCGATGGGTTTGCAATGGTTAAGCGCTAAATTATGCTTAATGCCCTGATGAGAGATAAAAGAATCACTGATTGTAGTCACCTTATGCTGTTCTGAAAACCAGCAACTTAAGGCACCAAAACTGTCGTTAAGAATCAGAATGTTAGAGCCAGTAGGCAGTTTTAGCTCTTCAAAATTTTGAATCAAGTATTCGTCTCCAGCATCCCAAGCTTGAAGTTGTTCATTGTTGAGTTTAGGGAAACGAAATAGTGAATATGAGCGCTCAAATAGGTTTAATTCAGTCTTCATAATGCTGTGATTTGGTGACAATGGTTGTATTTTGACAAAATCTCGGAACTTTCGCCAAGGCGAATATGATTTAAGGGAAGATTCTTGATTAAGTAAAGTATATACTTTACCGTCTAAATAAAAATAAATAGTTACAGCCCAAGGAAGTAAGATGATTCAACAAACCATCGAGCAAAAGCTCCATCAGACTTTCAACCCCACATTCTTAGACGTTCGCAACGAAAGCAATATGCATAATGTCCCTCCAGGGTCAGAGAGTCATTTTAAAGTAATTGTTGTCAGCGATTGCTTTAATGGTGAGCGTCTTATTGCAAGGCACCGAAAAATAAACACGGTCTTAGCAGATGAGTTGGCAGGCCCTGTTCATGCCTTAGCAATCCATACTTATACACCAGAAGAGTGGACAAAAGAGAATCAACTAGCCCCAAACAGTCCTAATTGCGCAGGCGGCGGTAAATAGCTCTATACTCTTTCTAGTTTTGGTGCAGGTCATAGCGCTTCAGTAACAATCACACACGTCAACGATAAACCTTAGTTATTTTTGCGTAAGTGTTTGATGGATTTACTACCACTTTGGTGGTAAATCATTAACAGCGTGTCAACATATAATGTTATGTGTTTTTGTTAGTGAGGAATGTTTCAGGATATGAATGGGGCAATTGCTTATTTTCAAAAGGGTTAATAAGACTTTGTGCGATTGGTCAAAGTTATACATATTCGCAACCCTAGAGATAGCAAAAGTTTCGAAATAATGACCCCTTTGCAGGGATTCATCATGGCATCCCCTTTGCAAATGATGCTAAACTACCGCACCAGAAAAATCTCGCAGTGATTCTATGACGAGATTGTTAAAGTGATGTTGCTGCCTTGGTGCTAATAAAACCAAGGTTAGACACTCAATGTCGTGTCTATATGTTACGCAATTTTAAAGAATCTTTTTCCCGATAAAAGTAGTGCAAGTGCGTATGATTACAATAAAGAAGGGCTTGGATCTTCCTATCGCAGGAACTCCATCCCAGGTGATTAATGATGGTAAGTCCATCACTAAAGTCGCCTTGCTTGGCGAAGAGTACGTGGGTATGCGTCCAACAATGCATGCTCGCGTGGGTGATGAAGTGAAAAAAGGTCAGGTTCTTTTTGAAGATAAAAAGAACCCTGGTGTTAAGTTCACTTCTCCAGCAAGCGGTAAGGTTATTGAAGTTAACCGTGGCGCGAAACGTGTCCTACAATCTGTTGTGATTGAAGTGGCAGGTGACGAGCAAGTTACTTTCGATAGCTACACAGCTGACCAACTAGCAGGTCTTGATCGCGAAGTGATCAAAACTCAACTAGTTGAATCAGGTATGTGGACTGCGTTGCGTACTCGTCCGTTTAGCAAGGTACCGGCGATCGATTCAACGACTCAAGCGATTTTCGTAACTGCAATGGATACTAATCCACTTGCGGCTGAGCCTGAATTGGTTATCAATGAGCAAAAAGAAGCGTTCGTTGCAGGTCTTGATATTCTGTCTAAATTGACAGAAGGCAAAGTTTACGTCTGCAAAAAAGGAACGAGTCTACCTCGCTCAAATCAATCCAATGTCGAAGAGCATGTTTTCAATGGTCCACACCCAGCTGGTCTTGTTGGCACTCACATGCATTTCCTATATCCAGTCAGCGTGAATAACGTTGCTTGGAGCATTAATTATCAAGATGTGATTGCATTCGGTAAGCTCTTCACCACTGGCGAAATCTATACAGATCGTGTGATTTCACTTGCTGGTCCAGTAGTTAATAACCCTCGTTTAGTTAGAACTCAACTAGGTGCAAGCCTAGATGATGTCACTAACAACGAGCTGATGCCTGGTGAAGTACGAATCATTTCTGGTTCAGTACTGTCTGGTACTCAAGCTTCTGGTCCACACGCTTATCTAGGTCGTTACCATCAACAAGTGTCTGTATTGCGCGAAGGTCGTGATAAAGAACTGTTTGGTTGGGCGACACCAGGTAAGAACAAGTTCTCAATTACTCGTTCGTTCCTAGGTCACCTATTCAAAGGTCAGTTGTTCAACATGACAACTACGACTAACGGTAGTGATCGTGCAATGGTTCCAATCGGCAACTACGAGAAAGTAATGCCTCTAGATATGGAGCCAACGTTATTACTTCGTGATCTATGTGCAGGTGATCAGGACAGCGCTCAGCGTCTTGGTGCTCTTGAACTAGATGAAGAAGATTTGGCGCTATGCACCTTTGTTTGTCCAGGTAAGTACGAATATGGTCAACTCCTACGTGAGTGCCTAGACAATATTGAGAAGGAAGGGTAATCCATGCTTAAGAAATTCATCGAGGATATCGAGCATCATTTCGAACCAGGCGGCAAACATGAAAAGTGGTTTGCACTGTACGAAGCAGCGGCAACGCTATTCTACACGCCAGGTCTGGTCACGAAGCGCAGCTCGCATGTCCGTGATAGCGTTGACCTAAAACGCATCATGATCATGGTTTGGTTCGCAGTATTCCCAGCAATGTTCTGGGGTATGTACAACGCGGGTAACCAAGCAATTATGGCACTTAACCATCTTTACGCTGGCGCTGAGCTTGCGAGCGTTATCGATGGCAACTGGCACTACTGGCTAACCCAAGGCCTTGGCGGAACGCTAGGGACTGATGCGGGTTGGGGCAGCAAGATGCTACTTGGTGCAACTTACTTCCTACCAATCTACGCGACAGTATTCATTGTCGGTGGTTTCTGGGAAGTCTTGTTCTGTATGGTGCGCAAGCACGAAGTTAACGAAGGTTTCTTTGTAACTTCTATTCTGTTCGCACTGATTGTTCCACCAACTCTTCCTCTTTGGCAAGCTGCTTTAGGTATTACCTTCGGTGTTGTTGTTGCAAAAGAGATCTTTGGTGGTACAGGTCGTAACTTCCTTAACCCAGCTCTAGCTGGCCGTGCTTTCCTATTCTTTGCGTACCCAGCACAAATTTCGGGTGACGTGGTATGGGTTGCAGCAGATGGCTTCTCTGGCGCGACGGCTCTAAGCCAATGGGCACAAGGCGGCGAAGGCGCACTTATCAACAACATTACTGGCCAAACGATCACTTGGATGGACGCGTTTATTGGTAACATCCCTGGCTCAATTGGTGAAGTATCGACACTTGCACTTATGATCGGTGCAGCGATGATTGTTTACATGGGCATTGCTTCATGGCGCATTATCGCAGGTGTTATGGTTGGTATGGTTGCTGTGGCGACGCTATTCAACGTTGTTGGCTCAGATACTAATGCAATGTTTGCAATGCCTTGGCATTGGCACCTAGTGCTAGGTGGTTTTGCATTCGGTATGTTCTTTATGGCAACGGATCCAGTATCGGCTTCGTTCACTAATAAAGGTAAGTGGGCTTACGGTATTTTGATTGGCGCTATGTGTGTCATGATCCGTGTTGTGAACCCTGCATACCCAGAAGGTATGATGCTAGCAATTCTATTTGCTAACTTGTTCGCACCGCTATTCGACCACTTTGTGATCGAGAAGAACGTTAAACGGAGAGAAGCACGCTATGGCAAGTAATAACGATAGCATTAAAAAGACGCTGTTTGTTGTTATCGCGTTGAGCTTAGTGTGCTCAATCGTTGTATCGCTTGCAGCAGTTGGTCTGCGTGACAAGCAAAGAGCGAACGCGTTACTAGACAAACAGTCAAAAATTATCGAAGTCGCTGGCATTAAAGAGAATGGCACAGTCGCTGAACTTTATAGTCAGTACATCGAACCTCGTCTTGTGAACTTTGATACTGGTGAGTTTGTTGATACAGCTCCAGATGGTAGCGATGCAAACAACTACGATCAGCGTAAAGCGGCAAAAGACCCTTCGGAGTCAATTCGCCTAACAGCTGAACAAGACCAAGCAAAAATCATTCGTCGTGCTAACGTAGGTACTGTTTATCTAGTTAAGCAAAATGGCAAAGTGAGCAGCGTTATCCTACCAGTACATGGTACGGGTTTATGGTCTATGATGTACGCGTTCGTGGCAGTTCAGACAGATGGTAATACTGTGAACGGTATTACATATTACGAGCAAGGTGAAACTCCAGGATTGGGTGGTGAGATTGAGAACCCGTCTTGGCGTGCACAGTTTGTTGGTAAGAAACTGTTTGATGAAAACTTCAAGCCAGCGATCGAAATCGTAAAAGGTGGCGCACCTGAAGGCTCTGAACACGGTGTTGACGGTCTATCTGGCGCAACACTGACAGGTAACGGCGTTCAAGGTACGTTTGACTTCTGGTTGGGTGATATGGGCTTTGGTCCATTCCTAGCAAAAGTTCGTGACGGAGGTCTGAACTAATGTCTAGTGCTAAAGATGTGAAAAAGAGCCTGATGGCACCGGTGTTGGATAACAACCCGATTGCACTTCAAGTTCTAGGTGTGTGTTCTGCTCTAGCAGTAACCACTAAGTTAGAGACAGCATTTGTAATGACTTTAGCAGTAATTTTCGTTACTGCACTGTCTAACTTCTTTGTATCTCTGATTCGAAACCATATTCCAAATAGCGTACGTATCATCGTTCAGATGGCGATCATCGCATCATTGGTAATCGTGGTAGACCAAATTTTGAAAGCGTATCTTTACGATATATCTAAACAGCTTTCAGTTTTCGTTGGCCTTATCATTACCAACTGTATTGTAATGGGTCGTGCGGAAGCATTCGCTATGAAGTCTGAGCCAATCCCATCATTAATCGACGGTATTGGTAACGGTCTTGGCTATGGCTTCGTTCTAATCACTGTTGGCTTCTTCCGTGAACTATTTGGTTCAGGCAAGCTGTTCGGTATGGAAGTTCTACCGCTGGTAAGCAACGGTGGTTGGTATCAACCTAACGGTATGATGCTTCTAGCGCCTTCAGCGTTCTTCCTTATCGGCTTCCTGATCTGGGTAATTCGTATTATTAAGCCAGAACAAGTAGAAGCGAAGGAGTAACGGCGTCATGGAACATTATATTAGCTTATTAGTTAAGTCGATTTTCATCGAAAACTTGGCGCTTTCTTTCTTCTTGGGTATGTGTACATTCCTAGCGGTTTCAAAGAAAGTTAAAACTTCTTTCGGTCTTGGTGTCGCAGTAATCGTTGTACTTACAGTCGCAGTACCTGTAAACAACCTACTGTATAACCTAGTTCTAAAAGAAAATGCGCTAGTTGCAGGTGTCGACCTTAGCTTTTTGAACTTTATTACCTTTATCGGTGTAATCGCAGCACTAGTACAAATCCTGGAGATGGTACTAGACCGCTTCTTCCCACCTTTGTATAACGCACTAGGTATCTTCCTACCGCTAATCACGGTGAACTGTGCAATCTTTGGTGGCGTATCATTTATGGTACAGCGTGATTACAACTTTGCTGAATCAGTCGTTTACGGCTTTGGTTCTGGTGTGGGTTGGATGCTAGCTATCGTTGCGCTAGCGGGTATCCGTGAGAAGATGAAGTACTCTGATGTACCTCCTGGTCTTCGTGGTCTTGGTATCACGTTCATCACAGTAGGTCTGATGGCACTAGGCTTCATGTCTTTCTCTGGTGTTCAACTGTAAGGTATAAGGAATAGTCAATGGACATTATTCTTGGTGTAGTGATGTTTACGCTGATTGTTCTAGCCCTAGTTTTAGTGATTTTGTTCGCTAAATCTAAGCTAGTACCAACAGGCGACATCACGATCTCTGTAAACGGCGATCCTGAGAAGGCAATCGTAACTCAACCAGGCGGTAAGCTTCTGGGTGCTCTAGCTGGTGCTGGCGTATTCGTGTCTTCTGCTTGTGGTGGTGGTGGCTCTTGTGGTCAGTGCCGCGTGAAAGTGAAAACTGGTGGTGGCGACATTCTGCCTACTGAGCTTGACCATATTACTAAAGGTGAAGCACGTGAAGGTGAGCGTCTAGCATGTCAGGTTAACATGAAGACGGACATGGACATCGAGCTTCCAGAAGAAATCTTCGGTGTTAAGAAGTGGGAATGTAGTGTTATTTCAAACGATAACAAAGCAACCTTCATCAAAGAGCTTAAGCTTCAGATTCCAGATGGCGAATCAGTACCTTTCCGTGCTGGTGGTTATATCCAGATCGAAGCACCTGCTCACCATGTTAAGTACTCTGACTTCGACGTACCTGAAGAGTATCGTGAAGACTGGGACAAGTTTAACTTGTTCCGCTATGAGTCAGTGGTTAATGAAGAATGCATCCGTGCATACTCAATGGCTAACTACCCAGAAGAAGAAGGCATTATTATGCTAAACGTGCGTATCGCTACGCCGCCGCCTAATAATCCTGATGTACCACCGGGTATCATGTCATCGTTCATCTGGTCACTTAAAGAAGGTGACAAGTGTACGATTTCAGGTCCGTTCGGTGAGTTCTTCGCGAAAGAAACAGACAACGAAATGGTATTCATCGGTGGCGGTGCTGGTATGGCTCCAATGCGCTCGCACATCTTTGACCAACTTAAGCGTCTGAAGTCTAAGCGTAAGATGTCTTTCTGGTATGGTGCTCGTTCTGTACGTGAAATGTTCTATGTAGAAGATTTCGACGGCCTACAGGCTGAGAACGATAACTTCCAGTGGCACGTTGCTCTATCTGACCCAATGCCAGAAGATAACTGGGATGGTTACACAGGCTTCATCCACAACGTAATCTATGAGAACTACCTCAAAGATCACGAAGCACCAGAAGATTGTGAATACTACATGTGTGGTCCACCAATGATGAATGCGGCTGTTATCGGCATGCTGAAAGATCTTGGTGTAGAAGATGAAAACATTCTTCTAGATGACTTCGGTGGTTAATCTTCGTTGAAGCATCGACATGGCTGGCTCATGTGAGTCAGCCATTTGTATTTTCAGGGACAACACATTTCCTGTTTCTAAGTTTCTGAAACTATTCACGTTTGTCTAGAAATTTATTTTTTGGGCAAACGTAAATACTTTTGAAAGTAGGTGAGTAAAGGTATGTTTCATCTAGCTAAACATCTTAAGCTAATTTTGGTTGTATTGTTTGCGACTGTAATTTTGTCGGGTTGCGGTAATCAGCGTGAGCAGGTTCATTTGAGTGGACCAACAATGGGCACAATCTACAATGTTAAGTACATTGTGACTGATACGTCCCCTAAACCGGAAGTCATTCAAGCTGAAATCAATCGATTACTTGAAGAAGTAAACGATCAGATGTCGACGTATCGTCAAGACTCTGAACTGAGTCGCTTCAATCGTTACTATGGTACGGAACCATTCCCTGTTTCACGACAAACCGCTATCGTAGTTAACGAAGCTATTCGTTTGAATGAACTGACACAAGGCGCACTTGATGTGACAGTAGGTCCGTTGGTTAACTTGTGGGGTTTTGGACCAGAAGCTCGTCCAGAAGTAGTCCCGAGTGATGAAGAACTGGCGTCTCGTAAGGCGCAAACTGGCATCAAGCATTTGTCTGCAACCGATACAACGTTAAGAAAAGACCTTCGTAGTCTGTATGTAGATCTATCTACTATTGCAAAAGGTTGGGGCGTTGATGTTTTAGCTAACTACCTTGAAAGTATCGGTATTCAAGATTACATGGTTGAAGTGGGTGGTGAAATGCGTCTGAAAGGGATTAATCGTGACAGCGTGAAATGGCGTATTGCGATTGAAAAGCCAACCGTAGACGAGCGCAATGTACAAGAAATTATTGAACCTGGAGATATGGCGATTGCCACGTCAGGTGACTATCGTAACTACTTTGAGAAGGATGGTGTGCGCTATTCTCACATCATTGATCCTTCGACAGGTAAGCCGATTCATAATAAAGTGGTGTCGGTGACGATTTTGGATAAGTCATCCATGACAGCGGATGGACTTGCGACAGGACTGATGGTTTTGGGTGAAGAGAAAGCACTAGAGATCGCTGATCAAAACAATATCCCAGCCTTTATCATAGTTAAAACAGAAGACGGTTTTGAAGAGTTTGCATCAGAAGCGTTTAAACCTTATCTGAACAAGTAATAGGTCAATCACATGAATACATTTTTAATTACGTTTGGTGTTTTCTTAGCGGTTATTGCTGCCATGTCGATTGGCTATATTATCCAGAAGAAAGTGGTAAAAGGTAGCTGCGGTGGACTAGGTGCCGTAGGTATTGACAAAGTTTGTAACTGCCCAGAACCATGTGACGCACGTAAGAAGCGTGAAGCACGTGAGCAAGCGCGTGCTGAGAAGCTAGCAGCGTGGGAAAAGGACCGTATTGCGTAAGCGTTCAATCTGGTTTGCTGCGGTTTTGATAATTGCGTCAACCTTAATACTTTATGAAAGACCAGAGTAGTGCTCTGGTCTTTTTGTTTTGATTACCTGAAAACTCGTCGTATAATTGAACTGTATAAATAAACAGTTGTGAGTGGCGGTGTCTGACAAAATACGAAAATTCATCCATGTCGATATGGATTGCTTCTACGCCGCAGTGGAAATGCGAGATAATCCTCACTATCGCGGTAAGGCACTAGCGGTTGGTGGCAGCGAGCGCCAGAGAGGCGTAATAAGCACATGCAATTATGAAGCTCGAAAGTTTGGGGTTCGTTCAGCTATGCCAACTGCACAAGCGCTTAAGCTTTGTCCCAATTTGTTGCTAGTCCCTGGACGTATGCAGATTTATAAAGAGACCTCAATTAAGATTCGAGAGATATTCTCTCGTTATACTTCGTTGATTGAGCCACTGTCTCTGGACGAAGCTTATTTAGACGTTACCGATTCTCCACACTGTCAAAACTCTGCAACTCTGATTGCGGAAGCGATTCGCAAAGACATCTGGGATGAATTACAACTCACGGCTTCAGCAGGCGTCGCACCATTGAAGTTTCTCGCCAAAATCGCTTCAGACATGAATAAGCCAAATGGTCAGTTTGTGATTCCACCCGATAAAGTACAACAGGTTGTTGATGATCTCGAACTTGGTAAGATACCCGGAGTAGGAAAGGTCAGCCTTGAAAAGCTCAACAAAGCAGGTCTATTTACTTGTTTAGACGTTCGTAATAGTGATTACCGAGAGCTGATCGTGCGCTTTGGGCGCCTTGGTGCTTCGCTGTGGAAAAAGAGTCATGGAATTGATGAGCGGGAAGTGGTCGTCGAGCGAGAGCGTAAGTCCATTGGTGTCGAAAGGACGTTTAGCACTAATATTTCGTCCTTTGAACAATGTTGGCAAGTAATAGAAGAGAAGTTGTACCCAGAACTGGATATGCGACTTAATAAAGCTCAGCCTAAACGTAATGTTATCAAGCAAGGCATCAAAGTGAAGTTTGCTGACTTTAAACTAACGACCATCGAGCATGTCCACAATAGATTGGATTTAGCATATTTTAAAGACCTGCTGCGAGAGGTGTTAGAGCGTCAACAAGGCCGCGAGATTCGTTTGTTAGGATTAAGCGTTATGTTGGAGCCCATAGAGCAAGCTCGCCAACTGACGATGTTTGAAGATTAACCGTTACATTGTTAACTAGTAATTGTAGTAAGGAGCTCAATGGACAAGCAAGCGCTGCTAGATGACGTGATCGGTCAACTGGAACAGAACGTTGTGATGTTAACTTCCGCGATGGAGAAAACGGTTGACGCCGCGACCAATGAAGAAACAGTGCCAGAGCATAAATATGATACCTTGGCTTTAGAAGCGTCATACCTTGCTCACGGGCAAGCGGTGAGGTTGGAGCAAGTAAAAAGCGATATCGCATTACTTCGCAAAATGGTATTGAATCCATTCTCGTCACTAGACAATGTTAGACTTACCACCGTGGTAGAGATAGAAGATGAAGACGAAGTAGTGTCGCGATTTTTCGTACTACCATGTGCTGGCGGCCTGACCATTGAAGAGGCGACAATCAAGGTAGTCACACCACACTCGCCTTTAGGTAAGGCCCTAATTGGTAAGTCTATTGATGATGAGGTTGTGGTTAGTATTGAAGAGAAACTGACGCATTATGCTATTATTCACTTATATTAAGCGTATGCTATAGGGTAATTTATGAAGATACACAATAGAGTGTTCAGTCGTAGTCTATTATTAAGCACCTTACTAGCCTCGGGTCATGCTTTGGCTGTGGGTCAGTGTGGTGTCGATATCAAGAATGAAGTTCACCTTGATGGCGAGCAGGTAGAAATTGTAAAGACCCCCGCTTCTAAAGTACTTATTGATGAAGACAATAACTTATTCATCAATGGGAAAGCGATAGAGCTGACTCAGTTGCAAAAAGAAGCACTTGAAAGTTATCGCGAAAACATGAATAAGTACGTGCCTAAAGCGAAGGAGCTTGCGGAAAACGGGCTCGAACTTACCAATGAACTTATCGACGATGTTGCAGAGAGTTTTGACAACTCAGAAGCGTTCCAAAACGTAAAACAAGCCGTTGCCGAGTTTTTTGCTGATGTGGAATCTCGATATGAAAATAATGGCGAGTTTGTTCTACAATCTGAAGCCTTTAGCTCCTTTATGGACAATTGGGAACAAGATGTCGCTAAAGCGAAAGAAGTTTTTAATAAAGAATTCTTTAGTAGTGCGTTTACTGCTCTTCAAGAGAAAATGAGTGAAGAGGGAGGCTTGAATTTGACTGAACTATCGAAGCAGATGGACGAGCTCAAAACTCGTATGTCAGAAACCATGAAGGTACAGTCTGAATCGTTGAAGCAACAAGCAGAAGATTACTGCGATTCTCTCAATGATGTTGCTGAACAAGAGCAAGATCTTCAAAAGAAAATCCCAGAGTTAAAGGACTATCAAGTCTTTACTATTTAACTTTGTTATTACTGTAAGTTATCTATGAGCTCCGCTAGTGCTTAAAAAGTAATAGCGGAGTTTTTTGTATTAGGATGTTGGGTTTTAGTGTTGCATCTTTTGGTAATTGTAAATTAAGTTGCTTTTTTTTTTGCTGTAACGAAAAACTTACTATTAATACTGATGTTTATATTAGAGTATTTAACTAAATAACATTGCTCTCGTCGCATTTTTATCATACTGTACCAGCAAACTAGTACGGTATGATATTCGCAGTGGACATTTCTAATTCTTCTTCAGCTCCAAGGGAGCATTTTGGTTCTCGACTTGGCTTTATACTGGCTGCAGCTGGTGCAGCTGTTGGTCTCGGCAACATCTGGGGATTCCCAACTCAAGCTGCAAGTAATGGCGGTGGGGCATTTTTGTTGGTTTATTTGGTGATGATTTTGGTGGTCGCCTTTCCTATGTTGGTTGTGGAAATGGCGATTGGTCGTCATGGTCAAGCCAACCCAGTGGATAGTATGAAGTCACTAACCACTAATGCTCTAGGTAAACGAGCGGGCGGCCTCGTTGGCTGGATTGGCCTTTCTGTGCCATGCGCAGTACTAGCATTTTATTCCATTGTTGGTGGCTGGCTGATTTGCTTCTTGTTTGGGGCGTTAGCAGATATTGCAGGCTTAACGAGTCTTGCCGACTGGTTCAAGGGTTTTAGTGTCGAACGCAACGTGTTCGGTACCATTGTCTTCTACCTTCTCACTGTTCTTATCGTTCAAGGTGGTGTTAAACAGGGGATCGAGAAATGGTCAACCCGATTAATGCCTTCACTCTTCATTCTATTTGCGTTGTTATTCGTTTATATCATGATGCAACAAGGAGCGATGGAAGGACTCAAGCATTACCTAATCCCTGATTTCGAAAAAGTTTGGGACAGGAAATTAATTCTTGCTGCCATGGGACAGGGTTTTTTCTCATTAACGATAGGTGGCTGTTCAATGCTGATTTATGGCTCTTACCTTTCAAAAAAAGAGAACCTGCCGAAGATGGCGATGAACGTCACGTTAGTAGATACAGCGGTGGCATTTATCGCTGGTTTGGTGGTGATGCCAGCGATGTTTGTTGCTATGCAGAAAGGGGTACAAATCTATGCTGAAGACGGTTCATTATTGAGCTCCGACACGCTTGTTTTTACCGTGCTGCCATTGATGTTTGAATCTCTTGGTTTATTGGGTTTAGTGTTTTCTGTTGTTTTCTTCTTGTTGCTTACAATTGCAGCGCTAACGTCTTCTATTTCGATGCTTGAATGTCCGGTAGCGTTAGTAGATGAACGCTTCAAGACTGGCCGTAAGAAAACCAGTTGGATACTGGGCGCATTAATCGCTCTATTTAGTGTCTATATTGTGTTTAATTTTGCAGAGCTATTTGGCCTAGTAGCAATGGTAGCAACGCAATATTTACAACCAGTCGCAGCACTGCTGTTCTGCTTATTTGGTGGTTGGGTCTGGAGCCGAGCTGGTAAGATAAAAGAGCTTGAACAAGGCTGTCCAGACTTTCAGCTTGGCTGGTTTGGCAAGGTATGGCCTTTCTACGTGAAATTCGTCTGCCCGATCTTAGTGATTACGGTTATTTGGGCATCGTTTGGTTGAGACAAACAGTATGAGATCAGTAAAAAAGCTCTGCATTTGCAGAGCTTTTTTACAAAGAAAACGTCGTGTCTACGTCTTATCGAAATTGACCAGCCTCGGGAAGAAAATCAAACCCAGCACCTGCTAGTTTCTCAATTAATGCCGACTTACTGATATCGAAGAAGTTAGCAAGTTTGTCGAGATCGCCAGCAAAATCGTCCCGTAGCTTCATATTAACAATACTCATCAGCATGACAGGGTCCATACTCTCAAAGTTCGCTAGATTCATAGTGTGCTCTCTACCTATCTTCAAAATCGGAAATTAGTAAATTGGCCGCGGCAAAAGCTGCCTTTTCACGTGTTTCCAAAGGTAAGGATTCGTCCGCTGCAATGTCGTTTAACGCACGTACTGCACAAGAAATAGCCTGGGGGATATAACCTTGGTCACCACTACCAATTTGGGCGTAGATTTCTCTTACTAAGTCACAACAACCGTAAACTTGCATATCAATGATCTCTGTAAATGATAACTTGTCTCAATATACACAGAGGTAACGGAAAAAACAAAACTGCCTTTTGATATGAAACAAAAAAGCCGATGTTATGGTTAAACATCGGCTTGATCATGGCGATTAAAGCAGCGAATTATGCTTTAGCAGGAATGGCTTCTAATAGCGCAACCATTTGGTTCCAGAACAGTTCAACGGTATCGATTTTCACTTTCTCATCTGGCGAATGAGGGAACTTGATCGTTGGGCCAAACGAGACCATATCCATGCTAGGGTATGGTTCTTTGAACAGACCACACTCTAAGCCCGCGTGAATGACCATAATGTTTGGTTTGTGACCATAGATACCTTCATACATGTCACGGAAGATAGCCATGATTTCTGATTCTGGATCAGGCTTCCAACCAGGATATGCGCCTGAGCATTGGATAGTAGCGCCAGCTAGCTCTGCGATAGAGGCTAGCATGCCTTCAACTTGTGAACGCCCAGAGTCAATTAAAGAGCGAATCAAACAAAGTACTTCTACTTTATCTGTTTGAGTGCTGATAACGCCAACGTTTAACGAGGTTTCTACCACGCCTTCAATATCATCACTCATGCGAATCACGCCATTTGGACAAGCGTTTAGTGCTGCAATGAAGCGAGCTTGAGATTCTGTCGCAAATACATCAGCTAAGTCAGCTGCATCGTTAAAGGTAACAATATCGGTTTCGATAGCGCCAAGCTCAGATTTCAGCAGTTCAGTATAGAAGCTGTATAATTCGTCCAGCTTTGCTAGATTCGTTTCTGGCAGTGCAAGGGTGACAAAACCTTCACGTGGGATGGCATTACGTAAGCTACCGCCACGGAATTCAATAAGACGTGCGTCTAACTCTTGAGCATGACCAGCAAGGAAGCGAGCCAGCAGCTTGTTAGCATTGCCGCGACCAGTATGGATATCACACCCGGAGTGTCCGCCTTTAAGACCTTTTAATGTCAGCTGACGCGCCACATAACCTTCAGGAGCTGCTTCACGATTTACCTCGAAAGTAATTGCTGCGTCGATACCGCCAGCACAGCCCATGTAGACTTCACCTTCTTGCTCTGAATCCGTGTTAAGTAGGATGTCACCTTCCAGCCAACCTGCTTCAAGACCAAACGCGCCAGTCATACCAGCTTCTTCGTCGATAGTTAGCAATACCTCTAGAGGACCGTGTTTGATGTCATTAGAAGCAAGTACAGCTAAACATGTTGCCATACCAATACCGTTATCAGCACCCAATGTTGTGCCTTTTGCGGTTACCCATTCGCCATCGATGTAAGGTTGAATTGGGTCAACGGTAAAGTCATGGTCAGTATCTTCGTTCTTTTGCGGTACCATATCGATGTGCGCTTGAAGCACAACACCTTTCTTATGCTCCATTCCTGCGGTAGCAGGCTTCTTAATGAAGACGTTGCCAGTTTTGTCACGTTTTACTTCAAGACCTTGCTCCTTTGCCCAGCCGACAATGTACTCTGCAAGAGCTTCTTCATGCTTAGATGGGTGAGGGATAGAGCAGATTTTATCGAAAAATTGCCAGACAGGTGCTGGTGACAACTTACTGATTTCAGAATGGAATTCAGACACGGAACTCTCCTTTTGACGGGCTTTGCTAGATAGTTGTTCCTCAGATGCTCCTTATTTTGAAGGGAACGTCTGGTTTTCTAGCTTATTTAAGATAAAGCAAAGGATATCATTAGTTGTAAATAGGTAGTAGTCAAACCTGAAGTATCTTGTAGAAACGGTGGTAAAGCTTAGTTACCAGACTTGAATGAGTCTAGGTGCATATTTGATAGTGTTGTTTTTGTAATTTAATTACAGTTTTAAGTAATAAATTAGTCATCATTAAAATAATTGTGACTTAGATCGCTTTTGTGCTTGTAATAAAAATCCGATATGGTATTCTTTTGAACAGTTGAGAGACTCAACGATACTGCTCACGGAAAGAGCCCGATTTATCGCCTCCAAGGAACCGAGATTCAAAGCAATTAATGCACAATGATGTTTTGTTAGAAGGTGATGTTTATGAAAGGTTTAGCAAGCGCGATGTTTTGGACAACTCAAAACGTATACACAAAAGACTTCGCGTACAATGTCTACTTTGGTAGATAGTGAACGATTTATACCCCTATATTTAGAATTTTTCGTTGGTTATATACCCCAATTGATGACCAAATTATTCTACCGCCACTCAACTGAGTGGCGTTTTTTTTGTCTTTTATCTCCCCAAACTACCGTCTCAATCTCAAAAAACGTTCAAATAGTGAACGAACGGTAAATAGCCTGACTACACTGAATTCTATTGGCGATTGAGTAACTACATCAAATTGTTAGTTATTGTTACCGAATAGGTTTCATATCAACTTAAAATTATTTGGTTTAGAGTCAAAATTCTAGGTGGAATTTGCGTTTTGATAACCTTATAATTCGCGCCAATCGTTTACGCAACCGTTTACTTTTTACATTTTAGGGATTCGATTATGCTCGAAAGGCTGTTTAAACTCAGTGAACATGGCACCAATGTGCGCACTGAGATCATCGCAGGTTTAACAACCTTCCTGACGATGGCTTACATTATTTTTGTTAACCCAGCAATTCTAGCTGATGCCGGCATGGATCGCGGCGCAGTATTCGTTGCTACCTGTCTTGCGGCTGCTATTGGCTGTTTCATCATGGGCTTCGTAGCTAACTATCCAATCGCACAGGCTCCTGGTATGGGGCTGAATGCGTTCTTTACCTACGCGGTTGTGCTAGGTATGGGTTACACATGGCAAGTGGCTCTAGCGGCAGTATTTTGCTCAGGTGTCTTGTTCATCCTTTTGAGTGTGTTCAAAATTCGTGAGTGGATCATTAACTCCATTCCAATGTCGCTTAGAACCGGTATTTCTGCGGGTATTGGTCTATTTTTGGCACTTATCGCGCTGAAAAACGCGGGTATTGTTGTCGATAACCCAGCAACACTGGTTTCGCTTGGTCATATCACGTCACTGCCAGCAACTCTCGCTGCAGTTGGTTTCTTTCTGACTATTGCACTTGTACACCGTGGTGTAAAAGGTGCAGTAATGATCGCTATCTTGGCGGTAACCGGTCTTGGTCTTATTTTTGGTGACGTGCAGTGGGGCGGTATCATGTCTGCTCCACCAAGCATTGCGCCTACCTTCATGCAATTAGATTTCTCAGCCGTGTTTGAGATTGGCATGATTTCAGTGGTATTTGCTTTCTTATTCGTCGACTTGTTTGACACTGCAGGTACGCTGGTTGGCGTTGCTCAAAAAGCAGATTTAATCGGCAAAGATGGCAAAATCCCACGCTTGAACAAAGCGCTTCTAGCGGATTCAACAGCGACATCAGTAGGTGCACTACTGGGTACGTCAAACACAACCTCATATGTAGAGAGTACAGCAGGTGTGGCTGCTGGCGGTCGTACAGGTCTGACTGCAGTTGTTGTTGGCATTTTGTTTGTACTTGCTTTATTCTTCTCGCCTTTGGCGGGTATGATCCCAGCTTACGCAACTGCAGGTGCTCTGTTTTACGTAGCAATTCTTATGATGTCTGGTCTAGTTGGTATCGACTGGAGAGACATTACAGAAGCTGCGCCGGTTGTTGTAACTTGCTTGCTGATGCCTTTTACATTCTCTATTGCAGAAGGTATCTCGTTAGGTTTCATTGCTTACGCGGCGATCAAAGCATTGAGTGGTAAAGGACGTGACGTTTCTCTAAGTGTATGGGTAATGTCGGCAATCTTTATCATGAAGTACATTTTGGCTGCATAACGCACGAACACGTTTTAATTAGGTTTTTACTATGGCTAACAAATTCATCATCACATGGGACAATATGCACGCATATTGCCGTCAACTTGCTGAGCGTCAAATGCCAGCAGAACAGTGGAAAGGCATTCTAGGCGTAAGCCGTGGTGGTCTGGTTCCTGCTGCAATTCTGGCTCGTGAGCTAGGTATTCGTTACGTAGATACGGTATGTATCTCTAGCTACGATCACGATCATCAGCGTGACATGACAGTGCTAAAAGCACCTGAGCATGATGGTGAAGGTTATCTAATCGTTGATGATTTAGTAGACAGTGGCGACACTGCTCGTAAGATCCGCGAGATGTACCCTAAAGCTAAATTTGTAACAGTATGTGCGAAACCTGCGGGTGTTGAGCTTGTTGATGAATACATCGTTGACATCGCTCAGGACTGTTGGATTGAGCAGCCATGGGATATGGTGCTGTCTTACGTTGAGCCAATCAACCGTAAACAAAAATAAATACATCAATCTGTATTTGCGAAAAATGACCCTTTATTGGGTCATTTTTTTTATTACTATATAGGACAAAGTTCCATTAGAAGGCTATGACATGTCTGAAGAAACCAGCAAGAATATCTCTGAGACGTTGTTCGAGAAAAACAAACAGGCAAAAGAAACCTCCCGTCTGATTAGATATATGCCGAGTAGCGATAAGCTGCTTGAGGAGCGCAGAGCGGAGAACCCAACCTCTTGGTACCGAAACCTACTACGGTTGCAATGGGTTTGGCAGGGTATTGATCCTATTGAACAGGAAAGTGTGCTAGCGACCATTGCCTCATCAAAACATTCTCGTACGGTTGACGAGTGGCTGGATACCGTAATGGGCTATCACGGTGGCAACTGGAACTATGAGTGGACGAAGCTTGGTATGTTGCATCAAAAGCGTGCTAATGATGTGACCGGGGATGACTCGGCCGAAGAGTTATTTAAAGCCTCACTTTGTTTTAGCATTGCAGGTTACCCTCATCTAAAGAACGACAATCTTGCGTTACAGGCGCAGGTGCTAGCGAATACGGCTTACAATGAGGCAGCAAAACGTACTAGTCACATTATTAAGCAAATTGAAGTTCCTTATAAGAACAAACGTATTATTGCTAATCTGCACTTAGTTAGCACAGACAAACCACAACCTGTTGTTATAGTGAGTGCTGGTCTCGACTCCTTACAAACAGACATGTGGCGTTTGTTCCGCGATTACCTTGCACCAGCAGGCATCGCGATGTTAACCGTCGATATGCCTTCTATCGGTCACAGCTCTCATTGGCCCCTAACGGAAGACACGTCTTGCTTACACCAAGCTGTGCTAAACGAGCTACCAAATATCCCATGGGTTGATCATTTCAAAGTAGGTCTATTAGGTTTCCGTTTTGGTGGCAACGCGATGGTAAGGTTGTCTTTCCTTGAACCCAATAAGATTAAAGGTTGTGTATCACTTGGCGCACCTATCCATGATTTGCTGACGAGTCCAAAGAAAATCCAGAACATGCCTAAGATGTATTTGGATATGCTGGGCTCTCGATTAGGCAAAGATGCTATTGATATCAATAGTTTGTCAGGGCAGTTAATGGCTTGGTCACTCAAGATACAAGGCTTCCTCAGTGCTCGTCGCACGAAAGTGCCGATCTTAGCAATGAGCCTAGAAGGCGATATGGTTTCACCACATTCAGACAACCGCTTGGTAGCCATGTTCAGTGATTACGGCAAGGCAAAACAAATACCTGCGAAAGGTATTGCTAAAGGATATGAGCAATCACTCGAAATGGCGATTAAGTGGTTGGAGGACGAACTTTGGAGGTGACATTTGTGGTAAATTAGTTAAATATGAAATAAGCGTGTAATCAAATATATGATAAAACAATAAATATCTCGGAAAATTTAACGCTATTTCAATTCAATAACTAATTTTACTTATAAATGGAGTTTCCCCATGTCAGAAGCGGCTAAAAACCCTACGCATTATCGTTTGCTCACTGCTCTAAAAGCGATTGGTCCTTATCTTAGAGAGCCTCTATGCAAAGAAGGGTTTTATCACTTTGATTGCCTTTCCGTTTGTGTTGATGATACTAAGTCTCCAGAAGATAGAGAGTTTTGGGGTTGGTGGGTTGATTTGAGCCTAGTTGATGAGCAATTTGAAGCAACGTATCAGATTGGTCGCTATAACCAAGTAGGTGAGTGGGTCCTAGAGTCGGCTCCGGAATCAGCAACTCAAGAGATTACTCGAACACAAGAAGTGTTCCATGAAAAGTTGGTTTCTGCGCTTCAAGAAAAGTTCTCGTTGGATGTAGCAATACATGATGACTCTGTAGAGTTCGTGTAACGTTTACAAAGCCTCAATGTCTCGATTGGGGCTTTTTTTGCTGCTTTTCCAATCCTCTCACTTTTTACTTGTATAAATGATGTTTGATTGCTAAAACATCACTCCTTATTTAACTTTCGTGTCCAACAAACAGAGATGACAACTGATATTAATCGTCAAGCTACAGACAAAAAAACTGTAGTGGTGAAGTTAGGAACAAGCGTTCTTACAGGTGGTTCCCTAGCGCTAAACAAAGCGCATATGGTCGAGCTCGTTAGACAATGTGCTGAGCTGAAAAAGCTTGGTCATTCTGTGGTTATGGTATCTTCTGGTGCTATTGCCGCAGGCAGAGAGCACCTAGGATACCCCGCACTTCCCAATTCAATGGCGAGTAAGCAGCTATTAGCGGCTGTGGGACAAAGTCAGTTGATTCAAGTTTGGGAGTCGCTATTTGCGATTTACGGACTTAAAATCGGTCAAATGCTGCTAACACGCGCAGATCTTGAGGATCGTGAGCGATTCTTGAATGCACGTGACACCATCAATGCGCTAGTGGAAAACGACATTATTCCGGTTGTGAATGAGAATGATGCGGTTGCGACTAGCGAGATTAAAGTTGGTGATAACGATAACCTGTCAGCATTGGTGGGTATCTTGTGTGGTGCAGACAAACTGCTGCTGTTAACCGATCAGCGTGGCCTGTTTACCGCCGATCCTCGCAAGGATCCTAATGCGGAACTTATTCGCGAAGTCACTACGATTGATGAAACGCTTCGTAAGATTGCTGGCGGCAGTGGAACGACATTGGGCACAGGCGGTATGGCAACCAAACTTCAGGCAGCGGATATTGCACGTCGTGCCGGTATTGAAGTTATTATCGCTGCTGGTAGTGCTGAGAACGTGGTGTTTGATTCGTTGTCAGATGAGCCCCAAGGTACACGCTTCCTACCACTTCCAGAAGCACTAGAGAATCGTAAACGTTGGATTCTTGCTGGCCCGGCAGCAACGGGTAACATTGTCATCGATGCGGGGGCAGTCAATGCTGTGATTGGCAAAGGCAGCAGTTTACTCGCAAAAGGTGTTGTTAAAGTTTCAGGCCGCTTCGCTCGAGGTGAAGTGGTGCGTGTGACAACCAAAGACGGAGCACTGGTTGCAAAAGGAATTTGTGGCTACTCCGATACTGACCTAGCGAAAATTGCAGGTAAACACAGTAAAGAAATCGGTGAGACTCTAGGCTATGACTATGGTGCTGAAGTCATTCACCGCGACGATATGGTTGTCATTCAAGATTAAGAATAAAGGGATAAGTAATGGATATGATTAAACTCGGTCAGAATGCCAAGCAAGCAAGCTTCTCTCTGGCTACTGCATCGACTGCTCAAAAAAACAATGCGCTACAGATCATTGCTGATGAGCTAGAAGCTAATGCTGACGTAATCCTAGCGGCAAACGCTAAAGACATTGAGCTTGGCCGTCAAGCTGGGCTTACTGAAGCACTTTTGGACCGTTTGCTGTTAAACGAGCAGCGCTTGAAAGGCATTGCTGATGACGTGCGCAATGTGATCACCTTGTCAGATCCTGTTGGCAGTGAAATTGACAGCAAAATCCTTGAGAACGGCATGAGTCTGTCTCGTCGTCGCGTGCCACTTGGTGTAGTAGGTGTTATCTATGAAGCGCGTCCAAACGTAACCATCGATATTGCGGCGCTCTGCCTAAAAACAGGTAACGCAAGCATTCTGCGTGGCGGTAAAGAGACGTTTTACTCCAATATGGAACTGGTGAAAGTCATTCAATTGGCGTTAGATAAAGCGGGCTTGCCAGCTGCTTCGGTTCAGTATATTGAAAAGCCAGATCGTGAGCTTGTATCACAACTGCTTAAGTTGGATGATTATGTCGATATGATCATTCCTCGTGGTGGTGCCGGTTTACACAAAATGTGTAAAGAGAACAGTAATATACCAGTAATCATTGGCGGCTTTGGTATCAGTCATATTTTCGTTGATGAGTCTGCTGACCTAGTACGTTCTTTAGATGTGGTTGAAAACTCTAAAGTTCAGCGTCCATCTGCGTGTAATGCATTGGACACCCTACTAGTGCATGAGAAGGTAGCGGCGGAGTTCTTATCGATGCTTGCCGAGCGTCTCAAAGGTAAAGTGAGCCTAGTCGCTGAGCCAAAGGCGGAGGCTATTCTAGCTGGCGCTGCAGATTTAAGAAGTGCAGGCGAAGGCGATTTTGATACTGAGTGGTTGAGTTTTACGCTAGGTGTGAAAGTGGTTGCGGATGTGGAAGAAGCGATTCACCATATGCGAATACATAATGCCAGTCACTCCGACGCTATTATGACTAACAGCTTGGTGAACTCAGAAAAGTTCATCAACTCAGCAGGTTCGGCAGCGGTTTATGTTAACGCATCTACGCGTTTTACCGATGGAGCGCAGTTTGGCTTAGGTGCTGAAGTTGCCGTGTCTACTCAGAAGCTTCATGCTCGTGGTCCAATGGGCTTAGAAGAACTAACCAGCTACAAGTGGGTTGGAAAGGCTGATTACTTGCCACGTGCGTAATTAATCACAAGCATTATGAATTGAAAAAGTCAGAGCCATAAGCTCTGACTTTTTTGTTTGTGCGCTTCTGTTTGCACCGACGACTTACTTGGAGTGCGCTATCGCTTCGCTTTAGCCAAAAAGCGGTCTAAATTATTGGCAAATTCGCGTCGTTCAGTTTGTCCTAACGGTGCGGGCCCGCCAGTTTGAACGCCACTCGAGCGCATGGTATCCATAAAGTCGCGAATGTTGAGTCGTGCTTTAATTGTATCTTTAGTGTACATCTCGCCGCGCGGACTTAGCGCTAGGGCATTCTTGGTGATGACTTCATCTGCAAGCGGGATATCTGATGTGATGACTAAATCGCCCTCGCTAACACGCCTTACAATTTCATTGTCAGCGATATCAAACCCTGAAGGCACAGTGAGTGAGTGAATGTTCTCTCGTTTTGGTACAGGCACCGCGTGATTCGCCACGAATGTGCAGGTTAATCCGGTTCGCTCTGCTGCTCGACAAATAGTTTCGCGAATTACCTTTGGACACGCATCGGCATCCACCCAAATCTTAACCATTGTTCTGCTCCAGCTTGGTCAGTCTTTCCGTCAGTAGCGCGACTTGTTGTTCTAATTCCTTCACTCTGAGTTCCAATGGCTGAATCTCAGGCTCAGCAGCCACTTCAACTTTAGGAACGTGTTGGCTACTCTTCCAGGACTTAATTACAGTTATTAGTGCAGGCATAGGCACTTTGGTCTTCAAACGCGCCTTTACCAAAGCGACTGTTGGTTCCTTGCCCTCAGCATGCAATGAGTTTAAAGCCGCTTCAATTTCTGCGGAGACATCTTTCGTTAGCATGTTTTTTTCCATTCAATAAGGGATAACTAAATAGTACCTGTGATTTTGGTCGGGGTACAGAAAAGCAAAAGTCGATTCTCGTCACACTTTGGCATTGATGGCTTCATTAATAAGCGCGCTAAAACGGAAGAGGCTTGTGCGAGATCTCTCACAGCAGTTGTGAGAGAAAGAGATAAAAGCGCGAGAAATTTGGAAGAAAACAATATTAAGTGTTTGTATTTATTGATTTTTAACCGTTGTGAAACATTTTGGTGCGGAAAAAATTGAGTTTTCTGCATTGCTCAAAAACGGCAATCGCGTAAATTAGAACTTGTCGGAAGGATGCTGACACGGAACAGGAAAGACATTGGAAGGTCATCTTCAGGAAGAAGATTTGGTTACCAAGGGAATCGTAACCAGCAAGGAAGTTAGGATAGCGCGGGATGCGAACAATCATCAGGAAGATGATTTAAAAGGAAAAGGATACACTCAGGAAGAGTGAAGGAACCCCATCAGGAAGATGGTCAAGGACACCGCTCAAGGAACAAGTGAAGCGAGCTGACTGGGATGGTTAGCGTCATTGGATGAGATGGACACCGCTAGGACGGCGACGAATGGATATAGCTGAAGGATTCAGCCACTATTACGGATGATGCATGGAGCATTTTTAGTAGCCGGACTGCTGCGAGTAAGACTATAGCCCCAATACGCAAGTGTTGGGGCTTTTCTTATATCTGAGATCAATAAATCTCATGGAATCACTTGTTATAGTCTGCACGCGAAATCAAAGGAATGTAAGAACGTTATGACGATCGCCACGCTACGGACAGTATTAATCCCCTATACCGACCATCTCGAGTCGGATTTTCTCATGCTTAACGTCTGTGCTAAGAATAGAAAGCACATGAATGGCCCTCACACGTTGGCAAAAGCACGCACTATTTTTCAATCGATCTTAAGCGACCCTGATATTTATGCCATGGCAGTCTTGGACATTCGAACCAGAGACTATTTGGGTCATATATTTGTCGACAGGCATGCGAGTAGTGAAGGGGAACTGGGCTATATCTTTGATAAACAGTATTGGAATAAAGGTATTGCCACGGAAGTGTTGCGCGCGTTTATTCCTGACGTGGTTGCGGCCTTGGGATTAAGTAAATTGACGGCGAATGTCGATACTGACCATGAACCTTCCATCAGACTACTTAAGAAGCTCGACTTTGAGCAAATAGGCCATGCAAAAGATGAACACGGCCCGTATTTGATCTTTCAATCTACATTCGGTGCGGTGGCAGATGAAAATTCAGAACATGAAAGCCTTTCATCAACAGCTTTCCTTGATAGTAATCATCGCCCAGGGCTGAAAACTCAAATTCATAAATAGTATGCCAACCCCATCTACCGTTGGCATCTCTTAGCTTGTGTGCGCCGAACGACACGCTAAGCATCTGCAGATCCAATTCTTTGCAACGCCTACTTACCGCAGCTTTAGCAATTTCACCTTGTCGCCTTTGTTGCCAAAACAAAAAGCAAAATAAGCTCAATGCTAAGATCATCAGTAAATTGTCGATCACCGTTAGGTCTCCTTAATGCGTTCGGCCCTGCGTGGCACTTTGCTGTAGCGCGACCAACGCCTGTGCCAGTTCAGGGGACGGACTAGAGTGCAACAGTGGCAGCAGAACCAAACGTAAACTTGGCATCATAACCAGATCGGCAAACAGCTGGTTGAACAGAGTCTGGTTTCCTGTTTGTGCCAGCCTAATCAGAAATTGTTCTGCCAGCGCTGGTGTCGTTAACGGTAACCAAGAGCGACCCGCGATTGCGATGAGAATTTCTTGATGACTGAGTGTCGCACTGGCTAAGATGGTAGTAATCAGTGACTCAAGTTGTTCCGGTTTTCCTCCAGATAAGGCACGGACATATGCGGATAGTAGGAACAGATCGGCATACTCTGTCTCCACCTCTTTTTGTGCCAATTCAAATAAGGTATCAGAAAGTTTTGCTGGAAGGGCAATATGCTCCAAGGCTCCAAGCAGAGCATATCTCGGCTCGTTAGCAATATGTCGTAAACTGGTTCTTACTAGTCGATTGTTATCGTCAGTACTGAGACGAGCGGCAATGTCAGTAATACCTTGTAGACCGACTGTTTGCCAATTATCCCATCCCAGTTTACCGGCAAAATATTCTTGCGCATGCGTGTAGTATTGACTGGTTGGTAGTGCTAACTCAGCACGAAGTACGCTATGAAACACGGCAAGCTTGTCGTCTTTTGGTTTGAACGTAAATGGGTTATTCGCGAGCTTTTGTTGTTGCTCTTCACTCATTTCCTTACTCAGCCGAGTCCCCATCGCTTCCATCACAAACTTAAGAAACTGGCCCACATCAGCCTGACTAAGTAGACCGCGCTCATCGAGGTTAAACTTCAGAAACCATATCCAAGGTTGTTTCTCCGCGTTCCAGTAGGCAATCGCAAACTGTGCCTGTCTTTGAATCGGATAAGGGTACGGTTGGCTTGCTTGCTCAACGTTGGCAAATTGATCATTGTCGATGCGCTGAACTCGTCGAGAAATATCATAAATGTGATATTCGCAGCCACTGTTTACCAGAAGGTCCGACAAAGTATGAATGGTATCCATGGAGTAATTCCTAGTACGGTTTGGGTATAGAACAATAGATGGTATTCTATCGCGAATTTTCAAGTCATTGGTTGCCAATTTCATCGAATGATGAGACCGCAATCTAACGAACGGCCTATTTACCATGAAGCTATTGCTCGTAGAGCTAAAAGAGTTGCTTAAAAAACATGCACTGTGGCAAATCCAAGAGCCAACAGCCAGTGCGATGAGCAGCCAACAACCTTTCTCTGTCGATACTTTGGAACCCCATGAGTGGCTACAGTGGGTTTTTATTCAGCGTATTGAATCTATGATAGAGATGGGACAGCCATTACCGAAGGGCTTTGAGATCGCTCCTTACTTTGAAGAGGTATGGAAGCTGCGCCCTGAGTATCAAGAAATAATCCTTATATTGAAAAAACTGGATGATAACGCCAAATGACCGAAACCATGACTCTACCTGCCGTGGAACCACTAGAGATCGTTTATCAAGACCAATATTTAGTCGCGGTAAATAAACCTGCGGGTATGCTTGTGCATCGTTCGTGGCTTGATAAAAACGAAACACGTTTTGTCATGCAGACATTACGAGACCAAATTGGCCAACATGTATTCCCATTGCATCGCTTAGATCGACCAACGTCTGGCGTGTTGTTATTTGCTCTGTCTAGTGAAGTCGCTTCACAGGCTATGCCGATGTTTGCTGAGCACAACATTGAGAAAACCTATCATGCCATCGTTCGAGGCTGGATCACTGAGGGTGATGTTCTCGATTACCCTCTTAAAGTGGAGCTTGACAAAATCGCCGATAAATTTGCTTCTCAAGACAAGGAAGCGCAGCCTGCAGTAACCGCTTATCAGCCATTGGCATCGGTTGAAGTGCCTTATTCAACAGGGCGATTCCCAACCAGTCGCTATTGCCTGGTCAAGATGAAACCTAAGACTGGTCGTAAACATCAACTGCGCCGACACATGCACCATCTGAGTCACCCGATTATTGGTGATACTAGTCACGGTGATGGCAAGCACAATCGTTTGTTTCGCGAACACTACGATTCGCACCGCCTATTGCTACACGCTTCTGAACTGAAGTTTGTTCATCCTATTACAGAGCAGGAAATAACCATTTCTGCAAACTTTGATGCGGTCTGGCAAAGCCTTATTGATGCATTTGATTGGCAAGAGTGTGAAGCCATTCAGCAATACCATAGATAACGGGCTTAACTGGTCAAATAGTGGATTTCTTAATAGGTGAATTTTCGCTAAACTGGGAAATCAACCACAGGAGGTGTTATGCATTGTCCCTTTTGCACTGAAAATGATACAAAAGTTATCGACTCAAGGTTGGTAGCGGATGGCCACCAAGTGCGTCGTCGTCGTCAATGTTTGGCATGTAGTGAACGTTTCACCACCTTTGAAACGGCCGAACTGGTGATGCCTAAAGTCATCAAGTCTAACGGCAATCGTGAACCGTTTAATAAAGATAAAATGGTTGGCGGTATTCAGCGTGCTTTAGAAAAGCGTCCGGTAAGTGCAGACGCTATTGAACTTGCTATCAGTCATATTGAGTCACAACTTCGTGCGACTGGAGAGCGTGAAGTACCAAGTGAGATGATTGGTAACCTTGTTATGACTCAGTTAAAAGAGTTGGATAAGGTCGCTTATATTCGCTTTGCCTCCGTTTATCGAAGCTTTGAAGATATTCGAGAGTTTGGAGAAGAAATCGCTCGTCTCGAAGACTGATCGACCCAGATGCATTTAGCCATAGATATGGAAAGTTATGAGCCAATTTAGCGCTATTGATTATCAAATGATGAGCCGTGCCATAGAGCTCGCGAAAAGAGGGCGCTTTACCACTGCGCCTAACCCAAATGTAGGTTGCGTCATTACCTTAAACAACGAGGTAGTGGGAGAAGGCTATCATAAGAAAGCCGGTGAGCCACATGCGGAAGTTCATGCCTTAAGAATGGCAGCAAAGCGAGCTAAGGGCGCGACCGCTTATGTCACATTGGAGCCATGTTCACACTATGGACGAACACCTCCATGTGCTGAAGGGCTGATAAAAGCAGGAGTGTCTAAAGTCATTTGTGCCATGTCTGATCCCAATCCGCAAGTGGCTGGCCGAGGCTTTAATATGCTTCGTGAAGCTGGTATTGAGGTGTCCGTTGGTCTTTTGGAACAAGATGCGCGAGCGCTTAACCCTGGTTTCCTGAAGAAAATGGAAACAGGGATGCCTTTTGTTCAACTGAAAATGGCAGCCAGCCTTGATGGGCAAACGGCATTAGCTAATGGCAAAAGCCAGTGGATTACTGGCCCCGAAGCACGTCGAGACGTTCAAGCATATCGTGCCCAGTCAGGAGCTATTCTATCGACCAGTCAAACAGTCGTAGAAGATAACGCCTCTTTGAATGTACGTTGGGATGAGCTTCCAAGTAATGTCACTGATGTAATTAAGCCCGATGAATTACGCCAACCTACTCGCGTGATTTTGGATAGACAAAATGCACTATCGAGAGAGCTGAAATTGTTCCAATCTGAGGGTGATATGATTCGAGTGGCTCAGGCTGGTGGCGATCTTAACGTGACAATGAACTCAGCTAATCAATTGGATTTAGCTGAAACACTGCAAGGCTTGGCTAAAGACCAACAAATTAATCATGTATGGATAGAAGCTGGGGCAACGCTAGCGGGCTCGATGATTCAACAACAGCTCGTTGATGAGCTTATTGTGTATTTAGCACCTAAGCTTATGGGGGCCGATGGGCGAGGGCTTATTGGGGCACTTGGATTGACTGAGATGCAAGACGTCATCGAGCTCGATATAAAAGATATTCGTATGGTGGGAAGCGACATTCGCATTGTCGCCACACCACAACTAAAGCAGAAGTAGAACAATGTTTACAGGAATTATTGAAGCGGTTGGCACACTGAAGGGTATCACTCCAAAAGGAGAAGATATCAGTATTCATGTTGAAGTGGGCAAACTGGACATGAGTGACGTAAAACTAGGAGACAGCATCGCGACAAATGGCGTCTGTCTTACGGTCACCAGCTTCACAGACAACAGTTACCATGCGGACTTATCCGTTGAGACGCTAAAGAAAACAGGCTTTGCTCACTACAGCGTTGGCGACAAAGTAAACCTAGAAAAAGCGATGCTACCAACGACACGATTTGGCGGGCACATCGTGTCTGGGCATGTGGATGGTGTTGGAGAAATTGTGGACCGACAACAAGTTGGTCGCGCCATAGAGTTTTGGGTGCAGATGCCGTCTGAGCTAGGCAAGTATGTAGCGGAAAAAGGTTCTATTACCGTAGATGGGATCAGTCTGACGGTAAACGACGTTCGCAAAGATGCCTTTAAACTAACGATTGTGCCCCATACATCTGAAGAAACGACCATCGACAACTTTCATGTTGGCCGAAAAATTAATTTAGAAGTGGATGTCCTAGCTCGTTATATGGAACGATTGCTGCAATCGAAAGCCAGTGACGAATCTGAGTCTCGAATTACCATGGACTTCCTACAACAAAACGGCTTCGCTTAAAATCTGACGCAAAGCTTGATGCCCAACGAACCAATACAGGAATGTGAAATGCCAATTAGTACGCCGCAAGAAATCATTGAAGACATTCGCCTTGGGAAAATGGTTATCCTAATGGACGATGAAGACCGTGAGAATGAAGGTGACCTTATTATGGCCGCTGAACATATCACACCAGAAGCCATTAACTTTATGGCGACTCATGGACGTGGATTGATCTGCTTAACCATGACAAAGAGCCGTTGTGAAGCACTAGGCTTACCACCTATGGTTCAAGACAACAACGCGCAGTACACTACTAACTTTACTGTGTCTATTGAAGCCGCGGAAGGCGTAACCACTGGTATCTCTGCGGCAGATCGCGCACGTACAGTTCAGGCCGCAGTTGCAAAAAACGCAAAGGCTGCAGACTTAGTGCAACCAGGACACATTTTCCCATTGGCAGCTCAAGACGGTGGTGTGTTAACTCGCGCTGGTCATACTGAAGCTGGCTGCGATCTGGCAAAGCTCGCGGGTTTTGAACCTGCCTCTGTGATTGTCGAGATTCTTAATGACGATGGCACTATGTCGCGCCGTCCTGACTTAGAAATATTCGCCGAAAAACACAACATTAAGTTGGGAACGATTGCTGACCTAATCGAGTATCGTAACAATAACGAGACCACTATTGAACGCGTTGCTGCGTGTCATTTGCCGACTGAATTCGGTGACTTTGAGCTAGTGACCTACCGTGACACTATCGACAATCAAATCCACTACGCGATGTGTGCTGGTGATTTGACGGCTAGCACTCCATTAGTTCGCGTGCATTTGCAAGACACCTTCACTGATATCTTACGCTCAAATCGAAACTCCGATCGCAGCTGGACTTTGGACAAAGCAATGAAGCGCATTGGAAAAGAAGGTGGTGTACTGGTGATTCTTGGTAATGAAGAAAGCACTGACGCTATTGTTCACAAGATCAAGGTATTCGAGCAACAAGACAATGGCTCAGCACCGACCATGGCTAAAAAACAAGGCACATCACGCCGAGTAGGCGTAGGGTCGCAGATTCTTGCGGATCTTGGTGTACATGAAATGAAGCTTCTGTCTTCGGCGGATAAAAAGTATCACGCACTGGGTGGCTTTGGTCTGAGTGTCACCGAATACATTACTGAGTAATTTATCCAAGCCTTTGCTTATGAAACGCAAAGGCTTTTTCTTTTTCGTCGCGCAGCAACCGATTTCAAGTATTGTGAAAGCAGTGTTTGACTAAAGTTAGCGGTGGATATTAATAATTGAGTTGTGCTAGAATCCGGCGATTCTCGCGCGATGAACATAGTTTATAAGGAAAGCATATGAAAGTTATCGAGGGTGGCTTCCCAGCACCGAACGCAAAGATTGCTATTGTAATTTCTCGTTTCAATAGTTTTATCAATGAAAGCCTATTATCTGGTGCTATCGATACTTTAAAACGTCACGGCCAAGTAAGTGAAGACAACATCACTGTTGTTCGCTGCCCTGGTGCGGTAGAGCTACCATTGGTTGCTCAGCGAGTTGCTAAAACAGGTAAGTTTGATGCAATCGTGTCTTTGGGTACAGTAATTCGTGGCGGTACACCACATTTCGACTATGTTTGTAGTGAGTGTAATAAAGGTCTTGCGCAAGTGTCTCTGGAATATAGCCTACCAGTAGCATTTGGTGTATTGACTGTTGATACTATCGATCAAGCAATTGAGCGTGCCGGAACCAAGGCTGGTAATAAAGGTGCAGAGGCTGCACTAAGCGCGCTTGAAATGATCAACGTTCTTTCTGAAATCGATTCCTAATGGGGGCCAGTGTGAAACCAGCCGCACGTCGTAATGCACGTCAATTTGCTCTGCAAGCAATTTATTCTTGGCAAATTACTAAAGAAAATGTTGCCACTGTTGAAGAACAGTTCTTATCAGGTGGTAAGTATGATGAAGAAGAGCATCATGCTGCTGAACCTGCGTTGACTGCGCCAGAGACTGACGTTGTATATTTCCGTGATTTGCTCACGGGTGTCGCGTTGAATCACACGGAACTAGACAGCAAGTTACGTCCGTTCGTTTCTCGTCCAATGCAAGATCTAGACATGATGGAGCTTGCGCTTCTTCGTCTAGCTATGTACGAAATGACGAGCCGCGAAGACGTACCTTACAAAGTGGTTATCAACGAAGCTATTGAGCTTGCGAAAGTATTCGCAGCAGAAGACAGCCACAAGTTCGTTAATGGTGTTCTAGATAAAGCAGCACCTCACGTTCGCAAAAAGTAACGATTAACGTTTGTCTATTCGTAAAAAGGTCAGCAAATTGCTGGCCTTTTTTATATACTCTTCTCACCTTTCCAGCACAAAGCCTACAAGATGTCCGGTGAATTTAGTTTAATCGACAAGTACTTCGCGCATAAACAGCAGCAACGCAAAGACGTGGTCTTAGCACAGGGTGATGATTGTGCCATTGTTGCCCCTCCAGCTGACAGCCACATCGCCATTAGCACTGATACCTTAGTATCCGGTACCCACTTTCTCGCTGACGCCGATCCGGCTTGGATTGCACATAAGGCACTTGCCTCGAATATCAGTGATTTAGCTGCAATGGGTGCATCACCTGCTTGGGTCTCCATGGGGATCTCATTACCAGAAGTGAACGAACGCTGGCTTGAACGTTTTTGCAATGCGTTTTTCTCGTTAGCAGACTATTACGGTATCCAGCTCATTGGCGGCGACACCACAAAAGGACCGCTGGCGATTACTCTTACTGTGCAAGGCACACTGCCACAAGGCAAAGCCTTGACTCGAAGTGGGGCAAGTTCTGGAGACTGGGTATATGTGACAGGTCACCTCGGTGATGCCAAAGCCGGCCTTGATGTGATTCTGGAAAAAAACATCAGCGCGAATACCGAGCTCAACCGCGAATTAGAAAAGCGCCACTTTGAGGCGACGCCGAGAGTGCTTGCAGGCATTACCCTCCGTGATATCGCTTCTGCTGCGATTGATATCTCTGATGGCCTTATTTCTGACTTAGGGCATATTTTAAAGCGCTCAGACGTTGGCGCTCGTATTGATGTCGACTTGCTGCCTGTTTCGTCTGAACTCAAGCAATTCGTGGAGTCTGATGACATCGCAAAGCAGTACGCATTAACTAGCGGAGAAGAGTATGAACTCTGCTTTACGGTGCCGGAAGCCAACAGAGGGCAACTTGAGATCGCGCTATCAAATACGCCATTTACCTGTATTGGACAAATAACGGGCACGGGCTATCTTGATCTACATTCTAACGACCAACCACTTGACTGGCAGTTGGGTGGATTCGACCACTTTAAGGTGAGCCAATGAGTAACCCCCTTGACTTAATCTCTTTGAAAAACCCTTGGCATTTGCTTGCGACTGGCTTTGGCAGTGGTCTATCGCCTGTTGTACCCGGTACTATGGGTACACTGGCAGCGATTCCGTTATATCTACTGTTAGCACAATTGCCTTTGAGCATGTATCTTATCGCGGTTTTAATGTCTTGTATTATCGGTATCAAAATCTGCCAAGTGACCTCAGATGATATGGGTGTGCACGATCATGGCTCTATCGTATGGGATGAGTTCGCCGGATTTTGGATCACCATGGCGATAGTTCCAGCACTCAAACTACCGATTGACGATTGGAAGTGGTTACTGACAGGCTTTGTGCTATTCCGTTTCTTCGATATGGTAAAACCATGGCCAATAGGTTGGCTCGATAAGCGCGTTCATGGTGGTTTAGGTATCATGATTGACGACATTGTTGCGGGTGTGATGGCGGGTATTTCACTTTACCTGGTCGGACGACTAGCAGGTTGGATTTAATAACGCTTTGTAATTAAACAATAAAATAAACGTGCCTTTAGAAAGGCACGTTTGAATGACAAAGCTTTACTATACGTTTAGCCAAAAGTTGCTATGATTGCGGCCTCTTTAAGTTTTGTAACAATTGGTATGTTCAGCAATCTACGTCTCTTCATCAATTCTTTTCTAGTAATGGCAAATACGGCTGTGACTGCATTCGTAGTTTGCACATTCTCGATCATCAAATTACTACTGCCACTGAAATTCGTTCAGACATTGATGACCAGCCTATCTAATAAACAGATGTGGCTTTGGGCGACGATTAACTTATGGCTGCTAAACTTGAATAACAACATTGAATGGGACGTTGAAGGCGGTGAAGATCTGACGCCAGACCAATGGTATATGTTGTTGTCTAACCATTTAAGCTGGGCTGACATTGTTATCATCACATCCGTGATGAAAAACAGAATGCCAATGTGCAAATTCTTACTAAAACAAAGCTTACTGTATGTGCCTTTCGTTGGTCTTGCTTGTTGGGGCTTGGATATGCCATTTATGAAGCGACACTCGCAGGCCTATCTGGTTAAGCACCCCGAGCGACGCAATGATGACTTTAATGCGATTCGCAAGGCTTGTAAAAAGTTTGAGCACGTGCCAACAACGATGATCAGTTTTGTTGAAGGGACGCGATATAGCGAAGAAAAGTTGGCGACGGTTAAAACACCTTATCGACACCTATTGAAGCCCAAAACAGGTGGTGTAGCGTTCACACTTAACGCCATGAACCATTTGTTGGATGGGGTCGTTGATATCACACTGGCGTATCCAGAAAATCGAGAAGACCCATTTAATGATTTGTTGAAGGGTAAGTTGACGAAAGTTGTGGTCAAAATCGATGTATATCAGATGGACGAAAACCTCAACGGCGATTACTTCAACGACAAAGTCTTCAAACGTCGCTTCCACAACTGGCTCAACGATGTATGGAAGCGCAAAGATGAAAAATTGGAAGCTATCTATTCGCAGAGCTAATAATAAGTGACAAGAATACAAAAAAGGGTCTACCAGTTGGTAGACCCTTTTTAATATCAATACATTAGGTTATCAATACAGACTACCCAACCGGTAATCTTGGAATGACTCGACAGCACCTTTCTGCTTCATTGATTAACACAGAAACAGCATGTGTATGGTAATTCTCTCCGCTCTTCCAAACGGTTTCTCCGAATATCTGACACAACTCAAAATCAGAAATAGTTCCCTTCATTTCTTGGTAGGCGACGGCAGAGATGATTTTCTGTTCCAATGATTCTGGACAGGATTCAACACGCCAACGACTCACTTGAATATTCGGCAAAGCACACTCCTTGTGGTCATATTTTCGTCATCCAAGCCACAGTAACACTATGAATTTACAGGATCAAGTTGATCTTGCTCACGGTTTTTTGGGGCTATTAATGTGCCAGTCGTAACCTATTGTAAACGTGCGAACTTATTTTTATTTGGTTGAAACTTAATCATTAAAATAGTTTTTTGCGAGTGATATAACGTTTGAGTTAAATGGTTTTCTGTACGGTTTCTATGTCGGACTCTGATTTGAAAGATCTTACTAGAGCGATCAGCTCTGGTAACAGCCACAGTGAAGAGACATACAGAGCATACTCGGCAAGAAGCCCAACAAGCGCCATGCCAACAGCAGTTTCTGTTCCTAAATAATTAGGTAGTACGTAGCTAAGAAGTAGGTAGGTAAAGATGGTATAGCTGACCGTAAGCCATAAAGGGTCACGACTGTTTTCAGAGAGCTTATTAGCTTTGGATTGGTGTTTAGAGCGTGATTGATTTTCCTTAATCATGGACAGTACTTCCTAATTATCCGTTACGTCTAAGATATTCAAACACTCTAGTCGCTGTTCACAAGAATACTCGACGGCTAATTAGAGCAATCTCATAATTCTATAAATTAATATTGTTAAGAATGAACCTCGCTCACAATTACTCGCTTAACACCATGGATCCAAGTATCTAGCTTTTTTCGTGATGACCTCTCATTTTAGAGTATTGATTCTAATTGTGATGGTTTGCCGACTACACTTTGAGATAACTATTAGAGTTCGCATATCGGATGCGATAGACGATTAGATAGAGGATACAAGGATGGATTATCAACGCATTAAAGTAACTAGGGACGAGCACGTCGTGACTGTACGCTTAAACAGGGCGGATAAGCTTAATGGCGTCGACATGATTATGTTTAATGAGTTGATTCATGTGAGCAAAGCGCTTCGTAACGACCGAACGCTGAGGGCAGTTATCCTGACGGGAAGTGAAGGCAACTTTAGCTCAGGACTCGATTTCAAATCTATGATGAAAAACAAGAGCTTTGCTGCAAGACTCTTGTTTAAGTGGCTTCCTGGCCAATCAAATCGTGCACAGCAAGTAAGCAGTAATTGGCGAAAGCTATCCGTTCCTGTTATTGCTGTAATCGAAGGATATTGCTGGGGAGCGGGTATGCAAATCGCGCTAGGGGCCGATTTTAGATTCTGTGCGCCTAATGCCAACCTTTCAATCATGGAGTCGCGGATGGGATTAACCTCAGATATGGCGGGATCCATTGCTCTTAGAGAAATCATGCCGAAGGACCAAGCGATGCGAATCTCGATATGCGCTACAGAACTTGACGCTAAGGCTGCATTATCTATGGGATTAGTGACCGAAGTCAGCGATGATCCTATGAAAGAGGCATTGACACTTTGTACTCAAATCGCCCAAAAATCCCCAGATGTGACCGCCGCTATGAAGCATATGTACACTCGCTATTGGACCGCACCTGCATGGAAACTTTTGGCGTATGAAACTTATAGCCAGATACGCATTATGCTGGGGAGAAATTTTGTTCGCGTACAACAGGCTTTGAAAAAGAAAACATCACCACAGTTCGAGCCAAGACAGCGTCACTGGTAAGTTCAACTATTTACGCTCACCACTTTTTATGATCAATGTAACGTGGCTGTGCTCTAGCCAGCCACGCCCATTGAGTTCATCTCTGCTTAATATTCAAAGTTAATTTACTCATATCAAATACCTCTCCTTGTGTTTTTAAAACGCAGTTTCAAAATAAGATCTAGTTCAAGATTTAACCGTTAATTTTCCAATTTTAAGGATCAGTGATCACGTCTATAGTTGTTCATATGTGAATGGTATTGATCACATAAGAACGACTGTTACTATTAAAAGCATAAATTACGGTTAAGGAAAGTTATGTTAACGAAGTATTCAGCGAACCCTAGAGACGTGAAAAAGTACTCCACTGCACAACTGCGTGATGAGTTCTTGATCGACGAGCTATTCATACCATCTCGGGTATCGGTAGCGTATAGCCATATTGACCGAGCGGTTGCTTTAGGAATTTGTCCTCAAGATAAACCATTGATTTTAGAGGAGTGGATAGATAGTAAGTCGTTCGGGACCGAGTTTTTTCTTGAGCGAAGAGAGCTTGGGTTAGCTTGCTTAGAAGGAGCTGTAAAAGTAACCGTAGATGCAAAAACGTTCCATTTAAATGCTATGGATGTGCTTTATGTCGGCCTAGGCTCAAAGACAATTGAGATAGAGAAAGTAGAAGGTAACGCGACAGTCTACGGATTAAGTGCACCAGCGCACAAATCGCTACCCACAAGGGTAATTCCTCAGAGTGAGGCTCGCGTGGTAGAACTTGGTTCAATAGAGACGGCAAACCAACGCGTCATTAACCAATACCTGCATCCGGATGTGATAGAAACCTGTCAGCTATGTTTAGGAATCACTCATTTAGCACCGGGTAGCGTTTGGAACACGATGCCTGCACATACTCACGAGCGTCGAATGGAAGCGTATGTGTATTTCAATATCAAGCCAGAACAAGCCGTGTTTCATATGATGGGCGAACCTACCGAAACTCGTCACATTCTAGTTAGAGATAAACAACTCGTACTGTCACCAAGTTGGTCGATTCATTCGGGGTGTGGTACGCAAAACTATAGCTTTGTTTGGGGAATGTTAGGTGAAAATCAAACATTCGACGATATGGACTTTATTCCAATGGATACATTGGCTTAGTTGATACTAATAGGAAATTAACATGAACAAAACTCTGAAAAATGTACTTCTTACTACCGTAGCGGGCGCAGCAGTCACAGTATCATCAATGACATTTGCAGCAACGGAAATCAAAGCGGCATTTAACCAATCTGACAAGCACCCTCAATATTTGGCTTTGGAAGAGTTTGGTAAACAGTTAGAAGCGGAAACGGATGGTCGTTACAAAGTTACTATTTATCCCAATGCACTGCTCGGCGATCAACGTGCGTCGTTGGAGCTGGTTCAAGCTGGCGCAGTGCAAATGGCAGTAGTAGCAAACCCGTTGGTAGAAAACTATGACAATACCTTCACTGCAATCGGCATGCCTTTCGCTTATACCGGTATTGAGCATCAAGAAAAAGTGTTTACTTCCGGAGCTCTAGACAAGCTATTTGCCTCTACCAAAAAGTTTGGTTTTGAAGTATTGACGGCTTATACCGCTGGTTCTCGTAACGTTTATACCAAGGGGCATAACGTTAAGTCAGTCGAGGATATGAAAGGTCAGAAAATCCGCGTGATGCAGTCGAATACTATGGTAGAGATGCTAGGGTGCATGGGCGGTACTGGTGTGCCGATGAGTCAAGGTGAAGTGTATACTGCGGTTCAACAAGGTGTCCTTGACGGTGGTGAGAATAATGAAATTACTTATGCCGATATGAAGCACTATGAAGTGGCTCCTTACTTTAGCAAAACTTCTCACTTGATGGTGCCTGACCTAGTCGTTATCAGCGACGACTTCATCAATTCAATGTCGAAGGAAGACCAAGCGACGATTCGTCGTTTAGCTAAAGAGTCGACTGTTGACGAGTTTGCTAAATGGAATGCTCAAATTGGTAAGGCTCGTGCGTTAGCGGAGGAGAATGGTGCGACCTTTATTGATGTCGACGTGAGACAATTCCAGGAAAGCTGCAAACCTCTACAGCAAAAATTGATTAAAACTGACGCACAGAAAGAATTAACTAAGGCGATCAGTGAACTGAGCTAATTAAGAAGGAGTTAGGCGCCAAGCCTAACTCCTTTTTTGCAAGGAAAAGTCTAGTGGAAAAGTTGTTAGTCTGGACAGATAAGTTCAAGAAAATCATCGACTGGGTAGTGGAACGAGCTTGTATCGCTATTATGGCATTCTTGACAGTTCTTGTTACTTATCAGGTCGTTACTCGTTATGTCTTCAATAGTCCAAGTGCGGTGAGTGAAGTGCTGTCACGATACATGTTTGTCTGGTTGGTGTTGATTGGTGGGGCTTATGTGTTTGGCTTGAGAGAACATATGGCTATTACCTATGTACGAGATAAGTTCTCGCCGAAAATAGGCATACTGGTTGATATTTTCACTGAATGGACAATTGCTATATTTGCTTTCGTGGTTATGTGGCAAGGCGGATTCAAAGCGTCCGTTCGTCAAATGTGGCAGTTAGATTCGGCCTTAGAAGTGCCAATGGGTGTTATTTACTCGGCATTACCTATTGCCGGAGTGCTTATTCTTGTTTATTTCGTTATCAACCAACTGAAACTAATACATCAGTTTCAGCAACTTAGTGTAAAAGGATAGACATATGGATGCTGCTACCCTCGCTGCCCTTATTATGTTCGGCGGCGCTATCATTCTACTCGTTTTAGGTGCGCCGATAGGTATTAGTATTGGATTGCCTTCATTTGTTGCCATGGTCAGTATTCTGCCTTTAGCAGGCGCTACGACGACAGCCGCCCAACGAATGTTCACGGGTTTGGATAGTTTTGCATTGCTAGCGATACCGTTTTTCATTTTAGCGGGCAATATTATGAATAACGGTGGCATAGCCATACGACTCATTAACTGCTCGCGCATAGTAACGGGTTATTTTCCTGGAGCATTAGCCCAAACTAATGTGGTCTCCAATATGTTGTTTGGTTCAATCAGTGGCTCTGGCGTTGCTTCGGCAGCGGCGATTGGTGGAATTATGAACCCTATTCAAGAGAAGGAAGGGTACGACTCGCCATTTAGAACAGCGGTAAATATTGCATCTGCTCCAACTGGAATGTTGATTCCACCAAGTAACACGTTAATTGTTTATGCGACAGTCGCTGGTTCGGTATCTATTTCAGCACTCTTTATGGGCGGTTATTTGCCCGGCTTACTCTGGGGGGGTGGCGTTATGCTAGTGGCAGGGCTTATGGCCTATCGCCGTGGATATATGTCGAAACATGTGATGAGCCTTTCTGAGCGCGCCAAACTATTTATTGATGCAATACCTAGTTTGTCATTAGTAGTGGTAGTGATAGGAGGTATTCTCGCAGGCATCTTTACACCGACAGAAGCTTCAGCTATTGCGGTCGTTTACTCTTTGGCGCTTGGGTTTATATACAAAGCTCTGAAAGTTGAACAGCTCCCAAGTATTTTGTTGTCGACTGCCAAGTTAACTGCGATTGTCATCTTTATGATAGCCGCTTCGTCAATCATGTCGTGGGTAATGGCGTTTACGCAAATTCCTGGAGCTATAGCCGATGCTTTGTTGTCGTTAACCGATAACCCGATTGTGATTCTTCTAATCATCAATGTGATTTTGTTGTTTGTAGGGACCTTTATGGATCCCACGCCAGCGGTATTAATTTTCACACCCATCTTTCTACCGATTTGTATGAATTTGGGTATGGATCCAGTCCAGTTTGGTATTTTGTTGGTGTTTAACTTGTCACTTGGCACCATAACACCACCAGTTGGACCAATACTATTTACTGGTTGTAAGGTTAGCGATATCAAAATTGACCATGTGATCAAAACGCTGCTACCATTCTTTGCGGTGATATTTTTAGTACTAATGGCAGTGACTTATATCCCGGCAATTTCGATGACGATCCCACAAATGATGGGCTTAGTGAAATAAGGAGCAGGTACTTGGAAAAAGTTGTTCGGCAGGAGTATAACGCCCCAGCCTTAGAGAAAGGGTTGGATATACTGGAGTTGCTAGCAAGTTCAGCTGAACCCATGTCAAAGAAACAGATCGCAGAGATGGTCGGTCGTAGTGTGGGAGAGATTTTCCGAGTACTCTCCGTGTTGGCTCGTCGTGGTTATGTGACCTTTAATGAAGATAGCGGTAAATATATGTTTTCTATGCAAATGTTTACCGTTGCTAATCAGTATCCACCTCAGTCTCAACTGTTAAATATCGCCAAGCCATTAATGAAAATGGTGAGTGAAAAAGTCAATCAATCATGCCATGTTTCATGGTATGACAATCAGCATCTGGTGGTGATCGGAAGGGAAGAGAGTCCATATAAGATGGGCTTTAGCCTTAAGATTGGCGCTAAGTTAGACGTATGTTCATCCGGCTCTGGAATCGTACTGTTGAGCTTTAGTGATGAGCTCAAAAGAGAGAAAATACTCAAGCAGAGTGGTGCAACTGATTACGAAATAGAACAAGCGAACGCTTTACTCAACCAGACCAAGAATCAAGGTTACTTTATTGGTCCCAGTCCACAAATTTCGGGTATTACTAATATCAGTGTGCCGATCTTTACGGGCAGTGAGATGCTGGCTGTGTTGACTGTTCCATATGTCACTTTAGACTCTGATGCAGTTCATCATGCTGTAGATAGTATTGAAACGACAAAGAACGAGTTAGTCGCTATTTGCCAATCAATCAGTCATCAGTTAACGCCTCAAGTGTAATACTTTCAAAGGCGTGTGGTTATTTCATAGATAGCGACATGCCTTTACTCTTCTTAGGTCTAATTGTTCAATAATGCCTCTGAATTCATCAAGACCACGCTAGATTATTCATCTGTGACAAGCTAAGATTTCTTCTTTCTATTCAGCACATTTATCACAGAGTTTTTTAACTCTAACGCGCTAATTTATCGAACAAATTTACGAGACTAACAACGTATAGCACCATGTGGAGCCACGAGTGAGCGAATTCCAAGATCTATCCATACAAATCGAACAAATCTCTCAAGCTGAGGAGCATGAGCAACCAAGTGTGCTTAATGAACTTATAGAACAGGGGATGGAGTCGTCGTCGGTGGGGTTGATATTGGAAGCCTTTCCTATAGAGCAAAGGGTTCGTTTGTGGCGTGAGTTGCCGCTGGAAATGCACATCGAAGTGCTCACAGAGACTCGTGCGGAAGTACGTGTTTCTATTCTGGATGCGTTATCGGAAACTGAGCTTAAGCTTACGCTGGCGAAGTTGGATAACCTTTCGCTTATCGAGTGGGCGGACTCACTGCCTGATGACATCATTGCCGAAGCTATCTCTTTACTTGAAAAGGATGAGCTAGAGCTTTATGACCAAGCTAATGAATATGAAGAAGATCAGATTGGCCGCTGGGCAGATAGGAAAGTCATTACGATTCCTTTTAGTATCTCAGTAGACAGAGCCAAGCTGTTGATTGATAAATACAATTATGAGCAGCCAGAGCATATCTATCTAATTGATAAGCAAAAACGTTTTCGTGGGATGGTGGATTATAGCGATGTCTTAAAAAGTGATCCTAAAACGCGAATCAAACAATTGGTTTTGGAGCACGTCACCACGCTTAGTGCAAAGCTAACATTGGCCGAATCGGTGGAAGCAATGGAGCGTTCCTCCTTCAGTGCATTGCCTATTCTTGATGAACGTAAATTGTTGGTAGGGGAGATTGACTGGAAGTTTGCTCTTAGCACGCAACGAGAAATCTACGAGACGCGTTTAATGGCCGGTACGGGTATGGATGAAGGCGATGACCTCTTCGCACCAGTATTGAAAAGTTCGCAAAAGCGTGGAGTTTGGTTGGGGATTAACTTGCTTACCGCTATTTTAGCTTCAGTGACAATTGGCTTGTTTGAAAACGTCATTTCGCAGGTTGTTGCCCTTGCGATCCTTATGCCTATTGTCGGTTCTATGGGTGGGATCGCAGGAAGCCAGACACTAACTTTGATCGTGCGTTCTATGGCTCTCAACCAGATTACCTCCGGTAACCGATTTGCCCTTATCAAGAATGAGTTGGGCATTGGTGCAATTAACGGGCTACTGTGGGCGATCATCATAGGTGCGATGGCTGGATTGTGGTTCCAGTCTTCGATCCTTGGTGCGACCATAGCGTTGGCTATCGTCGTCAATATCATCACAGCAGCGCTGTTTGGTGTCTTGATTCCTCTAGTTCTGGATAAGCTCAAGCTTGATCCTGCTTTAGCGGGTTCAGTCATATTAACGACGGTTACCGATGTGGTCGGCTTCTTTGCGTTCCTTGGTACCGCAAGCCTAGTCATGTTGTAAGTCTTCATTAAGAGGGTTGTAAGAATTGGACTGCAACCCTCTTTTCCTATGATTTTAAAACGAAAAACCTTCCCTTTTTCCCAGGTTTTAATTTAGCCTTTTTGTTTTGTAATTAGTTGAATATAAAAGTAAATTCACCCTGTTTGATATTGTTTTGGCTATTTGGGACCTTCTCTTTCTAATTCCTTTGTTTTTATCAATAAATCTCTAGTTTTTAAGTGCTTGCGATGCTCTAAAGTCTGGCTATAATCGCGCGCCATTTTATTAATGGTGTGAATGGGATGAGCCGCTCGCCTGGCGCCTCTCCTGTAATAATCCACTTTAATCAACTTGCTCATCATTTATCTATCGTGATGATGCGAGAGGATCGCGAAACAAATGAAACTAATTAAAACCACGATTGCTGCTGCACTAATGTCTACTATGCTAACTGGCTGTATTGGCCAGATGGCAACAACGAGTATGGTGATGTATGAAGTTAACCTAAAAGGTGTGGACAACCGTTATGCTCGTGCTGGCCTATACACTTTGATGTCACCAGTTTATGCCATTACAGCGGCAGCGGATCTATTCGTGATTAACTCTATTGAGTTCTGGACTGGTACCAACCCACTAACTAAGAAAAAGGCGGTAGCGGACACTCCCGCTGAAGCGTACATCAAAGTAAACCACAAGGTAGGAAAGAAGCTCTCTACTGCACCTGTTAAGTTATCTAAGCTAGATGACAATACAACACAGATGGACTTCATTGATGATTCTGGCAAGGCACGCACACTTGTAGGAGTGAGCGGTAAAGATTCTGTTGATTTCTACCTAGATGGTGAGTTCATTACTACGGCATCCCACGCAGAACTAGAACAGTACGCAACGGCGTCTTAACTGTTATCAGAGCCTGCTCATTGATTCGAGCAGGCTCGTTTTTGCCAGCCGCTTACCAACTTAACACTTCAACTATCAACACTTTTATTGATGCAGAAACTGGAGTTCCACACGCTTTCCTCCTATCATCCGCACATATTTCTGCGATCGTGTAAACCTATCATGTCTTTTTCTGAGTTAACGTTAAGCTCGGCATTAATTGATGCCATTCCTAGTGAATTCTCTCATGCTACTCATATTCAAACCCTCGCTATTCCTGCAATTACCGCACAGCACGATGTCTTGGCTCTTGCACAAACTGGCAGCGGTAAGACCTTAGCCTTTGGTCTTGGGCTGATAGAGCAGTTGCTTAACAACGAGATAAAGCAAGCCTTGATACTAGTGCCTACGCGTGAGTTGGCGAAACAGGTAACAGAGACCATCGATCCTATCGTCGCTCTATTAGGTTATTCAGTCGCTGTGGTTTGCGGCGGCGAGGATGTAGAGCCGCAGGTGGGTCAGCTTAATGCTGCTCCAGAGATTGTAGTGGCAACACCAGGACGTTTGCTCGATATCATGAATAAACAGCTGGTGGACACTCAACGTATTGAAACTGTGGTGCTTGATGAAGTTGACCGTTTACTCGATATGGGTTTTTGGCCAGACATTCAGAGTATACTCAATGGATTGAGCCACAGAAAACAAACCTTAATGTTCTCAGCAACGCTACCAGAACAATTGGAAGCAAAAGTCACGACTTTGCTTAACAATCCAATCAGAGTTGTAGCCAATAAAACCAATAGTGTGGTGGAGCAGATTGCAGAGACATTGTATTTGGTAAATAAAGGCAGTAAAGCCAATGTGCTGATTAAGAAAATTACTGAGTATCAATGGCCTCAGGTGTTGGTGTTTATTGGTGCACGAGACAATGCCGATGCGCTTTGTAAGAAGTTGAATAAAGCAGGTATTACTAGTGGCGCCTTACATGGTAATAAGGAGCAAACGGAGCGTGAACGTACCTTACAGGCCTTCAAACAAGGTGAGATTCAAGTACTGATTGCTACCGATATTTTAGCTCGAGGGATCCATGTAGATGATCTTCCAGTCGTGATTAATTATGAGTTGCCAAGTGACCCATCTGTATACGTGCATCGAGTTGGGCGCACCGCCAGAGCAGGAAAAATGGGACAGGCATTGTCGCTAGTTTGCCATGGTGAAACCGAATATCTTGAGGCGATTCGTCAACTCACATCACGAAGCTTAGTGTTGGAAGAGCTGGCTGACTTTCCGGTGACGGACAAACCCTCGACAGGAGAAAGCAAGCGCCCTAAACGAGATAAGCAAGCCAATCGACGCACCAATAAAAAGACCCGTGCGAGTCAATTCAAGAGCAAGAAACGTTAGCATCGAGTTCGCAACAGAGAGCGTTAAGGAAAACAGTCATGGCAACCATGAAAGACGTAGCAGAGTTAGCAGGGGTTTCGACAGCGACAGTATCGAGGGTAATTAATCGCTCACACTACGTAGAACCAGTAACGTTGGAGCGGGTGGAGAAAGCGATTAAAACGCTTAACTATCGTCGTGACCCTCGAGCCGCTGCGTTAGCGAAACGAAGCAATAACACGCTAGGTCTACTCACAGGTAACTTGGCTGATCCCTTCTTTGCATTAATCGCCAAAAATGTGGAAGAGGTGGTACGTCTTAATGGTCATCAACTGGTAGTGGTGAGTGGCGGTCACAATGCGGAACGTGAAAAAGAAGGCTTGGACTTTCTTATCAGCCAAGGCTGCGAAGCTATGGTTGTGCATGCCAAAATGCTTGATGATGCCACTTTGCTCCGCTACGCTGCCCAAGCTCCTGCTATGGTTCTACTCAATCGCACTATTCCACAGATCTCGAATCGCTCGGTATGGGTGGATAATCGAGCTGGAGCAAAGGTCTCGGTGGAGCATTTGATTGCTTTAGGTCATCGCAAGATAGCCTACGTCACCAGCGACCTGCCGATAGAAGATAGAACCGATCGCCTTCAAGGCTATAAAGACGCCATGTCATCCGCCAACATTGAAGTACCGCCTAGCTGGATTATTAACGAGAATTTCAGTGAGTCTGGTGGTGAAGCGGCAGGAAAGGCGTTGATGGCGCGGTGCCCAGAAGTTACTGCTGTGGTGACGTTTAATGATGTCATGGCGGCGGGGTTGATGGCAAGTCTCTACGAACAAGGCGTGGTAGTACCTGACGATATGTCTATTGTGGGTTTTGATGATGTGTTGTTGGCACGCTATCTTTATCCACGTTTAACCACAATGCACAACCCTATCGACGAGATGTCGGTGCATGCCGCGAAGCTAGCACTGAACCTCAAAAAATCAGCCTATACTCCTCCCCATAACCATCGTTTTGAAGCCAATTTAGTCGAAAGACAGACCGTCAAGTCGTTAAAAAGGTAATTATCAATGAAAAAACGTGAGAATGTTCACATCAGATAATCTCATGTAAGCGCTTACATGAAACAGTCATCTAGCTCTCAATTTTGGAATGAGGCTAAGGATATTATCTCTGCGAACAAACCCTACACAGTTTTTGAGGATATACATTATGACAAATTCAAAGCCTCTGCCCTCATTTGGTTTAGCGCTCGCCCCTATCGCGGTGATGTTTTTGCTTTTGGCAATCGGCTACGGAGCGCTAGGACTACGAATTGAAGTCTTGCTGCTGATTTCTGCGGCATTTACTGGTTTCATCGCTTGGAAGATGGGCTACAACTGGGATGACATTATTGGCGCTATTGTTGAGAAGCTTGCCAAGGCGATGCCAGTCATCCTAATTCTTGTTTCTGTTGGCGGCCTTATCGCCAGTTGGATGGTGAGCGGCACGATCCCTTATATGGTGTATTGGGGACTTAAAGTGATCAGTCCCGAATACATCCTTATCGCTGCCTTTTTCGTGACTAGCGTAGTATCGGTATGTACAGGTACATCCTGGGGTTCAGCAGGTACTGTTGGTGTTGCACTAATGGGTGTTGCGGCTGGCCTAGATGTGTCGCTTGCAGCCGCTGCGGGTGCAGTAGTTTCTGGCGCTTATTTCGGCGATAAAATCTCTCCACTGTCTGATTCAACCAACTTTGCTCCAGTGGTATCAGGCACAACCTTGTACGAACACATCCAACATATGCTCTACACTACCTTGCCAGGCTTTGTGATTGCCGCAACCGTGTTTTTCTTTGCTGGTCAAAGTGCCGATGTGGCAGGAGTGAGCGAACCAGAGAAAGTCGTTGAGATCTTAGCGGGCCTTGAAAGCCTTTATAACCTCAACATTGTTCTTATTATTCCACCAGTGATGATCCTTTGGGGTGCTCTTACTAAAAAGCCAGTATTACCGCTGATGCTTGCAGCGTCGGCGATTGCTATAGCACTTGGCATGCTACTTCAAGGCTTCTCGCTACAACAAGGTTTCCAAGCGTATGTTGATGGCTTCAATCTATCAATGTTTGAAGCGAATGGTCACGAAGTATCAGGCATCATTCCGGATGTAGCGAAGCTGCTTAATCGTGGTGGTCTGTTCTCAATGATGAGCACTATCTTGTTGGTATTCTGCGCCTTCTCTTTCGCAGGTATTTTAAGCTTAACTGGCGCATTGAACGTGGTACTTGGTCGCTTCCTGCATCTGATTCACTCAACGGGTCAACTGATTGCTTCAACGGTTATCGCGACGATTACGGTTGTGTTCACGACATCAGACGGCAAATTAGCACTATTGATTCCGGGAGAACTGTTCCAAAACGCCTACCGAAAAATGGGTCTAGATACCAAGAACCTCTCTCGTACTATCGAAGATGCAGGCACAATTATTGAACCGCTAGTGCCTTGGACCGCTGCAGGTATTTACATGGCGGGCACGCTAGGCGTAGCAACGCTTGATTATCTACCTTGGGCGATTCAGTGCTATACCGGCGTTATCTTCGCGCTGATTTACGGTTTTACTGGTTTTGGTATTGCTAAAGCAAAGCCAGAATCAACAGATAATACAGAATTACAAACTGTTGCTACCCCAACAAAATAAGGTAACTGCTGAATGAATTGCTTCGACCAAATGTTAGAACGTCGTAACACTGGCTCGCTTAAATGGGATTTTATGGGTCAGAAGCTAGGATTGCATCAATCGGATTTACTCCCTATGTGGGTCTCAGACTATGATTTCAAAGCGCCACAAGTGGTGTTAGATGCGCTAACGCAGCGCACTGAGCATGGTGTCTTTGGCTATGCAGAGCGAGATGCTGACTATTATCAAGCCATCATTGACTGGTTTGCTACTCAGCATGACACCCATATCGATAAGGAGTGGGTCACAACGGTCCATGGTGTGTTGCCTGGGTTATCGATCGCACTGCAAATGCTTACCAATATTGGTGACCAGATTGTCATGCAGTCTCCGGGCTACGGGTCCTTTCGCAAAATCATTGAGTTCAACGACCGAGTAGTGAAGGAAAATCCATTAACGCTTGAGAATGGCGAGTACAGTATTGACTTTGAACACCTCGAGCAGTGCTTTGCTCAAGGTGCAAAGGCGATGATCTTTTGTAATCCTCACAACCCAACGGGACGTGTGTGGTCACAGCAAGATGTGCTAAAGCTTGCAGAGCTTTGCGAGCGCTATCAAGTGTGGTTGTTAAGTGATGAAATTTGGTGCGATCTTACGCTTTCCGGCCAACAACACTATTCGGCGCTGAAACTGCCGCAAAGCCTAAATCAACGTTTGATAGTGGCAACGGCAGCGAGCAAGACCTTTGGCCTTTCGTCACTGCGTATCTCTAATTTCATTATTCCTAATGAAGAACTGAGAGCACGCTTTGTTAGACGATTAGATGCTCACGGCATGGATGTGTTTAATAGCTTGTCTTTGGTCGCCGCGACTGTTGCCTATCAGCATTGTGCCGAATGGTTGGAGCAATTAAAGCAGTATCTAGAACGAAATATCGAGCGACTTCAACGCTTTGTAGAATTGGAGCTTTCAGGTACAGGGGTGAAGTTTTTACCTCCTCAAGCGGGCTATCTAGCATGGTTGGATTGCCGAGCACTTGGCCTTACTGACAACGATCTGGAGCAGCACTTTATCAACTCTGGCGTGGTGCCAAGTATGGGCACAGCCTTTGGTAAAGAAGGTTCGGGCTTTGTCCGCCTTAACCTTGGTTGTCCAGAGACTACGTTGCAAAGAGCACTTACTTGTATTAAACACGCCTTAGTATAACCCTACATCTGTGATGTGATTCACGTATTCTTTGATAACTAGCGAGTACTAGGAATTTTTCCTAGTACTCCTAAGACCGCCTCTCAAGCCATTATCCCGGCCAATTCTTACACTCTTGCTCATAGATTTTCAGCGCTATTAGCGCTGATCCTCAAACGAATTTACTTTTTGCACCACACCAAGACCGGCGATGGGTCGCTCTTTGGGTAGTGCTGCCCCTTATGTTGAGAGTCTAAGGATTCATCATGTTGAAATTTCTAGAGCAAGTGCGTAAGCCGACGTTGGATCTTCCCGTCGAGCAAAGACGCAAAATGTGGTTTAAACCCTTCTTACAGTCCTATTTAGTAGTCTTTATCGGTTACATGACCATGTACCTGATTCGTAAGAACTTCAATATCGCGCAAAACGATATGATTTCGAACTATGGGCTTTCCATGACTGAACTTGGTTTGATTGGTCTTGGTTTCTCCATCACTTACGGTATTGGTAAAACCGTGGTGTCCTACTATGCCGATGGCAAGAACACCAAACAGTTCCTTCCGTTTATGCTGATCCTTTCAGGTCTTGCGATGCTTGGCTTCAGTTTCAGTATGGGTGGTGGCAGCGTTAGTCTATTCCTAATGATTGCATTTTATGCACTAAGTGGTTTCTTCCAAAGTACCGGTGGACCTTCTAGTTATTCAACCATTACTAAGTGGACGCCACGTAACAAGCGTGGTTCATACCTTGGCCTTTGGAACATGTCGCACAACGTAGGTGGTGCAGGCGCGGCGGGTGTTGCGCTATTCGGTGCTAACTACCTGTTTGATGGTCACGTGATTGGTATGTTTGTGTTCCCATCTATGATTGCTTTGGTGGTTGGTTTCTTTGGTCTTCGTTACGGTAGTGACTCTCCCGAAGCTTACGGTCTAGGTAAAGTAGAAGAATTGTTCGATGAAGCGGTGAGTGAAGAAGACGAAGCGGCTGAAGAAAACCAAATGACCAAGCGTGAAATCTTTGTTGAGTATGTACTTAAAAACAAAGTGATTTGGTTACTGTGTTTTGCCAATATCTTCTTGTATATCGTGCGTATCGGTATCGACCAATGGTCAACGGTTTATGCCTATCAAGAACTTGGTCTATCCAAAGAAGCGGCAATCTCAGGTTTCACTTTATTTGAAGTCGGTGCATTAGTGGGTACCTTACTTTGGGGTTATCTGTCTGATTTGGCGAATGGTCGCCGTGCTCTGGTAGCTTGTGTGTCATTGGCGCTAATCATCGTAAGCTTGGAGTTCTACCAGCATGCGACAAGCGAATTTATGTATCTTGCATCGCTATTTGTCTTAGGTTTCTTGGTCTTTGGTCCTCAACTACTTATCGGTGTAGCGGCAGTAGGTTTCGTACCTAAGAAAGCCATCAGTGTTGCCGACGGTGTGAAAGGGACGTTTGCTTACCTCATTGGTGACAGCTTCGCGAAGTTAGGTTTAGGTATGATTGCCGATGGTACGCCCATCTTTGGTCTAACCGGATGGAAAGGCACTTTTGCGGCGCTGGATACATCTGCAGCGATTTGTATCGGTCTACTTGTCTTCGTAGCTATCGCAGAAGAGAAGAAAATTCGTAAAGCTAAGAAGCAGTTACAACAAGTTACGGCTTAATATACCCCTGAAAAGCGCTGTCTACGATTTCGCATTTGGTTTGCCTGAGCCATTGGAATCATAGATAGCGCTTTTTTTAGAACCAAACGCTATTTGCTTAATCGATGCGTCGGCGTTAAGTTACCCCATTTTTCGCCTTTCTCTAGTCGGTACTTCATCATGATCAATGTTGTTTTAGTGGATGACCACATCATCGTACGTTCTGGGTTTGCTCAATTACTCAATCTAGAGGAAGACATTAATGTAGTCGGTGAGTTTAGCTCGGTTGAAGAAGCTAAAAGAGGGCTGCCGGGCAGTGGTGTGCAGGTATGTATTCTGGATATCTCGATGCCGGACGAAAGTGGTCTCGCGTTACTAGAGTCGATGCCCAAGGGCATTGCCTGTGTGATGCTCAGTGTGCATGACTCTCCTGCTATGGTGGAAAAGGCATTGGAATTAGGTGCACTTGGTTATTTGACCAAACGTTGCAGTCCTGATGAACTGATTCAAGCGGTGCGAACCAGTGCCAACGGTGGTTGCTATCTTACCCCGGATATTGCCATGAAACTGGCTTCTCCAAGACCGTTCCAACAAGCCTTATCTCGACTCACTAAACGTGAATATGAAGTGTCAGAGCTCTTGGCGACGGGACTCGATGTGAAAGCGGTAGCGGCCGAACTTGGATTAAGTCACAAAACCGTTCATGTCCATCGTGCTAATGCACTGGATAAACTTGCTGTCAAAAACAATGTGGAACTTGCCAAGTTGTTTAGGGCAGAAGCGACGTTGTAATGCGAACTTACCTCGTTGCCAGCGCCAGTGCATGGCTGATAACCCTGTGCAGTTGGTTTTGTTTATGGGTGATTTCCTATTACTTCGTTAATGACGCTGAGTTGGCAATTCTGTTTTTCCCGTTCGCTCTTAGGCTTGGGATTACCCTGCATGCCGCTAAAAAATACTGGGGTGCCGTTTATGCTGCTGAGTGGTGCTTAACCATCTCTCTGGCTATTTTGCTTGCGCAGCCTCAGTGGTCGGCCATTTTGGTTGCTAGTGCGCTAAGTATTCCTGTTGTCTTGGTTGCTGAGCGTTATTATCAAGGTGCTCAGTGGCGACGATTACTTATTCAAGCCGCAGCGATTGTTGCCTGCGCTCTGATTAACATGCTTGCTGTCGGCAGTCATAGTGACTCTCTGAGTTTCGTCGGTTTGGTGAGTGTTACGGCGGGGCTTATGCTGGTGCCGAGTTGTTACCTCATCTGGAATTACCTGTTTCAAAGTACGTGGCGACCTTTGACATCTAACCTCATTCATCAACCAATCGAATTTCACTATAAGCCCATTTTGCTGTTCATTGCACTGTTTGCGGTGAGCATTTCTCTGCAAGTCGGGCTGCCTGACGAGCTCAGGCGCTTTGCTCCGTTTTGTTTGGCAATACCCATCATCTTGCTTGCGTTTCGTTATGGATGGCAGGGTGCTCTGCTAGGTACGCTTCTTAATAGTTGTGCATTAATAGCGGCGCGTAGTGGGGTGTCACAGTTGGAAGTCACGGACCTACTGCTATCAATAAGTGCTCAATCATTAACGGGAATATTGCTGGGTGTGGCGGTGCAGAGACAGCGCGATTTAAACCATCAGCTTCGCTCTGAACTTACTCGCAATAAGCACTTAGCGAAACAGTTGGTGCAAGCGGAAGAGTCTGTGCGTAAGGACATTGCTCGCGAACTGCATGATGAAATTGGTCAGAATATCACTGCTATTCGAACGCAAGCGAGCATTATTAAGCGCGTCAACAATCCTGATTTGAGCATTGGTTGCGCTGATACCATTGAATCCTTGTCTCTGAATGTCTATGACACCACAAAAGGACTGCTTACTCGATTAAGACCAAAAACCTTGGATGATTTAGACGTGATCTCCGCCATTCAGCAAATGGTGCGTGAGATGGAGTTTGAACAGCTTGGTATTGAAGTTGAATTTACTGTCGACAATGTTAGCCAGCGAGTGCTCTCGGATATGATGGAGGTGACTTTGTTCCGTTTATGCCAAGAAGCGCTGAATAACATTCTCAAATACGCTCAAGCCAAACAGGTGCGAATAGAGCTCGTCATTGATGCGACAATCACGCTAAAGATTGCTGATGATGGCATTGGCTTTCCGCTTCAAGATAGCCAAAAAGGGTTTGGCCTTAAAGGCATGAAAGAGCGTGTTCAAGCGTTAGGTGGCCAGTTTGAGATTCGTAGCGTTGTTGACGGAGATGCAGCACAACGTGGCACCGAAATTGATGCACGACTTCCATTGGTGTAGCGGGGTAGTTCATGACAGTCAAAGTAGCAGAACAACAGATGAAACATCAAGATAGCGCGAGTGTCGATACTCGCTATCGGTACTGGCGTTTTCACATCATGCTGGGAATGTATCTCGGCTATGCCGGTTTTTATCTTACCCGAAAAACCTTCAATTACACCGCGCCTGCACTTATTGCCGACCTTGGTTTAGACAAGGGAGACATCGGCATGATGGGCACCATGTTCTATTTGATGTATGGGCTATCAAAATTTGTCTCAGGTATTATTTCAGACCGTTCCAACCCTCGTTATTTTATGGGTATCGGGCTTATTGCCAGTGGAGTGGTTAATATTGTCTTTGGTTTGTCGAGTTCGCTGTTTGTTCTTGCCAGCTTATGGATTCTTAATGCTTGGTTCCAAGGTTGGGGCTGGCCGTCCTGTTCCAAGCTTTTGACCACCTGGTACTCCAGAACCGAAAGAGGATTTTTCTGGTCGCTTTGGAATACGGCACATAATGTCGGTGGCGCGATGATTCCTTTGCTGGTGGGCTTTCTAACCTTTCATTATAGTTGGCGCGAAGGGTTTATTATTCCGGGCGTAATAAGCGTGCTGATAGGTTTATTTCTCTGTTGGCGACTGCGTGATAAACCCACGTCAATGGGACTGCCTACCGTAGGTCAATGGCGCAATGATAAGTTAGAACTAGCTCAAGAAAACGACGGAGTAGGGCTGAAGCCGAAGCAGATTCTCTGGTCGTATGTTCTCAACAATAAATACATCTGGTTGCTCGCTTTTAGCTACGTATTGGTTTACATCGTGCGTACGGCGATTAATGACTGGGGTAACTTGTATCTGACTGAGCAGCATCATTACAGTTTAATCAACGCCAATGCATCAGTATCTTTGTTTGAAGTCGGCGGCTTTGTGGGGTCTTTAGTAGCTGGCTGGGGCTCAGACAAGCTATTTGGCGGTAATCGTGGACCAATGAACCTGATTTTCGCAATGGGGATTTTCCTGTCTGTTGCCGCGCTCTGGTTAATGCCATTAACCAACTTTGTGTTTCAGTCTGCTGGTTTTTTCGCCATTGGTTTCTTTGTATTTGGACCGCAGATGCTCATTGGTATGGCGGCGGCTGAGTGTTCACATAAAGACTCAGCAGGTGCGGCTACAGGATTTGTTGGACTGTTTGCCTATATGGGCGCAGCTCTTGCTGGCTACCCACTTGCGATGGTATTAGAGCAGTTCCATTGGACTGGGTTCTTTGTGGTGATATCGGTCTGTTCGGCTGTCATCGGTCTATTGTTGTTACCTTTTTTACAAGCACAATTCAGTCAGCGTTAATTCATGGTTTGATGGCTCGGACTCATTGCTGTTGTATCCAATCAACCAGTGTGGAGTGAAGCCATTTTATCGCGTGTGTATCTCGGCTTTGGGCTGGGTAGATAAGCCAGAATTTGACGGGTTCAACCGGACCCGGAAATGGCAAGATCTTGATTGGTAGCCGATTGGCATGCTGCTCAGCGAATCGTCTGGTACAGAGGCACAGTGCTTCACTTTCTGAAGTAAGCGACAGCATGGAGGTTAAAGAGGTTTGCGTGCTTAAGATACGTCTTTTGGGTGGCGGTGAATTATATAGCATTTCAAACAGCGAAGACTCTCCAAATTGGTAATTCAATATGATGTGCGACTCTTCGGCAAACTGCTCTGGTGAGATAGTGGAGCCTACTCGTGGATGGTTTTTCGAAGCGATCACCACAATTTCATCTTCAAATAACAGGTCGTTGCAAATGTTCGGTTCAGCGAGCTGGAAAATATCTATGATGGCATCGGCATGTTTGAATTTTAAAGTCTCGTAGCTATCGCTATTACTATAAAGGATATCCAACCATTCGAGACGAAAACGAGTTTCAGTGTGATTGGCAAGCTCGGTGCTTTTTATGTGTTCAAATATGATGGGTTCAGGTGCTTGTACAACCACTTTTCGTGGTGTTGATTGGTGAACACCATAAAGGCAGTCATTGGTAATTACATCGAATTCATGGAGCAGAGGGGCAATGCGTTCTATTAAATGATGCGCTTGTAGGGTTGGAGTTATACCGCGGCCTCGACGCATAAATAGCGAGGTGTTGAGCTCAATAGAAAGCTTTTTAATTGATTGGCTTACTGATGCTGGAGTGACGTTGAGCTCTTCTGCGGCACGACTAATCGAGTCATGTTTGTATACGGTAGCAAAAGTTCGAAAAAGGTTTAAATCAATCTTGTCACTGTATTGAGTCATAGAGTTTGCCATGAGTTAAAGTAGGTAACCTTCCGTGGTTACTTAGTTAACTATAGGAAAGATAGAGATTATTTCCTACGATTCTGAGAACTCATGCTCTAGCGCATCAAGTGTTGTTTGAGACACTAGTTGGTCATCAATGTAGTAACTGATCTTGTCGCCTTCTTTTACACCTATCACTTTCGATTGCTGACCATCCGCCAAGGTCACTTCCATTTCAATCGTGTTTTCATCGAGGTAACGAATGGTGCCTGAGTTAGGCGTGCTCATTGTCAGTGGATCAATCGGTGCATCGTGCAGGCTAGAATCAACCTTGTCATTCACTTCTAAATAGGTCTCTGTTTTTGTATCAAACACATGAGGCTTACCGTTAATTGGGTTGGTACCAGACCAGAATTCGATTGAGTTCACAACGAACAAGTCAGCCACTAGCGTAAAACCATAGACAGGAGATAGCAGGAAGTTAACGCCTGCACGTGCGTAACGGTTATCCACGACTTTAACGTTGAAGCCCATCAGCTTTTCGGTCACAGCGTTACTGCCGACACAACCACTGAGTGTCAGCGCAGAAGCGAGAAAAAATGCAATTTTAGTTTTGGTGTTCATAACAAGCCTTAAGCAGTAATAATAAGTTGGTTGTTACCAAAGATGTTCAGGTTCTAGGGGGTTAGACAGGAACCTAAACAAACCTTTGGTAACGGAGGGGGCGCAGCCTAAAGCGGTGGAGGGAACAGATAAATGTGTTTGGTTTAAAAGACGTTTAAGTGCTGCTTAATAATGACAGAAGACAAATTTTTCTTTAATTAACAGATAGTAATGGAAAGCTGCTGAGCGTGATGTCATAAGGTGAAACAAGTTGACATAACTCTGATGTATCTGATGATGAAATGTATCAAAAGTGGAGGCGGATATTTGTAATGAATAGGGAACGTAGAACACAGATAAGTGGAATGAAAACGGCAAGCGTAAAGTGCTTGCCGTAAAATAGTTTTAACTCGCTGGTGACTTTGTTATAGCGTCAAAGTCGTTGCTGCTTTGCCATCTGATTGGCAATTTTGGGTGCATACCAAAGACTCGGCGCAATAATGAAGGAGGCAGGCACTGCGGTGATAACAATAAATGACTGTAATGCAGAGATCCCACCACTGCCCAGCGAAATCAGAACAATGGCAACGGCACCCATAATGATTCCCCAGAAAGCACGAATCGTCGCGTTCGGTTCTTTGTCTCCACTGATCACCATGGTGATGGTGTAAGTCATGGAGTCACCCGTGGTGACAATAAAAGTCGTGGTGAGAATCAAAAATAAAATGGAGATCAGCGTCGGGAATGGCAACTGTTGTGTAATCGCTAACAGTGCCCCTGGCATATTGAATCCCTCAAAGCCTGCCTGAATCACACCAGGATTTTCCAATTCAAAGGCAAGTCCAGAACCACCGACGATGGTGAACCAAAAGCAAGTTACTAGTGGGGCGGCGATACTAATGGCAAGTACTAATTGGCGGATAGTGCGGCCACGGGAAATGCGGGCAATGAAAATCGCCATCATCGGAGCATAGCCAATAAACCAACCCCAGAAGAACACGGTCCACCAACCTAACCACTCAGGGTTTCCTCGATAAAGTGCCATTGGAACAAATTGGTCAATCATTTGACCTAAACCTTGAACATAGCTATCGATAATAAAGCCAGTGGGACCAGCAAATAGAATAAACACGATAAGAGCCACGGTAAGAATAATGTTATAGCGACTCACCAACTGGATACCGCGATTGACTCCGCTTAATGCCGAGAGGGTATAAAATACCATCGCAACGACCACTACTATAGCTTGGGTTATGAAGGTGTCCGTAGTACCAAAGAGCTCTTGCATGGCATAGCTGATTTGCAGCCCCAGAAAACCAATAGGGCCAATTGTGCCAGCGGCAACAGCGATAATACTCAGTGCATCTACCGTGTTGCCGATTCCGCCTTTAATAGCTTTTTCCCCAAGTAGCGGATATAGCAAGGTTCTTGGTTTTAGAGGTAAGCCTTTGTCGTAATGCAGATGCATTAACACAATAGAAGATAAACAACCTAAAACAGCCCAAGCTAAGAAACCCCAATGAACAAAAGACTGAGAAAGTGCGTTGATGGCATTGGTTTTGGCATCTTGAGAGCCAAATAAAGGTGGAGGTGAAACAAAGTGTGCGATTGGCTCAGCAGCAGCCCAGAACACGCCGCCACCTGCGAGCAGCGTACACAATACTATCGATAGCCATTTGAAATTCGTTAAATCAGGAGTATTGAGATCTCCTAAGCGAACATCACCGGTACGACCAAAACAGAGTGCGAGACCAATAACGAAGTTGGCTAACAACAAAATTTGCCAAAATGCGCCAAAATAGCGAGTTGCCAGCTGAAAACCAGAATCGACAAAAGAGGAAAGAGTAACAGGATGGGTGAGGGCAAGTAGAACAAATAGAGTTAGAAAAGAGCCGCTAATCCAAAACACAGGATTGTTCATTTCCAGTTTGGCTGCGAGCTGTCTCAGTCGTTCAGGTGGATGGATAGCATCGTACGCTGAGTTTGAAGCTGCTGAAGTAGATTCAACAGTATTAGAATTTAACATTAAATAATCACTATTCACTATATGCTGCTGTTAAGCGAGCAATGTGGATTTGGACACAATTTTGCAGAGAAAAATGTGAGCTGCGTCATAAAAAGTCGGCCATCCTAACATATTGCTTGGTGGGGAACAGAGATTTTTTACGGATATATGGTGCTTCAATAAGAAAGCGTCTGATGTTTAGGAAGTTTTAGAGCGCAGATAAATATAAAGGCCTATCAGATGCTGAGTCTTTTAGGCCTTATTAACCAACAAATAGGATGTCGAAAATTGGAGGTTCATTGGTTTGCGATGATCATATCAGTCTGGTCGCGGACTGCTAGAAAATTCGGACACAAATATTGTAAGTATCAGTGTCCTTTTTCTTTAATTTTTCATTTTTAACTATATGAATAATATAGGTTTGTTAATCTTTTGATCGTTTGTTGAGCAGGCTGGGTAATGTTGTAAGAAAGTGCGTTATTTGGTTAACACATTCTCATTAAAGTCCTTCTGAAAATACAAAACTTTTTGTAAATAGCGCCGCGCTTCATCTTTCGGATGTTGTGTGGTGAGAGCGGTATAAACTTGCTGTGGTTCCATCTGGTTTAATTTGTTCATCGCTCGTTTCCTATCTTTATCAAATGTCGCCAGTACCCCACCAGTTCCGCCGTTATAGGCCGAAATCATGCTGAAATGCAGAGAAGTAGGGTGCTTTACATCGCGTAAATAACGATTCTTTAGGATGTAAAAATAGGCAGCGCCCGTATCAATATTATTAGCAGGATCAAAAAGGTATTCTTTGGTCGGTATGCCGGGTTTGTTCTTGACCAAATTGAACACATCCGCCCCTGCGGTTTTAGGAATAACCTGCATGAGACCGTAGGCACCTGCGTGACTCACTGCATATGGGTTAAAGCTACTTTCGGTTTTTATGATCGAGTAAATGAGATCTTCAGATAAGCTGTAACGTTTTGCTGCGCTTTGGATCAGATCCGCGTATTGATACTCGCGCTGCTGCAAGTGATCGTCCGTCATCGAGATCTCGACATAGTAAGCGTTACCATTTTTAATTGGCTTGGTGTGCAGTTGAGTAGCGATCAAATGTTTGGCGTAACGATTGGCTCGCCACTGCCATTCAATCGGCTTGCCATCATGGTCGAGTACTTGACCAAGTAGAAAAGGCTTTCCCTTTAGAACCACTTCTTTGTCGGAAAACAGCTCAGCATGTTCTGGATCGGCCGGCATTAGCAGCGTTTGTACAATGGCTTTTTGCAGATGTTGTTTTGGGTGACTTTGAGACAGTGTAGAGACGTAAATCTTCCCGCGGTCAAAATCGATATGCGCTCGTGTTCGGTAGCCGTCTAGGTATTTCACGTAGCGATGCTTACCAGCCTGAACAAACTCGTCCTCTCCCCACTTTTCTTTGGCTTGATTTGCCACATAGTTCAAAAGTTGATTGATAACTTGCTTTTGGGTGTTCGATGATGTGGAAGATCCAGGAGGATTCGTGTGGTTAGCACAGCCAAATAACAGCAGTACTGAGATAAGAAGCGCTTTCTTCACCAAGTGTTACTCATAACATGGAATATACGAGGCTAAGTATCTGATAACTCGCGTGCTTTAAAAATCTACTTTCTCATTGAGTGAGTATTTGCTACTACAGAGTTGAAGTGGAAAGCCTCAAAGCGACGTGCCTGGTGGCGAGTGAGCAAAACAGCCTACGATAACCAGAGGCTGCTTTTACCTAGTTGAGATGACTAGTATGGTTTGGGTGTCGGTGCTTGATTACTTGAAATACGCTTTGCGGTGACGATAAGCCCTTGGGTATAGCTAAAGCCATAACCATAACCGTAGCCGCCATATCCGCTATCACCACGCCCTCCTGGCTCCAGTAGCGCTTTAAAATCATAGTCACCACTGGTAATGGGTGTAATCGAAATCACTTCGTAGCCATCGTGGTTAAGAGTTTCTACGGCTTTTTGAAGATCTTCTGTGAGGCGAACACTGTCAATGACAGACTTAGAGTAACCCGTTTTGGTCCAAACAGGCGTGTCACTATAGTCGACAGCTTCATGCTTGCCGACTTCACAAAAGTGAGCGGGCACATGAACAACTCGATTCATACTGATACCTTTTTATATTGTTATTCTGATATACCTAAGGCGAGTTAGTCTTAGTGCTAACTTTTTATATAGGTGCGGTCATTTTACATAACTATATCGTCAAGTCTTGCAATTTATTGTTTTTCATCAGTAGTTTGAATGTACTAGTGAGTTGGTTTCTTCTCGACAAAATTGGCAATGTGACGCCGTATTACATGGACTTGAGGCGACCGTTAAAGTGCGCATAGACATCATCATTATTAAATCCATCTACATTCTGACTTGAGAATATCAGCGGCTCTACCCCTTTTTCGAGTGCAAGCTTTTGCGCCTCGGTGGTAATTGTATTGACCAGCGCCATACCTGAGATGCTTGAAAAGGCACCGGTAACGCGTTGGTTGATTTCGCATAGACCATCGCCACTTGGAACTTGGTTATCTAACACGATATCAGCGATGTCCATCAGCTTTAATCCAGAACTATGGCGGCTCGGGTATTGAGACGATTGGGTGACGGAAGTAATAGCGATCACAGGGTGATTTTTTTTCTTAGCTAACTGAGCAAATTCGACCGGTAGCGCATTTCTTCCCGAGTTTGATACCACCATAATGACGTCACCACTCGAAATGTTCTGCTCTTCCCATAAGATCTGCGCAAGACCTTCTAGCTTCTCGAGCTTTGAACCTCGCAAGGCACCATCTGAAGTCAGTACGGTTGAATCTAAGATAGCATTCACATTACCAAGCCCTCCTGCCCGGATAAAGCCTTCCAACCCCACCATATGCGAATGTCCGGTGCCAAGGATGTGAATCATGTTATCGCCGACAATAGCATCAGCAAAAAGCTGAGAAGATTGAATAATCTGAGATTGATTGGCTTTAAAAAGTGTATCGAGTGCAGAAATGAGTTTTTGGCTGTATTCAAACATGGTTCGGTTCTCTTTTATCGTTGAGATAAATGGATTAGAACAGAGATATACTGAGATAAGAAGGGGAGATGATAAGGAGTGCGCTGTCGAGCAAGTGTTTTATTTAAAAGGAAAATAAATAGCGCCAATGTAAATCGGCGCTGAGTACGTAAAGATTCATTGTATTAGACGGGACTACTTGATAATTCGAATTGATTCCGCCTCTACAGCAACATCACTGTCACCTTTTTCAATCTCGCCATAGATTTTTACTTTGTCTTTTGGCGTGATGGTTTGTCCTGCCCATTGGTCGGCGTCGATTTCTACCGGCATTTCACCAGTATCATCTTTAAACATATACACTTCATGACCCATTGATTTTACCAAATAGCCCACGATGGTGACCTTGTTACCGTCGGTTAACCAGCCCGCATCCATGATTTCTTGAACCGTGTTTAAAGAGTCTTCCGCTGACGGTCCTTGAAACCCACCCGTTGTCGTTTCCATAGCTTCTTGATTAATCGTGCTTTGAGCAGCGAAAGCAGAGGTTGAAAGAATGAGTGAGGTAATGATAGCAAGAGGGATTTTTTTCATATTGATTCCTTAGAAACCAGATCGAGACAGTGTGACTGCCCAGCCATTGAGTATGTGCAAAACCATTACTCGTAGTTATAGAGCAATATGCAGGAAATGCCATATTTCAATGAGTGGATAAATATCAGCTACGAAGATTTCACGCAATTGGATCTGATGAAAAATAAGCTATCGAAAATAGAGAGTTAACCGGGTGTATTGTCGTCTAGTGATAACAAAGATTGCTTTTTAGCATGGATAGCAGTACATATAAGCAGATTCCACTACTGGGCTTTTTCTTTGAAGCGACTCATTGAGCTTTTTCCACTGATTGTGACCTTGCTATCGATACTGCTGTTGGGCGGGATCGTTAATGCTATGGAAGTGGATTTGCCTCAATATCAAGCGACGGTCATCACTCCTGATCGTACTCCTGACCTTGCCAATGATAACCAGTTGCTGCGCAGCTCAACGTTTCGAGTACCTATTCCCAAAGCTCAGTCAGCCTCAAAAGAAGTCTTGCCCTGGCTGCTTGTCGTTGCGGCTTTCGCGTGTCTGATAACTACTTGCTGGGGAGCCCGTTACACCCCACGCAGTTACTTGTTTTCAGACAGTCGACGCTTAGCCGGATGGCAGGACAGTAACCTTCAATATCGGTTTATCCATTCTCGTTAAGTACGCCTCATTCCTGCTGTTATTTCCTTAGTTAACTGTTGGTTTTTGGAGTCGTTATGTTTGAAGCTACTCAGGATGTCTTGATTGCTATTTGGAATCAGGACTTTAATGCGCTGCTTGCACCAGAGAGCGCCATTTTAATCTATGTATTGGTGACTTTTTTTATTGGGTTAGAAAGTAGCTTTCTTCCAGCTGCCCCCTTGCCCTGCGACAGTGTCGTCGTCTTAGTTGGGACGTTGTCGGCAGTCGGTGTTCTCAGTCCATTTGTCGCGTTTCCACTGCTCATCGTTGCTGCGGCTGGTGGTAGTTGGCTCGCCTATCTACAAGGTAAGTGGCTTAACAAGCTTCCAATTGTTCGTGGTTGGTTAGCGAAAGTTCCTGAGAGCAATATGCGTTTGGTGGACAATTTACTTTGTCGCCATGGGCTTGTCGCTTTGTTCTGTGCTCGCTTTGTTCCGGGTGTGCGTTCTTTAGTCCCAATGGTCATGGGGATTCGTGTTCATGATGCCCCTCGCTTTCACTATTTCTCATGGCTTAGTGCCACGCTGTGGATTGGCTTGTTGGCGGGTGTAGGATTTCTCTTACCCTCGTTGCCTGAGCCCATTAGCAGAGTGACCACTATGGTTTTAATGGCTGCTCCCTTTGTGACGCTGTTTGCGGCGATTTTTACCTTTATGACATGGCGACTGCGTAAAGCTATTCGCGGATTTAGGCAAACCGCTAAAAAACACTAATTGAGAGCGGCTTCTTCGTTGTTCCTTTCACCATTTTATCAATCCAAGTGGCGATATTGTGCGTCACTTTACCGAGCTATATTTTGAAAAAGTACCTTATTCCACAAATAGACCTGTCTATTGTGTTAGCGATTCTGTCTTTGATGTTACTGAGTACCTTAACGATATGGAGCGCCAGTGGTTATAACGAGGCCGTTATCACCAACCACCTAATTCGATGCGTTATTTCACTGTCTTGTCTTGCGATCATGTCGTCGATTCCTGCCAAACAGTACCGCCGCTTTTCACCATATCTGTATTTTTTGACGGTAACACTTCTGGTAGCGGTCGTGTTTGCCGGTGATAGTACTAACGGCTCCCAACGTTGGCTGAGCATTGCTGGGTTCCGTTTTCAACCTTCTGAACTGGTGAAATTAGCCATTCCTATGATGGTGGCATGGTTTATCCAGCAAGATGGTGAGAGACCAACAGGGATGAAGATTGTGTATGCCATGATACTGACCGCCATCCCCGCTGGGCTTATCTTTGTTCAGCCAGATTTGGACGGGGCGATATTTGGTGTGATTTACATGCTATTTGTACTCTATTTCGCGGGAATGAGCTGGAAGATCATCGGTGGTTTTATTGGTTTGGTCGCGACAATGATCCCTTTGCTCTGGTGGTTTGTTATCGAGAGCTATCAAAAGAAGCGCATCCTGCAGTTTCTTAACCCCGAAAGTGATCCATTGGGCTCTGGGTATCAGATTATTCAGTCACATATTGCGATTGGTTCAGGTGGTATCACGGGTAAGGGTTGGACTAATGCAACGCAAAGCTCGCTGGGTTTTATTCCTGAAAGTCATACCGACTTCATTTTTTCCGCCTACGCAGAAGAGTGGGGGTTCATTGGTAGTGTACTGCTGTTATCGCTCTATTTATTCATCACGCTGCGTACGCTCTGGCTTTCCTGTCATTGCCACCATGCATATAGCCGCCTGGTGACGGGCTCGTTGGCATTAAGCTTCTTTCTATATGCTTTTATTAACACGGGCATGGTGAGCGGGATATTACCGGTGATGGGTAGCCCCCTGCCTTTCTTTAGCTATGGCGGGACCGCCATGATCACTCAAGGTATCTGCTTTGGAATCATTATGTCGCTATGTCGTGCATCCTCACGATTTGAGTCCTGACGATAACGAGGAAGCAGTTATTGCTGCAATCGAACATTGACATTGTTTGATGATCAAACTAAATTTAAATCAAATAATTTGATAATCAAACAATATAATGAAAATAGCTAATGACACACTGACTCATCATCACCATTTTTCTAGCCACAATCATCAAGGTGAAAAGCGAACGTTTTACGTGCTGCTTCTTACGTTGACCACGATGGTAGTCGAAATTGTTGCGGGTACGGTCTACGGCTCTATGGCGCTTTTGGCAGACGGTTGGCATATGGGTACACATGCTGCCGCGTTCTGTATTACTTTGTTCGCCTACCGATATGCCAAAAAACATCAGAGTAATGATAGATTTTCATTTGGCACTGGAAAGGTCAGTGTGCTTGGTGGCTACACCAGTGCCATTGCACTTGGGATTGTTGCATTATTAATGTTGGTAGAGTCGGTCCATCGCTTGCTTAATCCACAGTCGATTCAGTTCAATGAAGCGATTATCGTCGCTTGTATTGGCTTAGCAGTGAACGTCATCAGTATGCTGCTGCTAGGTGACCATCACCACCATGGACATGATGATGCTCATCATCACGAGCACTCACACCATCATGGACATACACATCACCATGATCATAATTTGCGAGCAGCCTACTTACACGTGCTAGCAGATGCGCTGACTTCCGTGATGGCAATTGTGGCCTTGGTATTAGGAAAGTTCTATGGCTGGAATTGGCTCGATGCGGTGATGGGCATGGTCGGTGCGTTAGTGATCAGTAAGTGGACATTGAACTTACTCAAGCAAACAAGCCCGATTCTGCTTGATGAAAACATCGATGATAAATATCGAAAGGCAATCCAAGATGAGCTTACGCCAGTAGCCCTTGTTACGGATTTACATATTTGGAAGGTGAGTGGACACCATCACGCAGCGGCGATTACGCTAATAGACAAAGCGGGTATTTCACTGGATGAGTATAAGCAAAAGCTAAGCAAGTTTGATAAGATTGACCATCTCACTTTAGAAGTACATTCAACATAATGCGAAACTTAGAATCGTTAAATCAGTTGCTTACCGAGTTTTATGACAAGATGTCTTCATGGGAACAGTCAGTGGTCAAAGAGACAGGCTATTCCCTTGCACAAGTCCACACCATTGAAGTGCTCGGTATTCATGGTGCAATGAGAATGAAAGAGCTTGCCGACAAGCTCGGCATTACTACGGGCACATTAACGGTTCAAGTAGATAAACTTGTTGCTGCCAACCTGATGGAACGTTTGCCACATCCTAATGATCGTCGTGCCATCGTGGTGGCGCTGACACAGCAAGGTCAAGAGATTCACCGTCATCATAACCAGTTGCATTTGGATTTGGTTAAAGATTTAACTAGGCATATCGAGCCAGAACAAGAAGCCTTGTTGATTTCATGTCTCACAAAAATGAATAGCGAGTTCTAGGCTAGTCGAAAGCCAGGCTATCGACGAAGAGTTGATAGTCTAAATAGGCGCGACGTACTCGCTCTGGTATTGGCTTTTCATAAATCCGAGCATCGTCAATTTTCGCCATTGACCAACCTTGAAAAATGACGAGCTCATAACCACTCAATTCTTTCCCATTTGTCTGTGACAATAGCTGATAGCGGATATTCTGGACGTGATACCAAGGCGAACTCTTGCCTCGAAAGTGATTAAGAATAGGGTACTGAATTAAAAATATTTCACAGCACATCAACTGAGCCAGCATACAATCGACGCTTGATCTCTGTTCTTCAGGGTAGAACAACAACACCTTTTTGAGCTCTCGATTACATTCCTGAATGATACTTGGCAATTCCTCCTCCCTAATCTCATTGATAATGATAAGTTGCCACTCGTCGTGTCGAGTTAAGTCACAAGGGACTATTTCAGCTTAGCAGTGCACTCAAACAAAACAAAAGTATTGGTCACTATTAGTCTCTTATTGGTTTGCAATAAACTTATTTGTTACCTAAATAGCCGTAGTCAAATTTAATTAATTAAAATGTTATTAATGAGTTTGATAGATAACGAGTGCATATTCCAATCGTAATTTAATTAAATAAGCTAATTGTTATTTTTTCGCTTTGTTATTTAAGAATAATTTCTCGCTTTTTACGATTAACTCTTAATTAATACTTCAATTTTTATCTTGAGAGTTGCCATAAAGTAGCTTTAAATCAATGGTTTAAATTTCAACTTTGTCAATTTAATTTTCTAGAGTATATGCTCTTATTGAGTGTTCACTCTTCGGGTTTATTTAGTGATTTGAAGTGCAAAAAACAATCAATAGTAAACCTTATTATTTGCAAGTTAGTGACAACACCTTATAGCTAAATAGTTCATAAATGGTCACCGAGGTGATAGTTCGTGAATGAAAATAATTAAAATGGCTAGATAAGGAAAGATTACATGCACAACACAAAAGGTTTTTTTACCCTGTCATCACTAACCTTGGTTCTACTTGGTACCTCTATAGCGAATGCTTCTCAGATAGCGCCATTCAACGAGGATGATTTTCCAGCTAAGTACATTATTAAGTTCAAAGAAGAGGTTTCTAGAGACGCCTTCTCTGCGGACGGTCCAGAGCCAAGTTTGAATCAGTTGCCAGAGAATGTTCTCCAAGCTGCCCAAGCGCGTGCGGTGGAGAAGATCAGCGCTGAGCCGATTTACAGCATAGAGGTCAACGATGCTGAGCTTTCAAAGTTAAGAAGTCATGAACAAGTAGAGTATGTGGAAGTTGACCCTCCCCGTTTTCTACTAAGCGAAACAACGCCGTGGGGATACAACGCCGTTAATGCGCAGTTGCTTAGTGATAGTAATGCTGGCAATCGAACCGTTTGCATTATTGATTCGGGCTACGATGTTAGCCATAACGATCTGAGTGGAAATCGTGTTCGTGGTACCAATGACAGTGGAACGGGTTCTTGGAGTGAACCGGGATATAACAATGCTCACGGTACGCATGTTGCGGGAACCATTGCTGCCATTGCAAATGGTGAAGGTGTGAAAGGAGTCATGCCAAATCAGCAGGTGAATCTACATATTGTTAAGGTTTTCAACGAGTCGGGGTGGGGTTATTCGTCAAGCTTAGTGAAAGCAATACAAACCTGTGCAGAGAATGGTGCCGATGTTGTGAACATGAGTTTAGGTGGTAGCCAAGCCAGCCGCACTGAGCAAAATGCTTTGCAGTCATTGTCCGACCAAGGCGTATTGCTCATCGCCGCTGCAGGTAACGATGGGAATACCGCACATAGCTATCCAGCGTCATACGAGGCGGTAATGTCTGTGGCAGCTGTTGATAACAACGAGGATCATGCAGCGTTTTCTCAGGCTAATGACCAAGTAGAGATTGCTGCTCCGGGTGTCGCAGTACTGTCTACGGTAACCGTTGGAGAAGGGGTGTTGAGTGACATTGTATTCAATGGCGTCAGTCAGTTTAAGCGTGGTGTGGTATCGCACAACCGCAAGTCAAAAACCTCTGGCCGTTATTTATCGGACCCAATCTCAGGATCCTTTAGCGGAGAATTAGCACAATGTGATGTGTCGTCTGGCGATTATCGCTGCGGCGATCTTACCGACAAAGTGTGTTTGACTGAGCGTATCGAGAATCAACGCTCTGGCGTTCGCCCTGAGATAAATGCTGTAAAAGCCTGTTATAACGCAGGTGCTAGGGCTGCTATTGTCTACAGCAACAGTGAATTACCAGGTTTACAGAACCCGTTTGTATTGGATGACAACGACCAATATCGCTTGATTTCAGTAACGGTAAATAGGGAGTTCGGGCTAGAGCTTGCCGCTCAACAAGGCCAAATTGTTACCGTTTCCACATCAAAAGGGCAAGACTACGAGTATTACAATGGAACTTCCATGGCTACGCCACATGTTGCTGGTGTAGCAGGACTAGTGTGGAGCTATCATCCAAATTGCACCGCGTCACAAGTTCGCCGAGCATTAACCGCAAGTGCAAAAGATATCGATGTTGCTGGCAGAGATAACAGAACCGGTTATGGCTTAGTCGATGCTGATGCGGCAAAGCGCTATCTCGATCAAGGTTGTAATGGTCCGGATGGTGGGCAGGGAGAAACGGTGTTAGTTAATGGTATTGCTAAAGGGCCGCTCCAAGGTAGTGCTCAATCAAGTCGTCTGTTCACATTTGATGTACCCGATGATGCAACCGAGCTCAGCTTCTCATTAGTGGGCGGCAGCGGTGATGCTGATCTTTATGTGAGTTTTGAGCAAGAGCCGACGAATCGTCGTTATGATTGTCGCTCATGGGAATCTGGAAATAATGAACGCTGCACAATAAGTGACGTCTCAGCAGGCACGTATCATGTGCTGGTGAAGGGCTACTCGGCGTATTCTGGTGTGATGCTCACCGCCGCTCATAATGGTGCAGAGAGCGGCACTCAACCACCATCCACTTACACTAACAACAGCGCGGTCGAGATCCCTGATAACAATACTAGCGGAGCAACCAGCCAAATAGAGGTCTTACGCTCTGGTGACTCCGGAAGCCTTGAGGTCACCGTGGACGTTAGCCATAGTTATATCGGAGATCTTAAACTGACATTGATCTCACCGACCAACAGTGAAAAAGTACTGCATGAAAATAGTGGGGGTTCTGCCAGCGACATCAAGACCAGCTATTCTTTAGACTTTTCTGGTGTTGAGTCTAAAGGGAACTGGACGCTTAAAGCGGTAGATAGCGCTCGCCAAGATACCGGAACAATCAATAGTTGGACACTGTCATTTCAGTAAGGAGTGGATATGAAGAACTACATACCTTCTCGCTTTCAATGGCTAACTTGGTTAATCGGATTTGCCCTTGTATTTAGCATGACAGCAAGCTACGCGGACAACCCGGCCTTTCCACCAATAGATGAGAGACCAGTGGACATGGCAGAGCAGCCAACCCGATTTTACGTTAAGTACACTCAGGGAGCGGAGCAACAGGTGAGGGAGTTATTAATGTCTCATCAATTAGAAGTAGTCGAGGTATTGGACAATCAGAGGGTGTTTGTTGTCTCTGGTGAGCAGGAAAAGGCTGATTCCTTAGCTGATAACGCATTGGTTGAGTACGTGGAGCCTGAGCCAACGAGGAAACTGTATTCTCAGTAATCCGATGCTTCATTTCAAGATACTGAGTAGGCGTTAACGAGAATGCCTCGGTCTGATAATCAGGCCAAGGCATCTATTCAACGCCATCTAAAGAGGTGGCGTTGATAACAAGACTAGCGAAAAGAGGCCTAAAACACGCCATTTTCATTTTCGATATTGCCACCACTGATAAGTGAATATACTCGCATTGAGAAGTCGAGCGCTTGAATCGAATCCCAATGCTCTACAATCCGACCATCTTCAATACGCCAAGTATCGATAATATTCATCCCTTTTTGATCGTTTCCTCTGTCTTCACTGTTGAGTGTGGCGTGAGAGTGAAAAATCACATAGTCACCGTCAGCATAGATATGTTTTACATCATAGCTGTACTCTGGGTAGTCCTCGACAAACTCCTTGAGAAATCCAACTAGCCCAGTGACTTTATCGGGGAGGTTTCGGTTGTGCTGAACGTAAGAACTATCATTGTAGTGCTCCATCACATAGTCAAAGTCATGGTTGTTCATTAGGTGCTGAACAAAATCAGTAATTAGTGCGGCATTTTTCGCTTCTTGTTCTGTCCAGTTCGCTTTTGTTAAGTTTTTAAAATCAATAGTTAAAGTGTCTGCTGATTGTGCGCAGACGTGGCTAGTCACGATAATAAGGATGAATGTAGTTAGTGCTTTAAACATAGTTAACTCCCTTTCACAGTTTTCCATTGGTTACTTTTAGTAACTATAGTAATTTATAGTAACTTGCAGTACAATAAGGCACCAAAAGATGCGTTAGTTACCTTTTGGTAACTGTTGGCGGGTTTGGTACAGAGAAAAGGTAAGAAGTTATGGTCAAAGCAACAAAGACGGAAAGGCGTGTGTTTTATAACACTCAGGACTGTCCCGTTAGAAACGTGGTAGCTCAAATCGGTGACAAATGGTCGTTGCTTATTTTATTTGCACTAGTGGATGGGCCTGACCGATTTAACGATTTAAAGTCTAGAATTGAAGGAATCTCTCAACGTATGTTGACGCAAACTCTTCGTGACTTGGAAAGAGAAGGTTATGTAAATAGGACCGTTTACCCAGAAGTACCTGTTCGCGTGGAATATGCGTTGACTGACTTAGGTAAACAACTAGTTAAGCCATTATATGAACTTGTTCAATGGGCCGAGAATCATAAACCTAATATTGAGCAAGCTCGCGCTGAGTATGATAGTAAAACAAAAGGCTAGAAAATGATGTGCATGTCATAGCGTCTAAAGAGTCTTAAAAGTTCAACCATATGCGTTTTATTCTACATATCTAACTCTCTATTTTCATTGGACTACATACTCCTGAAGCCCTTCTCTTGCGCGAGGGAGACTGATGATCATCCGCAATGAAGGTATTTACATAAACTTCGCTTCAGCTCTTGAATAACACTCACCATCCACATAAATACCACTATTTAATATATACAAACCTCGTTTGCTTTTTAAGCAATGAGCTTGTACTTCAATTAACGTGTTAAGAGGTATTGGCTTGATAAAGCGAACATCAAGCTGGGCTGTCATGGCACAAACGTCGCGAGAGAAAAGGCAGTGGGTCATGGCGGCATCATGTAGAGCGCTGATTGCCCCACCTTGCATGACATCTTGGTAGCCTTGCACATTCTCCATGGGTACGATTTTAGCTCTTACTCCACCATCTAACGTAGGAATGAACTCAAGAGTTGTATGTGGGTTGAAAAAAGGCTGGCAGCAAATGGCGCATTGCTGGTGGTTGATAGGATGATGAATAGACATAACGTACCTTCAGGTTAATGGACTCCTTAAGCTTTGCCAGAGATACTATAAATATAACTGGCATATGCCAATAATTAGTTGTGAGAAATTAGTGTTCATATAACAAGGGTGACAGGTGTTTTTCAGATAGAGTGCTCCAACACTGGCAACAATGATATAAACGTTATAGCGGCTAGGCTGATATTAAACATGCGCTGTTTTAAGGTGGTATTGAGATAAACTCGGATTTTTTGACCAACCCAAACCCAAGTGATATTGGCAAACAGTCCAAATGTCGTAAATACTAGGGTAATCAGTGCCACAGAGAGCCAATAGCTGGAGGGTAGGCTATAGCTTGTTACCAAAGCGAGTGATGCCATCCAGGCTTTCATATTACCCAGTTGAAATAACGTAGCCTGAGTCATATTGATTGGTTTGCTCTTGGTGGATTTTCCGGAGAAAGGGTTGGTACATAAAAGCTTTATCATCAACCAAAACATATAAGCCAGACCAAGGTATTTTATTGCTAGATACCAACTAGGGTGAGTCGTAAGAGCGACACCTACGCCACATGCACAGAGCAGGATCAGCCCGGCTACACCAATACGAATACCAATCAGATGTCGCCATGATTTCCGGATACCAAATTGTGCCCCTGAATTGGCGAGCAATAAATTGTTCGGTCCCGGGGTGATGGCGGTAACAAATGCGAATAAACTCATGGCCGGCATTAAGTCCCATAATGTCGTCATTTCCTTTCTTCTCCTCTCAAACAAGTACAGACAGCCCAAGAGTAAAGGTGCTCAGAGAGATTGACCTACAGTTAATGCGTCATGGTGACAATTCTTTGGTTTCATTTTCGTCAGGCCTTATTTATCCTGATTACAAGAAAAAATTGTACCCCTTTGGAGAGAGGCAATGTTAGTCCCAGATATATCGGGTCGTTCCGGACCTAAGTTTATGGCACTGGCTGATGCGATTGCTGAGGTGATAGAAAGTGGTGAGCTGGCGCCGGATACTAAATTGTTACCCCAGCGTATTTTGTCTTATCGATTGGGTGTGACAGTTGGAACGGTGACAAGAGCTTATCATGAGCTTGAGCGAAGGGGATTAACGGAGCCCAAAGTAGGAAGCGGGACCTATGTTCGGAACAGAGAAACTGAACGGAACCACTTTTATCATCCGGTATTGGAAGAAAAAGGTATTGATTTGGCACGCTGCCGACCTTTTTTGTTATCGCAGCCGAAACTTCTTGCTGACGCATTGAAGGAGTTATCTCACGAAGAAATCGCGCAAGCAGCGGTACTGGATTATTACTCCGCTGATGGCATTCATGGTCATAGCGAGACCCTTCGACAATGGCTGATGACCAAATTCAATATAGATATTGATGCCCGACGTGTGGTTTGGACACATGGAGGGCAGCACGGAATATCGTTGATTATACAAGCACTAAGCCGTCCCCAAGATACTATTCTTGCTGAAGGCTTGTGTTATCCGGAATTCATGCACGCATGTCAACAAGCCGAACGAAAGTTAGTGCCAGTAAAAGTTGATGAGCATGGATTAGACCCGGAAGATTTGGCTTTGCACTGTAAGAGACATCGCCCCAAACTACTTTACCTAACACCGGGAGTTCAAAACCCGACCGGAGCCCAGCTATCGGACAGCCGAAGACTGAAAATCATTGAAATATGCCGTCGCTACAACGTGCTAATTATTGAGGACGATGTGCTCTACTGCCCGCCGTCTCATCGAAAGAGTCCGTTAGTTGCTATCGCTCCGGATATTACCTTATACGTGGGTAGCTTTTCTAAGTACTTTGCGGGTGGGTTGCGACTAGGCTTTATCATTCTACCATTGTCTTTCAAGGACTTAATGCAACGTGCGCTACGAGCCAGTTGTATGTATGTTAGCCCGCTAATCATTGATCTGGTGTGTCGCTGGCTAACCAGCGGTGCGATGCAAGCTGTGGATGAAGAGATCGCGATGGAACTCAATGCACGTCATCGGGTCTGGAAGACGGTATTTCCCAAAATCCAGATTGATGTACCTGGCTACAATGTTTGGCTACCTTTGCCGGAACCGCTAACCGGGTATCATTTTAACCAATCGTTGCTGAAATATGGGGTCAGAGTGAGAGAAGCAGAAATGTTTGCTGTGGGTCGTTATGAAGTTCCGGCAGCGGTGAGGATATCTCTGGCAGGTCCATCAAGTCGTCCACAATTGCAATCAGCTTTAGAGATTGTAAGAGAGCAAATTGCACGGCTCACTTAAACTTTATCGTTTGTGTTGTTTGCGTCAGCAAGAGGCTCACTAATTCACTTTCTTCGAGATTCATTGAGGCAATAAAACAAAAATGCCCACGAGACAAATATCTAGTGGGCATTAAAATTATTTAATTAGCAACTGAGAGAGTTACTCGTAGTCAGAAGCGTAAGTGTCTTCGTAAGAGTGCGAGTAGAACTCAAATAAGTTACCAAACGGGTCTTCTAGGTAAACCATTTGCGCTTGCTTAGAATCATCTTCTGGGTGGTAACGGTGGATATCCATGCGCACTTTACCGCCAAACTCTTCTACACGTTTGATTGCTGATTCAAACTGCTCTTTTGGCAATTGTAGACAGAAGTGGAAGATACCTAGGCGAGAAAAGTCAACGTTATGACGTTCTTCACGGTCAACCATTTCGAACAGCTCTACACCGATACCGTCATTAGTTACTAGGTGAGCAATGTTGAAGCCTTTGAAGCCTTCACCAAATACTGCAATACACATACGACCGATTGCACTTTCGCGCTCTTCGATTACTTTAGTGTTGTTCATTACAACGCGAAGGCCTAGCGCTTTAGTGTAGAACTCTACCGCTTTGTCCATATCGCCAACCATGATACCAACGTGATTCATTTTCATAACTTTCTCCAAAAACTGATTTGATTATTCGTTTCGTGTTTCGTTTCGATGTGGAGAAGTATAAGTATGACTGGTGGTTTTTAAAAATTATCAATAATTATAAAAATGATAACATAGCGTTATTAATGGATTTCATAGGGCGTGTGCTGGCAAACATAGGCGTTTCGTTGTTGTCCAACAGCCTTCGAAAGCAGACAGATTGCTAGCAAGTGTCGAAACAGGCTTTTCTCTATTTCTGAAAGGCAGTTGCTCTTTATGAGCTTGATGTGGGTATACTCCAACCTCAACCTCTGTTGGTTGACCTGCTTTCCAAACATTGGGAGCGCTAAGTACGTGGTCATATTTATTTATCCATTACAAATAGGAAATTCTCTCCATGCGTAAATCAGATAAGAAAGTTGAAAATTTAATTAGAGACGTACTGACCGAAGTATGTGAAGGGACGCTAAAAAACTACGATGGTTTTCTTTGGGTGACTCATACTGTTAAATTCTTTTCTTTTCCACAGAGCTTAAAAATCGTCTGCGTATTCGAAACGAATCAAGATAGAGCAAACTTTTTAATGGGAGAAGGTCAGCAGCATGTCTCAACAACTATCTATGAGGCGTTTAGTAAGGTCGGGGTGCAACTAAAGAACGTAAGTAAGCAAATTAGTTACGAGATACGGTAAAGTGCCCAAATCCAGTCATTCCTGTAGCTTACTTTTGCCCCAAAGTTAGTTAGATCAAATACTCTACACATTTTAGGGGCGTGCATTTTCCCTACAAAATCTTATCCGATGAAAGAAGATTGGACCATTCGCTCTTTTGAGGCATGAATTGGCTGAAAATCGTCTTGCTCAATATCGCTGGAATTACGTGAGAACTTTCGGCAATATCTAAAGTTCGCATCCTAGATGTTAGGCCTATAAGGGCATTAGATTGAACGCGAGTATTACTAGCGTTATGATTGGTTTAAGTTTGAGCAAGAACGTAATGAAAAAGCCTTGCGTGAATGGTGTTCCCTACAAGAACTTGATGTCAGCGGTTAAAAATAAGGATTAAGCGTTGCGTAGCCAGAATTAAATTGCAGTCAATAAAGATACGGATTTCAACTACAAATACTATGCTTATGGTATGCTAGCTGACCAAAACCTATATATGTCATAGGGTTTGTTATCTTCGTTCGGTTCTTATGAAAGTTTCCAGAGAGGGGGGCGAGGTGCTGCTTAAACAAGAGTCTACCCCAAGTATGGATTTATACCTCGACTATTCATCAAAGCAAAATACAGGGTTACAAACTGATTCTAGTTATCTGAAGGAACACTCGAGTAGTCCTGATTCTGGCTCTACAAGGCGTTATTTATGAGCGAACACATACAGGCTTCTACTTAGCGTGCTCCAAATGGCAGGTTTATATGAGGTAATATCGGTATGTATCATTTGATTGATTTGATTGCTTTCTTGAAAAGTTACTACTGGGTAGCATTTTTACCTTTATTGGTTTTAGTAGCGATACAAGGTCTAGGGCTGATAAAGAATAGGACAATTAGGTTAGTTGCTTGTGTTTCATTCGCGATGATATGGGTGTGCACACTTTTTTTATCTAGGCACATTGTAAATATCAACATTAAAGATAAAGTTGTGAATTTCCTTTCTCATCCAGTATCAGGTTATACAGTATTAGTTAATGATGTCAAAACAGATGGCACTCAAATTATCAAGTCACTACGAAAACTGAGAACAAACCAAGAGTACAGAGGTTTCTCAAGAAACAACTATACATATAAACTAACGATTTACAGAGGGAATGAGGCCTATGAATTTCAAGTTCGTAGCCACGACTCAAATCCTCAAATGAAGCTAGTTAGGTTTAACATAAATTATAAAAGCTATATCTTCACAGGGAGATTTAAATTGGATCTCTAGGCCATGGTTGTTTCTAGCAATATGTAAAGCAGTGCCTGTTAACTGATTACATGATGTTTTCACTGAATCTGCAATGCCTGAAGTTATTCATTAATTGCTAATGTTCAATTTTCCGAAACTGATAATTGTCCAGAAGCTTCACAGATGGCACTTAGAAACTCAGAAGTACCCCAAACCTTCTTACGGCCTGATAGCATGAGGCAACGTAATAACCCAATTATCCTAATCTAAAGACTGTCTATAGGTGTCAGTCCTTACGAAACAAAGCGTTGGTTACCAGTAGCAAGTTGAACGAGTTAGTGGCGAACTAGCAACAGAGTGGGCCATAATACTTGATGAATTTAGCAAAGCGGTATATTCAATGTTACTTTCCGCACAAGCTCAAAATGAGAGAGTGGTTGTTTATGGAAGACATCGTTGTGGTGACTGCATGATAGAGATTCTACTCATCACATAACACTAGTTGATTAACCGTCGCAAAACTTATGTTGATCTGTAGCTAAAAATACTGAATACATTGTCCTGAAGAGTATACTGTAGAACCTCACTACATCAGGTGGATAGATAAAAATGACAGAGTTAATCAGTTTGGATATTCAAGGTGATTTTCTAGTGTATCTGGAAGGTACAGCATTGATATTAATGTTTACTACTGCTTCTCTGGCAGGGCTAGCGTTCTCACCGATAAAAATTTGGAAACCTAGCACTAAACTAATAATTAAATTTATTGGTTCTACAATCTTCGCCTTTGTTGCTTTGTCGTGGGCTGTTTACGAGCATACGCAGCTAGTGCGAAAAGAAATTAGAAGCGTATTAAAGTCAAGTGAAATAGCAATAATTAATAATTCTGTAATTAATATTTCGAGGGACTTATCAGAAAATATAAAGGAACTTGCTATCAAAGCGACATTAGATACAAGCATCAGTAACCGAAGCGCGGCAAGAGATATTCGCCTTAGGTTATTAGTTAAAAACGAGAACGAAAAGAGTTTTGTTATAACTGCTTCATATCAGACTAAGTCGAAGTGGTCGTTTTATGCTTCAAAAACTATTTCCCCATACTTTAAGGGGCGTTATTTTATAGGAAATGCTAATGATGAAGATAGAATTTATATAAAGCATGTTGTATTATCAATGCTTGTGATAATTCCAGGTTTAGCAGGAGCTTTAACAATTGATGGAGATAGCAGAGACTGGAGCAGATCATATGTCCAAAAAACTGTTTCAGCAGGAGCAGTACTTCCCCAAAAAAGTTCGCATCTTTAATGTAAAAGTTACGAACTTTATTGTCAGAATCTCAATCTACCAACACAGGTCAATTCTTGAATAAATCTGGAAAGGTACAAGAGAAACGGTACTTGAGACTTTTCCAGAAAAATCGATTTTTGGAACTAACTTTCCTAAAGTTACGTTGTACTAAAGAAAGGTGCTACAAAAGTAGCGGTTGATATTGTGATTGAAACCGCTGGTGAGGAGATTCGTGGTTAGCAGTCGGACGGTTTTGAAATTATTGACGACTGCATTAATCTCTAAAGCAAAGATAGACGTGCAAGTATCTGGATGCGACATAGTGGGTGTGTACCTAAAAGAGAAGTACTGAGAGATATGAGGTAGAAAATTTTGTCCCATTCATGGAGAAAGGATAAAAAACAGAAGAAAAATGAGCGTGCTTTTATTCGAAAAATACATGCAATAAATTGGGAAATATGACATAAATGAGTATAAAAGATTATATCGATATTCAATACATTTGGGGGTTGATGCTAGTTTTCTCTTCTCCCTTACTAGTAGGATTAATATTTTTTATAAACAGAAGAGCAACTAAGCCTCTAAAAAAAACATTGTTAATATTTATCCCTACGGCATCACTCTGGTTATCTTTCTTTTTGTATGACAATTTTCTGATGCTTAAGGTAGAATCAGAAATTAGAGAATATGCCTCTAATCCTTATGAAGAATACATTATCATCAAAGACGGAAAAATTCAGAGTTCAGAAGCTTTAATCTATGCACTACGAAGTATGTCAACAAAATTCACAAACAAAACTTTTTCTTCTAGAATCAATGAAAGGACTTATAAAATAATAGGAGGTAGTCATTCTCTCACTTTAAGAGTTTTTGATTCATCATCTAGAGAATCGTTTTACTGGGTTGTGTACACAGTACCTGGAACAAATTATGAATACATAGGGAGAATCCAACCTAATGAAACTTATTAATACTATACCAGCTGCTCTTATAGCTACCTCTTTTGGAGTGGGGGCGATAACGATAGATGGGGAATTAGACGACTCGGGTATATTTCATAAATCAATCTTGTGATGATTTTCTTCAATCTAAACTAGTTTTTTGGTGATTTCGGTACAGAAGCCACCTTTACAGACAGGTAGCACTACCTTGGGGTGTAAGCAGTGTAAGTTAGCATCTGTAGCACAGCGTCTTTAGATCGAGTACCTCGTTTTTAGTTGTAGGTAACGTGCGGGTTGGCCATCATTGTGAACCGCACCATTAGCTTTGGACACCAAGTTAAGCGTACGACTTTTCCATACTTTAACTAATTCAAGAAGTGCTAATGTTCTAATTTCTGAAACACGTTTATGTCCAAAATGAGTCGAAACTCTTATTTAGGGCTCATTCCTTAACGAGAGCTTTTAGAGTTTCCACTTAGTCAATCAGGCTTTTTCAATAAGCTATACGCACGCCTCAAGTCTTGACATCATGCTATGGAAAGCGAGTCTCCTATAGAGTCTCAAGAAGGGGGTTGTATTTGGAAGCGCCGAATCGCTATAAAAACAAGCGGCTAAGATTGCAGCTTGGTGAGGTTGCTCGATTTATCGTCAAAATGTATTAGATATCAAAGTCTAACCTATGATTTTCCTACACAGAAAGCCAAAAACAACAAAGGGCTAGCAATCACTAACTTGCTAGCCCTTTTAATATGGCGCTCCCGACAGGATTCGAACCTGTGACCTGCCCCTTAGGAGGGGGCCGCGCTATCCAGCTGTGCCACGGGAGCTTATGACTAATAATACTCAATTATTTTAATAAGTTAAGTCGCTTTTCTACATTTATTATAGTTTGTTCATCACGTCACCAATTTGAATACTGTTGGCGAGGCTTGGTTGGTCGACGGTTGCTTCAGCATCATTTTCATAGACGCGTGACACGGTTAGGGTGATGTCGCTCTGACTCACTTTATTGCGCGGCAAACCATTCTGGTCGATAAAGGAGCCTGTATGCCAAAGTTGCAATCGGTCTCCCGCTTGCACACCGTGGACTCGGCCTAAGTCGATGGTGACTTTATTGCCGTAAGAGGCGACCACTTCAGGCAAGGTCATCTTACAAGAGATCTCTGCTTCGAGATCGAGCATGATATTACGGCTGACTTTCTGCATCATTTCGCCGTAAGCGGATGTCCAGAAACGAGCACTTTTGGTGTCGACTTTACTGGTTTTAGCAAATGGCCACTGGGCGATTTCACGGTAGTTACGTTGATAGATTTCATGGCCGGTTTTGCCGTCGTAGACCGACATATCCATAGCAAACTGGCGATTGATTACATCATCGGACAGCAATCCGCCCTGAGTTATGGTGGCTGTCAGATCGTTAATCTGTCCGGTTACTAAGTATTGTGCTCCCAGATCTTCGGCGATCATCTTAATACGCTCAGGTTGGCGTTTATTAATCTCATAGCGTGTGGTACCGACCGAAACAAAACTGTATGAGCGATGTTCAAGCTGATTAGAGATAACAGAACTGAAGTCTTCACCCAGGTCGTATATTTGCCCCATGACCGCTTGTTGTGGGTCAACGATATCAAACATTGCCACGCCAAATGTCTTTTTGTATTGCTCGTTATGGCAAGCCTTTGCCGTTGGGTAAATGTCGATCCGCGCTTTGACGACCATTTGATTGCCGCTTTTGTATTGATCGTCGATGACGATCTGGCGAACTTCGGAATCAATGAATTGGTATTGTTTTCTATCGTCTTCGAGCAACGGCGCTAAGTTTGCAAGCCCACCGATATCAGCTCCAGAGAAGTCTACTGCTTTGTAGACGGCATCTTCTAGTGCGTAGATCCTTGCCGCTTTCTCAGAGGAGACGATGGTGGAAGTACCGGTGACTTCATACCATGCAGCAAAGGCAGAGCTACTGCTAAAAGTAACCAATACCGTTGAAATTAAAGAAGAAACGATTTTTTTCATACAACCAATCCAAATGCGGAACAATATTTGCTAGCTAGTTTGTAGCGAATATTGGAGCGGGCTTTCTTATTAAGGACAGAATGAGAATAGCAAGGATTGTTCCAACCTTGAAAAGGTGGGGAACCTATCCATCCAATTAATAACTTTTTGGAGAGTGTGTAATGAAAAAGTGGCTCCTGATGGCATCAGTGTTAACACTGACCGCTTGTGCCTACTCACCAATCTATAACGGTAAGGAACCCTATTCCGGCAGTAAGTTTATGCTGATGGAAAGTCCTCGCCATACGATGGATTATTTCGTCGAGAGTTTGACGGAAGACTTAGTTGAATCGAACACTAGCGTGTCGTCTCGCACTCCGATAGCGGTGGCATCGTTTGTTGATTTGCAGAATATGGATGCGACGAACTGGTTGGGGAACTCGGTATCAGAGGGCTTTATCTACCAGCTTCAGCGCCGTGGCTTTAAGGTTGTTGACTTCAAGACAACGGGCTCAATTCAGGTGACCAGTCAAGGTGACTTCGTACTAAGCCGTGATTGGAAAGATCTGGCCCAAGAGCAGCAGATTCAGTTCGTCTTGACGGGAACCATGTTGCGCCAAGAAGGTGGTGTACTGGTTAATGCTCGTGTTGTTGGCATGCAGTCGCGTATTGTGGTCGCTTCGGCTCAAGGCTTCTTGCCTGCTGACCGCATTGGTCGTGATTTGGATACGCTGAATCAAATGCGTACCGAAGATGGCGTCCTGATTCGTTCAGACCCGACTATGACGACACCTCATACAGTCATCTTGCGCCCATAGGAAAGGATAATGAGATTTTTATTTGCCGCGCTTGTAGCGCTTGTGATGATGGGTTGTACTCCGATTACAGCCATGGACCAGAACACATTAACGGCGGTGGGCTATGCGAGTATTAGCGAGCAAACTGGCCGCAATGAAGAAGAAAAGCAAGTTCGTGCCATGCGTGCTTCTAAGATTGATGCTTACCGCGAGCTAGCGGAGCAAGTGTACGGCCTACGAGTGTCTGCTCGTGCTGACTTACAAGATCAACGCTTGGGTGTTGAATCGACGACAGGTGCGGTAGATGGTGTCATTCGTGGTGCGGAAGTAGTTCGCAGCTATAAAGTTGGTGACAGCTATGTTACTGAACTGCTACTCGATATTGATAAGATGAATCGTCTAAGAGACTACGGCGAAATCCGCCGAGTACCTGAGAAGAAACGTCAGAGCTTGTTCTAATATCAACACTCTAGATAGCAAAAAGCGGCAACAGTTCTCCTGTTGCCGCTTTTTTGTATTTGAGATATTAGGCTTTTAAGTTAGTTCCTAATGTCGACAAGGTGTGGGTCTGGCCACCTGCGTTGTAAGTCATGCCCACTTTGCCATGACTTTGCTGCATCAAATTATTGAGCTTATTAAAGCTTAATTGGGCGCGTTGTAGACTCTGACCATTGATGTCGTTGAGTTGTTGGCAGTCGAGGATAATCGACTTAATGTCAGCCACCTTTTGAACCAGCACGGCTTCTTCGGTGAGTCTTGCTACATCTTGATGTTGAGCCAGTCTTTGATCGGTTTGTTGAAGCTGACCAATGATTGCCATCTTTTCTTTGGCAAATCTTTCAATTTCAGATGATTCACGAGCAGTAATGGCCTTGGTCTCCTCGGAGAGAAGCATAGACAATGCTTTTGCATTTTTCAGTTGGTATTCAACCAAATCAACCAGTGCTGCCATTAATATACCTGTGAGTATTATCTGTTAACCTGTTTAGCGTAATCCGCCAAGTTCGTCTTCGAACTTCATCATGTTGTCTGCCAGTTTTTCAGCATCGACGGTGTAAGAACCGTTCGAGATTGCTTCTTTGATTGCCGCAACTTTTGCCGCGTCAAAGGTTGGCTGACTTGCCATTTGCTGATGCATCTGACCAATGGCTTTACCGCCTTGGCTCAGTGTTACGGCATCTTGCTGCGCTGATGATTGACCAACTTGAGCTGAACTACTGTCTTTGCTTGCTTCCGAACGGGCAGGAGCGCGACTTGTCGTCGTTAGCGTCTGTCCAGAACGAATATTATCAATGCCTGCCATCGTTTAGCCTTCTTGTTGCCTAATTTGCATAGTTTACCTGTATATCGAGCATATCGACCAGCGTAATGATTACTTTAGGAAAAAATCAAAAATTAACCGTGATTTCCGCAACGCCAGTAACAATACCCTCAATTATACGCTGAGACTTGTCATTTTTCACTCTTACTTGATCGCCGTTAGCGCCATCGGTAAGTGCTGTGCCTTTAGTGGAGATGGTCATTTCACCTTTCACTGCACGAATAACGACTTTTTCGTTGCGGCAAACAACACAGACATCATTACGCTCAATAACATCACCCATCTTCATGTTTTTCTTGAGCTTTGCGCCAACCACTTGGTCAAACTCGGTAAAGCCTTGGCGGCGAAAACGGTTCTTATCCACCATGCTCATCGTGACATCGTCACTGGATACAATATTGCCTCGAGATAACGGGCGAGTTGCGGTCACTAAGGGCAAGGAAATGGACATTCGAACGGGTACGTAAAGTCGCCAATTATCTTCCGGACACTCCACCAAAACGGTGACATTACTGCTGGTGTTGCGGGTGTTTGACGACGAGGTCAAAAGCGGAGAGGGGCAATCTGTTGCATGTACTCGAGAGTCGATACGGCCAGGTGTGGCAACAATTTCACCGCCGATAGGTTGCTCAATAGTATTTAAAACATGAGCTTGGGCAGCCTTTTGAATGTTTTCTATTTGCTCAGGCGTTGCTGCGTGCGTTAATACACTAAAGAATAACGCTTGCCAGACGATACAGAGGGAAAGCCAGTTGCGCCTTAACCTCGTTTTGTAACTGGATGTACACAAAAAAGATGTCTTATTATACAGCATTCTGTTTCTCGGGTTCCTTGTTGCCTGTGTAGACTATCACTTTTTTAGCTTTAAAGTTTGAGATGGAGATGAACTTATGACCGGTATCTTGGATTCGGTGAATCAACGAACGCAACTGGTTGGTCAAAACCGACTAGAGCTACTGACGTTTCGTCTGATGGGCCGCCAGCGTTACGGCATTAATGTGTTCAAAGTTAAAGAAGTGCTTCAGTGCCCTAAATTAACGCGCATGCCCAACCTACATCGTCTTGTCAAAGGGGTGGCTCATATTCGTGGTCAAACTATCTCAGTGATTGATTTAAGTCTTGCTGTTGGTGGTCGACCAACAACGGACATTGAAAACTGTTTTGTGGTTATCTCAGAGTTTAACCGTAGCGTACAGGGATTTTTGGTAAGCTCTGTTGAACGCATTATTAACATGCATTGGGAATCGATTTTGCCGCCGCCTGAAGGTGCTGGTAAAGCCAACTACCTGACAGCTGTGACCAACATCGACAATGAATTGGTTGAGATTCTGGATGTTGAGAAGATTCTCGCTGAGATTTCGCCTGTGGTTGAGACCATGGACAGCAATATCGCCACGGAAATTGCCGCAGCTGAAGAGAAAGAGCAAAAGCAGATCGTTAAGCGTATTATGATCGCTGATGATTCCGCAGTGGCACGAAAACAGGTCCAACGAGCCATTGAGTCTATTGGCTTTGAGTCCATTTTGGTGAAAGATGGTAAAGACGCTTACAACAAGCTGACAGAGATGGCAGCTGAAGGCGATATTCATGATCAGATTTCCCTGTTGATTTCTGATATTGAAATGCCAGAAATGGACGGTTACACCCTAACGGCAGAAGTGCGCCGCCATCCCGATCTTAAAGATCTTCATATTATTTTGCATACCTCGTTAAGCGGTGTGTTTAACCAAGCAATGGTAGAGCGAGTAGGGGCTAACGAATTCATCGCTAAGTTCAACCCTGATGAATTGGGAGGCGCCGTCAAAGCGGCCATTTTGCCGACAAATTAAACAAACAAAATTAGAGCTTGTAGTCGCTTGAGAAAAGCGTATAAAGCAAGCCTTCAAAGCAGTATAGAGAAGTGAATGACAGCGATAACCATAAGCGATCAAGAGTATCGTGATTTTAGCCGCTTTTTAGAGTCCCAATGCGGTATTGTTCTTGGCGATAGTAAACAGTATTTAGTCCGCAGCCGTTTAAGCCCGTTGGTGGCAAAATTCGGTCTAGTCTCTTTGTCTCAGTTATTAAGGGATGTGGTTACTGGACGCAATCGTGAGTTAAGAGTTGCCGCTGTTGATGCCATGACCACCAACGAAACCTTATGGTTTAGAGATAACTACCCATTTACGGTGTTGTCTGACAAACTGCTCCCAGAACTTGCCGCCAACAAGCGACCGATTAAAATTTGGTCGGCTGCGAGTTCTTCTGGTCAAGAACCGTATTCCATGGCGATGACAGTTTTGGAGACACAAAACAAGAAGCCGGGAATGATCCCTAACGTGTCGATTACCGCGACGGACATCTCGTCTACGATGTTAGATATGTGTCGTCTTGGAGAATATGACAACCTCGCGTTGGGTCGCGGTCTATCACCGGAGCGTCGCAGAGTGTTTTTTGAAAACACCAGTAACGGTAAGATGAAAGTGAAAGACAACGTAAAGCGTTTGGTGAACTTTCGTCCGCAAAACCTGATGGACTCGTATGCGTTGTTGGGTAAGTTCGACATTATCTTTTGTCGTAACGTACTGATTTACTTCTCCCCTGAAATGAAGTCTAAAGTGCTGAACCAAATGGCACGTAGCCTAAACCCAGGTGGTTACTTGCTGTTAGGGGCATCGGAGTCGCTAACGGGGCTGACGGATCAATTTGAAATGGTGCGTTGTAATCCGGGCATTATCTACAAGCTCAAATAGCTAATAGTTATTCTCCACAATCTTTACCGTATCTAGCCTTGGTTTTCGCCAAGGCTTTTTTCTTGCTATTCTCTAGGTTCAGTGACGGTTTGGAAGCCATCACTGTCGACATTCCTAATTAAACCCTCCGCCAAAACTGGCGTACATTTTGCTCTCTATCTTTGCCAGAAGGAGCACGATGAACGTCGAATTGAATAGCGTCATCAGTGGTTGTTACCAAAAAATAACTTTTGGCGCGGAAATTGCTTTATCTCAGTATAGGGCACGTATTTTTGAACGATGAGGTTTCAATGGCCATCTCTTTTAACAATGCATTAGGTATTCATCAGTACACCGTTGGTGTGCGTGAGAAGAATGCTGAAGTCATCTCCACCAATATCGCGCAGGCGAATACGCCGGGTTATAAAGCGAAGGGGATGGAGTTTGATCGTGCGTTAAAAGCGGCAAGCTCAGGGGCAAGTATTGGGCTTAGTCGAACTGATGGACGGCATATTTCTGCCTCTAGTAACGTCAGTGGCGAAATGCTTTACCGCATTCCGACACAGCCAGATACCGGTGACGGCAATACTGTAGACGTAGATTTAGAAAGAAACTTGTTCATGCAGAACCAATTAAGACATCAGGCATCACTCGATTTCTTAGGCGGCAAATTCAAAAATATGACCAAAGCGATTAAAGGGGAGTAATTTAGATGAGCTTATTTAATGTATTTAATGTGACAGGCAGTGCGATGAGCGCTGAGTCGGTTCGTCTAAATACCACCTCAAGTAACCTTGCCAACGCTGACAGTATTAGTAGCTCGGCAAAAGAGACTTACAAAGCTCGCCACGCCGTATTTGGCGCGGAACTGAGTAAAGCTCAATACAACCGCGATCATTCAGTACCTGTGAAAGTATTGGGTATTGTAGAGAGCGACAAACCCTTAAGTGCAGAGTACAACCCAGATCATCCACTCGCTAACGATGAAGGCTATATCTACAAGCCGAACGTTAACGTGATGGAAGAAATGGCCAACATGATTTCAGCTTCGCGCTCATACCAGACTAACGTTCAGGTAGCGGACGCGAGCAAGCAAATGTTGTTGAGTACTTTGCGAATGGGTCAATAGAGATAGGAGTAGCTCATGGCTGGAATCAACAACGTTGGTCAAGGCAGTTTATCCTACATTGACCAACTGAAAAAACTGCAAGAACAAAGCAAGCCTGAAGAGACAACCGGTAAGCAGGATCTGAAGCAAGAAGACTTCTTGTCCCTACTCACCAAACAGTTGGCTCAACAGGACCCATTTAAACCAGTCAGCAACGACCAGATGATTGCTCAAATGGCGTCGTTTGCCACGGTAGATGGTATTGGCAAGATGAACACTCAGTTCGAGAGTTTGAACTCGTCAATGACGTCTAACCAAGCACTACAAGCGTCTTCACTTGTTGGGCGTGATGTCTTGGTACCCGGTGCGGCTGGTGTGAAGGAAGCAGACGCTGGCATGGCGGCAATGGTCAAATTGCCACAGTCCATGGATAACGTGTTTGTTCGTGTAGAAAATGAAATGGGTCAATTAGTACGTACCTTTGATGTCGGCGCAAAACCTGGCGGTGATGCTCGTGTCGAATGGGACGGTAAAGATGATCAGGGTAATCCAATGCCTGCAGGTAAATACAAAGTGAAAGCTTCGGGTTTACTTGATGGAGAAAGCCGCGAGTTCGAAGTGTCGACTTATGCGAACGTGAACAGTGTGCTTCTTGGTAAAGGGGATGGAAACGTACTACTCAATCTAGCTGGCTTCGAAAATCCAGTTCGGCTAGCAGAAGTACTGGAAGTCGGCAAAGCGTAACCGCTGGCTAGATTAGGAGATTAGGAATGTCATATGTATCTTTAAGTGGTCTATCTGCGGCTCAGTTAGACCTCAACACCACCAGTAACAACATTGCCAACGCCAACACATTTGGCTTTAAAGAGTCACGTGCCGAGTTTGGTGATGTGTATTCAAACTCACTATTTACTAATGCGAAAACCACACCGGGTGGCGGTGCTCAGCCAAGCAAGATTGCTCAGCAGTTCCACGAAGGTTCGAGCATATCGACTAACAACCCAATGGACTTGCGCATTAGCGGTACTGGCTTCTTCGCCGTATCTAAAGATCGTCTTGTACCACAGCAAAATGAGCTAACGCGTAACGGTGCTTTCCACCTAAACAAAGATAGCTACATGGTGACGTCGAACGATGAGTTTCTACTGGGTTATGAGGTGAATAAAGATACCAATGAGGTTGTGTCTTATGAGCCTCGTCCAATCAACATACCGCCAGAGTTTGGTAAGCCGAAACAGACTGCGAATATTGAGATTGGTGTGAACCTTCCTGCTAATGGTGATCTAAAAGATCCGGCTCTGTTCGACTTTACTGATCCTGAAACTTATAACCGTTCAACATCATCAACGATTTATGATTCCATGGGACAGTCGTACAAAATGACGACGTACTATGTGAAAGATCAAACTCAGCAAAACACGTGGCAAAGTTACTACACGGTAACCGACGGCCAAGGTGAAAAACCAGTGAATATCGCTGGTGGTGATGCAACAACGCCAACAGGGCATGTTGGTCATACAATGCGATTCAACAACGACGGTACACTAGCGAGCTTGAACAATGGGCAGCCAATTGTCACTACTGATCTTGGTGCAAATGGTATCGATATGAACGGTGCCGATCCTGCACAGACATTGTCGTTTAGTCTTGATAGTGCCACTCAGTTTGCCGCTCCGTTTGAACTGACTAAGTTCCAAGAAGATGGTGCGACGACTGGCTTCCTAACTAAAGTCGACTTTGATGAGCAAGGCAACGTGTTAGGTACTTACTCAAACGGTGAGAATGTGACATTAGGTCGTGTCGCTATGGTACGTGTAGCGAACGAACAAGGTCTTGATAAGAAGGGTGGTACCCAATGGGATTCTACGACTGCTTCTGGTGCTAAGATTTGGGGCGAATCAAACAAGGGTTCTTTTGGTACCATCAATAACGGCACGCTAGAACAATCGAACATTGATATGACCCAAGAGTTAGTAGACCTGATTTCAGCGCAGCGTAATTTCCAAGCAAACTCACGTGCTTTGGATGTACATAACCAGCTGCAACAAAACATTCTACAAATCCGTTAAGTCATAGTATGAGTGGCTGTCAGTCACTCGTCGTTAATGTCTTGAAAAATCGAGCGTACGAGTGCATATGGACATTCGTACGCTGTTTTGCGTTTCAACAAAGCGGTCATATTGTTGCCGCACCGTTGCCACCTTGCCGTTTAGCTTTGCCTCTTCGATAGAACATCGGTTGCCGATCCTCCGCTTTCTTACCTTATTTCCCGTTTATTTCTTTGATTTATAAGGAATAAAATTAGTGGCATAGTCTTTGCTTTATAAGCTCCGTACTTTGAATTTTGGAGCTATCAATGGATCGTGCCCTTTACCTCTCAATGAGCGGCGCAAAGCAGAATATGCAAGCTTTGCAGCTTAGAGCAAACAACCTTGCGAACGCGAGCACGCCTGGCTTTCGAGCTGACCTTGCCCAAGCGCGCTCAATGCAAGCGTATGGTGAAGGCATGCCAAGTCGTGTGTTTAGCATGACAGAGCGTCCAGGACATAACTTCGAACAAGGCAGTGTTGTGACGACAGGTCGCGACCTTGATGTCACTATTGAAGGCCAAGGTTGGATTTCAGTATTGGATAAAAACGGCAAAGAAGGGTTAACCCGCAACGGCGGTTTACGCGTGGATCAAAACGGTTTGTTGGTCAATGGCAACGGTAACCTTGTGTTAGGGGAACGTGGTACGCCAATTACTGTACCTATTCCATTGCGTAAGATTGAGATTGGCCGTGACGGCACCGTCTCTGTTATACCGCAAGATGCACCTGCTGACGAAATGGAAATCGTTGACCGTATCAAGCTCACCAATACTGATAACCGTTCACTATTCAAAGACACTAATGGTTTATTTCGTAATAAAGATCCTCAATTAGGCTACACCGCTTCAGCCAATGTACAGCTTATGACCGGGGCTATTGAAGGCAGTAACGTTAATGCCGTTGGTGAAATGACAAGCTTAATTGATTTGCAGCGTCAATTCGAAATGCAGGTCAAGCTGATGAGCACCGCAGAAGACATGGATAAGGCTTCAGACTCATTGCTTCGCATGGGTTAATAGGATTGAGAGAGGAAGAATAGAATGCATCCGGCACTATGGGTAAGTAAGACTGGCTTAGACGCTCAGCAAACCAATATTTCGACAATTTCAAACAACCTAGCGAACGCATCAACCATCGGTTACAAGAAAAGCCGTGCGGTGTTTGAAGATTTGTTTTATCAAAATATCAATCAGCCTGGTGGTCAATCATCGCAAAACACCGAACTGCCTTCTGGCTTAATGCTAGGTGCTGGTTCAAAAGTGGTGGCAACGCAAAAGATCCACACACCGGGTAATGCTCAAACTACGACCAACAGTCTCGATATGATGATTGAAGGTGATGGATTTTTCCAAGTATTGATGCCAGACGGCAATATTGGCTATAGCCGCAACGGTCAGTTCACGCTAAACGATGAAGGGACTATTGTTACGTCTGGTTCAGGCTATGCGTTGGAACCAGAAATTGCGATTCCTGAAGATGCGATTTCCATTACTGTAGGTACCGACGGTGAAGTGTCCGTTCGAGTACGTGGCCAGCAAGATAACCAAGTCGTGGGTAACATTACCACTGTCGACTTCATTAACCCTGGTGGTCTAGAGCCTATCGGTCAGAACCTTTACTTACCAACTGGCGCTAGTGGCGATCCAAATGAAGGGGTTCCGGGTTTAGATGGTTTCGGTCAAATTCGCCAGTCGATGTTAGAGACTTCAAACGTTAACGTAACGGAAGAGCTCGTTAACATGATTGAAGCGCAGCGCGTGTATGAAATGAACTCTAAAGTTATCTCGTCAGTCGACAAGATGATGAGCTTTGCTAACCAGCAGCTTTAACGAATAAGGACGACATTGAATGAAAAAGTTATTGTGTGTCTCTTTACTTGCTGTGCTCTCGGGTTGCGCTCAGTTTGGTCAGGAAGAGTCGGTAGACGATGTCTCGAACAGCACGACGACGGTCGATGCTGTTGAAGGAGATAAAACCCAATCGTCTGGGATTGTTGATACGCTACGTGGTCGAACTGACCCTGTTGCCGATGACCCAGCATGGGCGCCGATTCACCCAAAAAACAAGCCAGAACATTACGCAGCGGCAACGGGTTCACTGTTTAATACTCACTACGCGCGCGATTGGTATGATGATTCTAAACCCCGTGGCATTGGTGACATCATTACGGTAGAACTTAATGAAGCAACGAAAGCAGCAAAAAGTGCTGATGCGGATCTCTCGAAAGCCAATGACTCTTCAATGGATCCACTTTTCGTTGGTGGTAGACCCGTCACCGTCAATGACTATGACTTCTCTTATGAGTTGAAGAACGACAACAACTTCAAAGGTAATGCTTCGGCCAATCAGAGCAACAGTTTATCAGGTTCGATTACCGTAGAAGTGATTGAAGTGCTTGCCAATGGTAATCTCGTCATTCGTGGTGAAAAGTGGCTAACTTTAAATACTGGAGATGAGTACATTCGTTTAAGCGGCACGATTCGCCCAGATGATATTGAGTTTGATAACACCATCGCATCTAACCGTATTTCTAACGCTAGAATTCAGTATTCGGGGACCGGAACCCAACAAGATATGCAGGAACCTGGATTCTTGGCACGATTTTTTAATGTCTCTCTATAGGGATAGGAATCGACGAATAATAAGCGGCAAACCCTCTCCTCAGAGGGTTTGTTTGTTTTTAGGGTAACATGATGAAAAAATTCACGTTTTTACTTCTTGGTTTATGTTTTGCTGCGGCAAGTGTACAAGCGGCACGCATTAAGGATGTGGCAGAAGTTGCCGGGGTGCGTAGTAACCAATTGGTGGGTTATGGTCTGGTGACTGGTCTTCCGGGCACAGGTGAGAAAACGCCGTTTACAGAACAAAGTTTCCGCTCGATGCTTGAGAAGTTTGGTATTCAAATGCCAATAGGTTTTAAGCCTAAGTTTAAAAACGTGGCAGCGGTTATCGTTACCGCAGAATTACCTGCGTTCTCAAAACCTGGTCAGCGCGTGGACGTAACAGTTTCTTCAATCGGTGCGGCAAAAAGTCTCCGTGGAGGTACCTTGATGCAGACCTTCTTGCAAGGTTTGGATGGTGAAGTCTATGCTGTGGCACAAGGTAATTTAGTGGTAAGTGGCTTTAGTGCCGAAGGCTTAGATGGCTCTAAGATTGTGGGCAATAACCCTGTGGTCGGAATGATTTCAAGCGGTGCAACGGTTGAACGCGAAATTCCGAGCCCGTTCTCTCGCGGCGATTACATTACCTTTAACCTTCTGCAATCAGATTTCACAACGGCGCAAAACATGGCAAATGCCATTAATGACTTTCTGGGTCCGCAAATGGCGAGCCCATTAGATTCTACCTCTGTTCGAGTTCGTGCGCCTCGCGACCTCAGCCAACGTGTAGCTTTCCTATCAGCGGTTGAAAACGTTGAATTCGATACCGCAGACAGCGGTGCAAAAATCATTGTTAACTCGCGTACAGGGACAATCGTGGTTGGCAAACACGTCAAGCTTAAACCAGCGGCAGTGACTCACGGTGGTATGACGGTTGCTATCAAAGAAAACTTGAAAGTAAGCCAGCCCAATGCGTTTGGGGGTGGCGATACGGTGGTGGTGCCGAACTCAGATATTCAGGTAACAGAAGGTTCGGGCAAGATGTTCAATTTCCAACCGGGTTTGACTCTAGATGACCTCGTTCGTGCCGTTAACGAAGTGGGCGCAGCACCATCAGATCTTATGGCGATTTTACAGGCGCTTAAGCAAGCTGGTGCCATTGAAGGTCAGTTGATCGTTATCTAGGTAAGTATCATGATTAAAAACTCCAATGACATCGGTTTTATCCATGATATCAGTAGCCTAGATAAGCTTCGTCAGAAAGCCGTGAGCGGCAAAGAAGGCGATGATGATGCGGCTTTACGCGCTGCCGCTCGTCAGTTCGAATCTATCTTTACTTCTATGATGTTAAAGTCGATGCGCGACGCGAATACTCATTTTGAATCAGACCTGACCAATAGCCAGAACGGTCAATTCTACCGTCAAATGCTTGATGAGCAGATGTCGAGTGAGTTGAGTGCCAATGGCTCTCTAGGATTAGCAGATATGATCGTCGCTCAGCTTGGTGCGGCACGTTCACCAGAAGCGCATGCTGCAGCGGGCAGTGAAATCCGTATGCGTAATAAAGCGTTCGATACATCACTTAATCTCCCTTACGATGAAGCAAAGGCTCGTAAAACTGCTAAATCACTAGGGCTTGACGGAGCCCCTGTTGCTCAGCCTGTTGATTTCAAGACACCACAAAACTTTGTCGAGTCTTTGAAACCATACGCGGACAGAGCAGCTCAGTCGTTAGGGGTAGATTCATCGTTACTATTAGCGCAAGCGGCTTTAGAGACTGGTTGGGGGCAAAAAGTCGTCAACAACAGTAAGGGCAGCAGTAACAACCTATTTAATATTAAGGCTGACAGAAGTTGGCATGGCGATAAGGTCGCAACGCAGACACTGGAATACCATCAGAATGTACCTGTGCAAGAACGCGCAGCATTCCGTTCTTACGACTCGTATGAAGACAGCTTCAACGATTATGTGAAGTTTCTTAATGACAATCCACGTTATCAGTCGGCATTGAATGGTAACCAAGGTTCTGAACGTTTCATTCGTGATGTTCATCAAGCTGGATATGCGACAGATCCAAACTATGCAGACAAAGTATTGCGCGTTAAGGCGCAAATCGATGATATGTCGCTTTAACGGCTATCGATAGTTTTCCTTATACTTATTGGTCCCGGCAAATCGCCGGGATTTTTCTCACTACCTTCATCTTTTTCCGTTCATTCTTATCTTTTTAGTGCCAAGCTCAGCGGCAAAGATACTCTGGCATATATATTGCAAATTAAACGGCAGAGTGGCGTAACTTGTGGATTTAGTTAGGCTAATTTTGGTTTTTTGGAGGCGATATGGCGTCAGATCTTCTGAACTTAGGTGCGCAAAGCGTACTGACAGCTCAGAGACAGTTAAACACGACTGGTCATAACATTTCTAATGCAAATACAGAAGGTTACAGCCGACAATCTGTTATACAGGGGACCAATACCCCGCGACAGTTTGGTGGTCAAACCTACGGTATGGGAGTGCATGTGGAAAATGTTCGCCGCTCGTGGGATCAGTTTGCCGTCAAAGAACTCAACATGGCAACGACTCAGGTGAATTATCGCAACGAAAACCTGACTAACCTCGATATGATGTCGGGGATGTTGTCGTCTATGTCGTCTAAAAAGGTGCCTGAAAGTCTTAACGACTGGTTTGATGCTGTAAAAACATTGGCCGACACCCCCAATGATATTGGTGCGCGTAAAGTCGTACTTGATAAAGCCAACTTGATTCGTCAATCGATGAATGATTTCCACGATACGGTTCGTGAACAGCGGGATAACGTCAACAAGAAACTCGAAGTGAGTGTTGAGCGAGTGAACCAAATCGGTATCGAAATTCGTGATATTCACCGCTTAATGATGCGCTCGCCTGGTCCACATAACGACTTGATGGATAAGCATGAATCGTTAATCAAAGAGTTGTCCGAATACACCAAAGTGACGGTGACGCCTCGCAGGAATGCTGAGGGCTTCAACGTTCATATCGGTAATGGTCATACTTTGGTATCGGGTACAGAAGCCAGTCAGTTGAAGATGATTGATGGATTCCCAGATACTCACCAACACCGCCTTGCGATTGTTGAAGGTAAAGGCATTAAACCAATTACCAGCGATGATATTGGCGGACGCTTAGAAAGTATGTTTGAAACTCGCGACAAAGAGATTCCATACGTTTTGGATGAACTCGGTCGTCTCTCTATCGCTTTTTCTGAAAAAGTAAATGAATTGCAAGGGCAAGGGCTTGATTTGAATGGTCAAGTCGGACAAAACCTGTTCGCGGATGTAAATACTCTCGCGTTTGCGAAAGCAAGGGTCGTTGCACCAGTCAACTCAAGTGCCGACGTGGCAGTGTTTATTGATGATACCTCACAACTCAAGGGTGGCGAGTATTCATTGAAGTTTGACGGTGCTAATTACCATGTGACCAACTCAGATGGTGTGACTCAGTCTTTCTCAGGCCCGAGCATGCAACTAGATGGCATTCGAGTCGAAATTGGTAATCCGCCTGCCATTGGCGAAAAGCTTTTGCTGCGTCCGACGAGAGACGGTGCAGCCAATATGAAAATGACGACTAACGACCCAAAAGCCATAGCAGCACAGAGCTTTGAAGCCTCAACCACGTTTGCGCAGGGTGATGCCAAATTTAAAGTCTCGTCAGTGGGCAGTTTGAAAGAATTTGAAGTGGTAGTGTCGCCAACGGGGACGGAATTTGCCGTCACTGACAAAAGTGGCAACGTATTATTGAGCCCAACGCCTTATCCTCCGACTGGTCCGGTGACGGTGCTTGGCACCACGTTCGAGCTCAGTGACGGAGCGATGGCAAATGACAAGTTCACCGCTAACCTCAATCCGGCAGAGGGTGATAACGGTAACTTGAGAAAAATGCTGCATATTCAGACTGATAAATCGATGAATGATGGCGACTCAACGGTCATTGATATCTATCACAACTTAAATACCGATGTGGGTTTGAAAGCCTCGACGGCGACTCGTTTACAGGAAGTCGCTGAGCTTGAGCATGAAAACGCGCAAAGCCGAGTAGCGTCTATTTCGGGCGTTAACCTTGATGAAGAAGCGGCCAACATGATGAAGTTTCAGCAAGCGTACATGGCGTCTTCTCGAGTGATGCAGGCGGCGAATGAAACCTTCGATACTATCTTGCAGCTAAGGTAAGGAGCTAGATTATGATGAATCGAATTTCTAGTTTTCATAATTACCAAACGGTGCAAAATGATATGCGCCGCCAAGAAAACAAAATTCATGAAAACCATGCACAGCTCGCCTCTGGTAAACAGCTGCAAAAGCCAGCGGACTCACCACTAGCGACGCATTATTTGCAAAAACTTAAACAGCAGACGCAGCAGTTGGATCAGTACGACAGCGCTATCACGTTGTCGAGAAATCGCCTTGAGCATCAAGAAGTCATGCTCGGTGAGACAGAGCAGTTTGCCGATAATGCAAAGCGATTAACGATGCAAGCGATCAACGGTGCGCTTTCTCCCGAAGATCGTGAAGCCAAAGCTCGTGAAATAGAGGAGTTGGCAAAGAACTTTCTCGCACTTGCTAATACACGTGATGAATCGGGTAACTATAGCTTTGCTGGCACAAAACCTAAGACTCAACCATTTTTCGTCGATGGGGAAGGGCGTATTTCTTACGCTGGTGATGACTATCAACGCAAAATGCGCATTGCAGCAAGTCTGGAAGTGGCTACGAGCGATCCAGGTAGCAAACTGTTTATGGAGATTGATAACCCACTTGGGGATTACAAAGCCAATTATCAGCTGCAAAAAGGCTCAGAATTGCTACTTGAAAAAGCCACTAACAGTAACGCCAACGACAACAGTACTTACAAAGTAACGTTCGTGGATATGGGTAATCAGCAATTCGGCTATCAGCTTGAACAGAGCAATACGGTTGTTGCTGCGGGAAATTTTGACCCAAGCCAAGGCATTCAATTCCAAGGGCTCAACATTCAGACCAAAGGGCAAATTACACCGGGGGACGCGATTGAAATCGAACCTCAAAAAACATTTAGCGTCTTTGATACGTTTAATGATGCGGTGTATTGGATGGATAACGATGTAGCCGATGCTTCGGCCAGTGCTCAGCTTCATCAGGTCACTGAGCAGTTTCACGCAGCATTTTTGCACTTAACCAGTTCACGTACCGACGTTGGAGTAAGGCTAAACAGTCTTGATATCCAGCAGTCGCAACATGAAGATTTTAAAATTTCGCTCGCTCGTTCTAAAAGTAATTTTGAGGATCTCGATTACTCAAAAGCAGTCATCGACTTTGAAGAGAACTCACGAGCACTGCAGGCTTCACAGCTTGCTTTCGGAAAAACCAAGGACCTGACGTTATTTAATTATCTATAGCGAAAGTTTGGCATCTCGGTTGCCGCATGAGCATTGCCATGTGTGCAGAGGTGAGAACGTTAGGTGGCAATCTTAAGCCACTTTGAACGCGCTAACGAGGTCATGGTATGCATTGGTTCAATGAAAGAGCTTTAATGTATTGATTTATAATTGAATGTATTAGTTGGCATAGAAAATGCTAAACATGAATACAAAGTACCCGATTAAGGGCTAACTCGATAAATAAGCACTTTAGATACTCCACCTGATACGGGGTATTAGGTGGGCGTAGTAACAATATTGAATCAACAATGTTTGTTATTAAGTGAGCCTACTTGAAGCTTGCGAACTCAATTAGGAGAGCACAATGGCAGTAACAGTAAATACAAACGTTTCGGCTATGACAGCCCAACGCTACCTGAACAAATCCAGCGATGCGCTAAATACTTCAATGGAGCGTTTGTCGTCTGGTCACAAGATCAATAGCGCACGAGACGATGCTGCAGGTTTGCAGATCTCGAACCGATTAACAGCGCAATCACGTGGTCTTGATGTGGCAATGCGTAATGCTAACGATGGTATTTCGATTGCACAGACTGCGGAAGGTGCCATGAATGAATCTACTAGCATCTTGCAGCGCATGCGTGACCTGGCGATTCAATCGGCAAATGGTACTAACTCTCCTGCTGAGCGTGTTGCAATTAATGAAGAATCTAATGCACTTCAAGCGGAGCTAAACCGTATTGCTGAGACCACCTCATTTGGTGGCCGTCGTTTGCTTAATGGCAGCTTCGGTGAAGCGTCATTCCAAATCGGTGCTAACTCGGGTGAGGCTTTAATTATGGGCCTAACCAGCATTCGTGCGGATGATTTCCGTATGGGCGGGACCACATATACCGCAAACAACGGTAAAGGTGCCGATTGGCGTGTGGATAACACGAATAACCAGTTGGACATTAGCTTTACGACCAAATCTGGCGAAGCAGTCGCTATCAACATCACAGCAAAGCAAGGCGACGATATTGAGCAGTTAGCAACGTATATCAATGGTCAGTCTGACAAGATTAGCGCTTCTGTAGGTGATAACGGTGAGCTTCAAGTGTTTGTCGCAGAGCCTGACATTGACCTAAACCAGTCAGTGACAATTGGTGGTTCGTTAGCCACAGACTTAGACTTACAAACTGCATCTGCTGCTCAGTCTACAGTGCAAGATATTGACATGACTTCAGTCGCCGGATCGCAAAACGCTATCTCGATTATCGATTCTGCACTTAAGTATGTGGATTCACAACGTGCAGATTTAGGAGCGAAGCAGAACCGCTTAAGCCACAGCATTAACAACTTGGCGAACGTTCAAGAGAATGTTGATGCCTCGAACAGCCGAATCAAAGATACCGATTTTGCTAAAGAGACAACCGAAATGACCAAGAACCAGATTCTACAACAAGCTGGTACGTCAATTTTGGCGCAAGCAAAACAGTTGCCTAACTCAGCGATGTCTCTACTACAATAGAGATAGTGTCCGAGTTCTAAGTGACAGGAACATAAGCCAGACGTGGCAATAAATTTCCTGTTGCTTGGCAAACATACTTTGTGATGTGTTGGGGCTCTCTCTCTCAACCTGCCTCAATACGGCATCAGAGTATGTAGGTTAGCTAGGGTGTGTTTATTTCTCTCTGATCTCCGCACGCTACTAGTCACCACCCAGCCCCGGTTCTCTCAAAGGAAAAGGGGCTTTTTCTTTTCTTAAGATCCACAACTCACGCCTAGCAAATTAAGCAAAATTCCAGTGTTTCGGCGGTATTTCGCTAAACTTTAGTCTTTTCTTTTTAATCTTTCGTTAACTGCTCAAATCCTAATCAAACGGACGTTTTCTTTTGTTTTTTCGAGTTTTTTTCTAAAGGTTTTTTCACTCGTGTCGTTAAAAGAT
>NZ_JAPPTJ010000013.1:0-113084 GCF_027586995.1 Vibrio sp. La 4.2.2
TTTTGAAAGAGCCCGTTTGAAAAGACGGGCTTTTTTAGTCCTGAAGGACAACCACTATGCTGATATAGCTCAGGTGGTAGAGCGCATCCTTGGTAAGGATGAGGTCCCCAGTTCGAGTCTGGGTATCAGCACCAGTATTTAGAGTCATCTTGCAGAGCGAGGTGAACCCAAGCAAGATTTTGTTTGGCGACCATAGCATTGTGGACCCACCTGATTCCATGCCGAACTCAGAAGTGAAACGCAATAGCGCCGATGGTAGTGTGGGGTTTCCCCATGTGAGAGTAGGACATCGCCAAGCTTTATTTCCACGCCTCAGCATTTGCTGGGGCGTTTTCGTATGTGTTGCTTGCAGATCGTCACACCGTAGGATATTGCCAAGCTTTAATTCCACGTTTCCGCATTTGCTATAGTGCTTTATTACCTATTTCCTTTCGCTACAGTTGTAGTAATGTTTGGATTTATTATTTAATTCCGTCCATCTTCTTCAAACTGCCATCTTTTATCACATCAAAACAGTGTTAGACTCGTTACTATCTTTACCTACTAGCAAGATTACGATGGAACGACATAGTCCCTTTATTATTACAGGCGGGCCAGGGTCTGGTAAGACAACACTGCTTGATGCTTTAGCTGCTCGTGATTGTAAGACGTTTGAAGAAGTACCGAGAAAGCTTATTGAAGAACAGTCGAAACTGGAAAATGGAATACTTCCTTGGAATCAATTAGCTGCTTTTGCTGAACTATGCTTTAAGGATATGATGAATCAAAAGCAGGTAGCGTCGACAAGTGAACAACTGAGCTTTTTGGATCGTGCTATTCCGGATATATGTGCCTACTTAACCTTTGGAAACGAGTCGATTCCGCCAAGAGTAACTGAACAAGCTAAGCTAGGATATCAGGCCCTAGTTTTTACTTGCGAACCTAACACTGATACATACGTTCAAGATGACGTTCGACCTTATCCGTTTGAAGAAGCATTAGAGATTCATCGACAATTGATAGAACAATACCAGTCTCTAGGATACCGCTGTATATCAGTGCCTTTTTTAAAACTAGAGCAACGAGTAGAGTTTGTTTTGGCCGAGTCTTATGCTCATTTGGGCCAGACAGCATAGCAAGGATTAATTAGATGCCAATCAAAAGCCCAGATGTGGTTATTAAGAGACTGTTATTTGTTGGGCAAGAAACCTTAAATTTCTCCCGTTATTTAGCCCAAAGAATGTCTCACGATAGGATTAATGTGAATGCAGGTTATCTTGCTTATATCACTTTGCTATCAATCGTCCCTCTTTTGACGGTACTGCTTTCCGTACTGTCCTCATTTCCTGTTTTTTCTAATACAGGAGAAGTGCTTCAAGACTTCATTATTCAGCATTTTGTTCCTGCTGCCGGAGATGCTGTGTACTCTGCGTTAGTCGAGTTTGTATCAAATACCGGTAAAATGACGGCAATAGGTAGTGCTTTCTTATTTATCGCGGCACTCATGTTGATTTCTAATATTGATAAGAATCTCAACTATATTTGGCGAGTCAGAGTTAAACGCCGCATGGTTTTTTCATTTTCCATGTACTGGATGATACTAACCCTTGGACCAATTTTAATCGGCGCAAGTATAGTTGGTACTTCCTATGTGACCTCTTTGAAAGCTCTAGAACATAATGTGGTTAGCGGTGCTTTTAGCCTCTTCATCGCATGGTTACCAGCAATAATGGCGTTCTTTGCGTTTATTGGGCTGTACATGTTAGTTCCAAACAAAAAAGTACACTTCAGTCATGCTGTTGTTGGTTCAATAGTCGCTACCTTATTGTTTGAAATAAGCAAAAAGGGGTTTGCTTATTACATCACGCAGTTTCCGTCATATCAGCTTATCTATGGTGCTTTAGCGGCGATACCAATCTTATTCCTGTGGATCTATTTGTGTTGGTTTATTGTACTTATCGGTGCGGAGTTCACGGCTGCGATGGGGGAGAAAGAACACTGGCTACCCGATTCGGGCATGTTACAATCTGAAGCTGTGACTGAAATGCGTGATAACAAGGAAACCATAAGTGATAGCACTAATTCAAAGAGTGAGTGAATCGGCGGTAAAAGTAGACGGCGAAGTCGTCGGAGAGATCGGTAAAGGTTTATTAGTGCTACTTGGTGTAGAAAAAGACGACGATGAAGCGAAAGCAAAACGTTTGGTCGAGCGAGTCACGACATACCGTGTTTTTGAAGACGAAGACGGAAAAATGAATCTCAACGTCAAACAAGTCGGTGGTAGTGTTTTAGTCGTATCGCAGTTTACCTTACCTGCGGATACTAAGAAGGGAACAAGAGCTGGGTTTTCGCGAGGGGCTCATCCTACTGATGCAGAGCGTCTGTATGATTACTTTTCAGATCATTGTTCTGAAGTTTTACCGACTGAACGCGGCCGTTTTGCTGCTGATATGAAAGTATCATTAGTCAATGATGGGCCTGTTACCTTCTGGCTACAAGTATAATCGAGTAGAGCATTAGTTTGCATGCGAAAGGATATCTATGTTTAAGCTTATTACTCCTAAAACTGACAACCAGTTAACTAAGTACTACCAATTTAGATGGCAGATGCTAAGAGAGCCGTGGCGACTACCAGTCGGTTCTGAACGTGATGAATACGATGAAATGAGTCATCACCGTATGATAGTGGATGGTCGAGGAAGACCTATGGCTATCGGACGTTTATACATTACGCCTGATAACGAAGGCCAAATTCGTTATATGGCGGTAAAAAGCAATCGCCGTGATAAAGGGATGGGCTCTCTTGTTTTAGTAGCATTGGAATCATTTGCACGTCAAGAAGGGGTGAAGCGCCTAGTTTGTAATGCCCGCGAAGATGCAATTTCATTCTACGAGAAAAATGGATTCACTAGCCAAGGTGAACTTAATGACCAGAAAGGTCCTGTTCGTCACCTACAAATGGTTAAACAGCTTGACCCTTTGGCTAAAGTATTAAGAAGACCTGAATGGTGTGCTGAGCTGCAAGAGCGTTGGGAGCAACAGATACCAATCAGTGACAAAATGGGTATTAAGATTAACCAATATACTGGTTACCGCTTTGAATGTGGCGCCCAACTAAATCCTAACCTCAATCCACACAATACAATGTTTGCCGGTTCTGCCTTTACTCTTGCGACATTAACAGGATGGGGGATGACATGGCTCTTGATGCGTGAGCGAGGTTTACATGCTGATATCGTGTTGGCAGACAGTAGCATTCGTTATCGTCATCCCGTAGAAATGAGTCCAGTATCGGTGACTTCTCTTGATGGTATTAGTGGCGACTTAGACCGGTTGGCAACTGGTAGAAAGGCGCGCATCATCATCAATGTTACGATCTACAGTGGAGATGTGCCTGCCGTCGAGTTTGTTGGTACTTATATGCTGCTACCAAACTATAAAGACACGCTACTTTCCACATAATAATCTCAATCGCAGCAGGTTATGGTTGAATCTGCTGCTTTTTTTGATCTGCACATTCCGCTTCTTCAAGCCCGATGTGACCAGTCAACAACTCAACATGATATTGAGAGCGGCACTCGGAGTGCAATGTTAATCGAAGTGAACGTAGTGGATCCTTTCTTAGGTCGATAGTGCTTTCTGCTTTCCCATTCCACTCTTGGCTCGAGACCTCGAATGCGGCAAGGGTCAGCTGCCCTCTATCTGCACTTAACTTAAATGGCGATAGAGAAACGTTATAAGTATCAGTTTCTTCAGTTGTCATTTGAGTGTTGTAGAAATTGGCTTCAAGAGAGCCCGATAAAGTGTGCTGTAACGATAACTTGTCTGCCGTAAGAGCATTTACTGACAGCGCCACATCGGCTAAGCCGGAAATTTGTATTTGTTTACTGTCAGTTAAGTAATTGAGTAGCTCGACAGGGGCTGAATATGCTTCAGCATCAATTCGTAAAGGCTGACTTGGCGCAGCAAAGTCAAGTTCTGCTGAGGCGCTGATGTATCCCTTGTCATAAGGGATAAACAGCCGGTTGAGTTGCCACTTTCCATCAGTGCTTTTGGTTTCAACGGCCAGTTGGTTGGCGATTGTTTTATCGATACTAGCGCTATTGGCTGACGCAATAGCACTTCCCTGCCAAAAGCCCCAACGATAATCTTTTTTGATAAGTAGATCTTCAGCTTGTAGGTTTAGACCTGTGACTTGCCAATAAGGCTTTCGAGCAAGTTGAATCCATTGACTACGGTTGATATTCAGCGAGTCGATAGAGAGCTGTTTAAGATCGCTGAGATGCAAGTGAGTAAACAGATCCGTTAAAGAGTGATTTTGTTGTTCTTGGTAATACTTGATGCCATCTAAATCGACTTTGTTCAATGCTATTGAATTTGGAGTTAACGTACCTGCTATTTGAATCCGACCTTGTTCAAGGTTGGTATCGAGATCTTTGATGTCGAGTTTATCTGGTGAAAAGCTGAGTTCTAGAGTCGGCTCAATGAAATCAAACTGTTGCCATTGAAGCTTGTCAGCATCGAGCGAGAGATACGCTTGACTTTGTGTCCATATCGAGCGAGTGAGGTCGATGTTTTCTAACGACGCACTAACGTTTTCTGCATGCGCTCCTTGGTAGGTAATATCAGAGTTTAAAAGATCCAAACTGTTAATATGGCCAATCACAGAAGTGAGTGAACTTAACGGTCCTTGGCTGAGTTCTGACAAATCAAATTTTAGCTTATTGATAGTGGTGTTGACTAAAGACCAATGACCATTCTCAATCTGCGCTTGAGTGGTAACTTGTGCCTCTTTCCACGCGAATGAGGCTCCGTAGATTTTCGTATTGTCGCCAGCAAGGGAACCATCAAGGAGAAGCTCATCAATAGCTTCACCTTGATAGTAGAGCTGGGAAGCACGAACTTGAAAGTCTGCTCTAGTACTTTCGATTGATGTGCCTACCTCTAGGTTTCTTAGTTGGAGCTGCAGATCATTGATGATCACGTCGTGTCCAGAATAATCCACATGATCGAGAGCGATGTTATTGATCTGGTAATCAGCTAATGTATCTAGGCCCAGCGTAAGGTTTGATAGATTGGCACCACTAACATACAACTCGTTAATGTGTAGCCACTTAGAAGTCGACGTTGGCAGTGAAAACCACACCGATAGCTTGTTGACACTAATGGAGTCGTGTTCAGCTTTTGAAAAGTTGGCATTCGAAAAATCGATTCTATTAGGGTAGTGATAACTTATCGCCTCACTATCCACTTTTATGTTCAATGCTTGCTGCAGAGCATAAGTGATAATTGGTTTGGCATACTGTGTATGCAAGACACCAAAAACGATCAAAACTGAAAGTAAGCCAAGTGCAAGCAATGCTATCCAAAGCGCAATTATCTTTCTTATCACGAAGTTATTTTCCTACCTTCCAACATAAACAATAATTTAGCGTGAAAAACACGAAAAAGCCCCTCAAAAAGAGGGGCTAGAGTTAAAAAATTGAACGTTTATCTAACAATTAGTCCAATTGAGGGCCAGCGGCTACCAATGATTTACCTTCTGCATTATCAGTATACTTGTCGAAGTTATTGATAAAGCGTTTCGCTAGATCTTCGGCTTTGCTCTCCCATTGTAGTGGATCTACATAAGTGTCTCTTGGGTCCAAGATAGTTGGGTCAACGCCTGGAAGCGAAGTCGGTACCTCTAGATTGAACACAGGAATAGTCTTCGTTTCTGCTTGTTCAATAGAGCCATCTAGAATCGCATCAATGATACCGCGTGTATCTTGAATCGAGATACGTTTACCACTGCCATTCCAACCAGTATTCACAAGGTAAGCTTCCGCGCCTGCTGCTTCCATACGCTTCACTAGAACCTCTGCGTACTTAGTTGGGTGTAGCGTTAGGAATGCTGCCCCGAAACATGCTGAGAATGTTGGTGTTGGCTCTGTGATACCACGCTCAGTACCTGCTAACTTCGCTGTAAAGCCTGAAAGGAAATGGTACTTAGTTTGCTCAGGTGTCAATTTAGAAACTGGTGGAAGTACACCAAACGCATCTGCTGACAAGAAGATGACTTTGTTCGCATGACCACCTTTCGATACTGGCTTCACGATATTTTCGATATGGTGAAGTGGGTACGAGACACGAGTGTTCTCTGTCTTCGAACCATCATCAAAGTCGATAGAACCATCGTTGCGAACAGTAACATTCTCTAATAGTGCATCTCGACGAATCGCGTTGTAGATGTCTGGCTCAGCTTCTTTCGAAAGGTTGATTGTTTTCGCATAACAACCACCTTCGTAGTTGAATATACCGTCATCATCCCAACCGTGCTCATCGTCACCGATCAATGCACGTTTTGGATCGGTTGATAGCGTTGTTTTACCTGTACCTGATAGGCCAAAGAAGACAGCCACATCACCTTCTTCGCCCATATTCGCAGAACAGTGCATGGATGCGATATCTTTTAGAGGAAGGAAGTAGTTCATCATTGCGAACATACCTTTCTTCATCTCACCGCCGTACCAAGTACCGCCGATAAGCTGCATTCTTTCCGTTAGGTTGAATACAGTGAAGTTTTCAGAGTTGAGTCCTTGTTCTTCCCATTTTTGGTTAGTGCACTTAGCACCGTTCATGACAACGAAGTCTGGCTCAAACGTAGCGAGCTCTTCTTCTGTTGGACGGATGAACATGTTTTTAACGAAGTGAGCCTGCCAAGCCACTTCTGTGATAATACGAATGCAGAGTCGAGTGTCTGGGTTCGCACCGCAATATCCGTCAATGACGAATAAGCGTTTGTTAGAAAGTTGACCTGTAACGAGTAGTTTTAGGTCATCCCATGCCTCTTTAGACATAGGTTTGTTGTCATTTTTAACTTTATCGGATGTCCACCACATGGTGTCGCGAGTGGTGTCATCATTAACGATAAATTTGTCTTTTGGTGAGCGACCAGTAAAGATACCCGTATCTACAGCGACGGCGCCAAGTTCAGTGACTACGCCTTTCTCGTAGCCCTCTAGACCTTCGCGAGTTTCCTCTTCAAATAACTGTTCGTAGCTTGGGTTGCGTACAATGTCAGTTACGCCAGTGATTCCGTACTTGGTAAGATCGATTTGTGCAGCCTTATTAATGTCCATAACGGTCATAGGTGCTCCTTATTGGATTTTTGTAGGGATTTTAAAATTTTTTTGTAATTCGTTATTTATTATTTGTTTTTTATTTTGAACTCCATGCTAGCAACGGCTACCCGAGAAAACAGGGATATAGTTCAAAAATTATTCATCAGTTATTGATGGTTTTAAGTGTTTTGTCACATATTGAAATTAGGCTAATTCTCCCCAAAGCAAACCTTTGCGTTAGATCAAATGTAACACATGATTTACGTCTTTTGTTAGTGCATTTGCATTAATAATTTGCGTATTTGTTAAATAAAACGAACAAAAAAAGCTAGATCACATCTGATCTGGCTTTTATTCATTTTTACACTCTAAAAATTAGTGTACGGTCTTGTTATCCGATTGGGCATCTGCGTAAAGTGCTTTGATCTCTGGCTCGTCAAAAGCGTAGGTTGAACCACAGTAATCACAGTGCAGGGCAACTTCGCCATCTTGAGCCAAAATGTCAAATATTTCTTCCTGAGCGACAGTGACGATAGCTGCGCCGCTACGTTCACGAGAACAACCGCAGAAAAATTCCACTTCTTTTGGTTCGAATAGCTGTACTTTATCTTGGTTATATAGACGGTAGAGCAATTCATTAGCTTCTAAACCAAATAACTCTTCATCTTTTACAGTATTCGTGAGCTGCTCTAGATGCTCGAAATCTTCTGGAGAGCCGGTACCATCAGGCATAACCTGAAGCAGCATACCTGCCGCATGCTTGTGACCATCAACTTCACCAGTACGGATCCATAAACGAGTCTTCAACTGTTCAGAACGCTCGAAATAGCCCTCTAGCACCTCTGACAAATTGTCACCTTCCAATCCGACAACGCCTTGATAGCGTTCACCTTGATCTGGAGTAATGGTGATAACTAGGTAGCCTTTACCCATCATGTCGTGGATTGAAGCATCATCAGCAATATCGCCTTCCCAGCGAGCAACACCACGTAGTTTTTGGTTGTGGTCTCCATTAATTACCGTTAAGGAAACTGGGCCATCACCCTGCAACTGCATGGTAATTGAACCTTCGAACTTCAACGTAGCAGTTAGTAGACTTGTCGCAACAAGCAACTCACCTAGAAGAGTTTGCAGTGGAGCTGGGTATTCTTTGCTGGATAGTATCTCCTGATAGGCGCTATCCAATTGCACGAGCTCTCCGCGCACTGATAGCTCTTCAAAGAGGTAGCGATTTAATGTGTTGTTAGCCATTTAGGAAACTCCAGCTTATTGATGTTTAAACTTAATAATGTCGCGACGCTGTTTTTTGTCAGGTCGACGCTCAGGGCTTGGGTTGTGAGCATTTAGTTTTCTGCGCAACGCGTTATCTTCTCGTTTGGCAATACTCTCTGATGTTTCTGAGTAGAGAGTTTGGGCTTCCGGTGCACCTCTGCGTTGATCTGAAATACGCTCAATAGTCACTGTCTTTTCTTCATTGCCTTGTCTGAGGGCGATGACAGCGCCTAATTCTACAATTTTACTTGGTTTAGAACGTTGTCCATTATAGTGGACTTTGCCACCATCGACCATGTTGCGAGCGATGCTTCTTGTCTTGTAAAAGCGGGCGGCCCACAGCCATTTATCGAGGCGAACGGCTTTTTCTTCGGAACTCATACTGAATCCTGCTATCTAACTCAATATCAGTGCTCTTGTGCTCAATAACCTGACAGTTTTAAGTAATTACTGACAAATTGAGGAGAGCTGCTGATAGGTTTATCATGCTAATATTCCTCTAAATGGAGTTTAGATCTAATTATTTCAACCCCATTCTGCGGATTGCACTACAGTCATAGTAGTTATGCTATAGTCAGATGATTAACCATACAAAAAACGATTGCTGATAATTTAGCAATAACAATTAATTACACAGTCAGTAAATGTTTAGTAGGGCAGGAAGTTAGGAGAGTGAAAGGAATATCCATATCGGCTGCGAGTATCAACACCGCTTCTATATCTTCATTTTTTCGTCGTTGTCTGCAGTATCAATCTCAAATTAGCCTAACGCTTACTCTAACCATGTTAGCGGTGTCCGCTTGGATTGCTGGCGTTTTACTATGGCAATTGTTTCCTCAAACTCATTCTGTTAGTCAATGGGTTGCGCCCGTTGCGGTTAATAACCAAGCGCAAACTCAATCTAATAATTTACACTCTTCCGATATCAACAAAGCCAATATCTTTGGACGGTACAATCGCGAGCAAAAAGTAGTACAGGCGCCAGTGGTGACTGATGCACCTAAAACACGTTTGAATGTGGTTTTAGTCGGCTCGGTAGTAAGTAGTAATCCTAACTTGAGTCTTGCGGTGGTTGCCAATCGTGGCAAGCAAGGAACGTATGGGATTGGAGAACAGATTGAAGGCACGCGAGCGACGGTGAGCGCCGTGATGATTGACCGAATCATTATTTCCAACTCCGGACGCGATGAGACGGTGATGTTAGAAGGCTTGGAATATAAAAAACTTGAGTTGAAGACGGCGCCACAAGTGGCAGCCTCCAATATTGCGGGAAATAACCCTATTGATTCAGAAGAAAAGCTGACAGCGATTCGCAGAACGATTACTCAAGATCCACAACAGATTTTTCAGTATGTCCGACTTTCTCAAGTGAAAAGAGATGGTCAGGTAAAAGGTTACCGAGTCAGTCCTGGACGAGATCCAGAGCTGTTTAACGCCGTAGGACTTCAAAATGGTGATATTGCTGTTGCACTTAATGGTGCCGATCTCACTGATCCTGCTGCTATGGGGAAAATTTATCAGTCTATTTCCGAGCTTACCGAACTCAATCTAACGGTAGAGCGTGACGGGCAACAACATGACATATTCATTCAGTTTTAGTTATGCGTAAGGCATTACAAGGGAGCAACAAGTGAAAAGTTGGCTTAAAACAAGTACCTGGTTATTGATGGGGAGCCTGATGGCTGCGCCAACGGTATCAGCCAATGAATTCAGTGCCAGTTTCAAGGGAACTGACCTACATGAGTTTATCAATATCGTTGGACGCAACCTCGATAAGACCATCATTGTTGACCCGTCAGTGCGCGGTAAAGTCGATGTGCGTAGCTATGATGTTCTAAATGAAGAGCAATATTACAGCTTTTTTCTTAATGTCTTAGAAGTCTATGGTTTCGCTGTCGTAGAGATGGACAATGGCATTTTGAAGGTTATCAAAGCAAAAGATGCCAAGACCTCGGCGATTCCCGTAGTTGGTGATTCCGATAACGTCACAGGAGACAGTGTCGTGACACGTGTGGTCGCGGTGAAGAATGTTTCGGTAAGAGAGCTTTCTCCTTTGTTGCGCCAGCTAAATGATAATGCTGGTGCAGGTAATGTGGTTCATTATGACCCTGCGAACATCATTCTTATTACCGGCCGTGCCGCCGTTGTTAATCGCCTAGCAGATATTATTCGCCGTGTAGACCAAGCGGGTGATAAAGAAGTTGAAGTGGTTGAATTAAAGAATGCTTCTGCGGCTGAAATGGTTCGTATTGTTGATGCTTTAAATAAGACGACAGACGCTAAAAACACCCCAGCACTCTTGCAACCTAAGCTGGTGGCGGATGAACGAACTAACTCTATCTTGATTTCTGGTGACCCTAAGGTTCGTGAGCGTCTACGTCGTTTGATTAATCAGCTTGATGTTGAGATGGCGACCAAAGGCAACAACCGAGTTCAGTATCTTAAATATGCCAAAGCTGAAGACCTTGTGGATGTGCTAAAAGGGGTGTCAGATAACCTTCAGAAAGAGAAACAGTCTGGCTCTACGTCAGGTAGTGGAGCAAACCGCTCTGAAGTGATGATCAGTGCGCACCCTGATACCAACGCGCTTGTGATTACTGCGCCGCCAGACATTATGAAAGCCCTGCTTGAGATCATTAAGCAGCTAGACATACGTCGTGCGCAGGTTTTAATCGAAGCGCTGATTGTTGAACTTGCCGACGTTGATGGTGCGAATCTTGGCGTGCAATGGGGTAATGCTTCGTCTGGAAGTGTGGTTCAGTTCTCCAATACGGGGGCTTCTATCGGTAACGTTATGGTTGGTATGGAAGAAGCCAAAGACAAGACCACAACAGAAACTCGTTATGATAGTCAAGGCAACCCATACAACGTAGAGACTAAAACATCTGGTGATTATACCAAGCTTGCCAGCGCACTCAGCGGTGTTCAAGGTGCGGCTGTAGGTATTGCTCTTGGCGATTGGACCGCTCTTATTACTGCCGTTTCCAGTACCTCCAACTCAAATATTCTGTCTTCTCCTAGCATTACTGTTATGGATAACGGCGAAGCGTCGTTTATCGTTGGTGAAGAAGTGCCGGTATTGACTGGTTCGACAGCAGGTTCAAACAACAGCAATCCATTCCAAACGGTTGACCGTAAAGAAGTAGGTATCAAGCTTAAAGTCGTCCCACAGATCAACGAAGGTAACTCGGTTCAGCTTAATATTGAGCAAGAAGTTTCCAATGTTCTTGGTGCTAATGGCGCGGTAGATGTGCGTTTTGCGAAGCGTCAACTTAACACTTCGGTGATGATCCAAGATGGTCAGATGCTGGTATTGGGTGGTTTGATTGATGAACGTGCCGCTGAAAGTGAGTCGAAAGTCCCTTTCCTCGGGGATATCCCATATCTGGGTCGTTTGTTCACTTCCACCAGTACAACGGTTGAGAAAAAGAACCTTATGGTCTTCATTAAACCGACGATTATCCGTGATGGCATGACGTCTGATGGTATCACTCAGCGTAAATATAACTACATTCGTGCAGAGCAGTTATTCAAGGCGGATAAAGGCTTGAAGCTGATGGATGACGGCTACATTCCAGTATTACCTGAGTTCAATAATACCACGCGCTACCCATCTGAAATTCAAGCATTCTTTGATCAGGTAGAAGCGAAGTAATTATGGACACTATCCAACAGCGCCCTTTGGTGACTCGCCTGCCGTTTAGCTTTGCTAATCGCTTTAAGGTAGTGTTCGAGTCTCTAGAGTCAGACGCCGTGCTCTACTATGTAGAGCCGCTGGCGTTGAATGCATTGCAAGAAGTTAAGCGAGTGTTTCGTCAGCCTTTTTCCTTACATGCTCTCTCTTCTGAGGAGTTTGATTTAAAGCTTACTCAAGCTTATCAGCGTGATTCGTCTGAGGCTCGTCAGTTGATGGAAGATATTGGTGCTGACAGTGATGACTTTTTCTCTTTAGCAGAGGAGTTACCACAAGATGAAGATTTGTTGGAATCGGATGACGATGCACCGATAATCAAGCTAATCAACGCCATGCTTGGCGAGGCCATCAAAGAAGGCGCCTCGGATATTCATATTGAAACCTTTGAAAAAGTGCTGTCGATTCGATTTCGTATTGATGGGGTACTGCGTGATGTGTTGGCGCCAAGTCGTAAGTTGGCACCGCTGTTGGTATCACGTGTCAAAGTTATGGCTAAGCTGGATATTGCGGAGAAGCGAGTTCCCCAAGATGGCCGTATTTCATTGCGTATTGGCGGTAGAGCAGTAGACGTTCGTGTCTCTACGATGCCATCATCACATGGTGAGCGAGTGGTGATGCGTCTACTAGATAAAAACGCGACGCGTCTAGATTTGCATAGTTTAGGTATGACAGCAGCCAACCATGAAAACTTTAGACACCTGATTAAGAGGCCACATGGCATCATTTTGGTGACCGGTCCAACTGGTTCTGGTAAATCCACGACTCTGTATGCAGGTCTGCAAGAGATCAACAGTAATGAGCGCAACATACTGACCGTTGAAGATCCTATTGAATTTGATATTGATGGTATCGGTCAGACGCAGGTTAACCCCAAAGTAGACATGACCTTTGCTCGAGGTTTGCGTGCCATTCTACGTCAAGACCCCGACGTGGTGATGGTGGGTGAGATTCGAGATCTTGAAACGGCCCAAATTGCTGTTCAAGCCTCATTAACTGGTCACTTGGTGATGTCGACACTGCACACTAATACGGCTGTTGGTGCGATTACGCGAATGCGTGATATGGGCATTGAACCGTTTCTGATTTCCTCTTCTCTACTCGGCGTTCTAGCGCAGCGCTTGGTCCGTACCTTATGTAATGACTGTAAAGCACCTTATGCAGCGGATGGCGCTACTAAGCAGTTATTCGGGCTGGCCGAGTATGAAGAGCTGGTACTACATAAAGCTGTCGGCTGTGAGAAGTGTAACCACAAAGGTTATCGTGGACGTACTGGTATCCACGAACTCTTGATGGTTGATGAAACAGTACAGACCCTTATTCATGATGAAGCAGGCGAGCAGGCGATTGAAAAAGCAGTACGCTCACATACTCCGAGTATACGAGATGACGGTTTCCATAAAGTGAAGCATGGAATTACCTCTCTTGAAGAAGTCATGCGTGTGACCAAGGAAGCGTAAGTGGCAGCGTTTGAATATAAGGCTCTGAATGCCAAAGGAAAGCAAGTAAAAGGGTTAGTCGAGGGAGATAATGCTCGCCAAGCTCGCTTACGCCTGAAAGAGCAAGGTATGATCCCTATCGATATTGTCGAAGCGAAAGGCAAGTCGAGCAAAAGTGCTAATGGTGAAACCTCAAAACCTACCTTTAAGCGTGGTATCAGTACGCCTGATTTGGCGCTTATTACGCGTCAGTTATCGACGTTAGTTCAATCGGGCATGCCGTTAGAAGAGTGTTTAAAAGCGGTTTCAGAGCAATCAGAGAAGCCACGAATTCGTAGCATGCTTGCTGCAATACGCTCTAAAGTCACCGAAGGTTATACCTTGTCAGACAGTTTGGCGGAGTATCCGCATATCTTTGATGAGCTATTTCGTTCCATGGTTGCGGCTGGCGAAAAGTCGGGCCATCTAGACTCTATCCTTGAACGTTTAGCTGATTACGCAGAGAACCGTCAAAAACTTCGTTCCAAACTGCAACAAGCAATGATCTACCCTGTGGTGCTGGTGGTGTTTGCCGTCGCCATTGTGGCGTTCCTTCTAGCAGCCGTGGTACCCAAAATCGTCGGTCAGTTTGTCCAAATGGGACAAGAGTTGCCTAAGTCGACTCAATTCTTGCTTTCTTCCAGTGACTTTGTGCAGCAATGGGGCATTGTCGTTGTCGCAGTATTTCTGGTGTTGTTTTACCTCTTCAAAGCTGCATTGAAAAGACCAGCAATAAGAATGAGTTGGGATACCAAGGTGCTTAATCTCCCGTTGATTGGCAAAATAGCACGTGGTCTTAATACCTCTCGCTTTGCTCGAACATTGGCAATCTGTACCTCGAGCGCAATTCCAATTCTTGAGGGCATGAAGGTGTCAGTGGATGTGATGACCAATCATTTTGCTAAGAAGCAAGTTTCTAATGCCGCCGACAATGTACGCGAAGGTGCAAGTCTTCGTAAAGCACTGGAACAAACCAAACTGTTCCCTCCAATGATGCTGCATATGATTGCGAGTGGTGAGCAAAGTGGTGAGCTCGAAAGCATGTTAACGCGTGCCGCTGATAACCAAGATCAGAACTTTGAATCGACCATAAATATTGCTTTGGGAATTTTTACTCCCGCTTTAATCGCACTGATGGCTGGCTTGGTACTATTTATCGTAATGGCGACATTGATGCCAATTTTAGAAATGAACAATTTAATGTCTGGATAATCTAATCAGATAATGAAATCACAACCCTCTGTCTAGAGGCGTTTTCTTTGGAGTGAGAAATGAGAAAAACAAACAGAAAACAGGCTGGCTTTACGTTACTCGAAGTAATGGTGGTTGTTGTTATCTTAGGTATTTTGGCAAGCTTTGTTGTTCCTAATCTACTAGGCAACAAAGAGAAAGCGGATCAACAAAAAGCCATTACCGATATTGTCGCGTTAGAAAATGCGCTTGATATGTACAAGTTAGACAACAGCGTTTATCCAACAACGGATCAAGGTCTGGAAGCGCTAGTGACTAAGCCGGGTAACCCTGAGCCGCGTAATTACCGTGATGGTGGTTATATTCGTCGTTTACCTAATGACCCGTGGGGCAATGACTATCAATATTTGAGCCCTGGTGACAAAGGCACTATCGACATCTTTACGTTAGGTGCTGATGGTCAAGAGGGTGGTGAAGGCGCAGCAGCCGATATTGGCAACTGGAATATTCAAGACTTTCAGTAATCGGTAATCAGTAGGGCGAGTATTCGCCCTACCTTTTTCAATGGTATGTCATGCGTTCTCTCATACGGCAACATCATCAAGGCTTCACCTTACTGGAAGTGCTCCTAGTATTGGTACTGTTATCCATCAGTGCCGTCGCAGTCATTTCGACCTTACCTCAGCCGCAAGACGAACAAGTGAAACAACAAGCTCAGCGCTTATTCCAAAGGCTTCAGCTCTTCAATGAAGAGGCCATGTTAGCTGGAAAGGACTTCGGAATACGAGTTGATGAAGATAAAAAGCAGTATGTGTTTCTGGAGCTCCAAGCTGACGGTTGGCAAAGAGTGTCATTGAATCAGATTCCTGAAGAAACCACGTTGCCGGAAGAGATGACTGTCAAACTCGATTTAAGCAATGGTGTCTGGGGCAATGATGACCGATTGTTTGAACCTGGTACTTTGTTTGATGAAGATATGTTTGCTGATGTCGAGAAAAAGAAAAAAGCAGAAAAACCGCCGCAAGTTTTTATTCTTTCAAGTGGAGAGATTACGCCGGGAACCTTTGTTTTAGCGCCTGTAAATCGAGCGCTTAAAGCGCAGTCTTGGTATGTACAAATCCAAGATAATGGTTCGTTGCAGCTAATGGACGACAAGGATTGGAATGAAAACAAACGCTAGAGGGATGACCCTACTTGAGGTGTTGATTGCCCTTGCTATCTTTGCAACGGCGGCCATTGCGATCATTCGTTCAGTGAGTCAGCACATCAATACCTTAAACTATCTAGAAGACAAAGCCTTTGCCGCAATGGTGGTGGATAATCAAATGGCCAAGGTTATGCTGGATACGTCTGCGCTTAAAGCCCAAAAAGGGAGCGAGAAATTGGCGGGACGCGAGTGGTTTTGGAGCGTCACTCCCGTAAAAACATCTGATAATTTACTTAAAGCCGTTGATGTGAGTGTGGCACTAGATAAAAAAGCCAGTCCCATTGTTACGGTGAGGAGCTACGTTGATAGGTAAGCGTTCTCAAGGCTTTACACTGATTGAAGTATTAGTGGCTATCGCCATCTTCGCAAGTCTCAGTGTTGCTGCTTATCAAGTGGTTAACCAAGTTCAGCGAAGTAACGAACTCTCGCAGGAGCGCAGTGCTCGTTTGCAAGAAATCCAGCGAGGGTTTGTCTATCTGGATAGTGACTTTAGGCAAATGGCACTTAGGCAGTTTAGACACGAGGGAGAGGCGCCGTTAAATCGGTTGATCTTGTGGCAGCAAAACTTATTGGAGTCTGAAGGAAAAGGGTTACTTTTTACTCGTCTAGGGTGGCTCAATCCGCAAAATCAATTTCCGCGTGGTGAAGTAGCGAAAGTTGGCTATCGACTAAAACAGGGCAAACTAGAAAGAGTATGGTGGCGTTACCCTGACACGGCTGTGGGCGAGCCTCCTGTGGTTCTCCCTATCTTTAGCGGTGTAGAAGACTTTGACATGCGTTTTTACAATGGGGAAACGTGGCTTAAAGAGTGGCAAGCAGACTTGTCACTGCCATTAGCTGTGGAGATTAAGCTTACCTTCGAAGATTATGGCGAGATAACCAGGATTTACCTGACTCCTGCAGGCACCATTAACGCGTCATCGGCACCTAATAATGATGATGGGAATCAAGATGGCAGTGGGAATCAAGGTGGTAATAACCAAGGAGGCAACTCGTGAAGAGAGTGATGCCTAACTCCCAAAAAGGGGTTGCCTTGATTGTTATTCTGCTGCTTTTAGCCATCATGGTATCAATAGCCGCTACGATGTCTGAGCGCTTGTTTAGTCAGTTCACTCGAGCATCGAATCAGGTTAATTATCAACAGGCCTATTGGTATGCCATTGGTGTTGAGGCATTGGCCTCTGTTGCGATAAAAGAGAGCTACAAAGATAACAAAGACAGTATTAATCTGAATCAACCTTGGGCTCTTGAGGAGCGCACTTATCCTCTCGATTACGGTCAAGCAACTGGCTACATTCGAGATATGCAGTCATGCTTCAATGTCAATGCTCTGGCGAATGTGACACCGAATGCCAATAGCGCCACTAAACCATTTTTGGTGCGTTTCTTTCAGCGATTGCTGGAAGAAAGTGAAGTCGAGAATTACCAAGCCGAACAAATTGCTGATTCGACTTGGGAGTTTATCAATAAGGAAACGACTGTTCGCTCCGTGTCTGGAGTTGGAGACAGTTACTACGAGTCTTTGTCGCCAGCGTATGTTGCCGCTAATGGTCTAATCGCCGACAGTTCTGAACTGAGAGCAATTAATCAGATGTCTGGTGAAGCTATGTTGAAAATTGCTCCACTAGTCTGCGCGTTACCGACATCCAGTTGGCAGCTCAATGTTAATACGATTTCGGTCGAGCAAGCACCGTTACTCGCTGCGTTATTTGCACCGAATTTGTCGGTGGATAATGCCAAACAGCTTATTGAAAATCGCCCCTTTGATGGGTGGTCTGGTGTGAATCAGTTTTTAGCAGAGCCACAAATGGGTGCGGTGGATGACAATACAAAGCAGCAAGGTTCTCCTTTCCTGACTGTGGACAGTGTTTACTTTGAGTTAGATGCGCAGGTAGTTGTGGACGAATCAAGACTGCGATTAAGAACCTTATTTTTTAGCCAAGATAGGCAAGATGTGACGGTAGTGCGCCGTCGATTTGGAGGATTTCGTGAGCGAGTTTTTAACCGTTCGCCTGAATAGTCAGCCGACTAGCCCTGTACATTGGGCGGTTTGGTCGACCAATCAGCAAGAAGTGATAGCGAGTGGTGTGCTTGACAGTTTAGCGCAGCTCGAAGAGATCAAGGAATACGCGCAGCAGCGTGTCACAATGCTTATGCTATGTGCACAGGATGTTCACTTCGCTCAAGTTGAGATCCCTGCAGGTGGAGCTAGGCAGTTTGAAACCATGCTGCCATTTCTTGTAGAAGATGATATTGCTCAAGATGTCGAGCAGCTTCACTTTACGATTCTTAATAAACACGCTGACAAAGCGGCAGTGTGTGCGGTTGATAAGCGCTATTTATCTGATGTGCTTGAGGCGTTTTTGCAACATGGTATTGAAGTTAAAAAGGTCGTTCCTGATGTTTTAGCGTTGCCCAAGACACAACATGTTTCTGCGATTGAAATGGATGAGCAGTGGCTGTTTCGTACCTCTGAATGGTCGGGTATGACGGTTGATAACAACTGGCTTGAAGCGGTTATTAAATCGGATTATTTATCCTCTCGGGAGCAGCAAGATCAAGAAGAGTCTGCTGTAGTAGTCGTAGAGAGCTATTCAGAAGAACCTACGATTGTTGCTTCGTATTCTGACCATGTTTCATGGCAAACTTTGCCAGCAGAACCCGCCATGGCACTACTTTCAAAAGGAGTGGTGGATAGCGGCTTTAGTTTACTCAGTGGTGACTTTAAACCTAAAGCTTCTTTCTTAAAACATTGGAAAGTTTGGAAGAAAGTAGCTATCGCGGCCTCAATACTTATCGTTGCTCTGATTGCGGAACAAGTAGTGCTTGTTAATCAGTATGAAGCTCAAGCAGCAGCTTACCGAGCGGAAAGTGAACGTATTTTCCGAAGCGTGTTTCCAGATAAGAAACGCATTCCTACAGTGAGCTACCTGAAGAGACAAATGCAAGATGAGCTAGGCCGATTAGGTGGCTCCGATATCTCCAGTGCGTCTGTGTTGGAATGGTTGTCGAAATTGCCCGACACCGTGGGTCAAGTAAATGGCATGCAAGTTGAGAGTTTTACCTTTGATGGCAATCGCAATGAAGTTCGTATGAGTGTCACCAGCAAGGATTTTGAAAGCTTTGAAGCGGCAAGAATAAAACTGGAAACGCAGTTCGATGTGTCACAAGGTCCCCTTAACCGTAATGGTGAATTGGTGATGGGTAACTTTGTGTTGAAGGCAAAATAGGGTCAATCATGAAAGGTCTACTTCTTAGCGCACAAAGCTGGTGGCTTAGCATCAGTCAAAGGGAACAGCGACTGGTTTTGGCATGTTCTGTCGTTGCCATTATTGGGATCATCTATTGGGGGATACTCGCCCCATTTGCTCAGCGAACTGAGAATGCCCAAATGCGTATTCAGTCAGAGCGTCAATTGTTGTCTTGGGTAAGTGAACAAGCCGATACCATCGTTGAAAAACGTCGTGCTGGCGGTGTGGTTGTTTCCAAGCAGCCTTTAAATCAGGTTATCACATCATCAACAAATCGATTTAATGTCGAGTTGATTCGAATGCAGCCTCGTAACGACCAGCTGCAAGTCTGGATCAAACCGATCCCGTTTGAGTTCTTCGTAAATTGGTTATTCTATTTACAGGAAAACCACGGAGTGACAGTGGAAAATATGGATATTGATAAGGCGGATTTGAGTGGTGTGATAGAGGTGAACCGTCTGCAATTTAAAAGAGGTAGCTAAGTGAAACGAGTCATTAAGTACGCGTTACTTTGCGCCAGTGTATTTACCGCTAGTGCTATCTATCACTTGCCTGCAAGCGTGGCATTGAGCTTCTCACCGTTGCCTCAAGGTGTGTTTATTGATAGCGCAGAAGGAACAGTTTGGCAGGGGCGAGCTCAAAATGTACGAGTTCAGAACTACCAACTGGGAGAGCTTAACTGGTCCTTCTCATGGTCGAGTTTGCTAACTCTGTCCCCAGAATATGCCGTGAGGTTTGGCCGGGGCAGTGCTCTTGGTCTCTCTGGAAAAGGGAATGTCGGTATTAGCTTCTCAGGACCTTACGTGGAGACCTTGTTAGCTTCGATACCGGCAGATACCGTTCTGCAATACTCTCCTATGCCCGTGCCTGTTTCGGCAGGGGGGCAGCTTGAATTGGCGATCAAATCGTTGCAATACCAATCTCCTTGGTGTGGAACGGGAGAGGGCAGTCTGTCATGGAGTGCTGGCTATATTGAAACCCCTGTCGGCAGCTTAAGCTTCGGGCCGACTATTGTTGATTTAGCGTGTAATGACAGTGTATTAACCGCGAAAGGCAGTCAATCTAGTAAGCAAGTCTCTAGTGAGTTCTCAGGGCAGCTGACGCCGAACCGACAATATCAATCCAGCGCGTGGTTTAAACCGGAAGGTGATTTCCCTGCGACCATGCGTCAGCAGTTGAGTTGGCTAGGTAACCCTGATAATCAAGGTCGTTATTCCTTTAATTATCAAGGAAGATTCTAGGAACTGGAGACGAAGTAGTTTGTTGAGTTAACAACTAAAAAGGAGGCTTAGCCTCCTTTTTAGTTTTATTTTAGTGTCTATTCTTGAATGAGAATCTTATCCCAAGCTAGCGATTGATCGCCAATCACAATGAAGTTTGGATTTTCCAATGTCTCTCTTTGGTTGTAGGACAGCGGACCTAACTCGGTGCTTAAGATGGCACCGCCAGCTTCTTCGACAATGCATTGGGTTGCTGCTGTGTCCCATTCACCTGTTGGGCCTAAGCGCAGGTAACAGTCCACCGCGCCTTCAGCCACTAGACACGCTTTTAGTGCCGCAGATCCAAGAGGAACCAAATCGTAGTTCCACGCAGAGCTCATTCTTGCTGTGACACGGTTGATATTTTGGCGACGACTAATCGCAATCGCGATGGATTGATCTTGAGTATCATGTTTGAGGACGTTAATTCTCAAGCTTTCATCCATGGATGGGATTTTCCAAGCCCCTTTATTCTCGTAGGCATAATAAGTCACGCCTGACACTGGCGCATAGACGATTCCCATAATCGGCTTATTATTACGAACCAGAGCAATAATCGTAGCGAAATCGCCACTGCGAGCAATGAACTCTTGAGTACCATCAAGCGGGTCAACAAGCCAGTAGGTATCCCATTGTGAACGTTGTTCAAGGCTGATATCTGCTGCTTCTTCAGACAGTACAGGGATGTCTGGTGTTAACTGACTGAGCTTTTCAACAATCAGTTTGTGAGCTGCGAGGTCGGCGGTGGTGACTGGAGTCTCATCTTCTTTGGTAAACGCCTCATATTGCTTGTTTTCATAGATGTCTAATATGAGCTGCCCAGCAAGGCGAGCAATGCTGATGGCGTCGGGAATGAGGTGGGAGAGATCTTTATTCAGTGCCGTCACGTTATAGTCCTAGTTCTGACTTCATTCTTAACATCAGCAGTAATGCGGTAATACTGCGCGCTTCGGAGAAATCCATATGAGAGAGGAGCTCGTCTGCCTGAGCCAGTGGCCATTTCACTATCTCTAAAGGCTCTGGTTCATCGCCTTCAAGCTGTTCAGGGTACAGATCTTGAGCAACGAACAAGGTCATGCGACTTGAAAAATAAGACGGTGCTAAGATCACTTCTTTAAGCGGAGTCAGCTTATTTGCCCCAAAGCCGATTTCTTCTTTCAACTCTCGTACCGCTGCTTGGTCAGGTGACTCGCCAGGGTCGATAAGTCCTTTAGGAAAGCCCAGCTCGTATCGCTCTGTACCAGCCGCGTACTCGCGTACCAATAAAATATCACCATGCTCTGTAATAGGAACCATCATGACTGCGTTACGACCACTTGGCTTCATTCGCTCATAAGTGCGCTTAGTGCCATTAGAAAACGCTAAGTCTAACGCCTCAATCTTAAATAGCCGAGATTCGGCAACGGTCTTTTGGGCTAAGATTTCAGGTCCTTTTTTGGACGGCATGGCTTATCTCCTTAGCGTTGTTCCACATAGATTAGTGATGTGAGCGTGCGGAACAGAAATTATTGTACTGCTTAATATATATAGGAATTGAGTCATCGCCAAATAGAACCATAAAAAAACAGAGCGCAAAGGTTTCCCTTGGCGCTCTGCTCGAACTTCATGGCCGCGTGGGGCGAAAAAGTCACTTAGTAGTATGAGTGCTCGCCACGATCGTGCTCGGTCATATCTCTAACCGCTGTAAGTTCACCAGAGAACTCTTGAAGAAGTTGTTTCTCAATACCTTCTTTCAGGGTCACATCAACCATAGAGCAACCGTTACAACCACCGCCAAACTGAACGATGGCAATACCGTCTTCAGTAATTTCCATCAGACTAACGTGGCCACCGTGACCAGCAAGCTGAGGGTTTACTTGAGTTTGGATAGCATACTCGACACGTTCCATTAATGGCGCATCATCAGCGACTTTACGCATTTTCGCGTTTGGTGCTTTTAACGTAAGCTGTGAACCCATTTTGTCAGTGACGAAGTCGATCTCAGCATCTTCAAGGAAGGGTAGAGATAGCTCATCAACATAAGCAGATAGGGCTTCGTATTTAAATTCGGTGTCGTTTGACTCAATCGCTTCTGGTGGGCAATAAGACACACCGCATTCAGCGTTTTGAGTGCCTGGGTTAACGACAAAAACACGGATGTTCGTACCCTCTGGCTGTTGAGCCAGTAGTTTGGCAAAGTGGCTTTGTGCACTTTCTGTAATAGTAATTGGATTTGACACGACGAATACCTGAGTATAGTTGTAGGTTATTACCACTATTCTACTCCTGTCGTGAGTAGATGCCAAAATTATTTGTCTGTATTGTGTGCAACTTGAGGTTGCAGTGGTTTACCAACTCATTTTGGCGTGCGGCACAAGCAGTAAATATCGATTTTTTCGACCCCTACATCAAGCAATAATTCGCTTAAATGTCTGACAGTTGCGCCAGTTGTGACCACATCATCAATTATCGCAACATGACTTGCTTTTGGTCGCTGATGTAATGAAAACGCTCGTCGAACATTACGCAGCCTCGCGGTTTTATCTAAGGTTTTTTGCATTGGGGCTCGAGCATGTTTGAGAAATACATTAGGCATGAGTTGAGTTTGAGGCGTGGACTTAGCTATCTCGTTAGCGATCACTTCACTAAGATTAAACCCTCTTAACAGATATTGATGCCAGCTCATTGGTACGGTGACCACCATGGGAGCAGGGTGAAGAATCAAACTGTTGAGCATTCGTGCTAGAGGAGGAAGTAGCCAATAGCGTTTCTGCCGCTTTATCTGCTGGATGAGTGTTGAAAGTGGGTATTGGTAGTCACCCAAACAATACATTTGGTGCCATGGAGGCGGTGATTTAAGGCACTGACCACACTTATCGGCTTGTGTCTCTATTTGTAAACCGCAGCAATGACAGCGTTTAATGTGTAACGCCATTTGTCGATGACAATGTGGGCACCATAAATGGTGCTCCATGGTTGAGTCGATACGCAAACCGCATAAATGACACAGAGAGGGTATTGGAAGTGACAGTTTCATTGGTCTAATTTGACGTTTGAGAATATCTGTTTAGCATGAAGCAAAACAACCCCAACATAGTATGAATTCGGTAGGAGATAACGTGAGCTCAGCATCAAAAGTACATTGGCATTCTGAAGGCCAGGGACCCGATATCGTTTTGCTTCATGGCTGGGGCATGAATGGCGCGGTATGGTCCAAGTGCAGTGCCGAACTGGCTCAGTCTTTCACCGTGCATAGCGTTGATTTACCCGGTTATGGCTTCAGTCATGATGTTGAGTATCAGTCCCTTGAGCAGTTTTGTGAGTTGTTACTGGCGGATGCTCCCGACCAAGCCATTTGGTTGGGTTGGTCTTTAGGCGGGTTAGTGGCGACTCATATAGCTCATTATTATCCGCAAAGAATCTCGCAGTTGGTGACATTAGCAAGCTCGCCCAAGTTCTCTGAAGGTGAACAGTGGCGCGGGATTAAAAAGGATGTACTAGCTGCATTTACGGAACAGCTAACTGAGAACTTCAAGCTAACCATTGAACGATTTATGGCACTGCAAGCCATGGGCAGTCCAAGTGCTCGTCAAGATGTGAAACAACTAAAAGAGGCGGTGTTATCGCGACCTATGCCTTCTCAAGAAGCGTTGATGCTAGGACTGAATTGGTTGGACTCCCTCGATCTGCGTCAACAGTTGGGAGAACTATCGATGCCAGTTCACCGCTGGTATGGTCGATTAGATGGTTTGGTGCCAGTGCGTGTTGCAAAACAGCTAGATGAGCTCACATCCGGTCATCAATCACATGTATTTAAGGATTCTTCGCATGCTCCGTTTATTACCGAGCAAAGCGGTTTTATCGACAAGGTGCAGGCGCTAGTTCGCTGATATTTGCAGGATTTTTACACAAAATCGGTAAAGCTTTATGCATTTTGTCCGATACTGTATTGAGATGATTGACGATAATTCAATCGGTTAAAGATAAGGCTAAGTGTAGAGGTATTGGCTGTAATCACTCATTACAGAGGAGAGTGACCATGATAGTGTCACCCAACAGTGTAAGTGCCCCGGTTATTGCACCGTCCGTGAATCCGCAGACAGAGCAAGTGGCTCGTGACAACAAAGTGAGAGAGCCGATCATCGCTCCCGTGGAACTGGCGAGAACCAATGCTGAACGACGCATCAACGAAGATGAAAAACGCCGTAAGCGCAGCGCCTGGGATCCTGCTGAGCACCCAGAGTATGAAACGGAAGAAGAGGATTCTCAGCCGCATAATCCGGTAGAAAATTGGTTTCGGTTATTGTCGCTAAATACCTATAGTCAGTCGCAAGGGAAAGGCTATGCTATGCGCTTTCGTTTACCGAAGAAAATAGTCGATGCAGCGATACTCGAAGGGAAGATGGCCAAACGTCGCACCGTGATTCGTTATCATTATGGCCATGCAGTAGCGCCTAATACACCCTCTGATATTCTTGCGGTCACTTAGTTGAACGGTTCGATATAACGTGAATTAAAAAGAGCACCTTAAGGTGCTCTTTTGTTATTGATAGAAACTACTTTTTCGCCTTGGCAAACGCCGCTGCGAATGCGCCACCCATGGCGCTATTACCGGATTCCTGACGAGGTTTGTGTTGACGCTGTCCGCCTCGAGGCTCTCTCGGCTTTTGAGATGAGCTGCGGCTAGTTCTGTTATCTTGTCCAGGTTCATCGTTTAAACGCATAGACAGGCCGATGCGTTTACGGGCAGCATCGACTTCCATTACCTTAACTTTAACGATGTCACCTGCTTTAACTACTTCGCGAGGGTCGGCGACAAACTTATCCGTTAGAGCTGAAATATGTACCAATCCATCCTGATGTACACCAATATCCACAAAGGCACCAAAGTTAGCGACGTTAGACACCACACCTTCTAGCACCATGCCGGGTTCTAAGTCGGAGATCTTGTTGACCCCTTCAGCAAAGGTTGCAGTCTTAAACTCAGGTCGAGGGTCACGGCCTGGCTTATCCAATTCGCGGATAATATCGGTGACAGTTGGTAAACCAAATGTCTCGTCGGTGTAATCAATGGCGTTAATAGACTTCAAAAAGCTGCTATCACCGATAATCGTTTGCACTTTACGGCCAGTTTTCTCAGCAATTGTTTTGACCACTGGATACGCTTCAGGGTGAACCGAAGAGGCATCAAGAGGGTTTTTGCCATTCATGATGCGAAGGAAACCTGCGCACTGTTCAAAAGCTTTAGGACCTAAACGGGCGACTTTCTTCAAGGTTGTACGGGCTTCGAAGCGGCCATTTTCATCACGATAGTCGACAATGTTTTGCGCCAGTGTCGATGAAAGTCCTGCTACTCGAGTGAGTAGCGCAGCTGAGGCCGTATTTACATCAACCCCAACTGCGTTTACGCAATCTTCCACGACTGCATCTAGACGTTTAGCTAGCATGGTTTGACTTACATCGTGCTGATATTGACCAACACCAATAGACTTAGGGTCGATTTTCACCAGTTCAGCCAGTGGGTCTTGCAGTCGGCGTGCAATAGAGACGGCACCACGTAGTGACACGTCCATGTTTGGGAACTCTTTGGCAGCAAGTTCCGAGGCTGAGTACACTGAAGCGCCAGCTTCGCTGACAATAATTTTCTGAACTTTAAGATTGCCACGTTTAATCACATCGGCAGCAAAACTGTCTGTCTCACGTGAGGCGGTTCCGTTACCAATCGCGATTAGGTCGACATTGTATTGACGCACTAACTGCTCAATAACCTGTGCTGACTTATCGTATTGCTTTTGCGGTGGATGAGGGTAGATGGTCTCTGTTGTTAACACTTTACCTGTAGTGTCGACGACAGCCACTTTACAGCCTGTTCTCAAACCAGGGTCTAGACCTAGTGTTGCTCTTGGGCCAGCTGGTGCGGCCATCAGAAGGTCTTTCAAGTTTGTGGCGAATACGGTAATGGCATCGACTTCAGAGCGTTCTTTGAGCGCGCCCATCAGTTCGGTTTCCATATGCATCGATACTTTGATGCGCCATGCCCAACTGATGACTTGTTTGCGCCAAGCATCCGCTGGGGCTTGGCTTAGATGAACACCGTAATGCTCTGCAATGATGGTTTCACAGTGAGACTCGCGCGCGTTTTCTTGATTAGCTGGATCGGCGTTGAGGGATAATTGCAAGAAGCCTTCATTGCGGCCACGAAGCATGGCTAGTGCACGGTGAGACGGAACTTTGCTGATGGCTTCGTCGTGTTCAAAATAGTCTTTGAACTTCTCGCCTTCGTGTTCCTTGCCTTGGACCACTCGAGCGCTAAGTTCCGCATTACGGTTTAGGTAGTGACGAATTTTCTCTAATAGGTCGGCATCTTCAGCGATTCGTTCCATGATGATAGCGCGTGCACCATCAAGAGCGGCTTTGCTATCTGCGACACCTTTTGACTCATCAACGTACTGTTGGGCAGCGTCTTCCGGAGTGTTATTTGGTTGATTCCAAAGCAGATCCGCAAGTGGCTCTAGTCCTGCTTCAATGGCAATCTGCCCTTTAGTGCGACGTTTTGGCTTATATGGTAGATACAGATCTTCAAGACGCGTTTTGTTATCGGCGTTTTCGATTTCAGTGCGTAATTCGGCACTGAGTTTGCCCTGCTCATCAATGGATTTCAGAATTGTCTGACGTCTTTCGTCCAATTCTCTTAGATAACTAAGGCGAGAATCCAAAGTACGTAATTGGGTGTCGTCAAGCCCGCCTGTTACCTCTTTTCGGTAACGTGCAATGAAGGGTACGGTGTTGCCGTCATCAATCAAAGTGACAGCAGCTTCAACTTGCTTAGTACTGACGCTCAGCTCTTTAGCAATCAGTTGACAGATAGCTTGGCTCATCCGTGTATTCTCTTGTTGTGTGTTAGGGAAAGGAAGGTCCTTTCTTCGATATCTATAGGATATAAGGGCTTGAGCTAAGTTTTGCAATTGCTTGGTTATTTTTCTCTATCACTTAGCCGTGAAACAATTCAGTAATTTGCTAATTTATTGATAATCGCGTGGATATTCCGTTAATTTTCTGTAAAGTTAAAGAGAGTTGGCAATGAATTACAGTGACCGTTGTCTCAAGACAAACGGGGTATTAAAAGTCGGTCAATGAATGGATGTATTAAAATGAATAGAACAGCAACTAAGTTGGCGTTAATTCTCGCCTCAATGACCAGTGGGTGGGCTATGGCTGCACCAGATCTCTCTACTACTCAAGCACCTGTACTTTCTATCGAAGATAAACTCGTCTTAGGTCGCGTTGAGAGTGTGTACTATCAAGATATTGATGCACTTAAAGGTATTCCTTTTGTTGGCAAGATTGATACCGGTGCGGACACTACATCGATGCACGCTGAAGATATCCATGTCACCAGCGACAACCCAAAGTACCAAGGGTTAACTGATGAGAAGCTGTTGCAGACCATCGTAGATGAGTATGGCGGCTCTGCCAGTGACTGGTGGCTAGAAGAATTTGATAATGAAGAACGAAACTTCGGTGGTATGGTGACTTTTACGCTTCGTCATCCATACACCGGAGAGAAAATCACTATGGAGCGACCTTTGACGCGCACCAGTGTGATTCGTAGCCGAACCAGTGCGACACCTATCTATCGCCCTGTGATTACCCTGCCGCTGACCATTGCAGGTAAAACAGTAGAAACCGAAGTGAACTTAACTGACCGAAGTGGTTTTAGTGCTCCTATCTTAATTGGTAAAACATTCTTAGCTGACAATGCCTGGGTCATGGCTGGTTACGACTATTTGCAAGAACAGAAAGACGCTCAAGTTATTGGTCGTCGTGAGTCTGGTGAAGTTGATGGTGTGCCAGTCGATGTAAGCCTATCTTTGCAAAATAACTACAGCATTCTTAATGCTCAGAATGTCGAAGTAAATAAAAAAGATAACAGCGTGAGCTTTGACTTAGCGGGGAAAGAAAACGCGAAAAAGCGTGTGACGTATCCACTGGTGAAAATGCTCTCTGTCAGTGGTAATGAATACCCAGTTGTTTTTGTGCCTTTCAAAGGTGGTAAAGACTTTGAGCAGACGATTCAGGTGTATTTAAAAGATCGCTCCAAATATGGTACTCAGCTTCGATTGGGTCTAGATACACTCAGTAAGAACTTTATTGTCGATACGGGTGCCAAAGATAAGCTAGACAAAAAGAAGCAAAGCTTTGAGTCTCGTATGAAGAATAAACCGCTGGTGGTTTCTCCTGTGGAAAGTCTGATTCTTGATGGCTACAAGTTAAACGCTGAGCCTTCTTTTGCGGTTAGCACGCCGTTATTAAAAGTCGCTAGCTTTGAAATGATTGAAGCTAAAGGTCGTGATAAAGTGGAGTACTACTTATCTAACGACCAAGGTAATGAAGAAAAAATCCGCAAGACCATTCTTCGTAAAATCAAAGTAGGTGATACGGTGCGTCCTGTTGTCGACGGTGAGTTCATTGTTGGCGACAAAGAAGTGACAGTTGAATTTGCTTTGGAAGCGTTGGATAGTGATGAAGGTGAAGAGCCTTATTTCATCATAGGCAAGAAAGCGACGAAAGCTGGTGTCTTGGTGAATACTCGAAGCGAAAATCTGCTGGACGCCTATCCTATCTTTACCGCAGGTCATATTGAGAATGCAACGGTAGAAGGCTTGAAGTTCCCTGTGAAACTTGATACCGGCGCTGATGTTAGTTCAATGAATGCATTGGATATTAAACAGTTCAAGAAAGACGGTAAAGACATGGTGACCTTCACTTATGCCAATGATATGGGGATGAAACAAGAATTCACCCGTGAAGTGGTGGATGTAATGCGCATCAAAGCGAAGGCGGGTGAAAAAGCCAATGTACGCCCAGTGGTTGAAATGCGGGTGAAACTTGGCGATGTCGAGAAGACGGTTCGAGTCAACCTACAAGACCGCTCTCGTTTCCACTACAGTATGATTTTAGGGAAAAACTTCCTTAAGTATGGTGTGGTGGTCAGTAGTGATGAGAACTTCCTTTTAGGAAATGATATCGGCAGTCACTAACTCAAACGTGAGCCAATAAAAAACGGCAGCGCCTAGGCGCTGCCGTTTTATTTTCTAGAGATTATTGCTGTTCATCTTTTTTATTATCAGCATCGAGTTTCTTTTCTGAATCTGAGTTGTTGTCGACCTCTTCGTATTCTTCATCATCAGAACCATCGATCATACTGTGCTTCTCTTTCCAGTGTTCCCAACGCTGGTAAGCCAGTTCTTGCATGTCTGTGGTTTTGTCTGCTTCGTCGACGATCTCTTGGCCTAGTAAGTGCTCAAAAATATCTTCTAACGTAATGATGCCCTGTATGGTGCCATATTCATCCACAATCATTGCAATCTGTAGGCGTGCAGCCATCATTTGCTCAAAGGCTTTAGGCAACATAATCGTGTTAAACAACACGTGGATAGGGCGCATTACAGAGCCTAACTGCTTTTCCCCACTGCCTTGTTGCTGCAACTTAAACAATTCCAGACGGTGTACAAACCCGAGGATATTGTCTTTTTGTTGGCTATAGACCAGTGGACGAGAGAACGGAGTCTCTTTGTGTTGGTCCAAGAATTCATTGATGGTCATTTCAGCTGCAACGCGGAAAACCACCGGGCGCGGTGTCATAACTTGCGTTACCGGGATATCTTGAATATTAAGAATATTGTTCAAAATATTGGATTCACCCTCAGCAAACTCACCACTTTCTTTTGCCAACATCGCCATCGCAGACAGCTCATCACGCATCTTTGGCGCTTCATGACCACGAGCCAGACGCTTAGTGATTTGCTCAGAAAACCAAACAAATGGAGTTAGTGCCCATACCATCCAACGTAAAATCGTGGCTGCGGTAGGAGCAAGCTGACGCCAGTAGGTTGCACCAATGGTTTTCGGGACGATCTCTGACAACACTAAAATACCTAATGTCAGTACCGCTGAGAAAACGCCTAGCCATTGACTACCAAACACTTTAGCAGCTTGTGCACCTGCCGTTGCTGCACCGATAGTGTGCGCGATAGTGTTAAGTGTCAAAATAGAAGCCAATGGTCGATCGAGTTCAGCTTTAAGCTTGCTAAGCTTTTCTGCTGCAGGGTGTTCTTGTTGGCGAAGCTGAGCCAGGTAGCTTGGTGTAATACTAAGTAACACCGCTTCAAGCACAGAACAGATAAAAGAAACACCGATAGCGATCGCTATGTAAACCGTTAAAAGAAACATTCATTTCCTAATATGTGCACACATCAACCTAACTTTGCTGCAAATGAGCCTGTGCATTGTTGGTGAGTGCTTAAAAAACAGTAGCCGCGCAATAGATTTATCAGGCTTATTAATTGTGCGGCAGTGCATTTATGGGACTTTATGCAATAAATTACAAGGTTTCAAACTCAATCTTCACGTAACAAATTGTGAGTTATTGCTCATAAAACGGTTAAATCTCGGTCATAAGTGAGAAAGATCGGCTACAAACCTTTGCCAGATGGGGGCTTTATGATTTAGAGTGGGCTCTAACTCGATAACATGAAGAAGGGAAACCTAATGAACAAGACCCAATTAATCGACTTTATCGCTGAGAAAGCAGACCTATCTAAAGCACAAGCTAAAGCAGCGCTTGAAGCGACGCTTTCAGGTGTTTCTGAAGCGCTAACTGAAGGTGACCAAGTTCAACTAATTGGTTTTGGTACGTTCAAAGTAAACCACCGTGCAGCTCGCACTGGTCGTAATCCAAAAACTGGTGAAGAAATCCAAATCGCTGCAGCGAACGTTCCAGCTTTCGTAGCTGGTAAAGCGCTAAAAGACGCAGTTAAATAATTTCTACAGCACCGATGAGTTTTCATCGGTGCTGTTTTCCTTCCCCTGCGGTTGATCGATAAACGTGTTAGCCGATGTAATGCGCTTATCCATCAATCTCTCCCCAATACTCTGAATTGAAGTGAACGCCTTGTCATTCACGCTGTCCTACAGTAAGTAGAAGCTGTTGTTTGCCTACGTTGCTTTTGTTTGAGGTTATAGACATCAATGAAGAAAACTCTGTTGGTATCACTATTAGTTGCAACGCTCGCTGGTTGCTCTTCTTCTCCGTCACCATCTCTGAATCAGTATTCGGAATACACAGGTGGTCAAACGTTAGGGGATGCAACGAGCTTGTATTGGTATACCGAGCGGCTGACAAAACCGTTCAGTGCTGCTGACTATGTCAATATGAATGACTATGGTTGGTATAAGTCCAATTATCGTTGGAGCGGTGACACACTGCGTGAGTTTGTGCGAGAAGGGGTACAGAATGAGCTTGAGTCAGGTTCAGTCAATTACCGTATTCACGTGCGCTTTAATAAAGATGGCGAAGCTATTTATCAACAATACCGTCGAAATGGCAAAGTCCTACCTATTAAACGTGCTCAGTTAGAAAACTACCAACGTGAAGCTGACTTACTTGTGGAAAGAGTAAAAGAGCAGGATAGTGATGGTTTAGAGCTTATCCAAGGTCATTGGGATGGAAAATCGTTGGAAACCTGTAGCGGTATTGAATTTAACAATATTAAGTTTGAACAGAGTTTGCCAGACTTTGTTGTGCAGCGTTTGGCGGAAGTGGAAAGCTATGTCGCGTTTTTAGGCAGTACTCGACTGACTGGAGCAAAAGTAGAACAATTGCTAATGCTTTCTGATGGTTCGACCGATTGCATTAAACGTCCAGTGCTTGCCACTGAATAACCAGCACAAGGTGACTAGACTACAGAATAAAAAAAGGCGCTCAATTGAGCGCCTTTTTGCTACCGTTCGATAGAGCGAAAGCTACTCGCCTTGCTCGCGTGCAATGGCACGATAGCCGATGTCGTTACGGTGGAACATGCCGTCCCAGCTGATTTTTTTGGTTAGCTCATAAGCACGTGCTTGAGCTTCAGATACAGTGTTGCCCAGTGCAGTTGCACAGAGCACTCGACCACCGTTAGTCACAACATTGCCGTCTTTGTCTGCTGTACCTGCGTGGAATACTTTCTCGCCTTCCACTTCTGTTGTTGGTAGACCAGAGATAACATCGCCCTTGTTGTAAGACGCTGGGTAGCCACCTGCCGCTAGAACGATACCGATAGATGCACGTGGATCCCACTTAGACTCGACTTGGTCTAGCTTCTTGTCGATTGCAGCTTGGCAAAGCTCAACCATGTCTGATTGCATACGCATCATGATAGGTTGTGTTTCTGGGTCGCCGAAACGACAGTTGTATTCGATAACTTTAGGCGTACCGTCTTTGTCGATCATTAGACCCGCGTATAAGAAACCTGTGTATGGGTTTCCTTCTGACGCCATACCGCGAACCGTTGGATAGATAACTTCTTCCATGATGCGGTTGTGGATTTCTTGAGTAACCACTGGAGCAGGTGAGTATGCGCCCATACCGCCAGTGTTAGGACCTGTGTCCTTATCACCAACACGTTTGTGGTCTTGGCTCGTTGCCATTGGCAATACGTTTTCGCCATCAACCATCACGATGAAGCTTGCTTCTTCGCCATCTAGGAACTCTTCAATAACCACGCGGCTACCAGCGTCACCAAATGCGTTGCCAGCTAGCATGTCTTTGATTGCATCTTCTGCTTCTTCAAGCGTCATCGCAACGATAACACCTTTACCAGCAGCAAGACCATCAGCCTTAACAACGATTGGTGCGCCTTGCTCACGAACGTAAGCCAGTGCAGGTTCAATTTCCGTGAAGTTAGCATAAGCGCCAGTTGGGATAGCGTGACGAGCTAAAAAGTCTTTGGTGAATGCTTTTGAGCCTTCTAGCTGAGCTGCAGCTTGAGTAGGACCAAAGATCGCTAGACCCGCTTCTTGGAATGCATCAACCACACCAATCACAAGCGGTGCTTCAGGACCAACAATCGTTAGCTCGATGTTTTTATCTTTTGCAAACGCAACTAGACCTTGAATGTCTTCAACATCAATCGCAACGTTCTCTAGCTTAGACTCAAGCGCAGAACCTGCGTTGCCTGGTGCTACGAAAACAGTTTCAACATTTGGATTCTGAGCCACTTTCCAACCCAGAGCGTGCTCACGACCACCAGCACCAATAATTAGAACGTTCATTTAATAATCCTTTCAAAATTTGGATTACTCTAAGCAGTTGGTGTTGCAGCGCTAATGTGGCTACAGCACCAAATGCGATGAGTAATTAGTGACGGAAGTGGCGCATGCCTGTGAAGATCATCGCCATGCCATGCTCATCAGCGGCTGCGATAACTTCGTCATCGCGCATAGAGCCACCTGGTTGGATAACGCACTTGATACCAGCTTCTGCTGCAGCGTCAATGCCATCACGGAACGGGAAGAACGCATCTGATGCCATTACGCAGCCTTCAACCTGCAGACCTTCGTCAGCAGCTTTGATACCAGCAATTTTCGCAGAGTACACGCGGCTCATTTGACCAGCACCTACGCCGATAGTCATGTCGCCTTTCGAGTAAACGATCGCATTGGATTTCACGTATTTAGCCACTTTCCAGCAGAATAGTGCATCTTTCAGCTCTTCTTCGGTCGGTTGACGCTTAGAAACTACTTTAAGGTTATCAAGTGATACCATGCCTTGGTCACGGTCTTGAACCAGAAGACCACCGTTAACGCGCTTAACGTCAAAACCGTTTGTTTTAGTTGTCCACTCGCCACACTCTAGTAGGCGAACGTTTTTCTTAGCGGCAACCACTTCTACTGCTTCAACTGAAACAGAAGGTGCGATAATCACTTCAACGAACTGACGCTCAACAATGGCTTTCGCTGTTTCTGCATCTAGCTCTTGGTTGAAGGCGATGATGCCGCCAAACGCTGATGTTGGGTCAGTTTTGTAAGCGCGGTCATACGCTTCAAGGATGTCTTTACCCAGTGCAACACCACATGGGTTTGCGTGCTTAACGATAACGCAAGCTGGTTCATCAAACTCTTTCACACACTCAAGTGCAGCGTCAGTGTCAGCGATGTTGTTGTAAGACAGCGCTTTACCTTGAATTTGGTGAGCGGTAGATACAGACGCTTCTTCTGGGTTTGCTTCTACGTAGAATGCAGCGTCTTGGTGGCTGTTTTCACCGTAGCGCATGTCTTGTTTCTTCACGAACTGTTGGTTGAACGTACGTGGGAATTTAGACTCTTCATCACCCTCTTTGTTCTCACCGTAAGATGGAACCATAGTACCGAAGTAGTTAGCGATCATGCCGTCGTAAGAAGCTGTGTGCTCGAACGCAGCGATAGCTAGGTCAAAACGTGTCTCTAGAGTCAGAGACTTTTTGTTTGCGTCCATTTCAGCAATAACGCGGTCGTAGTCGTGTGCGTTAACAACGATAGTCACATCTTTGTGGTTTTTCGCAGCAGAGCGAACCATAGTTGGACCACCGATATCAATGTTCTCAACGGCGTCTTCTAGCGTGCAGCCTTCTTTAGCAACCGTCTCTGCGAATGGATAAAGGTTAACGACAACCATATCGATAGGGTTGATACCGTGTGTTTCCATAACAGCGTCGTCTTGACCGCGACGACCTAGCACACCACCATGAACTTTAGGGTGCAGAGTCTTGACGCGACCATCCATCATTTCAGGGAAGCCTGTGTAGTCAGATACTTCAGTTACTGCGATGCCTTTCTCTGCAAGTAGGCGAGCTGTACCACCTGTTGATAGGATATCAACACCACGTTGTGCTAGCGCTTCGGCAAACTCAACAATACCAGTTTTGTCAGATACGCTGATAAGAGCGCGGCGAATTGGACGAGCGTTATTCATGCTTCTGTCTTCCTCAAAATCACGGAGTTAACGTTGCTGTGTGTAGGTGTTTATACCTACGGCATAAAGATAGTTGCCAAAATAGCGTGGCTTGCACCATCATAAGGACAGGTCACTAATACTTTGGCAATTATCCTTGAGCAAAAAAGCATCATTTATGTCGATGGCGCGTATTCTAACCAATCTATTACAAAAAAGCTCGCGCAATCGTTTGGCATCGCAAAAAAAAGTGCAAAAAAAAGGATTATAGGCCAGTTTTGTAACAAAGAGGTTAATTTAAACGGTTATGTTTCAGATAGGTGAGTTAGCAAAACGCTGCAAAGTCACAGCGGATACGTTGCGATTTTATGAGAAAAACCAACTTATCGCTCCCGCAGGGCGCAGTGAATCGGGGTATCGTCTTTATAATGAAGAGAGCCAAAAGCAGGTTAGCTTTATTTTAAAAGCCAAAGAGCTCGGCTTGAGCCTAGACGAAATCAAAGAACTGCTAGGCATTAAACTTGAAGCTACCGAGCATAGCTGTGCAGAGGTGAAAGCTATCACCTCTGCCAAACTTAGCATCATCGATGAGAAAATAGCGGAGCTAACACGTATTCGGACCGCGTTGAAAAAAATCAATGACGCGTGTTGTGGGCATAGTCATGATGCCAGTCATTGCTCTATATTAGCGGCGTTGGAATAACCACACCTCATAGCTATCCGCGAGGCTACCAACCTTAGTTTGCACCTTTGATCATCGGCATTGTATAGGTGAAAACTCTCAAGACCTCTATAATCGCGCCTTTCCACCGTCATCCGCTGGTAGCGTGGGGCTATAAAGTGCGGGGACGTGTATGTGAGAGACGAAAATTCATATGGTAGAGGTCTATTTTCAAATCAACGACTGGGTTCTCAGTGTTGATGAAAATAAGCTGTATCGACAAGATAGGGAAGTCTCTGTTGAACCACGCTTAATCAATCTATTACATTTCTTAGCCGAACACTCTGGCCAAGTCTACTGTCGCGATGAACTAATTCGTTACGTTTGGGACGGCGCCATTGTCACTGATCAGGTTGTGACTCAGTCTGTGTTTGAACTGCGAAAAATCCTCCGAGATGGTCGTGAAGAGAATCTGCATTATGTCGGAACGGTGCCCAAACGTGGCTACAAACTAGTGGCTGCCGTCACACCAATGACGCCAGAGCAATTTCTTCAATATCGATCTTCTTCTATTGCCCCTGCAAGTTCGGAGACGTTAACGTTACACTCTAAATCCGATCCAATAGTTGCGGAGAGTGACACCGATACTCAGGAAGCGATCGCTTTTCCGGCTGCGCCATTGACTCGAGCTCTGTACCAGAAGCAGAAGGCAACGCGAAGTAAAAAGCCCAAACGCCTGTTAAGTCCATGGCGTTTAGGGGTTATCAACGCAATTTGGATTGGTATTTTGGTGGCCGCGATTGGCATTTTTACCTACCAGCAGTCGGAAGTGAGCATAACTCAGGTTATCGATACGCATCTTATCGAGTTTGAGTTTCAAGATGGTATCCGCAGCTTGGGGCGCAGTTATGAACTGGCGGATGGTTTTGCTCAAAAGTTGATGTCGGATATTACTCAAGTCAGTGGCTATCGGGTGATGCTGCATAAAACGGCATTCAAAACGGGAATTGTCCCCGGTAAAACTGTACTGGTAAGAGTGGATGAAGACGATGGCCGCGACTTTCTTGAATTGGAATATCGAGATAACTCCTCCGAAAAAGTGTTGTTTAGCCGTCAATATGCCTTAGCCGACAAGCATTTGAAATCTGTACTCAAACAAAGCTCCTTAGATTTGATGCGAGTGCTTAATGTAGCGAATGCTGAGCAACGTGCGGTGACCATGATGGCTGGAGTACCTAGTGACCCTGAAGCACTAGGGTTGTTTATTCGTGCTAACCATTATTTGAATATGTCTGATGTTAGGCAGTTCCAATATGGCATTGATTTGTTGGAAAAGGTGGTAGAGCAAGAGCCGGATAACGCCTATGTACAGTCTGAATTGCTGGCCGCCTATTATGTTAGAAGTGCTTTAGACGAGAGCAGCCCTTTAACCCAAGAGAAGTTAGGCAAACTCAGTGGTGCGCTAAAACAATACCTTGCGACATCGAATGGACCGATACAACCGCGTATCTACGAGGCACTGTCTTTACATGAAACCATGGTGGGAGACCAAGAGCAGGCCGCCGCCTACCTGAACCAAGCGCTTCAACTTCGTGATTCTGTGTTGGCTTATATCATTAAAGGTAAGCACGCTGAGTTATCAGGGGATGTGGATAGTGCAAGTGAGGCCTACAGTGAAGCCTTCTATATTGATACGTCCGTAGAAACCTACTTGTTGTGCGAAAATCTGATTTTTTATAGCAATCTAAAACAGATTGACCACGCCATGTATCGTGCAGTTCATCCTTCTGTTGTCCGACTTATCTAATCCTTGTTGAGCGCGTAGAGAATTCAGTAGCGCACCCATACTCAAATACTCGCCCTCCTTATTGGAGGGCGTTTTTGTATCTGGCATAGGGCTGTCTTGATATCAGGAAAGTACGTTTTTGGTGATAAAGGCTCACCTTGATATTTTTAGAATGGTTTAGCTTGGTAGTTTATTTTTCTCATCTCATTGTTTTTTAACGGTTTAATTTTATTTTTGATAAGGTTTATATCAAGGTTTAACGTTTCTAGCTAATGGTTTTATTGATAACTTCAGATTGATTTCTTTGCTTGAAATTGGGCGTAACCTGCATCTCGAAAATTCACGAGGTGTTGCTCAACCTTCTTACGGTGACATCTCGAATCGGCTTCAGTTTGAACGCATGACGTTCAAGTAGAACTAATTTGGAGATGTTATGTCATCGAATACAAAGAAAATCGGCCTCATTGCCTGTACTGGTGTTGTGGCGGGTAACATGATGGGCAGTGGTATTGCGTTGTTACCATCGAGCCTGGCGGCTGTGGGTTCCATTTCACTCTATAGCTGGGTGATATGTATTGTTGGCGCGTTGAGCCTTGCATTTGTGTTTGCACGTTTGGCAACGAAGAACCCTCAAGAGGGGGGACCTATCGCGTATGCCGGTGAAATTTCTCCTGTGTTTGGCTTCCAAACCGGTGTGCTCTATTACCACGCAAACTGGATCGGTAATTTAGCGATTGCAATTACAGGTGTTTCTTATCTCTCGGTCTTTTTCCCAGTCTTAAACAACCCGATTCCTGCCGGTCTTGCGACGATTGCCTCGGTTTGGGTATTCACTATGGTGAACTTGCTTGGTGGTAGTTGGGTTAGCCGCTTATGTACATTGGGGCTTGTGCTTATCCTCATCCCTGTGCTCGGTACCGCGTTATTTGGTTGGACGCACTTTGAACCTGCGTTGTACAGCCAAAACTGGAATGTCTCTGCAGGCAGTGATAGTCACGCTGTTATCGCGGCGGTATTGATTTGTCTATGGTCTTTTGTTGGTGTCGAATCGGCAGCGGTGTCTTCCGGTATGGTGGATAACCCAAAACGTACTGTTCCACTAGCAACCATGTTAGGGACCGCTATTGCTGGTGTGATTTACATTGTGTCGACTCAAATGATCAGCGGTATGTTCCCTGCTTCTGAAGTCGCTGCATCTGGTGCACCGTTTGCACTAGCCACCACAGAGATCTTTGGTCACTGGACCGCGCCTTTCGTTGCCGCTTTCACTGCACTGGCCTGTTTTACCTCTTTGGGTTCTTGGATGATGTTGGTGGGTGAAGCCGGTAAACGTGCGGCCAATGATGGCAACTTCCCGAAAATTTATGGTGAAGTCGATAAAAACGGTGTTCCTAGAAAAGGTCTCATTCTAGCTTCCATCAAAATGACAGCATTAATGTGCGTATTAATGGTGTTCAGTTCAAAAACTGCTCACGCAGCAGACCTATTTAATCAACTGACGACTGATGCCGTATTGCTCACTATGCTGCCTTACTTCTACTCCAGCATTAACTTGATTCGTTTTGAAGGTATGACGACTCGCAATGGTTTCGTGATGTTCTTCTCTGGTATCGCATGCTTGTTCTGCATGGTGGCATTAGCAGGAGCAGAAGGAACAACGTTAACAGCCACCTTCATCATGTCACTCATCATCTTGATGTTCTACAGCAAAAAAGCGGGCTTAGCTCAGTACATGGAGCAACACCCTAACGAACTGTCTTCGCAACAAGCGAGTCACTAATTCTTCGCTGGTGCGAAGTGCACCAGCCCACTTATTCCTAGGCGCTCTATTTACTCACTGTCTTTGGCAGGGAGCGCCCTCATTCACCTTGGAGATGTCCAAATGAATATTTTCGCAATCCTTAATCACATGGGTGTGTTCTTCAAAGAAGAGCCAGTTCGTCAACTGCACGCTGCGCTAGAAAAAGCAGGCTATGACGTAGTTTACCCAGTTGACGACAAAGACCTAATTAAACTGATTGAAATGAATCCCCGCGTCTGTGGTGTGCTGTTTGACTGGGATAAATACTCGCTCAATCTTTGTGAGCGCATCAGCGCAGTAAATGAGAAGCTGCCAGTACACGCGTTTGCTAATGACCAATCTACATTGGATATTTCACTGACGGATCTGCGTTTAAATGTCAGTTTCTTTGAGTACGCTTTAGGTATGGCGGACGATATTGTCATCAAAGTGAACCAAGCAACGGAAGCGTATAAAAACGCTATCATGCCGCCATTCACTAAAGCGTTATTTAAATATGTCGAAGAAGGAAAATACACTTTCTGTACTCCAGGACATATGGGAGGCACGGCATTCCAAAAAAGCCCAGCGGGAAGTATTTTCTACGACTTCTATGGCCCAAATACCTTCAAGGCCGATGTCTCAATCTCTATGCCTGAACTAGGATCGTTACTTGATCATTCTGGTCCACACAAAGAAGCGGAAGAGTATATTGCGAGAACATTTAACGCGGACAGTTCTTACATTGTAACTAACGGTACATCGACATCGAACAAAATCGTCGGTATGTACTCTGCGCCAGCGGGCAGTACTGTGCTTGTGGATCGTAACTGTCATAAGTCACTAACTCATTTAATGATGATGAGCGACGTGACACCGATTTACTTCCGTCCAACTCGCAATGCTTACGGTATTCTTGGGGGGATTCCACAACGCGAGTTTAGCCGTGAGGTTATTGCTAACAAAGTAGCAAATACTGAAGGAGCTAGCGCACCGACCTATGCGGTAGTCACCAACTCAACGTACGATGGTCTGCTTTACAATACCCAGTTCATCAAAGAGTCTTTGGATTGTAAGCACATTCATTTTGACAGTGCTTGGGTGCCTTACACTAATTTCAACGCTATTTATGATGGTAAGTGTGGCATGAGCGGTGAAGCAATGCCGGGTAAAGTGTTCTATGAGACACAATCGACTCACAAATTGTTAGCTGCCTTCTCTCAAGCTTCTATGATTCATATTAAAGGTGAGTTCGATAAAGCTTCTTTCAATGAGGCATTTATGATGCACACCTCAACCTCACCACAATACGGCATTGTGGCATCAACAGAAACGGCAGCGGCAATGATGCGTGGTAATACAGGGCGTAAGTTGATGCAAGACTCTATCGACCGAGCGATTCGTTTCCGTAAAGAGATCAAACGCCTTAGAGGTGAAAGTGAAGGCTGGTTCTTCGATGTATGGCAGCCTGACAACATCGACACAACAGAATGCTGGAAATTAGATCCTAAAGAGACATGGCATGGATTTAAAGATCTAGACGATGACCACATGTACTTAGACCCAATCAAAATCACGCTATTGACTCCGGGTATGAGTAAGTCTGGTGAGATGGAATTAACCGGTATTCCGGCTTCCCTAGTTGCTAAATACCTTGACGAACGCGGTATCGTGGTGGAGAAAACAGGCCCATACAATTTGTTGTTCTTGTTCTCCATTGGTATCGATAAATCTAAAGCAATGCAACTGCTGCGCGGTTTAACCGAGTTTAAACGCGGTTTCGACCTTAACCTAACCATACGTACTATGTTGCCGTCACTATACCAAGAAGACCCTCATTTCTATGAAGGCAAACGTATCCAAGAGGTGGCTCAGGGTATTCATGAGCTAACAATGAAATACCAATTACCAGAATTGATGTACAAAGCATTCGATGTTCTGCCTGAAATGAAAGTCACACCACATGCGGCTTGGCAACAAGAGCTACGTGGTCAAATTGAGGAGATTAACTTAAAAGAGATGGTGGGTCGTGTCAGTGCTAATATGATCTTACCTTATCCTCCAGGTGTGCCACTTGTGTTACCGGGTGAAATGGTGACTGATAGTTCACGTCCTGTGTTGGATTTCTTGGAAATGCTGTGTGAAATCGGCGCGCATTACCCAGGCTTTGAGACTGATATTCACGGTGTTTATCGTCAGAAAGATGGCTGCTATACCGTTAAAGTATTGAAAGACCAATAAATAGATTGATTAGGGCGTCTGATGTCGTTTTGCATGCTCCATCTTGATGCACTCATCCTAGAGAATGGCCGCTACCCCGATTGACGACCGCTTAATAAAAAAGGCGAACAGCGTGACTGTTCGCCTTTTTTATTCTTAGTACTTAAGGCTAAGAGACTTTAAAGGTGCTTATACCAGAACTGAGTTGATGGCCGTTTTCCATTAACCGCTCACTGGCTTGAGCCAGTTTTTGAGCTTCTAGAGCTGACTGATTACCGTGATCAGCAATTTGTGTTAAGTTCTGGCTAATTTCGTCAGTCGCCAAGGTTTGCTGTGAACTGGCTTCAGCGATTTGCTGATTCAGCGCAACGATAGCGTTCACTTGGGTGTCAATCTCTTGCAGCGCGAGCTTGGCGTTGCTCGCTTGTTCTAATGTTTGTTGTGACTGTTGCTGAGTTTGGGTCATCGATTGACTTACTTGCGCCGCTTGATTTTGCAACTTCTGAATAATCAGTTCGATTTCGTCCGTGCTGCTTTGAGTGCGAGTGGCCAATGTGCGAACTTCATCTGCAACCACCGCAAAGCCTCGACCCTGCTCTCCCGCACGAGCTGCTTCGATAGCAGCATTGAGCGCGAGCAAATTGGTTTGTTCAGCCACGCCACGAATCACCTCTAAGACGGCCCCTACCTGTTGGGTGTCACTCGCCAGTAGCTTGATGTTGTTATCCGTTTCTGTAAGACGCTCTGAGAGGGACTGCATGTATGACGCGGCAAGTTCTATCACTTCACTACCTTGCTGTCCTTGTTCACTGGCTAAAGTGGCAGCATGAGCGGCATGCTGAGCAGAGTTGGCCACTTCTTGGTTACTGGCATGCAACTCGTTCATAGCGGACGCTACGGTATCCACAGCTTGCTGTTGCTGCTGTGACTGACTCGCTCCGTTTTGTGCTACAGCGTTAAGGGAAATGGCAGCTTGGGTTATGTTGTCGGTTACCGGCTTAATATCGCGAATGATGTGTTCCAACTTATGTGTGAAGCGGTTAAATGCAGCGGCAATATGGCTCAATTCATCATTGCCTTGCTCTGGTAGCTTCTTCGATAGATCGCCGTCACCGCTGGCTATCTCTGTCAGTGCCTCTAATGTTTCGCGGCAAGGTTTCGCAATACTGCGGCTGATGAGGGTGGCACATGCCAACATAAAGGCCAACGCGATCACGACGGTTATTAAGACTTTCTGTATGGCTTGCCAGACTTGCGCTTGAACATCATCGACATAGACACCAGTGCCGATAATCCATCCCCAAGGCTTAAAGGCTTTGATATAAGAGACTTTCTCTACGGGTGTTTCTAAACCAGGTTTAGGCCAGAGATAAGGTACAAAGCCCGCTTGTTGTTGTTTTGCAACTTGCACCATCTCAACAAACAGTTTTTTGCCACTAGGGTCGGCAATTTGACTAAGGTTTTGCCCGTTTAGTTGGGGCTTGATAGGGTGCATGACCATGGTGGGGGTAAGATCGTTAATCCAAAAATAATCGTTCCCTTCATAACGAAGGCTCTGAATCGCTTCAGCGGCCACTGCTTGAGCCTGCTGTTGACTCAACTGACCGGACAATTGTTGCTGGTGGTAATGGTCGACAAGCGAGTAGGCACTCTCAACTAAGTGGCGAGTTTTAGTTTTCTTTGCCGCTATCAGGGATTGTTGATAATCAACTAGTGCGAGAACGAGCGGGACCATCAGCGTGATGGAGACAATCGCTATCAGTAGATAGAGACGAGTTTGAATAGAGCTACGGCGCAAAAATGAGGCATTCATCCTAAGAACTCCTTTTTCTTATAGGTGAACACATTACCAACAGGGCAGTTGGCATGCTGACTTTCATTGTTTGTTATTGTGTGGCCAGTCTGACAAGGTTTTGTGGTTATTGTGTGTTCTACGATACGTGATGGTGAAACATCCGGCTATTCCCTAATGGTCTAAGATTTGACCCAAGTTCCGTTTTATCGAATGCAATATGGCTGATAACAGCAGAGTTGTGATCTACAGACAATAAAAAAGCCAGAGCTAGGCTCTGGCTTTTTCACAAAAACAATCACAATGGATTAGTTCATGCCGTATTTCTTAAGTTTCTTACGAAGAGTACCGCGGTTGATACCCATCATAGTTGCTGCGCGAGTTTGGTTACCGCGAGTGTACTGCATGATGGTGTCTAGTAGCGGCTGTTCTACTTCCGCTAGAACTAGTTCATACAATTCAGTGACGTCTTGACCATTTAATTGAGCAAGGTAGTTCTTTAGAGACGCTTTTACAGAGTCGCGTAGAGGCTTCTGTGTGATCTGGTCTTGAGATGTTACTGTAGTAACTGTCAATGGTTCTGAAGTCAAATTTTGTTCGAACATAATCGGTTTAGCTCTTCTCGTAATTATGATGCAACGTTTTCAAAATAGCCTTGCAATGCGTTTAGCTGCTCATTAGCCGCTTCAATCGCGTTGAAGGCACGGCGGAACTCACTGGCTTGTTCATGTTCTTTTAAATACCAGCCAACATGCTTACGAGCGATGCGTGGACCTAAATATTCACCATAAAATTGATGAAGTGCCTGAACATGACCTAGCAAAATGCCTTGTACGTCCTCGGTGGGACGCTCTGGCATCAGTGTACCGTTTTCCAAATAGTGTTGGATTTCCTCAAAAATCCATGGCCGTCCTTGGGCCGGACGTCCAATCATCAAAGCGTCTGCACCGGTATAATCCAGTACGAATTTCGCTTTCTCAGGGCTATCGATATCACCGTTAGCAATAACCGGTATAGAGATAGCGTTTTTAACCGCTTTGATGCTGTCGTATTCTGCCTCGCCTTTGTACATACAAGTTCTAGTTCGACCGTGAAGGGCGAGTGCTTGTATGCCGCAGTCTTCGGCTAGTTTTGCAATTTGGACACAGTTCTTATTGTCTGTATCCCAGCCCGTACGGGTTTTCAATGTCACAGGGACATCTACGGCATCAACCACAGTACGCAGAATATCTTCGATAATGTCTGGGTACTTAAGCAGAGCTGAGCCCGCGAGCTTTTTATTCACTTTTTTAGCAGGGCAACCCATGTTGATGTCGATGATTTGCGCACCGTTCTCAACACTGAATTGTGCCGCCTCAGCCATAAGCTTGGGATCGGCACCTGCTATTTGCACCGAGCGAATACCAGATTCACCCTCGTGCACCATGCGTTGCTGTGACTTAGCTGTTTTCCACAGTTTCGGGTTGGATGACATCATTTCACTGACCGCCATTCCCGCACCGTAACGAAGGCACAACTCTCGAAACGGTCTATCCGTAACACCCGCCATAGGCGCCACAATCAGATTGTTCTTAAGTTGGTATTGTCCGATTCTCAAAACATTGCCACAGGTTTACACAAGCAAGGGCGCGCATTTTACGCATTTTTTCGGTGCGTGAAAAGACTAATATTTGAGCATTTACAATTTGTTTCTGCAAATTGCCTGATTTTCAGGCGTTTAGTGGTAAAACTATTCTGTATCAACAAAAAAAAGCAGTGCGTTAGCAAGCTAACGCACTGCTTTGTAAATAATAATGGTTACTTTTTACCCGAGATTCGGCACCATTCATTGAGCTCAACGATTGGGTCGATAGTCATCTCATCACGGTAATAGTTCGCAACATCTTCTGCTTGGGTGTCTAACACGCCAGACATGGCAAGTTGGCCACCTTCTTTCACTAAGCCTTTAATGATGCCAGATAGGTCACGAAGAGGACCCGCAAGAATATTGGCAACGACCACATCGGCAATTAAGCCTTCCGGTTGGTTTTGTGGTAGGAATAGCTCCAATTGGTCAGCAACGCCATTGCGCTCAGCATTATCTTTCGATGCGGTTAGAGCTTGAGGATCGATGTCGATCCCGATTACTTTTGCTGCACCAAGCTTGATCGCGGCGATTGCTAGGATCCCAGAGCCACAACCAAAGTCGATAACGGTTTTGCCAGCAAGGTCTAAAGATTCAAGCCACTCAAGACACAGAGCTGTAGTAGGGTGCGTGCCTGTGCCAAAAGCCAAACCAGGGTCTAGCATCACATTTACGGCATCTGGCTCTGGAACATCGCGCCAGCTTGGGCAAATCCACAGGCGTTCGCCAAACTTCATTGGGTGGAAGTTTTCCATCCACTCACGCTCCCAATCTTTGTCTTCAAGCTGTTCAACTTTATGAGCAAAGCCCTCAGCGAGCATGTTTGACGCAGTGATTTGGGTCAAAATAAGCTTGGTGTCTGCTTCTGCATCGTACAGGGCCACAATGTCAGTATCGCCCCACAGACGAGTTTCGCCAGGTAATGGCTCAAAAACAGGGGTATCATGTGCATCTAGGAAGGTGACGGATAGAGCGCCAGTTTCTTCCATCAACATATCGCCGATTTGTTCAGCGTTTTCGTTGGTTGCATTTAGTTTGATTTGAATCCAAGGCATGAGTTGGGTCCTTGCTTGACGAATTTTGCGCAGAGTGTAGCAGATTCGCGTTAAGTGAGCATAAAAAAACCCACCGTAGTGGGTTTTTAGTATTTTTAGAAAGGGCTTAGCTCATGCCAAGCTTTTTCTCTAGGTAATGAATGTTGGCACCACCGTGTTGGAAGTTCTCATCATTCATAATCGATTCTTGAAGTGTGATATTAGTTTTAATACCTTCCACAATCATCTCACCCAGTGCGTTCTTCATACGAGCAATGGCAACATCGCGGTTCTCACCAAAAGTGATTAGCTTACCGATCATTGAGTCGTAGTGAGGAGGCACAGTGTAGCCAGTGTAGATATGAGATTCCCAACGTACACCCATACCACCTGGCGCGTGGAAACGCGTGATTGTACCTGGACATGGTAAGAAACGCTCAGGATCTTCCGCATTGATACGACACTCGATAGCGTGGCCACGAAGTTTGATGTCATCTTGAGTGAAAGACAGTGGCTGGCCTGCAGCAACACGAAGCTGCTCTTTGATTAGGTCTACGCCCGTTACCATTTCTGTTACTGGGTGCTCTACCTGAATACGAGTGTTCATTTCGATGAAGTAGAACTCACCGTTTTCGTATAGGAATTCGAACGTACCTGCACCACGGTAACCAATTTCAATACATGCACGAGTACAACGCTCACCGATGTACTTACGCATTTCTTCTGTAATGCCTGGAGCTGGAGCTTCTTCCACTACTTTTTGGTGACGACGCTGCATAGAACAGTCGCGCTCACCTAGGTGAATTGCGCCACCTTGGCCATCAGCAATCACTTGAACTTCAACGTGACGTGGATTTTCTAGGAATTTCTCCATGTAAACCATATCATTGTTGAAAGCGGCTTTTGCTTCTGCACGTGTCATAGCGATAGCTTCAATAAGCTCACCTTCGCTACGAACGACACGCATACCACGACCACCGCCGCCACCAGAGGCTTTGATGATGACTGGGTAGCCAATGCGCTTAGCGTGCGCTTTGTTCTTTGTTTCGTCGTCGTCTAAAGGACCATCAGAACCAGGCACGCAAGGAACACCCGCCTTCTTCATCGAGTTGATTGCCGAAACTTTGTCACCCATCAGGCGAATCGTTTCTGCTTTCGGACCAACAAAAATGAAACCACTACGCTCTACTTGTTCAGCAAAGTCAGCATTCTCAGATAGGAAACCATAACCCGGGTGGATAGCAACGGCACCAGTCACTTCCGCTGCACTAATGATGCGTGGGATATTTAGGTAGCTATCGATGCCGCGTGCAGGACCAATACAAATGGTTTCGTCTGCTAGTAGAACGTGCTTAAGATCGCGGTCAGCCGTTGAGTGAACAGCAACCGTTTTGATACCTAGCTCTTTACATGCTCGCAGAATACGTAGTGCAATTTCACCACGGTTCGCGATTACTAATTTATCTAACATAATGAGCGCTCTCTATTATTCGATAATTACTAGAGCTTGATCGAACTCAACAGGTTGGCCATCTTCAACAAGGATTGCTGCAATCACACCAGACTTGTCTGCTTCGATTTGGTTCATCATTTTCATCGCTTCAACGATACATAGAGTATCGCCAGCGTTAACTTGTTGGCCTACTTTTACAAATGGTTTCGCATCTGGACTTGGAGCGCTGTAGAACGTACCAACCATTGGAGAAAGAACTTGGTGACCCGCAGGAGCTGCTGGCTCGTCTGCTGATGCTGCTGGCGCTGCCGCCGCAGGAGCTGCTGCAGGTGCCGGTGCTGCCGCTGGAGCAGGTGCTGCTGCGTATTGAACTGGTGCTGGTGCTGCACTGACCGGACTGTTACGGCTGATACGTACCGATTCTTCACCTTCAGAAATTTCTAGCTCTGCAATGCCAGATTCTTCTACAAGTTCAATTAGCTTTTTAATTTTACGAATATCCATGTTTCTTTCTCTTTATCTTGTGAGTAAGACGGCCTCAAATATTGAGCCGTAGAGTATTTGGTTATTTTGCTTTCAGGGCTTTAATGGCAGCTGAAAGCGCAAATTCATAGCCTTGCGAACCCAATCCGCAGATAACACCTTGGGCAACATCAGACAAATAAGAATGATGACGGAATGTTTCTCGGGCATGAACGTTAGATAAGTGCACTTCAATAAATGGGATTGAAACACCCAGTAATGCATCACGTAGTGCAACACTCGTGTGCGTAAAAGCAGCAGGGTTAATAATGATAAAATCAGTATTACCATGCGCAGCATGGATGGCTTCAATCAGTTCATATTCACGATTTGACTGGAGATGGGACAATTCAATATCCGCAAGTGATGCTTGATCAGTTAAGTTATCAACGATTTGCGCTAGTGTTTCATTTCCATAATGACCAGGTTCTCTTAGACCTAAGAGGTTAAGATTTGGTCCATTTAAAACTAGAATTCGTGACTTTGCTGCCATAATGTCGCCATCTTCGGTTAACGTGAAATAAACGTGATTTATTTCAAGTCTACATAAAAAAATGAGGGTATGAAAAGCTCATAACCATCATATTTTTAAAAATTGACCAAGATTATAGCTAATTCACAGCATTTAGCAGCAATTTACTGGTCTAATCACCTCTTGTCTGTCAGAAAAATTGCAACACAGAGCACATTTTGACGTCACCTTGATAAATCCTGATACAAAAAAACCGCCCGAAAAGCGGGCGGTTTGTTGATTAAGTGTCAAATAAGTTAAGCAAGTTCGGCTTTTTCTGCAATCAGCTTATCTACGACGCTTGGATCTGCCAAGGTCGAGGTATCACCAAGGTTGCTAGTATCACCAGTCGCAATTTTGCGTAGGATACGGCGCATGATTTTACCTGAACGAGTCTTAGGTAACGAGTCAGTCCAATGAAGTACATCTGGTGTAGCGATTGGGCCAATCTCTTTTCTCACCCAATCTTTCACTTCTTTATGCAGCTCTGCCGATGGGAATTCACCGTCATTAAGAGTGATATAAGCGTAAATTGCCTGACCTTTAATATCGTGTGGGATACCAACAATGGCCGCTTCAGCAATTTTATCGAAGGCAACCAAGGCGGATTCAATTTCGGCGGTTCCCATACGGTGGCCTGAGACGTTCAGCACATCATCAACACGACCAGTAATCCAGTAATAGCCATCTTCGTCGCGACGAGCACCATCACCAGTAAAGTACATGCCTTTAAATGTAGAGAAGTAAGTTTGCTCAAAGCGGTCATGGTCACCATAAACCGTGCGCATCTGACCTGGCCATGAATCTAGAATGACAAGGTTACCTTCGGTAGCACCGTCAATAACATTGCCCATGTTGTCTACCAGAGCAGGTTGAACACCAAAGAATGGACGTGTTGCCGAGCCAGGTTTCAGTTCAGTTGCTCCTGGCAATGGGGTAATAAGAATGCCACCCGTCTCAGTCTGCCACCATGTGTCGACGATTGGTGATTTCTCATTGCCGATGGTCTTGTAATACCATTCCCAAGCTTCTGGGTTGATAGGTTCACCAACCGAGCCCATGATGCGCAGACTATCGCGAGTCGTGCCTTTGACAGCTTCATCTCCTTTAGCCATTAATGCGCGGATTGCTGTTGGGGCGGTATAAAGAATATTAACCTGATGCTTATCAACCACTTCGCTCATACGACTTGTGTCAGGATAGTTTGGGACACCTTCGAATAGAATCGTTTTAGCCCCGTTTGCCAGTGGTCCATAAACCAAATAAGTATGGCCAGTGATCCAACCTACATCAGCGGTACACCAGAAGGTTTCACCTGGTTGATAATCGAAAACGTATTTAAAGGTCATGGTGGCGTACACGAGATAACCACCAGTAGTATGAAGTACACCTTTTGGCTTACCAGTAGAGCCAGAGGTGTACAGAATAAACAGCGGATCTTCCGCTTTCATCTCTTCTGGAGGACAAACGTCAGAAGCTTGTGCTGTCGCTTCATGCCACCAAACGTCGCGGTGCTCGTGCCATTCGACATCGCCTCCGGTGCGTTTTAGCACCATCACTTTGCTAATGGTTTTTACATCTGGATTGGTCAGTGCTTCATCGACATTTTTCTTAAGTGGAACTGCACGTCCACCACGTACTCCTTCGTCTGCCGTAATAACGACCTTGGCATCGGAGTCGATAATGCGTCCAGAGAGTGCTTCAGGCGAGAAACCACCGAATACCACCGTATGAACTGCACCAATACGAGTACAAGCTAACATAGCGATGGCGGCTTCTGGCACCATTGGCATATAGAGGCAGACGACATCGCCTTTGTGAACTCCTTGAGCTTTTAATGCATTAGAGAACTTACACACTTCTTTATGAAGCTCGTTGAAAGTTAGAGTCTTGTCATCTTCTGGGTTGTCGCCTTCCCAAATAATGGCAACCTCATCACCTTTATCCGCTAAGTGACGATCGATACAGTTGGCAGATACGTTCAGGGTGCCATCTTCAAACCAACGAATATCAACGTGTCCAGTGTCGAATGAGGTTTGCTTTACTTTGGTAAATGGCTTAATCCAATCAACGATTTTTCCATGCTCACCCCAGAAGGCTTCAGGATCGCTGACGGATTGTTGGTACATGGATAGGTAAGTGTCGTCATCCGCGTGAGTGCTTGTTTTAATATTTTCTTTTACCGGATAAACATGAACTTCACTCATTGCTTCTCTCCTTGTGAATTGAGCTTTTTTGACTAGGGCTGAACTAGATCGTGTATTAACTCTCGGCTAGATTGCGGTATTCAGCAATTAGACTTTAGGCTTAGTATAGGAAAGACAAACAAAATTAATGACTTACAATCCTGTGTTAATGAGAGCTAAGTCGCATTCTGACCGATTAGCATAATTAGCTCTGTGGGCGAAAGGGTGGAAGTGAGCCTCGAGTCAGCTTGAGATAGACCATGGCGGCGGCTTTAGCGTCTTCCAATGCATCATGTTTGTGATAATTAGGAATCTGCAAATGTCGACAGATTGCCTCCAAACTTAGATCGAAGTAACCATTGGGAAGCAGCTTGAGTAGTTTGTCATTGTAGATCTGACTAACTTCAATGAGCTCATTGGGTAGGGGGAACCCTAGGTGTTTTTTAGCTGCGCGATCAAGAATCTTCTTATCATAACGGATGTGATAGCCTACCAAAGGTCGATTACCAATAAAGTTCAGCAGTGCTGACATCGCTTGTTTTTCGCTAATGCCGTGTTTGAGCTCATCGTGAGTAATATGGTGAATCTTCACCGAGTCTTCTCCTAGAGATTTGGGTGCAGATAAACGCACTTCAAATGGGTCACTAGTGATTATCCGGTTATCAATAATTTTAGTTGCGGCGATGGTGACAATCTCTGCCACACTTGGGTCTAAGCTTGTCGTCTCACAATCCAAGGACACATACTCATTGTGTTTGGGGCGAGCAAACAAGTGCCGATGTGGCGAGTGCCGCAAATGATAGCGCCAATAAACTCTTGAGATAATATTCATGGTACTGCCTTGCTCCGCTGAAATTAGTGACGTATTTGGTAGTGATACCCCAGCCACTGTTTAAATTTTTTCACGACATGGAACCCATGTCGTAGTAAGTCTCGCTCTGGTCTCTCTAAATCATTAAGTTGAATGGCATTGCTAATATCGTGATGAGACAACTGCTGCTGCAGTCTGAGTTTAAAGAAATGCTTGAGCGCTTCGGCCAAGTTTTCTGCGGTGGAGGTTTCCAATACTCGCTTACTGACCAGTTGTTCGATGCGATCAAAGGTGTTGGTTTCGTTGATACCATACTCAAGACTGATGGCGCGCACCCCATGAACTATTGGGAAGATACCGCCTTGTTTAAGATCCACACCTTGTTTTGATGATTTAACATTACCAAACAGAGTCAGAGGCACTGCAAAGTTGAGGGCTGGACGAGTGAATTCGGTAAGGATTGCTTCTTGACCTTCCATCTGTTGTTGCAAGTGTTGCTTAACTGGTGTTAACAATTCAGCGTTTCCTGCGACAGCTCTGGCGTCGGCCAGAATCGCGATTTCCATGACACTTTCACTGCTAGCGCTACTCACGAGTTGTTCTATGCGCTGTTTCCATTCGCTGGTGGTGTTGACCCAATGAGCATTGCTGACCATCACATTGCCAGGGCAAAGTGGGTAACCTAGCCTGGCTAGTGTATGGTTTAACTCCTTGAGCGCGCTGTCTTTATTAGGCCAATCAATACCATCTTCTAAGATAAGCGCGTTATCTTGGTCAGTTTTTAGAATCTGTTCTCCACGACCTTCTGAGCCCATGACGATAAGACAGCAGTGACCGTGCATCGCAGGTGGCAGAATAAGCTCAAACGCGCGCTCAATGATTTGCTCGTTGATAGCAGAAACCAGTTCCATCATAAATCGAGTTCGGATTCCGTTAGTCACGAGACTATCTACCAGTTGCTGCTGTCGATTAGATGCTAACGCCAACTCATCAACATTGTTGGCTCTGGCGATACTGAGTGACAGCACATGCGAGTGTGTAGAGAAAGCACTGAGGATTTGAGTCATATCGAGCATGCCCACCGCTTTCTTCCCTTCGCATACCATTAGTCGCTTTACCCGTTGTCGAGTCATAGTCACCATGGCATTGAAAAGGAACTCTTCTTTGTCGACTTGGTGGACTGGAAAAGTAGCAATCTCACTGATTGGAGTGGTATTAGGTAGGTTTTCTAGCACGACGGCATGGAGCATATTGGTGCGAGTGACTATGCCGTAAGGCAGGGTATTAGGGTGGCGCTGCTGCGTGTCAGTATCCAGATTCAGTTCAATTAATGCGGCGTCGACACCATGATTGAGCAACTGCTTAGTAACGTCAGTAATGGTTAAGTCTGGCCCTAGAATTAAAGGAGGGTGGTAGATGTCTTCGTCGACTTTGGTCAATATGAACTCAGCAAGGTTTTGTTGCTTCTGTGCTTCTTCTATCAACTGCTGACGGGTAGCCAAACTGGTATCAAAGTAGGCCGCAAACTGCCCGTTACTATGATAAAGAGATAAGAATACCTCTTTAGGTAACAAGTAAACTAAGGTGTCCTCTAAAGCGACATAATTGTGTTTCACGCTATCGCCCAGTAATGCACGGACGTCGAAGAGATCATCATAGGTATAGTGGGCAAATACTTCTTGGTTGTGTTCATCGCGCTCTTCGACAGAGCCTTTAATAATAATATGTAAACTGTCGCTGGGTGACCCGGCACGCAGCATGACGTCCTTATCTCGAAAGTACGCGACATCTAAGGCTGTTCTTAGCTGATTTTGTTGCTGTTCGGTGAGTCTGTCGAAAGGAGGTGACGACATATTGAATTTATCAGGCATAAAAACGAGCTCCGTAACCGTGGCTATGCTGATAGTCTGGCAAAATTAACGACAAGCTCCAGACGACTTTAGTCGAATGTTGGCCACGTAATATTTAAGGCATTTTGATATGGGGAAATTCATTTCTATAAACAATTCCCTTTTTTGCAAACGTTTCGCATTGCATAATGGGCGCGATCTTATTCAGAGCGTCTCTTTGCTCTCTTTCCTGTCGTTGTTTTAGGTTGCTGCTATGTTGAGTCCATCCCCATTCGCTTGGGTATCCCAATATTTATTTGGTTTCTTTTTTGCCTACGGTGTTTATCTGCCTTTTTGGGCGTTATGGTTTGAAGATCAAGGGGTATCTGCAGCAGATGTCGGTATGTTGATGGGATTAGGCTTTGCGACTCGCTGCGTTGCAAACCTATTGATTACCCCACGAATTCACAAAGCAGAAAGTCTGTTACCAGCACTACGCTGGGCAACGTTAGCGTGCACCATTTTTGTCGCTGCTCACCTAGCAGCAGGCCCAAGTTTTATGATGCTAGCCTTGGTCACAGTTCTGTTTAACCTCAGCTTTGGCCCGGTTGTGCCTTTATCCGATGCGATGGCTAACCACTATGCGAACCGCAGTATGTTGGATTATGGCCGTACCCGACTTTGGGGCTCTATTGCCTTTATAGCGGGTTCTTCAGTGGTGGGTTATTTAGCCTCACAGTTTGGCGCGAATATGATTGTTTACACCGCGATTGCGGGTTTCGTGTTCTCGATGCTGTTGGTGATGCGTAGTCCAGCGACTATGCCAGTTTCTCAACATGAAGATGATGCGGTTAGGCCAAAGCTGACATTACTGTTAAAAGATTGGTCGGTGATACGCTTTTTGGTGCTTATTGCGCTTATTCAGGGAAGCCATGCGGCTTATTACAGCTTTAGCTCTATTTATTGGAAGGAAGCAGGGCACCCAGAAAGCCTAATCGGCTATTTGTGGAGCCTAGGTGTGGTATCGGAAGTGCTATTGTTCGCTTTCAGTAAGAAATGGTTTGCAGGATGGTCGCTACGCACTCTGTTTGTTATTTCTTCTGTGGGTGTCATGGTTCGTTGGGGTTTGACGGCTTCAACGACCGCCGTTGGGGCACTTGTCGTTATCCAGTTACTGCATGGTGTGACGTTCGCAATCGCTCATATTGCTGCCATTCAATATATCCAAAAGTCTGATGCTAACAAGATGGTGGCATTGCAGGCCCTGTATAACGCCATCCCATTAGGTGCATTTATTGCGTTGATGATGGCCGTCAGTGGCTGGGGCTACGAATTGTGGGGAGCCAACGTTTTCTGGGGGATGGCGGCGATGGGCTTCTTCGCACTGTTTATTAAAGTTGAGCCGAAAAACAAAGGTGTGCGAGATATCAACGAAAATTCTCAGCCTGAGCCACAGAATTGAGGCTGAACATTTGTGAAAATTAGTGATAGCCCTTTAAATAATAGTTAAGGAATTTAAAGGGATATCACAACATGCAAGGATGGGTAGTCGTCCCCGTTTCACTGGCGTATTTGGGGATTTTGTTTCTTATTGCGTGGTATGGAGACAGACAAAAGAAATGGTTGTCTAACTGGCGACCTTGGGTGTACAGCCTATCTATTGCTGTGTATTGTACTTCGTGGACCTTTTACGGAACCGTTGGTCAAGCCAGCTCCAATCCTTGGGCATTTCTACCCATTTATATCGCCCCCATTATCGTCTTCACATTAGGCTGGCGTGTTATTGCTCGCCTTATTTTGATAGCAAAGCGCGAACACATTACTTCAATCGCGGATTTTATTGCCGCACGATATGGCAAGTCTCAAGGCTTAGCGGTAGTGGTGACGCTGATTGCGGTAGCCGGCATCTTGCCTTACATAGCATTACAGCTTCGCGGTATTACGATGGGATTGGATGTCGTCGCACCGAATCTAGCGGATGAACTGGGATATCAAGATAATCATATTTCGTGGTTTGTTGTTGGTGCGCTAGCAATTTTCACCATGCTGTTCGGCACTCGCCATATCGATAATACCGAGCACCATCGCGGCATGATGATGGCTGTTGCTTTTGAATCAATTATCAAATTGGTAGCATTCCTCGTTGTTGGCTTTTTCATTCTTTACTTGGCATGGCAACGCCCAGATATCCATCTTGGTGAACTGGCATCGAATACCTATCAATCCCCTAATATTCCTACCTTGCTAATTCATACCGGCCTGACCATGATGGCGATCGTGTGTCTGCCGCGTCAGTTCCACACGATTGTAGTGGAGAATGAGCGCGCCCAAGATTTACATACTGCAAGGTGGTTGTTCCCCGCGTATTTGGTCCTGATGGGGATATTTGTGTTACCAATTGCTTGGGTAGGACAAGGCTTATTGATGGGAACATCTCCAGATACCTTTGTCATCAGTATTCCTAAGTTTGCAGAGGCGAACAATATCGCCTTATTGGCATTTTTAGGAGGCACATCAGCCGCCAGTGGTATGGTGATTGTGTCTACCATTGCATTGGCGATTATGGTGTCGAATGATCTGGTGATGCCATTGTTACTGCGCCGAATTAAACTGGCGCACCGCTCACACCGTCATTTATCCGGTCTGCTGCTTATTATTCGTAGAGCACTCATTTGCTTGCTGTTGTTTGGCGCTTGGGCGTTTTATCAGGCGCTGGACACAATACATTCGCTATCGGCGATTGGTTTTTTGTCATTTTCGGCTATTACCCAGTTTGCACCTGCTTTGATAGGGGGGATGTATTGGCGTCTCGGTAATCGAAAAGGGGTGTATGTCGGACTGTTTGTTGGATTCGCAATTTGGCTGATCACCCTGATGAGTGAAACTGGGCTTTTAGCTGGCGATGCGACCAATAACCTACTTTTACGAGTGATTACGCCACCTGACATTCTCTCATCTCTACATATTGAAAGCTCTGACTGGGGCATGCTAATTAGCGTCGTGTTGAATGCTATTTGCTTTGTAGTAATTTCACTGGCCACTCGTTCAAGCCTAACAGAAAGACTGCAATCGGCTTCGTTTGTTGGTACGCCTCTTCCTGAAAGTGAGAATCTCAGCTTATACCAAAGCCGAGTCACAGTGGCTGAACTGGAGATGCTCGCTTCTCGGTTTGTTGGCAGAACAAGAGTCAGAAGTGCATTTCGACAGTTCTGGAAGCAGCAGGAAAAGCAGCCTTTACCCAATCAGCAAGCTTCTGCAGAGCTAATTCGTCATACAGAACGTGTTTTAGCCGGGGTGTTTGGCGCGTCATCGGCCAAACTGGTGCTAACGTCGGCCTTGCAGGGACGAAATATGCAGCTTGAGGAAGTGGCGACCATTGTTGATGAAGCGTCGGAGCTTTATCACTTTAGTCGCGGCTTGTTGCAAGGGGCAATTGAACATATTGGACAAGGCATAGCAGTAGTAGACAAACAGCTTAGGTTGGTGGCGTGGAATCGTCGATACCTCGAGCTATTCAGCTTTCCTGCTGGTTTAATCCAAGTTGGCAGACCCATTGCTGATGTCATTCGTCACAATGCACAACAAGGTTTATGTGGGCCAGGTGATCCTAATGAGCATGTTCGCAAACGCATCCATTATCTAGAGCAAGGCTCTCCTCATACGTCGTCTCGAGTGCGTCCCGATGGTAGCGTGATCGAAGTTCAAGGTAACCCTATGCCCGGCGGCGGCTTTGTTATGAGCTTTACTGACATTACGGTATTTAGAGAAGCGGAAAGTGCCCTACGTGATGCGAATGAACGGCTTGAAGAGCGGGTGATTGAACGAACGCAAGAGCTCGAACAGCTCAACAAACGATTGGTGTTTGCCACCAAAAAGTCGGAATCAGAATCGCAATCAAAAATGCGTTTTCTAGCTGCGGTGAGCCATGACTTAATGCAGCCGCTAAATGCAGCTCGTTTATTTGCCTCTTCTTTATCGGAGGCAAGCAAGGATGATGAAACACGCCAACTCTCTTCTCATATCGAGAGTGCATTGGGAGCCGCAGAGGAGTTGATTGGCGATTTGCTGGATATTTCACGCCTTGAATCTGGGAAGTTGCAGACTAACGTGCGCGGGTTTCAACTGTCGGAAGTCTTTAACAACCTGAAAGCGGAATTTAGTGCTATCTCTATTGGTCAACAGATCGATTTCTCGGTCGTCTCTTCCTCGCTCATCGTAAAGTCTGATCCAAAATTGCTGCGCCGCGTGTTACAGAACTTCCTCACTAATGCGTTTCGTTATAACCCAGAAGGTAAGGTGCTGTTAGGTGCAAGAAGAGTTAACGGGCGAGTAAGAATTGATGTCTGGGATGATGGCATTGGTATTCCTGAAGACAAGCAAAAAGAGATTTTTAATGAGTTTACTCGGGTAGATCAAGCACGCGCGGATCAAGGCCTTGGGTTAGGGCTTGCGATATCACGTGGTATTGCAAGAGTGCTTAATCACCAGATATCGATGCGCTCGTGGCCGGATAGAGGAAGCGTCTTCTCGATAACTCTGGATGTGGCGACTGAAGTGGCTCCTGCTGCCGACAAAGCCAAATTGGCGCCAGATGCGGGGCTAAGTCATCTCAAAGTGCTATGCGTGGATAACGAACCCGACATTTTAGTCGGGATGCAAACCTTACTAGCTCGGTGGGGTTGTGATGTTCGTACCGCATTGGATCTGGTTGCTAGTCTTAAGCACTTAGAAGAGGGGTGGGAGCCTGATGTCATTCTATCGGATTACCGGTTAGACAATGGACGTACTGGGCTGGAAGTGCTTCAACAGTTTAGGTTACGTATCGGTGATTCATTTAATGGCGTTATTATTAGTGCCGATAGAACAGACTCAATGCTTGAAGGCATTAAGTCGAATGGATTCAAGTTTATTGCTAAACCTGTCAAACCATTAAAGTTGAGGGCTATATTAAGTCAATAAAATGTCAGAGAAAATGTAATTGTTATGGTTATGTTTTCTCTTTTTCTATGTCTTTACTAAATATGTTGTTGTCTTTACCTTCGTTGACAGACTCTTTACAAATGACTCGGTAATCTAGACACCACTCACAGAGAGTCAGCCAACAATAAAAAGGTGAATACATGAAAAAACTACTAACCATCACATCATTAGTTTTAGTTTCTGGAAGTGTGTTCGCAGGAAGCGACTTAGGCAATACGGAAATTAGAACATCAGCTTTCGACTCGAAGCAACAAGCTTATGAAGCTGGGTACGACCTAGTTAAAGACCTAAAAGCAATGCCACATGGCGAACTTGCTCACGAGTTAAAACTCAATGGCCATGATACGGGATTTAATAGTATTGAACTAAATGACACAGAAATTGTGGTTCAGGAATTTGCGGAAAAACAAGGTGTTATTAAATACCGTGCTATTGTTGACGTAAATTATCAATATGACGCGAAAGATAGTTAATATCACGACGGTCTTTATATATCGAGATGCGTTAATCTGAATTGGTTATCTGACCGTAGAAATAGCAGCAAACTATTTTGCTAATGATAATACACATCATTTTACGTTGTATTGTCACTACTGTTGGGTTGCTTAACTTTTAGTAAGTATGCACCGTAAGTAAGTTGGAGTCCGTTGAAGTACTTGGCTTAACACCAACATATTTGTATGTACGGTGAGGGGATATCCCCAAAAGGAAACAATGAGGTGAAATCATGAAAAAACTAGCATTTATTACAGCATCATTAGTTATGTCTACTGCCGCTATGGCAACTACTACGAGCTTGGTAGGTGATGCCGATTTCCGTACAGAAGGTTTTAACACTAAAGAGCAAGCGTATGAAGCTGGCTTCAAAATGGTAAACGATTTGAAATCTACCCCTTCTACCGATTTAGTGTATAAGCTTCGTGTCAACGAAAATGACCTTCTGCGTAATTCTATTGAGGTCCAAGATGCTCAAGTTACTGTCGAGGAGTTTGCTGAGAATAGCGGCAACGTCATGTATCGTGCGGTGATCGATGTCGATTACTCTTATAAAGAGCGCTCATAAGTTCGGCGTTAAAAAAGAAAGCCACCGCAATTGCGGTGGCTTTTTAGTTTTAGCGTTGTAGCGCTATATTAGTGGTCGTGTGCTGCGCCCGCACCTTTCGGATAGCGGATTGACTCAACCATATCTTGTACTTCTTTTGGCACTTCAGCGGTGAACTTGTTAACGATGATAGAAACCGTGAAGTTCAAACACATACCTAGAGTACCGATACCTTCTGGGCTGATTCCGAATAACCAGTTATCAGGTGTATTTGCTGCTGGGTTTACAAACTTGAAGTAGATGATGTAAGCCGCAGTGAACAAGATACCTGAAAGCATACCTGCGATCGCACCTTCTTTATTCATCTTCTTATAGAAGATACCTAGGATAATCGCAGGGAAGAAGGAAGCCGCTGCTAAGCCGAAGGCGAATGCTACTACCTGAGCTACGAACCCTGGTGGGTTGATACCTAGGTAACCTGCACCTATTACTGCGAGTGCGGCGCCTATCCGGGCATACATCAATTCTTGCTTATCGGTCATGTCGGGCTTAAACCCTTTCTTGAGCAAGTCGTGCGAGACGGCCGTTGAGATAACAAGCAGTAGACCTGCTGCGGTAGAAAGTGCGGCGGCAAGACCACCAGCAGCCAGCAATGCCACTACCCAGTTTGGTAATTGAGCAAGCTCTGGAGAAGCTAATACGATGATGTCACGGTTAATCTTCATCTCATTGCGTTCGTCGCCTGAGTAGAACATTCTGCCGTCACCGTTCTTATCTTCCCAACCTACTAGACCAGTGCTTTCCCAGTTTTTGTACCAGCTTGGTGCTTCAGCTGCTGCGACACCTTTCATGTCTGGACCGTTGATCGTGTCAATCATGTTAACGCGAGCGAAGGCTGCTACTGCAGGCGCAGTGGTATAAAGTAGCGAGATAAAGACAAGTGCCCAACCTGCTGAGATACGTGCATCTTTTACGCGAGGTACTGTGAAAAAGCGAATAATAACGTGAGGTAGACCCGCAGTACCGACCATTAGAGCTGCACAGATAAAGAAGACGTCGACCATACTCTTCGAGCCATCAGTATAGGCGGTAAAGCCAAGCTCTTGAGTCAAGCCATCAAGTTTATCAAGTAAGTAGGTTTCAGAGCCCGAGATAGTTGAGCCAAAGCCCACTTGTGGGAAGACTGAGCCTGTCATCATGAGTGAAGTAAACACGGCTGGTACTAAGAATGCAAAGATTAACACACAGTATTGCGCCACCTGAGTATACGTGATGCCTTTCATCCCACCCATTACCGCGTAGAAGAAGACGATCGCCATACCGATAACGATACCAAGGTTAATATCTACCTCTAGGAATCGAGAGAATACAACACCAACGCCACGCATCTGTCCAGCCACGTAAGTGAAAGAAACGAAAATTGCGCAGAATACTGCTACCATACGTGCCGTTTTAGAGTAGTAACGATCACCGATAAAGTCAGGCACGGTAAATTTGCCGAACTTACGTAGGTATGGTGCTAGACATAGAGCAAGTAGAACATAACCACCTGTCCAACCCATTAGATACACCGCACCATCGTAACCGATGAATGAGATAATACCTGCCATTGAGATAAATGATGCTGCCGACATCCAGTCAGCTGCCGTAGCCATACCGTTCGCTACAGGGTGAACACCACCGCCAGCGACATAAAATTCACTTGTTGAACCTGCGCGTGCCCAAATCGCGATACCGATATAGAGCGCGAAGGTAATACCAACAAGAATAAACGTCCAAGTTTGAATATCCATTAGTGTGCCTCTTAGTCTTCCTGTACGTTATATTTCTTGTCGAGAGCGTTCATGCGAGCGACATAAACAAAAATCAGTGCAACAAAGGTGTAGATTGAACCTTGTTGTGCAAACCAGAAGCCCAGTTTAAATCCGCCAAACTGAATAGCGTTAAGTGCGTCAACAAATAGGATTCCTGCGCCGTAAGATACGATGAACCAAACGGCTAATAGGGATCCCATGATTCCTAGATTTTCCTTCCAATAGGCTTGAGCTTGTTCTGATGATTCGAACGCCATGGCCTTCTCCTTTTGTGTGGTGTTAACGTATTGTTACGTTTTATAAGGTAGCAGGCTAAAGGCGATAACTCAGTGCAACTTTAGTCGACAGAAGAAAATGATTAAGCATATACAAAACAAAGCGTTGCTGAATTTCGGTATGAAAAGTGTGATGTTAATTTGATGTTAAATTAGCCAAAGGTCTAACGTTTATCGATAAGATTGGAAATAAAAGTAGTTGAATGGGGTAGGAATTTATTGCAAATACTGCATGCCCCCCCTTCAGAGCGCATAGCAACTAGCTCTAAAGGGAGTAGTGAAGCGAGTTGAGGAGCGGAAAGAGCTAGCTGTCGGATTCCATTTGCTGCAATAGAATCACCGCTTGAGTACGATTCTTTACACCAAGTTTTCTAAATATCGCCGTCATATGTGCTTTGATTGTAGCTTCAGAGACATTCAAATCATAAGCAATTTGCTTGTTCAGTAAACCATCAGACAACATGCCTAATACTTTGTATTGTTGTGGAGTAAGTGTTGCCAGCTTTTCCGCAAGGTCGTTGTTCTCAGCACTATCAATCAAAAGCTCAGCAGGGAAATAAGGTTCTCCGTTCAACACCTGATTCAAAGCATTAATCAGTTCACGCATGTCACTGGATTTAGGAATAAAACCAAAAGCGCCATGCGTTTTAGCTTGAGACACGATACTGGGCTCTTCACTAGCAGAGATAACGACGACCGGAATATCCGGATAGTCAGCTCGTAGGTGAATCAGTCCGGACATGCCATTGGCTCCTGGCATTTTAAGATCAAGCAAGATCAAATCTGGTTCATCATTCTTGGCAAGCAATCCAAGTAGCGAATCCAAGGAATCAGCTTCTAGTAGATTGGCACCACTTATCGCCATGTGCACTGATTGGAAAAGTGCATTCCTAAAGAGTGGGTGATCATCAGCGATAATAATGGTGTAGCTGGGTTCCATAACATCTCAACTTTTTACGAAAGTGTTAATTTATATTATTAATTCAGACGGCTCTTTGAACAAATGAATCAATGCAAAACTCTGATGAGAATCGAATTTTTATTGTCTATCATGGGCTAAAAGTATCAATCAGCTGGTTTTTACGAAGATGTTGCAAAAAGTCCTCAGCAGGAACAAAGCCTGTAAGACGAGCGCTGGACACCGCATTGCCTTTTGCATCCCAAAATTCAATCGTGGGGAGCCCAAGCACATCCATCTGTTTAAGCAACTCAATATCTTGAGGTTGGTTTTTAGTGACGTCGGCTTGAAGTAACACAAACTGAGACAACACGGGCTCAACCGAGGCATCATGGAAGGTGTACTTCTCGAACTCTTTACACGCCACACACCAGTCGGCATAGAAGTCCAGCATAACGGGTTTTCCGGCTTGTTTTGCTTTGGCGAGTTCCGCATTGAGCTCTTGCACATTACTAATCTGAATAAAACTGACTGTGACTTCGCTGCTTACATTATTGCTGGTGGAGCCAAACCAATGGTTCAGCAAAGGTTGTGCTGAAGCAAATAAACCTAGGATGGCCAGTATCCCAACACAGCTTTGTTTCCAACCGCCGAAGGGCAGTGCGTTTTTCTGATGATAAAGCCAACCAAAGGCAGAGATGCCCAGTACTGACCAAAGCACGGTACTCCAAAACTCAGGCAGTAGTCTTTCAAGTAGAAAGATTGGCGCTGCGAGTAAGACAAAACCAAACAGTATTTTAACTCGTTCCATCCAATTACCCGCTTTAGGCAGCAGTTTATTTCCAAATACCGCGGCAGCCATAAGAGGGATACCCATACCTAGGGCAAGAGCATAAAGCGCGATACCGCCAGTCAGTAAATCTCCACTTTGTGCTACATACAACAACGCTCCTGATAACGGAGCTGTAGTACAAGGAGAACAGACTAAACCTGAGATAGCTCCCATGGCGAAAACACCAAATAAGTTGCCACCTTGCTGTTTATTGCTGAGATTATTGAGCCAAGTTTGCAGTCCGCTTGGGAGCTGTAGGGTATACAAACCAAACATAGATAATGATAGCGCGACAAACAAAGTACTGAGGCCGATCAACACATACGGATGCTGCATCGCGGCTTGAAACTGCATACCAGCAGAGGCGACGACTAGTCCCAGTAGTGTGTAAGTTAACGCCATACCTTGTACATATACGAGGGATAATACCAGTGCTTGTTTATGGCTGCGTTTACCACCGCCCAATACAATGCTGGTTAGGATAGGGTACATAGGTAGCACACAAGGCGTGAATGCGAGCCCTATGCCTAATAGTAAAAATAATGCAGGTGTCCACCAGTTTTGAGCCAGTTTATCAGTCAGTTCACTATCTCGAGTTTTCGAGGGTGTGGCGTTAGCAGTATCCGCAGCTGTTGTTTTAACGACATTCGCGTTATCGAGAGGAGTTGCACTGTCAAAGTCGAATGGACTGATGTCTATGACACGTGTTTCTGGTGGATAACAGAAGCCTGCTTTTGCACAGCCTTGGTACTGCACAATGAGCTTGGCTCCAGTCTGATATTGACTCAATGGTACTTCGACAAAAAGGGGTTCTGTGTAGATATTGACGTCACCAAAAAATTCATCTTTATACGGTGTTCCGTCTTCCATTTTGATGCTGCCAATAGCGACATTTTCACCACTGATTGCAATGCGCTCTTGATAGAGGTAATAGTCCTCTTTGACCTGCCAATCGATGAACACTTTATTACCTTGTTGGTAGAAGTTCATAGGGAAAGCTTCATCAACAGGGACAAAAGTATTGGCGGTATTTGGAGCGAAAGCTGGTGCATTATTGGAGTTGCCAAATAGCGCCCAGCTCGGGGTAGAGAAGGCAATAGCGAAAAGTAAGATGAACGGAGACAATATTCGGTACATACAAGCCAAGTAAACGCGATCGTGAATAAGTTGAGATTATATTAACTTAGGACAGGAAGATAGGCTGTTTTGTTTCAACTCAGACAAAAAAAGAGCCGCGTATCAACGCAGCTCTCATTTTTTAGAATAGCCTAAGGTTAGCCAATCAAAATGCCGCCAAAGGCAAAGCCTAGTGCGACTGCTGTTGCGATAGTTGCAACACCAGGAATGAAGAATGGGTGGTTAAAGACTAGATTACCGATTCTCGTTGAACCTGTGTCATCCATTTCTACCGCCGCCAATAAGGTTGGGTACGTTGGAAGAACGAATAGTGCACTAACCGCTGCAAATGAGGCAACAGCTGTGAGAGGAGCAACTCCAATCGCCAATGCTGCTGGCATAAGTGCAACTGTCGTTGCGCCTTGAGAATAAAGCAGCATAGAAGCAAAGAACAGTACTAGGGCTAGCATCCATGGGTAGTCAGCAAGTAGCGCGCCTGCAAACTCTTTGATGCCGTCTACGTGTGCGTTAACGAATGTTGAGCCTAACCATGCAACACCTAGTACGCACACACATGCTGTCATGCCCGAGCGGAAGGTGGCTGCTGAAGGAATTTTAGACGCATCGATCTTAGTGGTTAGCGTGATGATGGCTGCCGCTGCTAACATCACCGTCATAATTGCTTCGTTACGTCCAAGTGCAGGGTCTTCAATCAAACCAATAGAGCCAGAGATAGCCGCTGCGTAACAAACAACGAAGGCAATCGCACCTAGGAAGATGTAGGTTGCTTTCTTCGCTGTCGGTAGGATCTCACGTTTTTGAGCAGTGTTTAGTTTGATAAGACCTTGAGCCAAGCGCTCTTGATAAACCGGATCATCTTTAAGCTCGCTACCCATAAAGTTGGCAACAAACGCACCGACCATACAAGCGATAAAGGTGGTTGGGATACAAACCGCAAGAAGTGTTAAGTAATCAACGCCCATTGGCGCTAGCATAGCTGCAAAAGCGACAACTGCGGCTGAGATTGGAGACGCTGTAATTGCGATTTGGGAAGCGACAACGGCGATTGAAAGTGGGCGAGATGGACGAACGCCCTGACCTTTTGCCACTTCGGCAATTACAGGTAGTGTAGAGAACGCGGTATGACCTGTACCAGCCATGAGTGTCATCAAGAAAGTTACAATTGGAGCGTAAAAGGTAATCCTTTCTGGATGTTTGCGAAGAAAATCTTCAGCAACTTGTACTAACCAGTCCATGCCACCAGCAACTTGCATTGCGGCAATCGCAGTAATGACCGACATGATAATTAGAATAACATCCACCGGGATGTAAGCTTGGCTTGTCGGTACGCCTAAGACTAAAGATAGGGCAATAACACCCGCACCACCCGCTAAACCAATTCCAATACCGCCTATACGTGCACCTAAATAGATAAATAGCAGTACGACGGCCAGTTCTATAGCAACCATAGCAATTCCTCGCATTATATCTTTGGGTCATTTGTGTAAATGACGGAAGATATTTGTTTATGTCGTGTTATTTGAATTTTATAAAGTCTTTAATTTGGCAAAGTAACAACTAAAAAGGCTCCCCAAAAGGAGAGCCTCAACTGCAGTATTACTCGTAGCGTTTCGCTTTATACTGAGGTTTCATCAGATTGTCTACTGAGAAGATGTCATCGAGCTCTTCTTCTGAAAGTAACCCTCTCTCAAGCACTACTTCACGAACACTCTTACCAGTTTCAGCACAAATCTTACCCACAATGTCGCCTTCGTGGTGACCAATATAAGGGTTTAGGTAAGTCACAATACCAATAGAGTTAAAGACATAGCCCTCACAGATTTCTTTATTAACGGTGATGCCATCTACACATTTATCACGAAGGTTAATGCAGGCATTCTTCAGAATATCGAGAGACTCAAACATGCTTTGTGCAATGACTGGCTCCATCACGTTAAGCTGAAGCTGTCCACCCTCTGCTGCAAATGAGATAGTGTTGTCATTACCAAGTACTTTGAAGCACACTTGGTTAACCACCTCAGGCACTACAGGGTTTACTTTAGCTGGCATAATGGATGAACCAGCTTGAAGCTCAGGTAGGTTCAGCTCGTTCAAGCCTGTACGTGGGCCTGAAGACAACAAACGAAGATCATTACAGATCTTAGATAGTTTAACGGCCAAGCGTTTTAGAGCGCCGTGTGTCATTACGTAAGCGCCACAGTCTGACGTTGCTTCAATCAAATCTTCAGCTGGAACACATTCTAGTCCTGTGACTTCAGTTAGGTGTTTAACGGCTAACTCTTGATAACCTTCTGCAGCGTTTAGGCCTGTACCGATGGCTGTTGCGCCTAGGTTTACTTCAAGCAGTAACTTAGAGGTGTAGTCTAGGTTACGAATTTCTTCGTTCAAAGTGACAGCCCAAGCATGGAATTCTTGGCCCACAGTCATAGGAACGGCATCTTGTAGCTGGGTACGGCCCATTTTTAGAATCGTAGAGAACTCTTGGCTCTTGTCTTCAAATGAACCTTTTAGATACTCGATAGCATCAATGAGTTTACGAACACTGTTGTAAACTGCGATGCGGAACCCTGTTGGGTACGCACAGTTGGTAGACTGGCTCTTATTTACATGGTCATTAGGGTTGATGAACTCATATTGACCTTTTTCTTTACCCATAAGCTCTAGTGCAACGTTAGCAATGACTTCGTTGGTGTTCATGTTGACAGAAGTGCCTGCGCCGCCTTGGAAAACGTCAGATGGGAATTGGTCCATGCACTTGCCAGTTTCCAAAATAACATCACATGCTTGAATAATGAATTGCGCGATGTCTTTTGGAATGACGCCTAGTTCTCTATTGGCTAATGCGGCTGCCTTCTTGGTCATTACCATACCGCGAACAAAGTCGGGTACATCAGAAATGGTAACGTTGGAGATATTAAAGTTTTCGATAGCGCGCAGCGTGTGAATGCCATAATAAGCATCCGCCGGGACATGACGTTGGCCTAATAGATCTTCTTCAATACGAGTGGCTTGAGTTGCTACAGGATTAGCGTGTGTGGTTGTAGCCATATTTTGGATCCTTAGATTATTGTTCTGCGTTGATTACAGTATATTTGCCAAATCTGTTTTAAGAATCCATTCGCCAGAATAATTGGCTAGTTATTACGTCCTGACTTATGGGGTACATATTACTCAAAGTAGCACATAAAAATAGTATCCAGATCACCTTTTTCACCGAAAGTTTGCACAATGTTGCGTAACGAGTCGGAGATGCGATAACCATCAAAAAAATTCATGAATTTATTGTTCAAATTTATACTTTGTAAAACTAAATCTGTGCTTTAGGCAGGTGAAACTGAGCATTTTATTTGTGGTTTGGTTCTAGGTCAGCGTAAACTGACATCAAACCAAGGAGGACGTTGTGTTTCCGATATTATTATTACTGTTTATTTTTGTACCAATTATCGAAATTGGGTTGTTTATTCAAGTCGGTGGTTTCCTAGGATTGTGGCCAACAATCGGGTTAGTTTTACTAACGGCTTTTGTGGGTGCGTCTTTAGTAAGAAGCCAAGGTTTGCAAACGCTAATGTCGGTGCAAACGCGACTTCAGCAAGGTGAAATGCCTGCACAACAAATTGTTGAAGGTGTCATGCTAGCGGTATCGGGTGTCCTATTGCTTACCCCTGGCTTTATGACGGATGCACTTGGCATGTTAGTCCTATTACCGGCACCGCGTGCGGCGATAGCGAAATATTTGATGAGTAAAATGGTAGTGAAAACCATGTCTAACGGAGGGTTTCACCAAGGCGGCTTCCAAGGTCATGATCCTTTCCAACAAAATCCTTTCGACAAGCACCAAGATGGCAATACTTTTGAAGGTGAATACGAGCGTAAGGATGACGATGATCGTAATAAGTTAAACTAACGTGATATTCAAACGTTTCAAGCTCACCAAGCGTCGTTGGAACAACATATTAATTATCGCCATCTCGGCGTTTATGTTGTTGATGGCGGCGCCAAATCTCATTAAGCAGTATCTTATTGAGCAAGATGTCGAGCCTCAGGTTTTAACTGGGTTGGTGCTAGATCCAAATGCCAGTCCAATTGAAATCAACTACGCAGGCATACAGTTTTATCTTGATGACGAGACTTGGCATGCCATTCCTGAAAAATGGACGTCAGACGCAGCTAGTGTCATTCAGCGTTGGCGAGCCATTCAGGGGACTCCTGTGGATGAGAAGACCTACGCCAAACTAAAACCTGTATTGGAAAACCCAATGACGGTCGAGGTGTGGTATCAAGAGAAAGAAGAGCCTCAACGTATTACTGCCTATCAGCTTGAAAAATTCTGGCTGCTGAATACCTACGATGAAAATTGGGTTGCAGTCAGCTTTGAAGCCAGTAGTCTAATACCTACCGAATCCAATCAATAAAGGGCTCTTATGCCAGAGTTACCTGAAGTAGAAGTGTCTCGTCTTGGGATCAGTCCACACTTATTGGATGAGACCATTAAAGAAATTGTGGTACGCCAAAGACAATTGCGCTGGTTGATCCCACAAGAAATTCATCAGTTACATGGGCAAGCGATCACGTCGATTCGTCGTCGAGCTAAATATTTGCTGATAGACACTGACAAAGGAACGGCAATTGTTCACCTTGGTATGTCGGGAAGTTTACGTGTTCTTGAGAACCCACCTGAAGCGGAGAAACACGATCACGTTGATTTGGTTTTGAGTAACGGTAAAGTGATGCGTTACAACGATCCACGTCGCTTTGGAGCTTGGCTTTGGTGTGCGCCTGGAGAGTCCCATGAACTCCTAGCGAACTGTGGTCCTGAGCCATTGACTGAAGAGTTTTGTGCCGATTGGATGTCGGAGAAAGCAAAAAACAAACGTGTGGCGGTAAAAACCTTCATTATGAACAACACCAATGTTGTGGGGGTAGGCAATATTTACGCTTGTGAGTCATTGTTTAGTGCTGGATTACACCCAACAACACCCGCTTATAAAGTGACTTTGACTCAGTGGCAGTTACTCGTTTCAGAAATAAAGCGTGTTTTAGCACAAGCGATCACTCAAGGTGGTACGACGTTAAAAGATTTTTCTCAATCGGATGGTAAGCCAGGATACTTTGCTCAAGAGTTGCAAGTCTATGGACGAGCTAACGAACCTTGCCATCAGTGCGGTGAACCAATAGAACAAATGAAAATCGGGCAGAGAAACACCTTTTTTTGCTCCCATTGTCAGCAGTAATCTTGTGTCTTGTATTCAAACAAAAGCGCTTGCCGAGGCAAGCGCTTTTGTTTTTGATTGATGCTTGGTGACTAGATATTGTCGTAGATACGAACACCATCACGTTGGGTTTCGAGAAGGTATAAGTTCCACATATACTGTTCAGGTTTATCTCGTAGCAAATCTTCAATCGCTTTATTCATCGCCCGTGCATCTTGCTCTTCATCACCCGTAGGGAAGTTATCGATAGCAGGCAGAATATGCACTTCGTATTTGCTGGTTTTGTCGTTATAGGCAGGCAGGACGGGTACTACTTTCGCTCGCGATAATCGAGACATTTTGCCAAAGCCTTTTAACGTGGCTTTTTCTGTGGCAAAGAAAGGCACAAATACTGAGTTTTGTGGGCCATGGTCCTCATCAGGCAGCCAATATCCGATATACCCATCTTTAATAGAGCGCACGAATGGTTTCACTCCAGCACTACGAGCAAAGATACGACCACCATATTGCATACGCTGAACATGCATCAGCCAGTCACCAATAGGGTTGTTTTGTGGCTTCATGATCGTTGCGACTTTGTAACCTTGCGCAGCGAGCATCACCGCCGGGTAATCAACAGCCCATGCGTGTGGTGCTAAGATAATCACATTCTCACCAGCATCTAATAAAGGCATCAGATTTTCTTCACCGATCATAACGCCACGCTGCTGGTTGTGTTTAGTTGAGCGAATCAAAAACTCTGAATACCCCAACAAGTATTGACCTGCTTTAGCAAACGTCTCTTCGACAATATGCTGGATCTCTTGCTCGGACTTTTCTGGAAAACACTTTTGTAGATTGAGGCGAGTACGCCTGACTACACGACCATTTTTGCCGACGATAATACCAGAGATGTATCGGGCAAATTTATCGCGTGGTTTAGCGGGTACAAAAGCCAGTAAAACAGCAAAGAGAATACCGAGCCAAGTTCCCCAGTGCTTTGGGTGTAAGAATGCCCATTGGAATGTAGGATTGTAGAGGTTCTTATCTACGTGTTGTTGATTACTCATTCATTACCTTTGAGCTTATTGATACCTTGAGTCTGTAAGAGTTTTATCTGGCAGCGATTTGAACCGTTTGTGCATCCACAACCATTGCTCTGGCGCACGTAGGATAATTTGCTCAACATACTTATTCATGTAAGCGGCTGCGGCAGTCTCATCTTTCTTAGGGTAGTCGCCTTCTATGGATTCAGCCGCGATGATTTCATATTTGCCTTCGCTAGTTCTAAACCCTGACCCAGGAACAATGGCACACTTACTGGTGTAAGCTAGAATACTGGTTCCTGTTGTTGTGCAGGCGTCTTTGACCGCAAATAGTGGAACAAACACTGACTTATTGTGACCATAATCCTGATCAGGTAAATAGAACAAACGATGGCCTTGACGCATAACGCGGATCATCGATTTTAGGTCAGTTCGATAGATCAGTTTATTACCATTACGTGTTCTTCCACGGTATTGAATGAACTCATACGCAGGGTTACTGTGAGGACGATAAGCTCCGTAACCAGGAAGCCCTAATACTGCGAAAGCTCGAGCGGTAATTTCGAGATTTAACGCATGTACACAACACAGCAGTACACCTTTACCTTCAGCTTCATGCTTTTCAAGCGCACTGATATCTTTTGCAACCAAAATACGCTTGAAGCGCCATGTTGGCCAAAACCAAGTAATTCCTGTTTCAATCAGAGCCATACCGGAGTTTTTAAAGTTCTCTTCAACAAAACGATCAAGCTCTTGCTCATTCATCTCAGGAAAAGCGAGCTCAAGGTTTCGCCGAGCGACTTTCGCTCTTTTCTTGCCATAGCGCATCCCAAATTTGCCCAAACCTCGGCCTAACTTGAAGAGGAGTGAATAAGGAAGCAAATTTACAATCAGTGCGAGTAGACCAAACCCGAACCATACTCCCCAATATTTAGGGTGAAGTAACGACAAGGTAAAGTCTGGCTTTTTATCTGTTTTCATTCAGTTTACTGCAATTGTAGTTTGAGTAACGCCCAGTATTCATCAAAGGTGGACGTTGGCGTGTATTTAAAGTCAGAGCGAACAAAGCGGTTTAAGCTACCTTCAACTTGACCAAGCAGTTGTGCTGCTAGAATTTTATCATCAACAGGGAAGCTTTTACCTTCGCGAATTTTGCGCTCACGAAGGATTTGACGCAAAGATGTCTCAATTCTTTCATAAAGCTGATTAATTCGGTCGCGTAATCGTTCATTCTCAAACATTAGAGCATGACCAGAAAGAATGCGACTTAATCCTGGGTTGCGTTCGGAGAAAACGAGTATCAATTGAAGTACCAGACGAATACGTGTCAGTGTGTCTTTTTCTTCATCGAGAATGCGGTTAATTCGAGACATTAAAGATTCTTCAATAAACTCGATAAGCCCTTCGAACATACGGGCTTTGCTGGGAAAATGACGATAGAGGGCTGCTTCAGACACCCCAACTTGCTTGGCAAGCTTTGCGGTGGTGATGCGAGATGTTCCTTCATTAGACTCAAGCATTTGAGCGAGTGCTTGAAGGATTTCCTCTTTTCTATTCGACTTTTTCGTAGCGGACATAAATCCTTTTCCTTTTGATTACTGCATGCCAATTTCAGCACGATATCGCCCATAAGTAGATCTGTTAGTGTACCTAAGCGGCTTATAACTACACAGTTCAACGTGGTAAATGGTTGAACTGTGTAACAATCTCTGTTTTGGAGAGTACATTAATGGAAAGGCACTCTGTGATAAGCAGTTTGCCTATGAGTAACACAAACAGCCTGTGCCACCTTGTCTCATTAGATTTATGCTAGCTGCTCTGAGATAGCTTCCAAAATGGCGTGACTTAACTCAGTTTTCATTGCGCTGCCTAATGACTTGCTACCGCCTTGCCAATATACGGTAATCGCATTTGAGTCACTGTTAAAGCCTTGACCAGCGATAGATACATCATTTGCACAAATCATATCCAGATTCTTACGTTGTAGCTTATCTAAGGCGTATGCCTCGACATCTTGTGTCTCAGCGGCAAAACCTACAGTAAAAGGACGTGATGCTGATAACGAAGCCACTGAGGCAATGATGTCAGGATTCTTCACCATAGTGATATGCATATCATCGTTATCTGCAGTTTTCTTGATTTTTTGAGCGGCAATATCGACAGGGCGATAGTCGGCTACAGCGGCGCAGCCAATGAAAATATCGTGATGAGTGGCATTGGCCATAGCCGCTTGATGCATCTCTTCGGCACTGACAACGTTAATGCGTTTTACTCCATTTGGCGTTTGGAGAGAAACTGGACCTGAAATCAGCGTAACCTCAGCTCCGAGCTGCTGTGCTGCTTGAGCCAAAGCGAAGCCCATTTTTCCAGAGCTGTGGTTAGAAATATAACGGACAGGATCGATAGCCTCACGAGTTGGGCCTGCGGTGATCACAACCGACTTGCCCGACAATGGCTTAGGACCAAAGAACTGCTCACATTTCTCGACCAATTGCATTGGCTCAAGCATGCGTCCTGGACCAACGTCACCACAGGCTTGTTCACCAGCGGCGGGTCCCCAGATCATCATTTCTCGACGCGCGAGTGTGGCGATGTTTTCTTGGGTCGCTACGTTAAGGTACATTTGTTGATTCATTGCCGGTGATACGGCAACAGGAGCGTCGGTAGCCAGAACCAGCGTCGACAGTAAGTCATTCCCCATGCCCGCTGATATTCTAGCAATAAGGTCGGCAGTCGCTGGGGCTAGAAGAACAAGGTCAGCCCACTTAGCTAATTCAATATGACCCATGGAAGCTTCGGCAGCAGGGTCGAGTAAACTATCGGAGACTGGTCTGCCGGAGACGGCTTGCATGGTGAGAGGGGTAATGAACTCTTTGGCCGCTTTCGTCATGACGACTTGCACTTCTGCGCCGCGCTCGATGAGTCGACGCGTTAGCTCTGCACATTTGTAGGCTGCGATACCACCGCTAATGCCCAATAGTATTTTCTTTCCAGCTAATGTTTGCATAACCAGCTCCTTAAATTTTTCTGCGGCTAAGATACCAAATGCGTTGATGTCCCGCCACTTTCAAGGGGCTTACCTGCAAAACTGCTGTTTGATAAACCTCGCAGTTACATACTAACGAGTATTCATTCGCAGCTTACTTGTTGCTTCCTGTCTATTTATTGCTAATTAAGTAATAAAGCAGAGACCGAAGTTCTACTTTAACTATCCATCATGGTTCTAAAACATCTCCCTAGTGAATCATTACCTCGAGAGAAGCTGCTAAATAGAGGCAGTCATGCTCTGAGTGATGCTGAGCTGCTTGCCATTTTTCTGCGTACCGGAACAAAAGGCATGAATGTAGTGCAACTGGCAGATGCTTTGTTGTCAGATTTCGGTTCCTTAAGAGCTCTGTTTACTGCTAGTCAGGAGGCATTTTGTCAGCGTAAGGGGTTGGGGCTGGCAAAATACGTTCAGTTGCAAGCTGTGTTGGAAATGAGCCAGCGCTATTTATGTGAGACCATTCAGCGAGGAGATAGCTTAAATAGTCCAGAGCAGACTAAACACTATTTAATGAGTGTGCTGCGAGATAGGCATAGAGAAGCTTTCTATGTTCTGTTCTTAGACAACCAGAATCGTGTCATTGCCGATGAAATAATGTTTGAAGGTACGATAGATGCTGCGTCTGTTTATCCTAGGGAAGTGGTAAAGCGCGCTCTGCATCATAATGCGGCGGCTTTAATCCTTGCTCATAATCATCCTTCGGGAGTGGCAGAGCCCAGCCAAGCCGATAGGCGTATCACTAGACGGTTATCTGATGCACTCGGTTTAGTCGATATTCGAGTTTTGGACCATTTCGTTGTTGGAGATGGGGAAGTCGTCTCTTTTGCAGAAAGAGGCTGGATTTAGCGGCCTAAATAGAAGAAAGTACATTTTATTGTAATAACTGTGATAGAGAGCTTTTGTTTTGGTGATTTTCTGCTATGATTCGCGCACTAAATTATCAACCAACATCAGCTCAAAGTGAAAAAGATCAGCAAATCCTTAAAAAAGGATCTGTTCGGGTCTTGAGCAATGCATGTCAAGTTAGTATAATGCGCGACCTTTGATAGCCTTGTATGGGTACTCCATAATGGTTATGGCCTCTTATAATTGAGGTTCGGCCACCAAGGTTGATATCGAGCTGAAACGATTTGGAGAAGACATTCATGTCCCGAGTATGCCAAGTAACTGGTAAGCGTCCTGTAACGGGTAACAACCGTTCACACGCACGAAATGCTACCAAGCGTCGTTTTCTGCCGAACCTACAAACTCATCGTTTCTGGGTAGAAAGCGAAAAACGCTTTGTTAAACTACGTCTGACCGCTAAGGGTATGCGTATTATTGATAAGAAAGGCATCGATGCTGTTCTTGTTGATATCCGTGCTCGTGGCGAGAACGTATAAGAGGAATTAAGCAATGGCTAAAGGCATTCGTGAGAAAATTCGTCTAGTATCATCTGCTGGTACTGGTCACTTCTACACAACTGACAAGAACAAGCGTAACATGCCAGGCAAATTTGAGATCAAAAAGTTTGATCCAGTTGTTCGCCAACACGTTATGTACAAAGAAGCTAAAATCAAGTAATTGATAGGTTTCTTCTTGTTATGTATTGAAAACCCAGCCTAGTGCTGGGTTTTTTATTGCCTGAATTTCAGGCTCGGTTAACGCTCTCGCTAAAAAGGGCTTAAACCGCCCCTTCAAAACCAAACTGTCGCCACGCTTCATAGGCAATAATCGCCACCGCATTGGATAGGTTTAAACTGCGCGCATCTGGCATCATCGGAATGCGAATGCGTTGCTCCATTGGTAGACTTTCAATCACTTCTGCGGGCAGGCCGCGAGTCTCTGGTCCAAATAGCAATACATCACCTTGCTGGTACTTCGCATCCGTGTGATGGCCGGTGGTTTTTGTGGTGCAAGCAAACAAGCGGTAGTTCGGATTGTTCTCTTCAAGGTAAGCGATAAAGGCGGCGTAGTCTTTATGACGTTTGACGCGAGCTAGATCATGATAGTCGAGACCGGCGCGACGCACTTTCTTCTCTTCTAAATCAAAACCAAGCGGCTCGATTAGGTGTAGGTTCGCGCCACAGTTGGCACAAAGTCGGATAATATTTCCGGTGTTTGGAGCAATTTCAGGCTCGTAAAGGGCAATATCAAACATATAGGGTGTCGACTCAAATAAAATAATGAGATGAGTATACCCGAAGTGATGAGAACGTGAGGCGACTAATTACAATAATGACGTCATCCCGAAGCATAACGTCACCTTGATAATCGCGTCATCCCTGCGCAGGCAGGGATCTACCTAAAGCGATCACTCGACCTTAAGAAAATTCCTGCTTGCACATGCATATGTAAATAGGTAATGACGAGAGAACAAAAAAACGATGTTCGTTCCCAGATTACAGCTTATCAGTGACCGCTAATGTCGCTGCCAACATATCACGACCAAACATAATACTTCGTTCTGGTGACCAACCGTAGAAAGGATCTGGATAGTTGTTGTTATCCTTAAATGGCATTTCAATGGTGTAAGACAAGCACTTAAATTGCTCTGCAACCCAATTAGAGCCAACCGTTAGGTTAGCCTTACCCGGTTCATCCTTATCATAGCCGTAGTCGTCTTGGAACTCAGGTGTGATAGTCAGTAGTGCCTGTTTGAACGCTGATTCCAGTGATGCTAAGCGCTCATCATAAGATGGGATCCCTTCAGAGCCAGCAGCAAAGTTGTATGGAATTGCTTCGTCACCGTGAATATCAAGGAACATATCCACACCGGTTTGCCGCATACGTTCACGTACTAGATAGACTTCAGGGCTCTGTTCCATAGAAGGCGTTTGCCATTCACGGTTAAGGTTCACGCCCACTGCATTGGTTCTAAGGTGGCCGCGAATGCTGCCATCAGGGTTCATATTTGGTACCACATACACAACGGCTTGCTCAAGTAAGGCTTGAGCGGCGGTGTCGCTGTCATCAACAAGACGCTGAATTAGGCCTTCAATAAACCATTCCGCCATAGACTCACCTGGATGCTGGCGTGCAATGATCCAAATGTTCTTCTTACCTTCTTCTGGCTCACCAAACGTTAGCAACGACATATCGTTACCATCAAGAGTATGGCCTAGAGTTTCAAGGGTGCAGTGGTGCTCGTTTTGAGCCATGTGCAATAAGTCGAGATGACGATCGTAGCTGTAGGGAGCAAAGTAAGCGAAGTACATTGAGCTTCTCTCTGGAAGGAAGCTACAGCTCAAGGTGTCACCGTCAAAGTCACAAGGAATACGGAACCACTCCTCACGATCGTAGGACGCGACAATATCGTATCCCTTCCAGCCCTCTGGATAGGCTGAATTAGCTAAGTCTATGATCTTAATAGTGTGTGCTAGCTCAGGTGTTGACTCCAAGCGAAAGTGAAACCACTGATAAAATTCTGACTGATTGTCGTTGACGATTTTAACTTGGATATCATCTTTGTCATCGGCTTTGACGACTTGGATATTGCCACTTTCAAAGTTGCTGAAGATTTTCATCGGCTGAGTTCTCTTTATTCTGTGTTTGAGCAAGACGTCGAGGCTACCACATACCGCGCCTATTTGAGTATAAATACAATGTCAGTTTCGTGCCGACTTTATAGCGGGAGCTCAACATGCATCTTTAAACCTCCTAAATGGCTTCGCGATGCTGTTATCTGACCACTATGCTGCAAGATTGCGCTCTGTGTTATAGCAAGTCCCAAACCCGTGCCTCCGGAATCTCTATCGCGAGCTGTTGATACGCGGTAGAAAGGACGGAAAATATCTTGTAGCTCGTCATCTGGTACGCCTGGACCGTCATCCTCCACAGTAATCAGCAATGTCTCTTTATGAGTAGACAGGGTAATATCAATAGTGGTTGTGCCGTAGCGAATGGCATTTCTTACGATGTTCTCAATAGCACTCATGAGCAGTTTTGGGTTACCAGTGACTGTGACGTCTGGGATAGTGGTAAAGCGTAAGGTCTTGCCTACTTGCTCTGCTTCAAACTCCGCATCGCTGAAGATCTCTTCCCATAAGCTGCTAGCTGGTTGTGATTCGCGTGTTACATGGCTGTCAGTGTTCATGCGTGACAGCTCTAAAAGCTCGCCAATCATCTGTTCTAACCGTTGTGCTTCAGTATCAATACGCAACAGTTCTTGGCTTTCACCTTGCTTACGAGTTGCGAGTGCCGTTGCCATTCTCAAGCGAGTGAGTGGCGAGCGTAGTTCATGAGAAATATCGGACAATAAACGCTGCTGTCCAGAGATCATTTGATTTACGGCCATTACCATTTGGTTAAAGCTGCTGCCTGCTTGCTTGAACTCGGATGTGCCTTTTTCCAACTCAGGATCCTGTTTGAACTCACCGTTTGCCACTCGCTTCGCTGCACGCTCCAATCTTCTTGCGGGTTGGCTTAGTGCCCATGCGAGCCACAAGAGTAGTGGGGTACTGACCGCCATCACGGCAAATAGCAGTTGGAATGGCTTATCAAACATTCGCAGTAAGAACGGTGGCGGCTCAGTCCAACGTAAGCCTATATAAAGATAAAAATCTTGGTTGGCTAACTTAATTGGAACGGGACCTGCGAGCATGTAGCGGCCATACAATTTCTGCATCGGTGTATCGAATGAGTCGACAGAGGTGATAAAATTCTTGAGGATTTTGGTCTTAAAATCTGGGTGTTTTTGCGTACTGAGAATATTACCTTCTTGATCGACGATAAACATACTTGGGCTACGTGGCTTACGGTTACCCATATGTTTAGGTTCAGGTTTATCAAGCTGATAGATAATGCGCCCAAGGTTGGTTTGTCCTTCAAAACGTTTCTCTACTTTATCTCTTAAGGACAATAACTGTTGTAGTGGCTCTCCGGAGATCTCTTTAGTGACGCGCGGATCAAGGTGCGGCAAAGCAAGTACCGCAATGAGGACCAACAACATGGTAAACCAGAATATGGCAAAGATACGGCCATAAAGGCTGGTTATCTTGGGCAGTTTCATCATTACTCCTTAACCAACAAATATCCGCGTCCACGTAGTGTCTTGATACGTGGTTTGCCATCGGCTTTTTCTGGGAGTTTTTTACGTAAATTCGAGACATGCATATCGACGGCGCGATCGAAAGCAGACAACCTTTTCCCTAGCACATCAAGACTGAGAGACTCTTTGGTTAAGGTCTCCCCTGGTTTTTGTACGAAATAGTGTAACAGTGCAAACTCTGTAGTAGTTAAGTCCAGTAACTGCCCTTGGCAGTGAGCTTCTTGTTTGCCTGGGAAAACTTGAATGTCGTCGAACGAAAGGCAATCAGCAGTGGCTGATTCTGGCTTAGATTGAGTGCGGCGAAGAATCGCTTTAATGCGAGCGAGCAGTTCTCGATCACTAAACGGTTTCGGTAAGTAGTCATCGGCGCCAAGCTCTAGACCGATAACACGATCTATTTCCTCACCTTTAGCCGTCAGCATCAAAACAGGGGTTTCCCACTTTTCGCGTAGTTTCTTTAGGGTATCCATACCATTGAGCCGTGGCATCATGACATCCATCAATACCAGATCGATATCCTGATGCATTGCTTCTAATCCGGCGATTCCGTCATTAGCCTCAGAGATCTCAAATCCTTCAAAGCTCAAGATGTCTTTAAGTAAGCTGGTTAGCTCGGTATCGTCATCAATGATAAGTATGTGTGCCATAAACTACCTCTATCTTGTCCTGTGCCTTGTAATAATAAAGCGTTAAATATCAGAAAAAGCGATCTTTACGATTCTTTACGCTCACTGTACGTTACTTTACTCACCAGACCCTATTCTATACTCAAGCGCTGCAGAGGCAGCCATGGTATGAATCACATAAGGGTAAAGATTATGAAATTTTCAAAAAAACTGGTTATCGCTGCAACGGTTCTTCCACTAGCATTAGGTTCAGCAAGCGCATTGGCATACGGTGGTGGCAAAGGTGGTCATCATGGTAAAGGCGGCGAAGGGATGTGCGGTGGCTTCGATGGTAAGCGTATGTTCCGTGAACTTGACTTGACGGATGCTCAGAAAGAGCAAATGAAAGAACTTCGTCAGGCAAACAAAGAAGCCATGAAAGCGAAATTCTCGGGTGACTTTGCTGCTAAGAAAGCAGAAATGCAAGCTCGCCAACAAAAGATGCAAGATCTAGTACTTGCTGACAACTTTGATGCGGATGCAGCGAACGCTCTGGCTTCAGAAATGGTACAGCAACAAACAGAGCGTCGTGTTCAAATGCTTGAGAAGCAACATGAAATGCTTAATATTCTAACGCCAGAGCAAAAAGTGAAGTTCAAAGAGCTTCAGCAAGAGCGAATGGAAAAGTGTTTCTCTAAAATGGAGTCTCGTGCGGAGAAGCGTGCTGCTCAGTAATTATAACGAAATCTTGGCTCGATAATATATAGCCCCTCTGAGCTTCCTAGTCAGAGGGGCTTTTGTTTATACGATGCACTAAAGAATTCTGTCTTCAGAGCCTTGTCCGAATATTTGTCACCATTTGGTGTGACATCCAGCACGCTTTTTCTATTTTTGTCATCATTTATCAGTATACTTATACCGCGTTAGCAACAAGACAGGGAACGAGTGCAAGCATGACAAAGGGCAACTACGCTAAGTTGGTGACTACCGCAGCATGGGCTGCTACCACGATCGCGACTATCCTTCTTATTACCAAAGTGGTTACATGGTGGATAACAGGTTCTGTTAGTCTGCTAGCGTCAGTGATCGACTCACTGCTAGATATTGCAGCATCAGTGGTTAACTTGCTGGTGGTGCGTTACTCACTGCAACCTGCTGACAAAGAACATACTTTTGGGCATGGTAAGGCGGAGTCGTTAGCTGCTCTAGCACAAGCTATGTTCATTTCTGGCTCCGCTTGCTTTCTTATCTTAAACGGTGTTGAACGATTCTTTAGACCTCATGAATTGAATTCGCCTGAGCTTGGCATCTATGTCAGCTTTTTTGCGCTAGTGGTCACCTCTGGTCTAGTTGCATTTCAGAAATACGTGGTGCGCGAAACAGGCAGTCAGGCGATAGCGGCGGACTCGTTACACTATCAAACTGACTTGTATATGAACGCCGCTATTATGATCGCGCTCGCCTTGAGTTGGTATGGCATAGGTCAAGCAGACTCAGTATTTGCCATCGGCATTGGTATCTTCATACTGGTAAGCGCCGTTAAGATGGCTTATGAAGCAATACAGTCATTGCTTGATAGGCAGCTTCCCGAAGAGGAACTCGTCAGAATTCGAGAAGTGTGTAACGAGGTTGAAGGTGTCATCGGCGTCCACCAACTACGAACACGAATGTCTGGACCAGTGCGTTTTATTCAACTGCATTTAGAGTTAGATGATAACTTGCGCCTGATTGATGCTCATAAAATTGCCGATTGTGCAGAAGAGCGATTAATGCTGGAGTTTCCTGAAGCGGATGTCATTATCCATCAAGATCCATACTCTGTTGTACTGTCGGAAGAAAAACAGCAAAAAGAGCAGGGCTGGTAACCAATACGTAAACAAAAGTGACTGTGAAAGCATTGAGAATGGCAACTTCAAAATCGATTGTCTATTATCAAGGCTCATGATAAAAAAGTGCGATTCTGATGTGAATCAACACAATAGTTCTTATAAACTGTAATACTCTTACATAAGTAATAAAGTTACGTCGGTGATGTTTTGGGGAACACATCGAAAAATCGTAGCAATAACAACAAATTCCGTGTATCGCTACCAGGCGGTGCACTCAAAATTGAAATTAGATTGCCAAATCGAGGGTGAGCATGATTAAGAAAATCGGTGTTTTGACAAGTGGTGGTGATGCACCAGGTATGAATGCTGCGGTACGTGGCGTAGTTCGTACGGCTTTGTCAGCGGATTTAGAAGTATACGGCGTATACGACGGTTACCTAGGTCTGTACGAAGACCGCATCCAAAAGCTGGATCGTTCAAGCGTTTCTGACGTTATTAACCGTGGTGGCACTTTCTTAGGTTCTGCACGCTTCCCAGAGTTTAAAGAAGTGGAAGTCCGCGAAAAAGCGATTGAAAACCTTAAGAAACACGGTATCGATGCTCTAGTAGTTATCGGTGGTGACGGTTCGTACATGGGTGCGAAGAAGCTGACTGAAATGGGTTACCCATGTATTGGTCTACCAGGCACTATCGATAACGATATCGCAGGTACTGACTACACCATTGGTTATCTGACTGCGCTTAACACTGTTATTGATGCGATTGACCGTCTACGTGATACGTCTTCATCTCACCAACGCATCTCAATCGTTGAAATCATGGGTCGCCATTGCGGTGACTTAACGCTTATGTCTGCGATTGCTGGTGGTTGTGAGTACATCATCACACCAGAAACTGGCTTGAACAAAGATCAGCTTATCAACAATATCCAAGACGGTATTGCGAAAGGTAAGAAGCACGCTATTATCGCGTTGACTGAGCTTATGATGGATGCTAACGAGCTGGCTAAAGAAATTGAGACTGCAACTGGTCGTGAAACTCGTGCAACGGTTCTAGGTCACATCCAACGTGGTGGTCGTCCAACTGCGTTTGACCGCGTACTAGCGTCTCGCATGGGTAACTATGCAGTACACCTTCTAATGGAAGGTCATGGTGGTCGTTGTGTGGGTATCCAGAAAGAGCAATTGGTACACCATGACATCATTGATGCGATCGAGAACATGAAGCGTCCAGTTCGCGATGACCTATTCAAGGTTGCAGAAGAGTTGTTCTAACTGACAGCGATTCTAAAGATAAAAACCGCGGCTTAAGTCGCGGTTTTTATTTGCCTCAATAAAATGAAGGCATAAAAAAACAGGCTCGAATGAGCCTGTTTTTCAGTAATGCGATAAGCGATTACTTAGCTTTTGCTGCTGCCGCTGCTTTAGCGATTGCTGCGAAGCTCTTAGCATCTAGAGATGCCCCACCAACTAGAGCACCGTCGATGTCTGGTTGTGAGAAGTATGCTTCAGCGTTCTCTGGCTTAACAGAACCACCGTATTGAATGATTACTTGCTCAGCAACTGCAGCGTCTTTTTCTGCGATTAGAGCGCGGATAGAAGCGTGGATGCGTTGCGCATCTTCAGCTGTTGCTGCTTTACCAGTACCGATAGCCCAGATTGGCTCGTATGCGATGATAGCGTCGTTTAGCGCTTCAACACCGTATGCGTCGATTACTGCGTTGATTTGACGTGCACAAACTGCTTCAGTTTCGCCCGCTTCGTTTTGAGCTTCAGATTCACCGATACAGAAAACTGGCTTCAGGCCATTTTCTTTTAGGAAAGCAAATTTCTTAGCGATGAACTCGTCAGATTCGTTGTGGTATTCACGACGCTCTGAGTGACCAATGATGATGTGAGAAGCACCAAAGTCTTTAAGCATTTTTGGAGACATGTCGCCAGTGAATGCACCGCTGTTGTTTAGGTCTGTGTTTTGTGCACCAAGAATGATCTTGTTGCCGCCTTCAGCGATTACGCGCTCTGCTAGGTCGATGTATAGTGCAGGTGGAGCTACCGCCACGTCTACACCAGTTACGCCTTCAAGTTCAGCGTTTAGGCCAGTTAGCAGCTCAGTTACCATTGCTTTGCTGCCGTTGAGTTTCCAGTTACCCATAACTACAGGTTGACGCATGAGATTTTCTCCAAAATCAGTGTTTGTAAAAAACGAATGTAAAAAATAAACGTGATTACGAAAGAATATAACAGATTAATTCATGTAGATCATGATTGGGGTCATTTCTTTATCGCTTTGACGTTTTATCCTAGTAAACAAGCCCAGAAGCTCACCTCAGTGATCCAGTAAACAGAATAATAGAATACTTCTCGGAATTTTCCTTATAGCTTGTTATACCTTGTCGCTTGATGGTTAAAAATAGGGATGTACCATGCCAAACCTTGTACTAGAGTACTCAAATACAGCGGACGAAAGACTGAATGTTCAGGGGTTGCTGGAAGACTTACACAGAGTCACGCTAAACTGTGGATTATTCGAGAAAGATTCTGTGAAATCACGCTCTTTACGTAGCCACAATTGGTTGATTGGTGAGTATGGAGACAGTGAAGATTTTGTTCATATTAGCTTTGAACTTTTGTCAGGTCGCACTGAGGAACAGAAAAGAGAGCTTTCGAGAAAGTTAATGGAAGTACTTCGAGAGCAGGCGGGACATATCAAGAGCTTGACGGTCAATGTTCGTGATATGGATAAAAGCTGTTTTCAAAAAATTACCAATTAAAAGAGATTATGTGATGTCGTTTAAATCGTTACTGTTTTCGTTTCAAGGTCGTGTGGGACGCAAAACATTCTGGATGTGGAATGTCTGTTATTACCTTGCCATTATGATTTTTGCTCAAGGTATGAACGTGCTCTTCCCTGCATTGGTACATATTTTGTTGCCAATCTTCTTGCTCATTATCTTGATTCCAGATTTGGCGATTACGGCAAAGCGTTGGCATGATCGTAATAAATCGAGTTGGTGGCTATTGTTGAATATCCCATTGGTCTTTGGTCGAATGAGCCTGCCGACATTGGATCCAGCAACCGCAGCTCAGCCGTCCATGGTACAAAGTGTTATCTCCTTTGCTGCGCTGGCTTGTGGTTTGTGGATATTAGTTGAATGTGGCTTTATGAAAGGCACAGAAGGCGAAAACCAGTATGGACGTGAGCCTCAATAAAATTGACGAACAATCAAAAAGGGAAGCATGGCTTCCCTTTTTTGTTGGTTTAGCGCCATTCTTCAGGTTTAGAGAAAGGCAAAATATCGGCGCTTTTGTTGCTCTCTGACGCTTCTCCATTTAAGGCTTGCGAGAATTTAACGATTTGACGATGCAATTCTTGACGTAATAACACATTGGCGTGAATGGGGTTTTTGGCGCGCTGTAAAACCCGTTCAATGTGAGATTGTTGAGCGTGCAGTCGAGGCTGCATCTCATCAGAACAGGTAGCGATAAACTGCTGGGACAAGTCGTGACGCAGTCGACTCAACTTCTCGGGGTTGTCCTTGGCCATTGCGGCTAGTTCATCGAATGACGGTAGAGTAATAGGCGTTACCATGTACGTTCCTCACCAAAAGAATCTCCATGCATATAATCAGCGTAGGAGTTAATGAGAAAAGACAAAATAAAACTGTAAATAGTCTCAGGAGTGAGACGAGCCAGCAGCGTTGCTATGAGCTGTTTATTGAAGTTAGCTTCTGTTGCTAAAGATATATACGCAGCGACGAGCACCTTGAACAATATGTTCGTCTCGTTGAACCGAAATATCGTTACCAACGAGGGCTTGAAAGACATTCAGCTCAGACTGACACAGAGTTTCACAGCGTTGTGCGGCTTTACAGATTGGGCAGTGATTTTCAATTAAGACAAAACCATCTTCAACCTGTTGAAATTCAGCCATGTACCCATCCTTATCGCGCAGTTCAGTGAGTTTCTCTACTTTACTTTGTAGGTCGGGAAGGCTGTCAAAATGAGGACGATAAGTCGCGAGGGTGTTTGTTTCGCGCTCTTTGGATACTTTATTGAGTCCTTCAGTACCAAACACTTGTTCAATTGCATCAATAAACTGAACCGTTAAATCACTGTGGCGATCGGAAAACTGGGCATGCCCTTTGGCAGTGAGTGACCAATGTCGATTCGGTCGACCTACTTTAACTTTAACATCTTCAAAACGTAGAAATCCTTCCTCTTCTAGGCCCTGCAAATGTTGCCTAGCGCCCATCGTGGTGATGTTTAAACGTGAAGCAATCTGTTTAGCGGTGACTGCGCCTTCTCGTTTTATGATGTCAATAATTTGGTCAGTGGCTTTCATTAGTGCGTCCGTTTCTCTTAAATCAGCCTATGGATAACGATAGTTGGGGTATTATGGCGAATAAGGTTAATAAAGCAAATTATTTACTATCTTCATAATAGATGAAAAAAACGCTGGCTACAGCCAGCGCTTTATCTCAATAATGGCGATTATAAGATGATATCGCGAATCTCTGGGTCTTTACGCTCTAAATAGTGCGTTGATTTAATACGGCGAATAGTACGGCAGCGGCCACGAATAAGCAGTGTTTCACTGGTCGCGATATTGCCCTGACGTGTGATGCCTTCAAGCAGGTCACCTTTAGTAATGCCTGTTGCCGAGAACACCACATTGTCACTACGTGCCATGTCTTCCATGCGAAGCACAATGTTGGCTTTGACACCCATTTGTGCGCAGCGCTCAAGTTCAAGTTCACCCGCTTTACGATTTTCTTCGTTATCGCCTTTCACTTCATGACGTGGAAGTAAGCGACCATGCATGTCACCATCTAGAGCACGAATAACAGCGGCAGACACTACGCCTTCTGGTGCGCCACCAATGCAATACATAACATCTACTTCACTATCCGGCATACAAGTCAGAATAGACGCGGCTACATCACCATCTGGCACAGCAAAAACACGTACGCCCATGGCTTGCATTTCAGCGATAACGTCATCATGACGTGGCTTTGCCAGTGTCGTAACCACAAGCGTATCAAGAGATTTGCCTAAGGCCGCTGCAATGTTGGTTAAGTTTTCAGAAAGTGGTTTTTCTAGGTCGATAACCCCTTTAGCGCCCGGGCCTACTACCAACTTTTCCATGTACATATCAGGTGCTTTCAAGAAGCTGCCTTTTTCACCAGCGGCTAGAACAGCAAGTGCATTCGACTGGCCCATTGCTGTCATGCGAGTACCTTCAATAGGGTCAACCGCGATATCAACAGCGTCACCACCAATACCAACTTGCTCACCGATATACAGCATAGGTGCATCATCAATCTCACCTTCACCAATAACGATTTCACCTTCGATATCGGTTTTGTTCAGTAGGCTGCGCATGACTTCTACTGCGGCACCATCCGCAGCATTCTTGTCGCCACGTCCAAGCCATTTATAACCTGCTAGGGCGGCACCTTCGGTAACTCGTGAAAAAGCCATTGCTAAATCGCGCTTCATACTGACTCCAATTAAATGAAAAATGACAAAAGGATTTATGGCGCGAATTCTAGCATATCCAAAAGGAAACGTTTGCTTTTTTGTGGTTTTGGTCGCTATCTTGTCGCTAAGTTATGATTACTCATTGAGAAAGTGCAGGGAGAAAGGTCAGAGTAAAGTGATAGCAGGGAAGGTTTGACAAGTTTTAGGTAAAGCTTATGTCATTTTGCGATGCTTTTTTGACCGAATGGTGAAAAATCTGCAATATAGGGCGTGTCTATCTTCTCTATGCTGAGTAGAATGGGACAATATAGAGTATGAAGTCTTTTCATGTCACAGAATTAAATTAAGGGTAGGCCGAGATGTCTTTTGAAGTACTGGAACAACTAGAAGCAAAAATTCAAACTGCAGTTGACACAATCGCGCTTCTTCAAATGGAAGTTGAAGAACTGAAAGAAGAAAAAGTGCAACTAGCAAATCAAGCGGAAGAGCTACGTAATAGCCGTGAAGAATTGGTTCAAAAGACTGAGCAAATGCAACGTGAGCACGGCCAATGGCAAGAGCGTATTCGTAACCTGCTTGGTAAAATGGACGAAGTAGAGTAATTCATTCGTCAAACGTATTCGAAAGCACTCATTTGAGTGCTTTTTTTATATCATTTGGTCTAACCAGTGCGACTCATCGTCTCATGACTTTTCGTACACAACTTGAGCACGTATACTAACCCCAACTAGGGAAAGGAAAAGTTAGAATGAAAACACGTGACAAAATAGTGTATGCCGCCCTCGACTTATTTAATTTAGATGGCGAGCGCAACGTGACGACCAACCATATTGCTGCTCATATCGAGATTAGCCCAGGTAACCTCTATTACCACTTTCGCAATAAACAAGAGATAGTGAGAGAGATCTTTGCGCTATATTCGCAAGAGCTCATTGAACGTTTTACTCCTATCCAAGGTCAGCAAGAAAGTTTGGCGCTCCTCAAGCACTATCTTGATTCTATCTTTAATCTAATGTGGAAATATCGTTTCTTCTACGCCAACCTGCCAGAGATTCTGCAACGTGATCCTAAGCTGCACGAAGAGTATATTGAGGTTCAGGAGCGATTGCAGGGTAACTTAGTTAATATCCTAAGAGCCTTTGTTGAACTCGATTTATTGACGATTAACGAGAAAGAACTTAAGTCATTGGTGACCACTCTGCATATGATGGCGGTTGGTTGGTTGAGCTACCAATCGGCGATGTCACCGAAGACTCAAATTACTGAAGAGGTAATTCAGCAGGGTATGTTACACATGATTAATGTCGTGAAGCCACTATCAACGGCAAAAGGTCGTGAACAGCTGTCTCTACTAGAAGATGGTGTGAAAATGATGGGGTCGACAGACAGTCGCTCGCTCTAACGGCATGATATATAGCCAATTCATCTTGTTACAAACCCTGCTATCTTAGTAGGGTTTGTTGTTTTAGACACCAGATTAATTGGAGAGTGACGACGGGATGGCTGATAACGAAATGAAAGCAAAAGCACACTATGATGTATTCAATGGTGATGCCGATGGTATTTTGTCATTGCTGCAATTGCGATTAGCTCAGCCGAAAGAAACACAGCTGATCTCAGGGATTAAGCGTGATATTGCGCTGTTACAACGAGTCCCCGTCGCAGAAGCAGGCTCTGTTACAGTGCTCGACATCTCCATGGATAAAAACCAAAACGCCTTAGATGAGCTTTTGGATCATAATGTGCCTATTACTTATATCGATCACCACAAAGCATCAACTATTCCCCACAGCGACATTTTGGATGCACATATCGACCTTGATGCCAATACGTGCACCGCACTGATTGTAGATAAGCTATTACAAGGTCAGTATCGAACTTGGGCGATTGCTGCGGCCTATGGAGATAATATGTTGAGTAGTGCTGAGCATTTAGCGAATGAGCTTAAACTCACGCACGAGCAACGACACTTTCTCAAGCAATTAGGAACCTTGGTGAATTACAACGGTTATGGAGAGAGCTTAGCTGATCTGCATTTTGACCCAGTCATCCTTTATCAGGCGTTATTGGCGTACCCTGACCCGTTTGATTGCCAGAAAGACGCCTCTTCTCCGTATTACACTCTTAAATCGGCGTTTGAGAGTGATGAAATAGCGTTAGAGGGAACGGAAACTGTCTTTGAGTCGGACATCTTGAAAGTGGTAAAGCTGCCAGCAACGCCAGCGGCGAGGAGAATGTCGGGGACTTGGATAAATCGCTTGGCGAATGAAGCGCCTGACCAAGCTCATATTTCGTTAGTGCCGAGAAGCGGCTCGAGCAAAAGCGCTAGTTATACCGTTTCAGTTAGGGCTCCGCTGAACAATAAGCAAGGCGCTGCTGAGATTTGTAGTCAGTTTGCCACAGGTGGTGGGCGAGAGGCGGCAGGGGGCATCAATGAGTTGCCAGAGCATGAGGTAGAGCGACTGATTCAAGTCGCTCAAGAGTGTTATCGCTAAGTACCCACACTTGGCTTTACGTTATCGTTTTAGCCAGCTTTTTGGGTTTTGTACTTTACTGTTGCGGCGGATTTCGAAATACAGCGATGAGCTTGATTGACCGCCCGTGTCACCAGCAAGTGCGATGGTCTCTCCTGCGGAGACTTTATCCCCTTCTTTTTTCAGCAATGTCTGGTTATAACCATAAAGCGTCATGTCACCTTTACCATGGTCCAATAGTACTACCAGTCCATAGCCGCGTAGGTAGTCGGCGAAGACGACAGTACCAGAATACACAGACTTTATAGATTCTCCGTAATTAGCTTGAATAACCATGCCTTTCCAGTTCACTTGTCCAGTTTGCTTGGTCCCAAAGCTATGTAGAACTTTCCCTTTCACCGGCCAAGGCAGCTTACCTTTCTGTCGAGCCAGACCATCCATAGGTACTTGATTGCGCTTAGCGGCTTTAGCAATTTCCGCCTTCAAGCGTGTTTCATTACGCTGCAGTTCAGCTAGGTAGGTCTTATCGCTTGAGATGCTCTTTCTGATTTTAGATACCGTACTTTTGCGACTGGCTTGGTTTTTCGCAAGAGAGTTTCGCTTGTCTTTTTGTTGCTCGAGTAATTGTGCAATTTGATTACGTTCAAGCTCAAGGGCACGTTCACTTTCTGCCAGCTCCAGTTCAGTTTGTGCTAATTTCTCCAAAGTCTCAGCACGTGCTTTGGCAAGATATTGGTAGTACTGGCTAATACGGTCTTCATCTGGATTAGTACTAAACACACTCGAGGCTGAGTTGTTCTGCTTGGTCACGTAATAGGTTTGCACCAACTCGGCGAGGATCTTTTGCTGTTGTTTTTTCTGCTCGGTGAGCTCTTCGACTTGTTGATGAAAACTATCGAGGTTGCGATTAGCTTGAGCAAGTTGAGCGGTGGTCGATTTTATCTCTTTCTCAATGTTAGAAATGCCGACTTCTTGTTGACGCAAAGACTTTTGTAATTTATCGAGCTCTTTTTGCTGCGCAGACAGTTCTTTCTGTTGGCGTGTAATTTCGCTCTTTACGCCAGTCAGTTCATTTTGATTGGCTAAAGTGAGAGTCGGGTACGTAACAAGCCCGATGCTAAGAATCCATGCCGATATAGAGGGGATGAAAGGCGTTTTATTATTGGGTTTCATTCTACTTCCGTTAAAAATACCGACCAAGTCTGTTCGTGCCCAGATGCGCAACCACCATTATATCCACACTTAGGGCCAGAGGTGCAAGCATACAAAAACGCCGATGCGTATGCACCGGCGTTTTATCAAGCTTATGTCATTACTTTGCGAAGCTGATTACTTAACCAGTACGTCGCCAGACATTTCTGCTGGAATTTCCATGCCAGTCATAGAAAGCATAGTTGGAGCTAGATCAGACAGCTTACCACCTTCTTTGAACTCAACCGCTTTATCACCAACGTAGATCAGCGGTACTGGTAGGTTAGTGTGAGCAGTGTGAGTACCACCTGTCTCAGGGTCCACCATCATTTCAGCGTTACCGTGGTCAGCAGTGATTAGCATTTGACCGCCAACTTCTTTAATCGCTTCAACCACTTTACCTACACTTGCGTCTAGAGCTTCAATCGCTTGCTCAGCGGCTTCGTATACGCCTGTATGGCCAACCATATCTGCGTTTGGATAGTTACAGATAATAGTGTCGTATTTACCTGACTTGATAGCCGCAACCATTTTTTCAGTCAGCTCTTCAGAGCTCATTTCTGGTTGTAGGTCGTATGTAGCTACTTTTGGAGAAGCAACAAGTTGACGCTCTTCACCGTTAAATTCAGTTTCAACACCACCGTTGAAGAAGAAAGTGACGTGTGCGTACTTTTCTGTCTCAGAAATACGTAGCTGAGTCTTGCCTGCTTTAGATAGCCACTCACCGTAAGTGTTTTCAAGAGAGGCTGGTGGGAATGCACACGCAAGTGGGATATCAGCTGCGTATTGAGTCAGCATAACGAAGTCAACCGCTGGGAAGACTTTACGCTCGAAACCATCAAATGCAGGTACGAATGCACGAGTAATTTCACGAGCACGGTCAGCACGGTAGTTCATGAAGATAACGGCATCGCCATCAACGATAGCAGCTGACTCTTGGCCTTCTGCACGAATTTCTGTTGGTGCAACGAATTCATCGTTTTCATCACGAGAGTAAGCCGCTTCTAGACCTGCAACTGCAGAATCAAATGTGAAGGCACCTTCTGCTTGAGTCAGTAGGTCGTACGCTTTTTCTACGCGATCCCAGTTGTTATCACGATCCATTGCATAGTAACGACCAACAAGAGACGCTACACGGCCTTTGCCTAGCTCTGCAAATAGAGCGTCAAAACGTTGCAGTGAACCTTCCGCGCTACGTGGTGGTGTGTCACGACCGTCTAGGAAGCAGTGTAGGTAGATTTTCTCTGCGCCACGCTCTGCTGCCATTTTCACTGCAGCGTAGATGTGATCTTCGTGAGAGTGAACGCCACCTGGAGACATAAGACCCATTAGGTGAACCGCTTTACCTGCTGCGATAGCTTTATCCATTGCCGCAACAAGGATTTCGTTTTGACCGAATTCACCGTCAGTAATAGATTTTGTGATGCGAGTAAGGTCTTGGTATACCACGCGACCAGCACCAATATTGGTGTGACCCACTTCTGAGTTACCCATTTGACCATCCGGTAGACCTACGTCCATGCCAGAAGCCGAAATTAGTGTACGTGGATTGTTTGCCCACAAGCCGTCCATAACTGGAGTTTTTGCGTTGTTGATTGCGTTGCTTGCGTTGTCTTCACGGTAACCCCAACCGTCAAGAATCACTAGAGCCATTGGCTTCTTAGCTGACATAGTTATAACCTCGTCAAATCGATAGTAACTTTACAGAAAACAAATTAGCGTAATTTTACTACACTTTTTAACCAAAACTGTAGTGGCAGATCAAATAATGTTTGTGATTGCCGTTACTTGTTTTCAGTTTTGGACAGTTGAAACCACTAATAGTTTTCCGCGTGAGGTAATCATAGACGCTATTTTTGGATGATTCCTCGCCTTTGTTTCTATTAATACGCCTTTACTAGCAGGTTTGGCTAATTGGTTTTCTCTATCTCTGCAATAGTAATGTCGCCTGGGTTGAGGAGAGGGATCTCAATTCTTTGTTCGAAACATTTTCCCCTCTCGCCAGAGCACGACTAAGCCGCTATACTCCTCGACTGATTTAATGTTCAACTATTAAGAGCGCAAGCTATGCAAGAGTATTTAGAATTTTTTCAACAAAACATGATCATGGCACTAGTGTGGGTTGCACTATTCGTCGCTCTGATTGCCAACATCTTCAAATCAGCAAATGCTGCATATAAAGAAGTATCGGCTGCGCAAGTGACTCATATGATGAACCGTGAGAATGGTTTAGTGGTTGATATTCGTTCAAAAGACGACTTCAAGCGTGGCCATATTACTGACTCGGTAAATGTGCTGCCATCTGATATTAAGTCAGGTTCAATCCCAAGCCTTGAAAACCATAAATCAGACCCAATCATTGTTGTATGTAAGACTGGTCAAACAGCGCAAGAGAGCGCGAATCTGCTAGCTAAAGCAGGGTTTGAGAAAGTTTACTTGCTGAAAAATGGTCTGACGGCATGGAGCGAAGCGAACCTGCCACTGATCAAAGGCAAAAAGTAATCGAGAATTTTGAGTAATTTCGCGGCAGTTATGACTAAGGGATGTGATAAGTGCCACGGAATTAACGGCTCGCCTAGTCATAGAAGATTGGCTCGGATAGTCTGCAAGACAACTCATAAACGTTTTTGACAATTTTAGACGTATTTAAGGAAAAACATCATGGCTGAAGCAGCTCCACAAGAAGCACAACAAAACTTCGCAATCCAACGCATCTTTCTAAAAGACGTATCTTTTGAAGCGCCAAACTCGCCAGATATGTTCCAGAAAGATTGGAACCCAGATGTTAAGCTAGATCTTGACACTCAAAGCCGTGAACTAGGCCAAGGCATCTATGAAGTTGTTCTTCGCCTAACTGTGACTGTGAAAAACGCAGAAGACACAGCATTCCTATGTGAAGTTCAACAAGGCGGTATTTTCACTGCTGAGCAGATGGAAGCAGGTCAACTTGCACATTGCTTAGGCGCGTTCTGCCCGAACATCCTATTCCCATATGCTCGTGAAACTATTTCTAGCCTAACGATGAAAGGTACGTTCCCTCAACTGAACCTAGCGCCAGTTAACTTTGACGCTCTGTTCATGAACTACCTACAACAGCAAGCTCAACAAGAAGGCCAAGCAGAAGCTTAAGCCTTTTTCGCAGAACATATTTTCTGCACGAGTAAGCGAAGTGAATAGACTTAGCTAATAAAAATGCACAGCGCATCGCGATGTGCATTTTTTATTTGCTCCGTACGGAGTAGACTAACTACATTGAGCCATAACGAAAATTTGGTGGTGTTATGAATAACGCATATGGAAAAGAAATCGCAATGACCGTTATCGGTGCCGGTTCTTATGGAACCTCATTGGCGATCTCTCTTGCTCGTAACGGAGCAAACGTGGTGATTTGGGGACACGAGCCTGAACACATGGTGAAGCTTGAAGCAGACAGAGCCAATCATGAGTTCTTGCCTGGGATTGAATTTCCAGAAACGTTGATTGTCGAGTCTGACTTGAACAAAGCCGTTCAAGCCAGTCGCGATCTTTTGGTTGTGGTACCGAGCCATGTATTTGGTATTGTGCTTAACAGTATCAAGCCTCATCTTCGTCAAGACAGCCGCATCTGCTGGGCAACCAAGGGTCTAGAGCCTGAAACGGGTCGATTGTTGAAGGATGTTGCTCATGACATTATTGGTGATGACTATCCGTTGGCAGTGCTTTCTGGACCTACTTTTGCCAAAGAGTTGGCGGCGGGACTTCCAACTGCGATTGCCGTGGCCTCTCCAAATGCTGAGTTTGTAGCTGATCTTCAAGAAAAAATCCACTGTAGTAAAACCTTCCGTGTTTATGCCAACGATGACTTTACTGGCATGCAATTGGGCGGTGCGGTGAAAAACGTGATTGCGATTGGTGCAGGTATGTCGGACGGCATCGGTTTTGGTGCAAACGCACGTACCGCGCTGATTACCCGAGGTCTAGCTGAAATGACACGTGTAGGTGCTGCCTTGGGTGCTAAGCCGGATACCTTTATGGGTATGGCAGGTCTTGGTGATCTAGTCCTGACGTGTACTGATAACCAGTCTCGTAACCGCCGTTTTGGTTTGGCACTTGGTCAGGGTAAAGATGTGGATACGGCTCAGACAGAGATCGGTCAGGTTGTTGAAGGCTACCGCAATACTAAAGAGGTATGGTTGTTATCTCAGCGCATGGGTGTGGAAATGCCAATTGTTGACCAAATCTATCAAGTACTGTATCAAGGTAAAGACGCAAGACTTGCAGCGCAAGATTTGCTTGCTAGGGATAAAAAAGCGGAGCAACAATAACGCTCTGTTGGTGATTGAGTACCAGTCGTAGGACAAGAAATGAAACACTGTGAAAAGAAGAATGTCTGGGAGTGCATTGTAAGAGAAGCGCGCGAGCAAGCAGAGCAAGAGCCGATGCTTGCGAGTTTCTATCATGCCACCATAATCAACCACGAAAGCTTTGGTGCAGCATTAAGCTACATTTTAGCCAATAAGCTGAAGACCGCGTCAATGCCAGCAATGGCAGTACGTGAAGTGGTTGAGCAAGCGTTTAATGCTGATCCATCAATTACTGATGCAGCTGCTTGTGACATTTGTGCGACAGTGAACCGAGATCCTGCGGTTGCCATGTACTCAATGCCGCTACTTTATCTGAAAGGCTACCATGCACTACAAGGCTATCGTGTTGCCAATTGGCTATGGAATCAAGGGCGTATGGCTCTTGCGACCTATTTACAAAACCAAATATCCGTTGCGTGTCAGGTAGACATCCACCCTGCGGCTCGCATTGGTAAAGGCATCATGCTTGACCACGCCACCGGCATTGTTATTGGTGAGACCGCTGTCGTTGAAAATGATGTTTCCATCTTGCAGAACGTCACACTAGGCGGTACTGGTAAAGAGTGTGGTGATCGACATCCTAAGATCCGTGAAGGCGTTATGATTGGCGCTGGGGCGAAGATTCTAGGTAATATTGAAGTCGGTAAGGGAGCCAAAATTGGTTCTTGCTCTGTGGTACTTCAGCCAGTACCTCCGCATACTACTGCTGCTGGTGTTCCTGCAAAGATTGTCGGTAAACCGAAAACCGATAAACCATCACTAGATATGGATCAGCAATTTAACGGTAAGTCACAAACCTTTATGGGCGGTGATGGTATTTAAACAAGCCTGAGAAATGAATCAAAAACGTAGAGCCAAGGTATCAGCCTTGGCTTTATTTTTAACTGGCTTGGTACAGATGTTTTTTTCTCACACCAAGCGCATAAAGATACGCCAATATTCCGCCTAGAACATTACCGACTGCAACGCCAATAAACATGCCTTCGACATCATAATAATGGCTACCTAGGGCCGCGGCTGGCAAGGTGAAGACAAACAGTCTCATCGCACTCCACATAAAGGCTTTGTTTGGTTCGTGTAACGCATTCATACCACTACCCAGCATCATGATGATCCCTTGGAATCCATAGCTGAATGGTACTACGAGTAAGTAATGCCAAAGAATATCTCTTACGGCTTGTTCTTGGGAAAACAGCGCAGAAATTGGAATGCTGAGTGGTACCATCATTGCGAAGATAAACAGCTGGAATACGATCGAAAACCGCATACTCAAAAATAAGCCGGCAAAACTTCGATCAGGCTGTTTGGCGCCAAAGTTCTGTGACATAAATGGCGTTAGTGCAGAGCTTAGCGAGATTAAAACCAAAATTAGAATCGACTCAACACGCTGTGCAGCTCCATAAGCGGCGACCGCAGCGGTGCCATGAGAAGACAGCATCTTCATTAAAATTGCACCTGAGATCGGAGACATGGCCGTTGATAGTCCTGATGGTGTTCCAATGCGTAATATAGCGATCCAATCTTGCCAAATTTCCGTAGGTTTGAGCTTACCCAATAACTTTTCGCGTTTGATGAGTACAAACAGCGAGCCAAACAGGGCGCCAAACCAAGCAATGCCGCTAGCAATGGCAGCACCTTGAATGCCCAACTCTGGGAAAGGGCCTATACCAAAGATCAACAGAGGGTCGAGCACGCCATTAATGAAACCGGACAGCATCATGATTTTTGCGGGGGTTTTGGTATCACCAGTAGCTCGAATCGCACTGTTTCCCGCCATCGGAATAACCAGCAATGGTACCGTTAAATACCAGATCACCATGTACTCGCTGATTAATGGAATGATGTCATCGCTAGCACCAAGTAGTTTGAATAGTGGTTCTATGGTCAGCAGCCCGAATGCTGAAGCAATGGTCACGAGTACCACCGCGAGCAGTAATCCGTGAGTGGCAAAACGAGCCGCGTTTTGAGTATTTCCTTGTCCCAGTAATCGCCCAATATTGGTAGAGAGTCCCATACCAATACCCATAGTGATGCAATTGACCCCAAATGTAACCGGAAAAGTAAAGCTGATGGCGGCCAGTGCTTGTGTGCCAAGCAGCGATATAAAGAAGGTATCAACGAGGTTAAATGCCAAGATCGCAACCATGCCAAATACCATAGGAACAGTCATGTTTCTAAGGACAGTAGAGATGGGAGCGGAAAGTAGGCCGTGTTTATCTTGCATGGCATTCAGTGCTGATGAAACAGGCGCTTAGAATACAGCAATTGATGAGTTGGTGCGAGAATGGGTTTGGTAAGGGAGGTCATTCACTAGCCAAAGCTCATTTTCGTTATTTTTGTCACAATTTTTTGGCATGCTGCCCTTGGGATCGTAGAAAACGCCCCCAACATATTCAACACAAGGCCTTGAAGGCTATCTAATAAGCTAAATGGAAAATAATCAGGAGAATCGACCGATGAATATCCGTCCTCTACACGACCGAGTTATCGTTGAGCGCCAAGAAGTTGAATCTAAATCTGCTGGCGGCATCGTTCTAACTGGTTCTGCTGCAGAAAAATCGACACGTGGTACTGTTTTGGCTGTGGGCAAAGGCCGCATTCTAGAAAACGGTACAGTACAGCCATTGGACGTGAAAGTAGGTGATACGGTTATCTTTGCTGAAGGCTACGGCACGAAAACAGAAAAGATCGACGGTAAAGAAGTTCTGATCATGTCTGAAAATGACATCATGGCTATCGTTGAATAATTAAGTAGACGTTGAGTAATTTTTTACTCTAAACAAGCTATCCACTGAATTTAGATAAGGAAATAACAATGGCTGCTAAAGACGTTAAGTTTGGCAACGACGCACGAATCAAAATGCTAGAAGGTGTAAACGTTCTAGCTGACGCAGTAAAAGTTACGCTAGGCCCTAAAGGTCGTAACGTAGTTCTAGACAAATCTTTTGGTGCACCAACCATCACTAAAGATGGTGTATCTGTTGCGCGTGAAATTGAACTGGAAGACAAGTTCCAGAACATGGGCGCACAAATGGTGAAAGAAGTTGCTTCTCAAGCTAACGATGCTGCAGGTGACGGTACAACAACTGCTACTGTACTGGCTCAATCTATCATTTCTGAAGGCCTAAAAGCGGTTGCTGCTGGCATGAACCCAATGGACCTTAAGCGTGGTATCGATAAAGCAGTTGCTGCTGCGGTTGAAGAGCTAAAAGCTCTGTCTGTTGAGTGTAAAGACACCAAAGCGATTGCTCAGGTTGGTACTATCTCTGCAAACTCTGACTCTACGGTTGGTAACATCATTGCTGAAGCAATGGAAAAAGTAGGTCGTGATGGCGTTATTACTGTTGAAGAAGGTCAGGCTCTACAAGATGAGCTAGACGTAGTAGAAGGTATGCAGTTCGATCGTGGTTACCTATCTCCTTATTTCATCAACAACCAAGAAGCTGGTAGCGTTGATCTAGAGAGCCCGTTCATTCTTCTTATCGATAAGAAAGTGTCGAACATCCGTGAACTCCTACCAACTCTTGAAGCAGTAGCTAAAGCATCTCGTCCGCTGCTTATCATTGCAGAAGACGTAGAAGGCGAAGCGCTAGCAACACTTGTTGTGAACAACATGCGCGGTATCGTAAAAGTAGCGGCGGTTAAAGCACCTGGTTTCGGTGACCGTCGTAAGTCTATGCTTCAAGACATCGCTATCCTAACTGGCGGTACAGTAATTTCTGAAGAAATCGGTCTAGACCTTGAGAAAGTGACGCTAGAAGATCTAGGTCAAGCTAAGCGTGTAACCATCACTAAAGAAAACTCAACCATCATCGATGGCGCGGGTGAAGAAGCGATGATTCAAGGTCGTGTTGCACAAATTCGTCAACAAATCGAAGAAGCAACGTCTGACTACGATAAAGAGAAACTTCAAGAGCGTGTTGCTAAACTCGCTGGCGGTGTCGCTGTTATCAAAGTTGGTGCTGCAACTGAAGTTGAAATGAAAGAAAAGAAAGACCGAGTAGAAGACGCACTTCACGCTACTCGCGCTGCTGTTGAAGAAGGCGTAGTGGCTGGTGGTGGTGTTGCACTTATCCGTGCTGCATCTAAAGTTGCTGGTCTTGAAGGTGACAACGAAGAGCAAACAGTGGGTATCCGCGTTGCACTTCGCGCAATGGAAGCTCCAATTCGTCAAATCACTGCAAACGCAGGTGACGAAGAGTCTGTAGTAGCGAACAACGTGAAAGCGGGTGAAGGTAGCTACGGTTACAATGCGGCAACGGGTGAGTACGGCGATATGCTAGAGATGGGTATTCTAGACCCAACAAAAGTAACGCGTTCTGCCCTTCAGTTTGCTGCATCTGTTGCTGGTCTAATGATCACAACGGAAGCAATGGTAACAGATATTCCTCAGAAAGATGCTCCAGCAATGCCTGATATGGGCGGTATGGGTGGCATGCCTGGTATGATGTAATCCGCATCAGAATGTTCTGACAAGCCGAAGGGAAACCTTCGGCTTTTTTGTATCTGGTTCAATAATAACCAAGTAATTTGTGAGAATGTTGCTGAATATGACATTTCACTGACAAATCGTATGGTTGTCCTTTTTAGCATCGTCTAAACTTATTATTCGACAACAAGAAAATGTCAGTGGAGACAATATAATGAAAAAAGTCATTTCAGCCCTAGCAGTGGCAGCAGCGGTAGCTTCACCAATGGCGTTAGCAGACAGCACGCCAGTTATGTTCTCATCACTAAACGGCTTTAACGCACCAGATGCAAATGCAGTTGGTGGTGTTCGTTTAGCAGTACTTCATGGTCAAGTGAATGAAGTAAAAGGTGTCGACTTCTCTGTACTAGGTATGTCTGAAACTCAACGTACAACAGGTGTGAACTTCGGTCTATTCTTTGGTGCGTCTAAAGTAACTCAAGAGATGAAAGGTGCTTCTCTAGGTATCTTCAACTGGAATACTGGTTCAACAACGGGTGTTAACCTTGGTGCCGTTAACGTAACTAACGATGTGAAAGGTCTGAACTGGAGTGCAGTGAACTACTCTGAAGGCTATACAATGGCTGATATCGGTCTTGCTAGCTTCTCAAACAAGTCTAACTTCCAGTTTGGTTTCTTCAACAAAACCAACACGATCGACGGTGTTCAGATTGGTCTGATCAACTGTGCAGATAACGGTTTCTTCAAGTGCTTCCCAATCATCAACTTCGCGAAGTAATTTGAATTGATTCGTCAAAAAAGCCCTGATTAATCAGGGCTTTTTTATTTTCTCATTCGATTGCGATTTTGCATGGTTTGATGAACGCCGCGACGTAAGCTTTTAAAGCTGCTTTCAATCTTATCTACGCCCAATAGGACCGTTAATGCCAAAACGGTTAAAATGATCGATTCTTTATGATGACCGAGTCCAATCATCATTCCTAACCCTGCCAAAACCCAGATAACGGCCGCTGAGGTTACGCCATGAATTTTCCCGTCTTGAGTCATCATCACCCCCGCACCTAAAAAGCCAACGCCAGTAATTATTTGCCCTAATACTCGTGCTTGATCAAGCGTGTTCGGAGAAAGGGATACGGCCATGGACATAAACAAGTACGTCCCCGACACAATTAGAATCGCGGTACGAATACCAACAGGTTTTCCGCGTGTTTGGCGCTCAAGGCCTACTAAGGCACCATTGAGCATACAAGCCCCAAGTGCAGGCCATGAAAAAGGCCCTAAGTCGAGCAGTTGTGCATTGAATAACTGTGTCAGTTCCACATTGCCTCCTAAAAAGCGCAGTATCTGACTATTAGACCGTCTGATCGAACAAAAATATTTTGTCGAGACGAAAAAGGTTACTCAAGATGTAAATCCAGTGGTGTCTTGCTGGCTCTACCGCCTTCTTCTCGCGTCAGTTTAGGGACTAAATACCCAGACACTCGTTTGATCAGCCCCTGAATGATGGCTTTGGCGTCGTCATCGCTAATAAAGAAGTGTGCCGCGCCTTGAACCTTATCCAACACGTGAAGGTAATAAGGCAATATGCCCACAGAAAACAGCGCATGACTGAGCTCAAACTGAGCATCAACAGAATCATTGACACCTTTTAGCAGTACTCCTTGATTCAACAATGTTGTGCCCGTGTCTTTAATACGTGCCATTGACGCAGAGAATTCAGAATTCACTTCATTAGCGTGGTTGATATGCGTTACCAAAATGGTATTCAGTCGAGTCTGTTTAAGAAGCTGACACAACTCTTCTGTAATGCGCTTTGGGATCACCACAGGTAATCTGGAGTGAATGCGAAGTGTTTTTAAATGATGAATAGATTCTGCTTTTTGAACAAGCCATGCTAACTCAGAATCTTTGGCCATCAGTGGATCGCCGCCAGACAAAATGATCTCGTCGATCTCTGGATGAGCCGCAATATAGTCGAGTGCGACTTGCCAGTTAGCTTTACCGCCTTTGTTATCTTCGTAGGGGAAATGACGACGGAAGCAGTAGCGACAATTCACAGCACAGCCACCTTTGACAATTAGTAGTGCGCGATTGTGGTACTTGTGTAGTAGACCGGGCACCGCTGCATCTTGCTCTTCTAAAGGATCTTCAGAGTAACCGTTGTGGACTTCAAACTCTTGGCTTAATGGTAAAACTTGCCTTAATAGAGGGTCGTACGGGTTGCCTTTTTCCATACGATCGACAAAGCTTTGTGGAACACGCATCGGGAAAAGACGTCGAGCGGTTAAGCCGTTTTCCCACGGAGTCGCATCAATTTCTAGCTGCTTAAGCAGTTCATAAGGGTCTGAGATCGCATTCGATAGCTGTTTGAGCCAGTTTTGCTCAACAGAAACAAGATTTCGGGTTATGATAGGCGACATTAAATTTTAACTCGAAGAACACTAAGAGGATACAATGGCTACTGTTAGCACGAATGAATTTAAAGGCGGCCTTAAATTAATGCTGGATAACGAGCCTTGCGTAATTCTAGAAAACGAATACGTGAAGCCAGGTAAAGGTCAGGCATTCAACCGCGTAAAAATTCGTAAGCTACTGTCTGGTAAAGTTCTAGAGAAAACCTTCAAGTCTGGCGAAACTGTTGAAGTTGCTGACGTGATGGACATCGATCTAGATTACCTATACACAGATGGTGAATTCTACCACTTTATGAACAGCGAAACATTCGAACAAATCGCTGCGGAAGTTAAAGCTGTTGGCGATAACGCGAAATGGTTGGTAGAAAACAACACTTGTATGATTACTCTTTGGAATGGTAACCCAATTACCGTGACCCCGCCTAACTTTGTTGAGTTAGAAGTAACTGAAACCGATCCAGGTCTAAAAGGTGATACGCAGGGTACTGGTGGTAAACCAGCAACACTAACAACAGGTGCTGTTGTACGTGTACCGCTATTCATCCAAATCGGTGAAGTGATTAAAGTTGATACTCGTACAGGTGAGTACGTAGGCCGCGTTAAGTAAGCTTACTCTTTGCTGTATGAAGAAAAGGTCGCTTAGGCGACCTTTTTTAATGGAAGAGGTATTACTCTTGTGGTCGCCAGCTTAAAGCACTGGCTACGGTGCCAAGCGCTAAGGTGTCCATTTCTGCTTGAGGCAGATTGGCTAAGGTTTGTAAGGTAATCGCACCGTTGATTTGTGCTGCGGCGACCTCGACGCTACCACGGCTAAAACTATAACCAAGTGGATTATCGACACTCATCATTAAGCCTTCACCATCGTGGATGGATTCCGCGTTAAAATGGGTACTGTCTAAGCGAATGAAGCCAGTTTCTTTTTTAGCTGTCGACAAACTAATAGTTTCCGACTTTCTGGCCATTTGATACTCACCAACCGACTTACCATTTTCGCTGATCTCACAAACATAGGGACCGTTACCACCGAACGAGAAGCTGCCAAGATCCACACTAGTACCGCCACCACTACAAACGAGCGTCCAAGTTTTACCGTTGTCCTTGCGGGTTACCTCTGCAACCATCTCTCCTTCTTTGGTATTAATGGTATTGAACCAAGAGCTAGTGGAAGCACTGCGCGAGTATTTTCCTTGATACAATCCGGCAAGATCAAAACTGCCCTCAGGACCAAAGCCCCAAAATGTACCATCCGTTTTAAGCATCAGTTTTGGTTGAGCTGCCACGGCATCTGATGTGATCATATTAACGGTAGAACCACACCCAAAAAGTGCACTAGAAATAAGCAGTGCGCAAATAGACTTCTTCATTGTTACATCTCTTTTTTATTATCAAGCGGCGCGGATTGTATAGAGAGAGTTGGGTTCTGCGTGTAAGCATTTGTCTTCTTAAATGCTGAGTCACAAAAAACTGGCAATAAAAAAGGCAGCGATATCGCTGCCTTTGAGGTTTGTGTCTGTTGCTTAGATCATAAAGATGAAGATAACAGACAGTGCGCTGATTAAGCCTGCAAAGAAGTAGCAAGCGATTTTACCTGCTACGCCCGCGTGGATTTTCAGATCGTGCATACCGTGATGCAGGCGGTGCATCGCATGCCACATTGGAAGCGCTAATGTGGCTATGATGAATAGGGCACCAATGATGCTTGTAGCAAAATCTGCGACACGTTCATAACTCATCGCTTCTGGGCTAATAATGCCCATTGGCACTAGAATACCAAGCACAAGTACCGTTACTGGTGTAATCATGGCAAACCAAGTACCACCTGCACCAAATAGTCCCCACCATACTGGTTCGTCAGAGCGTTTTGGGTTTTGATTAATCACGATTCACTCCTTATACAATGATGAGAACGACTAGTGAGATAGCGGCTACCGCTGCCCACTGAGTAAGAACGATGGTTTTCTTTTCGACCAGTTTGCCTTTCAGCTTGATCGGCATAACTTGCGGCATCATGCTAAAGAAAGTTTGAGCATGGAATAGACTGCCTGCGAGTGCCACGATGTTAATCGCGATGACGATAGGGTTTGCCATAAACTCCAGCCAACCTTGCCAAGCCTCAGGGCCTTTCACTAATGCACCCAAACCAAAAGTCAGGAAGATAGTGAATAGAATAAGAGGCAGTACCGTCGCTTCACGCAACATATAGAAGCGATAGAATGGATGGTTTTTCCACCACGTGCGTTTGATTTCACGAACATAAGGTTTTCTGTTACTCATTCTACGCCTCCTGTGGTTTTAGCATTGCAATGACGAAGTCTTTAGAAGACTCCACTTTACCTTGGTTAACCGCTGCTGCTGGGTCAACGTTCTTCGGACAGACTTCAGAGCAGTAGCCCACAAACGTACAGCCCCAAGCACCGTTTTCGCCGTTGATCATCTTCATACGCTCTGCGGCACCATTGTCACGGCTGTCAAGGTTATAGCGATGAGCAAGTGTCAGTGCTGCTGGACCGATGAACTCTGGGTTTAGACCAAACTGAGGGCAGGCCGCGTAGCAGAGGCCGCAGTTAATGCAGCCAGCAAACTGCTTGTACTTCGCCATTTGCTCAGGTGTTTGGATGTTGGTGCCATCTTCTGGTTTGCGATCATTACCGATGATGTATGGCTTGATAGCTTCAAGGCGCTCGATGAACGGCGTCATATCGACAATCAGGTCTTTCTCGATAGGGAAGTTAGCCAAAGGCTCAATCTTCAGGCCATTTTGATGGTCACGAAGGAAGCTTTTACAAGCTAACTTAGGCACTCCGTTCACCATGATGCCGCACGAACCACAAATCGCCATACGGCAAGACCAGCGGTAAGACAGATCTTTATCTAGGTGATCTTTGATGTAACCAATCGCATCAAGTACAGACATGGTCTCATCAAACGGAACTTCAAAGGTTTGGAAGTAAGGTTCTGAGTCCTTTTCTGGGTCATAACGCAGGATCTCAACTTTCTGAATACGATTAGCTGACATTATGCTTGCTCCTCCGCACTGTTATCTTGAGATGCTTTCGCTTCTGCCGCGGCAGCTTTTTCTGCTGCTTCACCGTATAAGCGCGCTTTAGGTTGAGACTTAGTGATCTTCACATCGCTGTAATCGATGCTTGGCGCGTTATCCTCTTGGAAGAACGCCAGAGAGTGCTTAAGGAAGTTCACATCATCACGCTCAGTACAACCATCATCTAAACGTTGGTGTGCGCCACGTGACTCTTTACGCAGGATAGCGGAGTGAACCATAGCTTCTGCAACTTCAAGGCCATAACCCACTTCAATGGCGTAAAGAAGGTCAGTGTTGAACACCTTACCTTTGTCTTTGATGCTGATTTTCTTATAACGCTGTTTGAGCTCAGCAATCTTATCAAGCGTGGCTTGCATTAGATCTTCTTGACGGTAAATACCGCAACCCGCTTCCATGGTGTGACCCATTTCAGTACGGATTTCAGCCCAGTTTTCATCGCCTTCTTGGTTCATTAGTGCAGCAATACGAGCTTCAACAGCTTCAACTTGTTGTGCGATAGCAGCGTCATCCCAGCCTTTAAACGCTTTGGCACGCTCTACAGCTTGTTCACCTGCAACACGGCCAAATACCACGAATTCAGCTAGAGAGTTAGAGCCTAGGCGGTTAGCACCGTGCAGACCAACAGAAGCACATTCGCCCACAGCAAATAGGCCTTGAATACGTGTTTCACATTGACCATTGGTTTCAATGCCACCCATGGTGTAGTGAACGGTAGGACGGATTGGAATTGGCTCTTTCGCTGGGTCAACGTTCACATAAGCTTTTGCAAGCTCACAGATAAACGGTAGACGCTCCTGTAGATACTCTTCACCAAGGTGGCGAAGATCGAGATGCACAACATCACCAAGTGGATGCTTGATCGTGTTGCCTTTTTGCTGTTCGTGCCAGAATGCTTGTGAAACTTTGTCACGAGGACCCAGTTCCATATATTTGTTCTTCGGCTGGCCAACTGGCGTCTCAGGACCCATGCCGTAATCTTGTAGGTAGCGGTAACCATTCTTGTTAACGATGATACCACCTTCACCACGACAGCCCTCTGTCATCAGGATACCTGTACCAGGAAGACCGGTTGGGTGATATTGAACAAACTCCATGTCACGTAGTGGTACACCATGACGATAGGCCATCGCCATGCCGTCACCTGTTACGATACCGCCATTGGTATTACAGTGATAAACGCGGCCAGCGCCACCTGTTGCAAGCACAACAGACTTGGCTTTAATGGTAACCAGTTCACCTTCAGACATATGAATAGCAATCAGACCTTGAACCTCGCCTTCAACGACAAGTAGGTCAACCACAAAGTATTCGTCAAATCGTTTGATTTGCTCATACTTCATCGAAGTCTGGAACAGAGTGTGTAGCATATGGAAGCCGGTTTTATCAGCGGCAAACCATGTACGTTCAACCTTCATACCACCGAAACGACGAACGTTAACTTCGCCATTTTCCTTACGGCTCCATGGGCAACCCCATTGTTCCATTTGGATCATTTCACGTGTGGCATTTTCTACGAAATATTCGACAACATCCTGTTCACAAAGCCAGTCACCACCACCAACAGTATCGTTGAAGTGGTTATCTAGGCTATCTTCATCCTTGATTACAGCTGCAGAACCACCTTCCGCGGCCACAGTATGTGAACGCATTGGGTAGACTTTAGAAATCAGAGCAACTTCCATTTCTGGGTTTGCTTCTGCTGCTGCAATGGCAGTACGAAGACCGGCGCCGCCTGCGCCGATGACTGCGATATCTGTGGTAATTGTTTTCACAGTTATCCTCCAGTGTGTGAGAGCGAGTTAGCTCGCGAGTTATAATTAAATGCTTAAGTAAGCTTTTATAGAGTAAGGTTTTATATTAGATAAGCTGTATGGCAAAAAAATTGATTGAGTTAGGTTTTTGCTCCGGAAATGCAAAGAGAAGCATAGTATTTATATGATGTGTGATTAAAATCACGCGTTATTGAGTAGAAATCTCCACAATCGTATAATTATCAATAAACAGAGCTAATGAGTTTAATTATGATTTGCAATGAGTGGCAGCCCACAGCATCTGTGGCTTTGCTGAAAAAAAGAGCGCAAATAATCCATTCAATACGAGACTTTTTCCTATCAAGGAATGTAATGGAAGTGGATACGCCTGCTATGAGTCATGCGACCGTGACAGATATCCATTTACATACGTTCCAAACGGAGTTTGTTGGGCCGGGTTATGCGGATGGTCGTAAGCTGTATTTTATGACTAGTCCTGAGTTTCATATGAAGCGTTTGTTGGCGGCGGGCAGTGGCTCTATTTATCAAATCAATAAAGCATTCCGCAATGAAGAAAGCGGTCGCTACCACAACCCTGAGTTCACCATGCTTGAGTGGTATCGCGAAGGCTTTGACCACCACCAGTTAATGGATGAAATGGATGAACTGTTAAGGATGGTGTTGGCGTGTGATGGCGCTGAGCGAATGACATATCAACAGGCGTTTATGACCCACTTAGGAGTGTGTCCGCTAGTAGCGAGTATGCCAGAACTCCGAACGGCGGCTGGAAGCTTAGGGCTAAGTGATATTGCGGATAAAGAACAAGATCGAGATACGCTATTGCAATTGCTTTTTAGCATGGGAGTCGAAACCAAGATTGGCCAAGACGTTCCTGCGTTCGTGTATGACTTTCCTGCCTCACAAGCTGCTCTGGCTAAGGTCAATCCAAACGATGAGCGTGTTGCGGATAGATTTGAAGTCTATTTTAAGGGCATAGAGCTAGCGAATGGTTTTCATGAGCTAGACAACCCAAACGAACAATTAGCTCGCTTTGAAGAGGATAATCGTAAGCGTCAGCAAATGGGACTTCCTCAGCAGCCAATTGATTACCATTTAATAGATGCACTAAAGTCAGGCATTCCTGCATGTGCTGGCGTTGCTTTAGGTATTGACCGCCTCATTATGTTAGCACTTGGTGCAAAACATATTGATGAAGTGGTTGCGTTTCCGTTCCCGCGCGCTTAACTGACCAATATGCTGGTGCCCGCGACAGCTAATAGGGCACCTAACCAAGCATATTTATTGGGGCGCTGCTTGGTGTACAACCAAAGTAGTGGCAGCACCATAATCGGCGTGGTCGAAGAAAGCAAAGCGACCATCCCCACATTTCCGGTTTGCAATGCAAACAGAATCAGCGTCATGCCTACCGCCATCGCTAAGAAACCGTTAAGTGCCGTAATACCAAATATCGACCAAGTAATAGGGTTAATGCTCTTAGCGTGTCGAGCCCCGGTAAATAGAAACAAGCTATGGGCGATAAAAGCGGTGATCATACGTATGGCAGAGGCAGCGACAGGGTCCACTGAAGTTTGCATCACGGGCTTGGCAATAATTCCACCAAGAGCCTGACACAAGGCTGCGGTGATACCAAGTCCTACACCAAACCACACATTACCTTTGATGGTTTCGAGTTCGCTGGCTTTATGGTTACTCTTCCCACGTCGCCCAAAGAAAATAGCCGTAGCAACCCCGGAGAAAACTAAAGCGGAGCCGACCAATTCTAACGATGTCATGGTTTCTGCAAATAAGAAGTAACCTAATACCGCCGAGAACACGGCGTGGCAGGAAAATAGTAGCCCTGCTTGTCTCGGCCCCATACGGTTTAGGCAGGCGAACAGGGCGGTATCACCTATAAAGATACCAATAAGCCCAGAGAGCATCATCGGTGTAATATGACTGGCTTCTACGCTTGACCAGCCACCAGTAATGGCAGCCATCGTGGAGAGTATGATTGCGGTACAACCCATGCGCCAGCGACTATAGGAAAAGGATCCTAGATGCTTGGCCGGGGTGACGGAAATAATGCTAGATACCGCCCATAAAAAAGCGGCGATCAACGCCAGCCATTCAAATCCCATTGTTATCCCTAACGTGTATTATCCCTGTTAATTCATTAGGTTTTACTATGGCACGGTGAAAACTGCAATGAAATCCTCTTACTTGTAAGCAAGAGGATTTCATTCACCTATGATCAGGTGAGGATGAGCGTTGCTGCATAGACTATGAGCAGGCCGATTACACCAATGATAAGACCGGTTTTTGCCATGTCTTTACTTTCTATAAGCCCGGTTGAGTACGCCAAGGAGTTTGGTGGTGTGGACACTGGCAAAATCATACCGAGGGATGCTGAGAATGCGACCACCACGAGCAACCCTTGTAAACCGCCAATGCTGGCTAAGCTTTCCATTGATGCACCGATTGCCGCCGCGATAGGCATTAACAGGTTTGCGGTTGCGGTATTGGACATAAAGTTAGCCATTAACCAACACACAATCGACAGCGTAATCACGACAGCAAATGGAGAGAGGGACTCGTAATCAATGGCATGCGCTAATGCTGCGGCCAATCCGGTTTTATCCAAACCAATCCCAATGGCGATACCACCCGCGACTAACCAAAGTACGTCCCAGTTAATGAGCTTCAGTTCATCTTTACCCATGATGCCTGTTAGCGTAAATACAGCAAGTGGAATGATAGAAACTACATAGGTATTCATGCCATGAAGCTTGGTGGTCATCCATAGTAGTATCGTTGTGGCAAAGGTGACATAGACAACCATAGCCCGCCAGTTTCTCTGGAAAGCGCCTTCCAGTTTGAGCACCATTTTGTCTTCAGAAGATGGAAACAGTTTCTGCAGTAGGAACCAAGCTAATGTGAGCTGAACGATGACAAACGGTAGTCCCATCATCATCCATTGCAAGAAATCAATCGTGTTTTCACCAGTAAGATATTGCAGCGCGATAGCGTTTGGTGGTGTTCCGATCGGAGTGGCAATGCCCCCGGTGTTGGCGGCTATCGGAATACAAAGCACTAAAGCTTTGATACCCAAGTCACCTTTGGGTGCTGAGGCAACGATAGGACCGAGAAGGGCTAACATCATGACTGTTGTTGCGGTATTAGACATGAACATTGAGAACACCGCCGTAATCAACATTAACCCCAGCATAATGAACTTAGGCTGCTGTCCAAAAGGTTTAAGTAGTACGCGAGCTAGGTTGTTATCAAGTTCGTATTTTGAAGCGGCGATCGCAAGCGCGAAGCCGCCCATAAACAGAATAATAATAGGTGATGAGAAGGCACTGAAAATATCGGTGTAAGCCATCAGTTCACCAAGTTCATGACCTGCTGGTGGCGTGCGGAATAAGTGAAGTCCTTTGTCAGAGATCATGATCAACTCAAGCGCAATGATCAAAATTGAGGTGGCAAAGACTGGTACTGGCTCGAGTACCCATAGCAAAGCGGCAAGTAAAAAGATGGCTAATAATCGGTGCTGAATCAGCGTGAGGTCATCAATCGGAATCCAATCAATAGGCATCATCAGGACGCCTAACGGCACTAAAAAGCAGATGAATAGCTTAATGAGTGTCCCAGTATGTATCTTCGGCATAGGGGCGGTCACCATGGTGGATATTTAAACTGCACCTAGGTTAAAAGATATTCTACTTGGGGTCTTAGACTGGTATTAAAGTTTTGAAAAGTCGAGGGAAGATTCGTAAGGTGTTTTGCTTTGCGTCAAAATCTGAATGGCTATTTATCACGGGATTTTAAAGTGAAGTATCGTTATATCATCTAAACAAAAAACGGTGCCTAGGCACCGTTTAAGTTTGTTATTCGTCGTCTTGTAACACACTTTCCGTTTGGTTTTGCTGATGAGCGTATGGGGTGCCCATAACCGTTGGCGCGTTATTCTGCATGCTGTCATCAAAGCGAATGCTGTCTTTAGCAAATAAGTTGATGACCGTTGAGCCCAGTTTGAAGCGACCCATTTCTTCGCCTTTCTTCAGTACGACTGACTTATCACCTTCTGCAGGGTAGTCCCAGGTGTAAACAGTATTACCGCGAGGTGGTGTTACTGTGCCAGCCCAGATAAGCTCAATACTGCCCACGATTGTTGCCCCAACCAGTACTTGAGCCATTGGCCCAAACTCAGTATCGAAAATACACACAACGCGCTCATTTCGGGCGAATAGGTTTGGTACATTTTCGGCTGTCAATGGGTTTACAGAGAACAGATCGCCTGGAACATAAATCATCTGACGCAAGGTGCCATCGCATGGCATGTGCACTCGATGGTAGTCTCTAGGCGATAGATAGAGAGTCGCAAATTCGCCTTCAGCAAATTCAGCCGCTAAATCAGCATTGCCACCAAGTAGCTCCTGCGCGGTATAGTCGTGGTTCTTCGCTTGGATGAGCTTACCATCTGTGATTGGCCCAAATTGGCTCACGCATGCGTCTGCAGGATGGGAAATCACCGTTTCACCTTCAGCAATTGGACGCATTCCTGGTTTCAGCTCACGCACAAAAAACTCATTGAAGGTTTTAAAGTGAGCCGGATCTGCGTGCAAAGCTTCGTCCATATTGACGTTATATTGCTTGATAAACCAACGAATGATCGCTGTTGTTAGACCGCCTGCTTTTGCTGATGCCAGTTTACCTACCAAACGGGTCAAGCCGTGCTGAGGTATCCAGTATTGCAGTCCAACTTTAATCTTATCCATTGTTTACTATTCCAACATTAATTGAGTGTTATTAATTCAGGGCGCGAGATACTAATGTAATTCGCCCTAAATGTCAGCAATTTGTGAATGATACACGGTCAGAGTGTTAATCTCGCCCATGTTCTAGGGTTATCACAAATCGGCTTTTTTGTTTCTTGAATATTGTCGGTTCGCTTTGCCTTCGCTCATGCTATCGATAATTCGATGGTAGTTATCAAAGCGTACTTGGTCGATTTTACCTTCTTCTACCGCTTCACGAAGAATGCAACCAGGATCATCGAGGTGTTTACAGTCCCTAAACTTACAACCACCTAGATAGGGCTTGAACTCAACAAATGCTTCGGTGACTTCATTTGGTTCCAAGTGCCACAAGCCAAACTCACGTACCCCTGGAGAGTCGATAAGATCGCCGCCTGATGGGAAATGATACAATCTTGCTGCTGTCGTGGTGTGTTGGCCTAAACCAGAGTTAGTGGAAACTTCACCTTCCTCTACATCGAGCTCTGGCATCAGGGCGTTAACCAAGCTTGATTTGCCGACACCAGATTGACCAACAAAAATATTGATCTTGTCTTTTAGGTGGGCCTCGAGCTCTTCGATGCCTTCGCCACTCTCCTTACTGACCAACAGTACTTTGTAACCGATGTTCTTGTAGACATCTAAAAGTTGGTAAAACGTCTCGCGATCTTGCTCTGGAAGTAGGTCTATTTTATTTAGAACCACAAGTGGCGCGATTTCTAATGTTTCAGAGGCAATCAAATAGCGATCAATGATGTTTAAAGACAACTCTGGCACTACAGCAGAGACGATCACCATTTGGTCAACGTTTGCTGCTACGGGTTTGAGACCGTCGTAGTAGTCAGGTCTAGTTAGCATTGAGGTTCGTGGCTCTACAGCTTCTACAACGCCAGAAATACCATGCATAGATTCAAGGCCAACTCGCCATTTAACGCGATCGCCAGACACCAAAGATTCAATGCCGCGCCTTAAGTTACAGCGGTGAATTTCTTTAGTTTCGAGATCTTCAATGTCGGCATGTTGCCCAAAACGCGTGATAACAAGCCCCTGCTTGACTGCACCAAGCATGGTTTCATCCCACTGGACCGTTTCTTCCTTTGCCAGTTTTTTCTTTTGGTTGCTGCGTACACGACGCACCTGACCTTTGGTTAGTTTTTTCTTTTTCGCCACGATATTTCAATGATGCAATTTGCATCAAACCATTTGGGTTACTGAATTTAATTTCGGTATAGTACCTCTTTTAGCAGAAAACAAATAGACGAGGGCATTATGTCTTTCAGTGATGACAACTTGATCTGGGTTGATTTGGAGATGACAGGACTGGATCCTGAGCAACACAAAATTATCGAAATCGCCAGTATAGTGACGGACAGCGAGTTAAACATTCTTGCTGAAGGCCCAGTAATCGCCATTCACCAATCGGATGAAGAGTTGGCCAAAATGGATGATTGGTGCACTAATACCCATACTGCAAGTGGGCTGGTGGCTCGCGTTAAAGACAGTGAGTATGATGAAGCGGAAGCCATTAAACAAACCATCACGTTTTTAGAGCAATGGGTACCAAAAGGAAAATCACCGATTTGTGGCAATAGTATTGGTCAAGACCGACGTTTTCTCTACAAACATATGCCGGAACTTGAAGAGTATTTCCATTACCGATACGTGGATGTCAGTACGTTAAAAGAATTGACTCGTCGTTGGAAACCGGAAGTCCTTGATGGTTTTTCTAAACAAGGAACCCATCTAGCGTTGGATGACATTCGTGAGTCTATTGCTGAACTCAAATATTATCGTGAGACTATTTTTACTATCTGATCTTCGAATATTTGTTAAAAAGATAAGTTTAGGGCTGTAGCTGGCGGAAAAATAACGTATTTTTGTGTGCTTTTTCATCAAACGAAAAAAAAGTTGGTTTTTTTGCTGATAAGGACTTGCATCACAAAAAAATGCTCTTATAATTCGCAGCCCTGAACGACGAAAGACGTTCAATGCGACACTAGCTCAGTTGGTAGAGCGCAACCTTGCCAAGGTTGAGGTCACGAGTTCGAACCT